>CAZSVV010000039.1:0-2396 GCA_964610445.1 uncultured Pseudomonadales bacterium | reverse complement strand
TGGTTTTGAGGTAATGGTCCCCCTCTTTGTAAAATCTGGTGAGACAGTAATAGTCGATACCGAAACAGGCGAGTACGTATCTAGAGCATGACGTATATCAGTAAATCAGTATATCCGTAAATCCGTATTACTTTTTCTTAAGAGATTGAATAAATTTTGTAAGTAGTTTGACTATATGATCCGCTTGGTCATTAAGCTTCGCAAACATCACTGTATCCATGTACCCCAGATCTAAAGCTAAGTATAATTGACTCCTTACCTCTGCACCAGAGCCTTTTGCTATGTACAAAAACCTAGCAAAGTCGTCTTTACTTCCACGCTCAAACCCTTCAGCGATATTAGAAGATATAGAGACTACTGCTCTTCTAATTTGATCCTTTAACTCAAAATCTCTCCAATCTTTGGTTATCAAATATATTTCTTTACTGAGGTTACGGGACTTTTGCCAAACGAGTAGTTCTTCAAATTTATTTGCAAAATCTACCATGAAACAATAATAGCAAAACACTGATTCACGGATTAACGGCTATACGGCTATACGGATTTACACAGCTTACCGTTCTGCCGTTAATTTGAGCCAGTTATCATTATTGCCAGCGCAGCTCTTAGACTCTACTCTGACTTTCATATAATCAACACCTGAGATAGTCTTAATTGTCCCATTTCTACCACCGTACGTAGTATTAGCTAGTAGCTCATTGCCATCCTTCTTCCAGATGGTGATCCCAAAGCTAGTATTATCGATTAGTTCATATCTAAGTGTCAGTGGACCCGTAATATCTCTAACTTCTGTCGTATAGCTAATCGGACAAATACTAGTCTTAACCAAGGTAAGAGTTAGATGTGAGGTAGTGGTCACTACTTTTTTAGTTGTTGTAGTACTGACTCCTTTTACCACTCCACCTTTAGTAGTCGTAGCACCTTTGGGAGTAGCGGTTGGTGTAGCACTAGGTTTTGCTGTCGCACTAGGTGTAGGAGTTACGCTAGGCATCGGCGTGGCACTGGCGACTGGACTCGCGCTTGGAGTCGGGAATAAACGACCAAATAGTCCGGTCACCCCGCGAAAAGCGAGCAAGCCAGCAACTACTAATACGAGCACAGTAACTAGACCAATCAAAAATTGTTTCATATGTCCTATATTATACGCCATGCTGTCAAATGTTCGTATTGATACACCTAATTTGTTAACAAACAAAGAGCATGCAGACGTCGATTTATTGTGCATTGTAAGTATGAGAATTCAAGAGAAATTAGATGAGCAAGCACCAGCGGTCGAATCTAATTTGTCCTGAAACGAATTTCTCAAAAACAAAAAATCGTAAGTCGAAATGCTATCTTAGTTCTCAAACATCTCCTCTACAGGGAAAAACAGTGTATCTGCGATGCTCGTCGTATCGGCAAATAGTGCGACCAATCGATCCACTCCTACCGCGATACCCCCAGTTTCTGGCATCCCGAGCTTTAGTGCCTCAATAAAGTCAGTATCCATTGGGTACTCTGTCTTACCTAGCTTTTTCCGCTCCAGTAGATCAGCCTTACACCTAACCTCTTGCTCCGCCCAGTCAGTCAGCTCTGAAAAACAGTTCCCTAGCTCATATCCTGCTAGATACACTTCCCACCGCTCCGCAAATCGTGGATCTTTGGCTTTTTTGGCTAGTGCCGCCTGTGACACGGGGAAGTCATACATTATGGTAGGCCCAGTCACCCCGAGCTTTGGCTCTACCTCGTTTGCTATGATCTGGTTCCACATCTCCTCCCAGGTACTCTCATCATCTACCTGATATCCCTTCTTTTTACTTGCTTCTTTTAACTTGTCCCTATCAAGCATTGTCTCAGTATCAATCCCTGCATATTTTTCAAATGCCTCTGCAACACTTATCCTCTCCCACGGAGCCTTTAACGAGTATTCTTTGCCCTGATATGTAATTGCTGACCTGCTGAATTGCTGATTATCTGATTGCACTGCACTCAGGATAAATAACAGAAGGTCTTGAAATTGCTCTGCTACCGTCCAATAATTACCACCAACCGCGTACCACTCGAGGATCGTAAACTCAGGGTTATGCCTACTCGACCTCCCCTCCCCATTACGAAAAGATTTGGTGATAGTAAAAATAGATCCAGACCCTGCCGACAAGAGTTTTTTTAGAGCAAACTCGGGGCTCGATGGCAAAAAACCATCCCATTTATTGCCATGATCATCTGATAGCTGTGTTTTAAATACTTCGAGGAATGGCTCTGTCGAGGGCGTGGGTAGTAGGAGTGGTACCTCAGCCTCATGAAATCCACGACCTTTAAAAAAACTCCGAATCGCATCAATCACTTGCTCCCGTACCCAGTACTGACTCCACAACTCAGGATTGTTCTTTAGTTTTTGAAATGTTTTCATCAACTAA
>CAZSVV010000038.1:0-2511 GCA_964610445.1 uncultured Pseudomonadales bacterium | reverse complement strand
ACCCACAGAGCCATAAACAAACTCGAGCGGAATGTTAATCTCTCTGCTTCTAGTCTGCGGTCATAAAGCAAGGTTAGCGCGGTCATATATTGCTTCTGTTTCCAGTACCACGAAAACTGCTGTGAGATCTGGGTCCCCGGATAACTAAACGTATAGACAATTCGGTCAACGAACAATACGAGTACACCAACTGTAACCCCAATCATCCATCCACCCCAGTTGAGATACTTACTAATATCACCAATAGGTAGTAGTCCCTTTAGAACAAAGATGATTCCGCCGTAAACGAGTGCCATAGGCAGATGGGACAGAACATACTTTTGCATGTCTTAACTATATACTATTTACCGGTCGCTGTTTTAGTCCGCAACTCTCTTAGTTTCCACATAAATATCCTCCCCTTACTCCGTGCATTAGGCGCGTCCATAGCAAAAGTACGAGCCGCATCTAGTAGTCCTCTCGGCGTACTCTTGGCCAGTCTCATATATAGTGATTTGTGCGCTAGATCATCTAGATCTATCGCTAGTCGGTAGGCATAGTCCTGAAATTCTTGAGAGATGTACTTCCCATCCTCCTTGGGTTTGTACTTAGACAAAATATCTCCAAGCAGTGTAGGTTGTGTCGGATTTGTCGCCATACTTTATGTTTTTTGCTTTATACTTTTTAACTCGTCTAGCGTTGTTATTTCTTTCACACTTTTGTCATCACGAAACTTAACTAATCGGGGGAACCGTAGGGCATATTTGGCGCTGTGACTAGGTGAGACTGTGATCTCGTCAGCCGCGACCTCAACTACCACCTCGGGCTTGACCCATACATCTGGGCATAGGACCGACTCAACTTCATATTCGGCGATTTTACTCTTTGACTCTATTTTTTGGAGCTTGCTATATAACTCTCTAAACTGCTCGTCCGTCAGTCCAGTCCCGATCTTAGCAATTGTAAGTATGGTTTCATCAACACCCTTTATCCCAACCAAAAAAGCACCCATCCCAAAGTTACTCCTCTTACCTTTACCTCGGTAATAACCCATTACCACACAGTCTATCGTGTCTGACAGTTTACCCTCCGCACTCTCTACTTCTTTTAGCTTGACCCAGTTAAAGCCTGATCGACCAGGCTGGTACACGCCCTCAGTCTTTTTAACCAGTACTCCCTCGAGTCCCTCTAACAGTTGGTTGGCATGATACTCTCTGATCTCTGTAGCCTGATCAGTCTCTATCTGAGGGTTTAGTGCCAATACCAAATCCGGCTTTAACACAGTTTTCAGTATTTCTCGTCTCTCTGATAATGGCTTATTGATCAAGCTAGCTCCATTTAAATACATAATGTCAAAAACAAAAAATCTGAGTGGGATATTCTTCTGCTGCTCACTAATACCATGTTTACGTTTGCGCGTAATTGTCATCTGAAAAGGTAGCAGTTCACCGCTAGCTGGGTCGTATCCCACTGCTTCTGCGTCTAGGATCACGCTCTCTGCATCTATTTCATTTTTAATCTGGAGGAGTTCGGGGAACTGCGCTGTATTTTCATCCAGATTACGGGTATACGTCTTAACCCAAATATCTGGCACTTCTTCTTCAAACAACATCTCCTGGTTTTTCTGATTTCTTATTTCTAATTTCTGATCTAAATTCTTACTATAGTGTATTTGTACTCTCGTCCCATCTAGTTTTGGCTCTACATACACCCTACCCATCTTCTCAATCATTTCGTCAACCGATGATAGGCGCTGCGCGAGTGCCGGGACAATAGGCACCCCAAGTATTACACTCGTATTTTGGAGTGTCTCCTCTATACCATCTCGTACCACCTCTTCACCCAACAGTGCTACATCAGGTCTCATTTGATACGCCTGTTCTAGCCTCGCACTATAATCTTTGTTGCCGCAGGCGTAATAAGACAAAACATCAAGCATTGTGCTCTCACTAAACCCTAGGCGGAGACTCTCATTAACCATACGGATGATATATTTTGTCTCAACCGAGCTCGCTCGCTTAAGCAGTCCAACTAAGTGGCTCTGTTTACGCTCCTGGCTCCCTGTCCCACTCTCAGTCGCAATATCCAGCAGTTGTTGGTAAACCTCTGTAATTGTTAACTCACCCTCTACTTCATGACTATTCGCCTGACTTAATTCTTGACTAAGTCTTCCTAGATCGCCGGTTACTTTAAATTTATTACTTACATCTTCGACACTCAATTTGGCGCTCTGAGCGATCACGCGGATTAGCATTTTCTCTGCAAGATTTGATTGCACCCGCAGGTACGGCGCAGCCAGTTGTCCAAGAGAGAGATTGATTACTACCCTCACCTCAGTTAGCTCTATTTTTTTTAGTAACTCTGCTAGGATTTCGGTCTTTTCTAGACGTTTTGTCGTCGCCTCAATACGCTCAAAATATCCACATAGTTCAGCAAATAGCATGGGTCAATTGTACAATACATACCTAGTAATAGAGCGAGTTTGCAGAGTGCAGTCGTATCTCGCAACCAAAAAAATATTCGCAGCTCGGG
>CAZSVV010000037.1:0-3831 GCA_964610445.1 uncultured Pseudomonadales bacterium | reverse complement strand
AATCAGTTTCCACCAGTTGGAGGGTTTAACATTACAAGTCAGACTATTAAACGTGCCAGTGAAGCAACACTGCTTGTTGGCAAACTTGATGGTATTACCAAATTACTTCCAGATCTAGATTTCTTTTTACTTATGTACTTGCGCAAAGATGCAGCAGCCTCGAGTCAGATCGAAGGGACCATGGCAACGATGATAGATGCGATAGAGGCAGAAGTTCAAACTAAAGATTCTATACCCTCGGACGTAGACGATATTCTCCACTACATAAAAGCACTGCGATACGGGATGAACAGAGTAAAAAAGGATGATTTTCCTCTAGGGTTACGCTTTATACGAGAGCTGCACAAACAACTCATGGAACATGCCCGACACACGCACTTTGCTGATCCAGGAGAATTTCGCAAAAGCCAAAACTGGATTAGTGGTACCGAGCCAGAAAACGCCAAATTTGTCCCACCACCACCTTTCGAAATGACAAGGGCAATAAGCGACCTAGAAAAATATATTCACGTCCAAGATGATCTACTAACTATTATTAAAGCGGGCATTCTCCACGCGCAGTTTGAAACAATCCACCCATTCCTAGACGGAAATGGCCGTACAGGCCGCATGCTAATTTCATTTTACCTATGGTACACACAGTTTTTAGAAAATCCTGTACTATTTCTCTCCACATATTTCAAACAACATCAAGAACTTTACTACCAAAAACTTTCTGATTATCATAATGGAAACATAGAGTCATGGATAAACTTCTTCTTAGATGGAGTAATTGAAATAGCACAAGAGGCGATTACTACTGTAGATAAAATTACTATTCTTCGAGAAAAGGTCTCTCAGAAAATTCAAAAACTTGGCAAGCGCTCAGCCGAGTCCGCATCCCTAATCATTCCTAGACTTTATACCCAACCTATCGTCAATGTAGCAGTTATACAAGCTTGGACAGGTTATAGTAGGGTCGGCGCTATGACAGTTATTCAGAGATTTATGGATTTAGATCTTCTTAGCCAAAAAGACAAAAACGTTAAGTATGGCCAGTCCTACATGTTCAAAGAATATCTAGATATATTCGCATCTAAAGGGTAACTAGTAAGCAACGTTCGAACACACTTCCCAGTCTCACCCAAATACACTGAGCATGCTAGAGAGACTTATCTGGGTAAAATACCACCCTAGAAACAATACCCGAAACCGTGTTATACTAATTAGTCATGCAATTTACCGTAAAGTCTCCATACCAGCCTGCAGGCGATCAACCAGAGGCAATCCAGTCTCTCGTAAAAGGGCTAAAAAATGGTGTCAAAAATCAGGTCTTATTGGGTGTAACAGGTAGTGGCAAAACCTACACCATGAGCAAAGTAATCGAAGCCACCCAAAAACCCACCTTAATCATTAGCCACAACAAAACTCTGGCCGGTCAGCTGTATCAGGAGATGAGGGAGTTTTTTCCCGATAATGCAGTCTCTTACTTTGTGAGTTACTACGACTATTACCAGCCCGAGGCCTATGTCCCTAGTAGCGATACCTATATCGAAAAAACCGCCGATATTAACGACAAAATCGACAAATTAAGGCTCCAAAGCACGACCAATATTATGACCAGAAATGATGTCATTGTGGTCGCCTCAGTCTCCTGTATCTATAACATTGGAGACCCCAGGGAGTATGGCAAGTTTGAACTCCCCATCTATCCAGGCCTCCGGACTGATTGGAAAACACTGGGCGAATCACTAATCAAGATGCAGTACAGTCGCAGTGAGTTTGAGTTTAGTCGTGGTACATTCCGTTTGCGCGGCGGCAACTTTGATATCTACCCCGCCTACCAGGATACTGCCTACCGCATAAGTCTCGAAAACAACGCAGTAACTAAGATAGTAGAATTTGACCCGATCTCCGGCAAAAACCTGGATCCTCAATCGCTGGATGCCAAAGTCGGGATCGTCATCTACCCAGCCAAGCACTATCTGCTCGACCAGGAGAGGTTCTTAAAAGTCGAAGCCGAGATCAAAGCTGACCTAGAAAAAGAATACAACAAGTTAAAAAAAGCTAACAAGCTAGTAGAAGCACAGCGCCTCTTGCAGCGCACCAACTACGATCTCGAGACTATGCGTGAACTCGGTTTTGTTAACGGGATCGAGAACTATAGTCGCTACTTTGACGATCGCAAAATTGGCGAAAGGCCTTACTCGCTCCCAGACTATTTCCGCCATCGCTATGGTGACGACTGGCTCTGCATCATCGACGAGTCTCACATGACCTTACCCCAGATCAGAGGCATGTTTAACGGCGATCAGGCGCGCAAAAGGACGCTTGTAGACTACGGCTTCCGACTAGAGGCGGCGATGGACAATAGACCACTCAAATTTGATGAGTTTAAAGAGATCCCACCACACTTTATCCACGTCTCAGCGACACCTGATAACTGGGAACTAGAGTTAGCAGGTAACAATGTGGTGCAGCAGCTAGTTAGACCTACCGGTATAGTGGACCCTGAGATCGAGATCAGGCCTGCCGAGGGAGAGATCCAGGATGTTATCAAAGAGATCAAACTTAGAGCCGAAAAAGAAGAAAGAGTCCTCGTAACGACATTAACCAAAAAAACTGCCGAAGATCTAACCGGCTACCTCAAAGAACAGGGGATTAGAGCTAGCTACTTACATAGCGACATCAAAACTCTCGAGCGTACAGACATCCTCGATTCACTAAGGAAAAACGAGTTTGACGTACTCATTGGCGTCAACCTGCTCCGTGAAGGCCTGGACCTACCTGAGGTAACGCTTGTCGCTATCCTTGACGCTGATCGTGAGGGGTTCCTGCGCTCCCGTGTCTCGCTGATCCAGACCATGGGTAGAGCGGCACGTAATATCAAGGGTGAAGTTATTCTTTATGCCGATAAAATCACAGATTCTATGCGCCTAGCTATCGAAGAAATAAAAAGACGTCGGGAGTACCAGGTAAGTTTTAACAAAAAAAATAATATAGTCCCAGCTAATATTAATAAGCCTTTTCGGGAGCGGATAATCGACGGATCCGAGAGTACCGCCATCTGGGATACACTCGCGTCAGTCGAAACCAAACAATCTCTCACGCTCGATGCTAGTGCCCTAACTCCTAGAGACAAAATCCGCTGGATTAAACGCCTTGAGAGAGATATGAAAAAACTCGCGAGCGACATGCAGTTTGAACTAGCCATCCAGGTTCGTGATAAACTGCGAGAGCTCAAAGGAGAAAACTAACTTTATAAACTTAATAACTAGGTACTTATGACTAATTTTATAAAAATCCGCGGTGCCCGCCAACACAATCTGAAAAATGTTAATCTGGACATCCCCAAAGATAAGTTTGTGGTCATGACCGGAGTATCTGGTAGTGGCAAAAGTAGTCTTGCTTTTGATACTATCTATGCCGAGGGTCAAAGGCGCTACGTCGAGAGTCTCTCTAGCTACGCTCGCCAGTTCCTGGGTCTCATGGACAAACCCGAAGTCGAGAGTATAGATGGCTTATCTCCCAGTATTAGCATTGATCAAAAGACAGTAAGCCACAACCCCAGGAGTACTGTCGGCACCACTACCGAGATCTACGATTACCTACGGCTTCTCTTTGCCCGCATCGGTCACCCCAAATGTCCCAACGATGGCACCGAGATCACCAAGCTCAGTCTCGATGAGATCGTGCTTCGTGCCGAAAGCATTATCGAACAGAATGTAAATAGTGCCAAAACCAAGCCTCACATCTTCCAGATCCTCTCGCCAGTAGTAAGGGGTAAAAAAGGCGAGTTTAGAGACCTCTTAGATAATCTAAGATCAAAAGGCTTTAGCGATGCACTCATTG
>CAZSVV010000036.1:0-3893 GCA_964610445.1 uncultured Pseudomonadales bacterium | reverse complement strand
AAGAAGCAACTACTTGCTTTACTGCGACAGGCAACCCTGAAAAATGCTCTGCCGCCAATGGTGGTCCAGTTGGTGAACAAGGCGGTTTCGAGGCTACGGTTAGATCAACCGCCAATGGCTTGCTTCGTCACACTATAGATACTACTCCTGAGTTAATAACCGCCATCAGCAACTTTAACGGTGGTGGAAACAGTAACTGCCAAGCTGGATTCCCAGGCGGCACCATCCCTTACGGTGGATGTCCCCGTCAGTTCCAAGGTGAAGACGACCCATATGCTATGAACATGGTCGACGGTAAGCACCAAAATATGTTCTTACTATACTGTGGCGACTCGACTCCATGTATCCCTCCAAAACCGTATGGTCAACGACCAGGAGTGTTTCCAACAGCACTTGTTGTTCATGAATATCTAAAAACTCGCACTCCTAGCGCCTCTCTATCCACTCCCACTACACCTGGATCTTCTACTCAACCAAACTCTCCCTCTACTCCCATCTCGGTTTTCCGCCCAGTCACATGTGGTGAAGGTAGTCTCGCAACTGCTCTAGGCTGTCTACCATACACCTACCAACCATTTGTCACAGCGCTACTCCGCTTCCTCGTAGGTATTTCTGGAGCCATCTCTCTAGCCGTCATGTTAACCGGCGTCTTTAGGCTCATGACAAGTGCTGGTGACGCCAAAGCTGTTCAGTCTGGTCGCGACCTTTTCTCAGCTGGTATCGCAGGGTTGCTTCTAGTCATCTTCTCAGTCGCGCTCCTTCGTCTCATAGCCGCAGATATACTCAAATTACCGGGATTCTAATATGATTAAGCAACTTGCTAGTCGGCTCTTCGCTAATAAGTTTTTACTAACCGCAGTTAGCATTTCTGTTATAGTTCTGTTTCTTATCCTCATAGTGACATCAGGACGCTCAATGTCCCCCACAACACTCGATCTAGAGAGCGATGACCCAATCAGCAATCCATTTGCCGAGTTTACCAATCTAACCGAAGAAAAAGTTAACAATGCAATCAGTTACAGAAAAATAATACAAGACCGACTACCAATCAGAATGAGAGATTTCAAAACCTCAGTTGGTATTGACCTATCTATAGATATCACCATTCACCCATCAGAGTCATCACTCACTCGCCTCGACATTACTGGTCTCTCTTACTTAAATAAGGATGAGCTAGATCCTAAAAAGAACCCTAACATTCAAGCTTTCAAAGAAGGATATATTAAGGCCATACAGCTACTACGAGAGTCCGGGATCGAGCCCAAACAGCTAATCTTTAGCTACGGCGAGGCCGACTATGTCAGAGTGACCGCTAATTACTGGGTTGAGGAATTTAAATTACTTAACTAATCTACCGTGTCCCAAGCGTAGCCAACGGCGGAGTGGGATGCTAAAATCTCCTTATCTATGAAAAAAATAGTCGTTGTAATATTATCCATATTAGTATTAACAAACATTATCTCAGTCAATAAAGTACTCGCAGTAACCGACCCCATATCAGAAATACAAGGTAATGCCCCACAAAATCTTCTAAAATACTCAGTCGGAATGTCCAAAAATGACGACGGTAGTGGTGAGGAGACATATGGAGCGTTCGCAGCCACAACTATAGCTCCTATAAGCCTTGGATTAACTGGCTACTCAAAAGACGGCGTAATTCTAAAATCTGGTCTAATTCCTCAACAAGGTGCGTTTATTGCTAGGCTTTTCCAAGAAAATATATCCTCAAAAGAATACTTTACAGATGTATTAGAGAATATTGGTGTACCACAAATAGCCCCTAGTGCTTATGCTCAAGGCACTGGGTATTCTGCCATGTCACTATTTCTTCCTTTCTGGAAAATATTTAGGAATATTGCCTACTCACTCTACATTGTCATGTTTGTTGTCGTTGGTATCATGATAATGTTGCGAACCAAGGTTAATGCCCAAACAGTCATTACCATTCAATCTGCTCTGCCAAATCTACTAATAACTCTTCTTTTGATTACATTTAGCTACGCTATTGTAGGACTCATGATTGATATCATGTACTTTCTTATATACTTTGTAGTCTACCTACTATCATCACCAGGAATAGATATTATCCAGACTCCAACCAAAGCTATCTCTAGATTACTTTCAAACTCGGCTTTTAATGTAATCTTTGCAGGACGAGATAGTATAATTTCAGCTGTAGCCATGGCAATTAGCGGCGTATTGAAAGGAATTAGCTCTCAAGGATTATTTAACGGTGGTGACCCGACTATCAACGTACTCGCTGGGGTGGCGGGATTTGCGTCTTGGCTAGGTTTTGGGTACTTAATCGCGGCGATCTGGTTAGCATTTAGCATGTTAAAGTTAATGTGGGAGTTACTCAAGTGTTATGTAATGCTTATTGTTCAAGTGGTTACCGCTCCCATCCAGATACTTATGAATGCCCTTCCTGGGAGTAAAGCTTTCTCTAATTGGCTCAAGCGAACAGCTAGCTACCTACTTCCATTCCCTGTAGTCGCTGGTATGTTTATTATGGCTGCAGTGCTTATTGGTGACCCAACAAGAGCAGTTCTCATAAAAGACAACTCTTCAATATTTGGCGGAGATACTAATCCATTTGGAATCAATAATGAGAATGAGTTTTATGCTGGATATGGTGACGGGCGTACTGTTGGTAGTAGCGGTGCGACTGGTGAGAGTGTTTGGCTCCCACCATTTACATTGACTGAGTATTCTGCATATCCTGCTGACCTCATGGTTATTATTGGATTCTTTATCATTGGCATCTCAGCACAGGCTGCCAAGATGGCTCAGGAGTGGTTACAAGTCAAAGAATCTCCTTATGTTTCACAGGCCCTCTCTGGCTTTGGCGGATTAGCTGCCTGGCCAGTCCAAGGAGCATACGCAGGGTATCAGCGTCGACAGAGTGAAAAGAAACAAAAAACTATGTATAGCGAAATTGGGAACGCTATTGGGGACAAAATCAACTCCAAGCCATAATCAATCAGTACGAATAAACCTTTTACAAAACTTTAGAGGCTATTTAAATTCTTTTAATTCGCTCTCAGTTTGCCCAGATCTTCTGAACTGCTTTAACCCCAGGATTAAAGAAGTCAGTAACTAACTCTAGGTCAATACCCATATTTATTAGTATTCCACGGGGAATTGTATACAGTAGGGCTGGCAGTTTCCAAGGATGGGAGAGCAGGTCTTTGGCAGTTAATTTGGTCATCTCAAGTACGTTCTTGGGTAGTTTTTCTTGGTTAGCTCCAAACATTAATCTAGCCTGAAACCTCATGTTCTCTTGAGCATATCTATCCGGGCTCCATGTCCTATTGCGTAAATATTGTTTCAAAATCTTTTTCTGATCCGTCCAAGATTCTTCTGGCATCCCGCGGGCGATCATTGGTGATCCCCAACCAGGCGGTTTAAATAGTCCGATCTGAGAATACCAAGCTTTTTCTGCTGTTCTGTAGACTATCTCACCATTTTTATCATAAACATAGCCATCTTTGCCTATCACATGTCCCATTTTTTTAGCTCGTGCTATTTCTCTACTATCTTGAATGCTCTTATCTATATTGCCATCACGATCACGGCCGTAGATGTCCCACTTTTCACTGGCTTCTTTTCCTTCTCTATTTATCTTGGTCTCATAGCTCCAAGATGATCTCCTCATCCTCATACTCCATGACGTATATTTAGTCGCAAACGCCTCTTTTCCTTTTATACCAAGGTATCCCTCAATATGACGAGCGATCTTAGAGATTAATTCATCACTACCTGGATGTTCAGTAATCGGAATAAAATTATTAAATGCCTCATTTGATTTACCAGTATACTTGATAAAATCACGCCAATCACTGTGCTGCACACCCTTCCAGTTCATTAGTTTATATTTATCATAGTGTTGTAAA
>CAZSVV010000035.1:0-4637 GCA_964610445.1 uncultured Pseudomonadales bacterium | reverse complement strand
GCCTGAGTTGTTATAAAATGAGTTCTGACTTGGTTGTATAATGGCTCCAATATTGACATAACTGGTGACGGGGAAAGATTATGGTTGTAAAAGAAATAGTAATTCCAGATTATTTAGAGCAGTTCGATGCAAATATAGTATATTCAGACCCTGATCCTGATGTAGTTGCTAATACTGTGGCTGCTTAGCTTGCTATATTGAACAAGCCAGAAATAGAGACGTAATCATCAAAAAGCTTTTTTACGACTGAGGGCAAATTTTTCGGTTTCGAAGAGAAAGATTGAGGGCGAATCTTCGAGGAGGAAGCGCTGAAAATCTGAGTAGATATCTTCTCTTAGCTTTTGATCTAACGTACGACGACCATCCTCGAGAAGCTTGTCGACTTTGAGATTACTGTACTTGGTAAAGTTGGTCGGTTGAGTACTGTGCCAGAGAGTGTACTGATCTGGGTCTTTAGGGGGCGTAAAATCAGCCAAGATTATTTGATAGTCACTGCTGACGCTACTGACAACCTTTACGTCTACGATAATACCTAAGACCTGACGCCATGAGGCGGCTATACTCTCGGCAACATCGAGGTAAGGCAACATGGTCTTGAGTTCAATTTTGACTTCTCCTGGATTTTTGACATCTTGTGTAAATAGCGTCTTGGCACGCGACTCGTCGTATTCGTAATCTTTGACTAGGTCGTTGTAAGCCCAGGAGCTACTAGCAATCGGCGAGAGCGCCCGGACTTTGCCAAAACTCTTATCAGGTATTGCGTAGGCTAATCCCTGTCTCGTAGTTTTGCTGCTTAGGAGCGTATCGGAGTTGTTGATAAATAGTGCAGCTATCTTATCGCCATCCTGAGCAATGATTGTGCTACTAGGGTCACTGGCTAGATCAGCAGGGATCGCACTAAGCGTATCTAGTATGGTTACTTCGCCTAGTTTGTAGGCAGTCAGAGCACTGTTTTCGGTTGGGTAAAATTTGTAGATTAATCTAGAGTTAGAGGTTTCGAGAGTTAATGACTGGAGAGTATTACCTGAGACTAAATGGTAATCTGTGAGTCTAGTTTCTTTGGTCCCGAGAGTATTATCTTTGAGTACTGGTTTGGCCATAGCCTGCATAAAGGGAGCATAGGGCTCTTTGAGTAAATACGTGATACTTAGGTCGCCCCTAGTGACCTCGACATCGGTAAAGTTGTAGGTGATATCAGTACTTGTTAGCTTGGAGCCGTCGTGCCATACCTTGTCTGATTTTAGATTAAATGTATATTTTTTGCCGTCATCTTCGATTGTCCAAGAACTGGCGAGTGCCCCTTCTATTGTCCCGTCCTCTTTGACTGTGACTAGTCCTTCGGCGATCTGCGACTCTAGATCTTCGGGAATGGTAGCTAGGGTGTATTTGCCAATGCGACCGATCTTAACTGTTTCTTTTGGGGTAGGGAGGTAGCGAGCAAAGATAATGATCCCAGTCAAAATAGTGAGGATGATCCCAGCAGAGCGTAGAATAATGCTCGAGTGCTTTTTGATAAATACTTGGGAGAGCCAGTAGTACCGTCTGAATTGTTTCAGCATGGCAGTTTAAAACGCGATTATGACAGATAACACTAGAAAAATGAGCGCAGAGGTAATGGTTAGACCAAAGACAGTCCGCTCCATCCCACGTTTGGCGTGATAATTGCTACTAGCAAAGCTGCGACCTAGGCCTGTACCTTTGGCCTGAAGGACAATTAGACCGATTAGGAATAAGGCGATAATGCTCTGGATAATATATAAAACGTTATTCATGATGAGTCTCCTTGTAAGAGGGTAGATGCAATATTATAAGTGATACTCATAACTAGAGCAGAGAGACAGTAAACCCAAAAGGAACTAAGTTCTCCTGCGGGGAGTGCAAAGAGACCATTTGTGTAGCCTTTGAAAAAGTAGGGACTAATGGTTATGCCGGTATAGATTACGTCAAAGATATAAATGACGATGACTTGGGTAATCCACCTGAAAAGCCCGAGTGTTAGGAGGTTTATGGGGAGTAATAATAACTTGATGATTGGAGTAAATAAGAGATTAAAGAGGAGAAAAATAATTGCTGAGATTAAGTAGGACTGCCAGGTGGCATCAATACTAAAACCAGCTACCAGGCTAGAAGTCGCATAAAAAGAGACCATGGTCGCGATTATTTTGACAATAAGTGTTCGCATAGCTTTATCTTATCACTTGTGGTGCCTCTTTTTCCAGAGTAGAAAAATTAATCCTATTAAGACAGCCACTCCTGATAATAAGAGGTATTTATTAATACTGGTAATAAGGGATAGTGGACTAGTGGTTGAGTTACTCGTGAGCTGCTGCCTACCGTAGGGTGGGAGATATGGGACGTAGACATCGTGATCATTAACCTTCAAAGTTTCTTTGACTATGGCATGAGAGCCAGTATTAACTAAATAGTTGGTCTCCCCCACTGCTTCAACTTTGAACGAGGTATCGGGGAATTCGAGAGTGTTATCGCGTACTACTACATCGATCTGGCGGCCAGCCCGATTCTCACGATAACTACCGGCAGGGAGCGGATAATCACTCAGTGTCCCCCAGCGCACAAACGTAATATGACCAAAGTCTAAGAGATCAAAATATTCACTCCCACCGGTCGTATGACCCCAGGTAGGGTCGACGCTGCGCCAGACCTTGGTGCTCGGATCCTGATATTCGGGGTATGCATGTAAGACGTCGATATCGCTCCCCTGCGGGCGTAGCGCGCTATTGGACGTAACAGCATAGCCAATGATAGCGCGACTAGGTATCCCCATAGCTCTACTAGTTGCGACAAATACATCGGTAAACTCGGTGCAGATTGCAGAGCTCGGGTTAGCTAGAGCTTCTTCTACCCCTAGCCTCTTTTGCCGGGTTATCTGAGTAAAGTCATAGGAGAAAGTTTCGAGTAAATAGTTGTAGAGATTCTCGGGATTTTTTAGGTTAGCGGCTAGTCTTTTTACGCTACTCCCCTGCTCCCAGTAAAGCTCCTCGCCCAGTGGAGTGCTACTACTAGGGTCAAAGTAGATTGGATTGGGTGAGACTAAGACTGAGAGGTCGGCTGTAACTTCAAGTTTTGAGAGTGGGGAGAGCTTGTAGCGTGCTAACCAGTTGCCATCGCTATCGACTACGATCTCACGCGGTTGTGGGTCAAGCTTGTTTAGCATCACTCGCTGGTAAGCGGTGTCTGGAGGGAGCGCTAGTTCGCTAAGCGCTTCGATACTAGTGGTATTTTTGAGAAGGTAGTTAAGCTTGAGGTCGTAGCTCGCTGACGTCCCAAAATGGAGTGTCAAGTTTTGGTCGCCACTACCCACAAACTGGTATTCTCGGAGTTCGCCGAGGTTATTAGTCGTTTGGGCTGGTTGGCTACTAAAGCTCAGCTCGGGGTAGTTACTAGGTACTAAGACTTTTCTCACAAAACTCTCCGCCTCGTTGCCTTTGGCGGTTTTTGGGAGGGTGAGAGTTACAGTACTGCCTATTTTTTCGGCAAAGCTCTTGGTGTTATAGGAGATCTCTAGACTGGTTGTTTGATCTTTGCCGATTTTTGGGTTACGGATCGGGATGTGCAGACTAGTGACACTCGCTTGTTGGTCGAGCTCGGGTGAAACCGAGTCTCCCATTACTTTGACCAGGACATCCTCTATATCACCACTACTAATCGAGAGGTTATAAGTGGTTGGGTAGATGTGTGAGAGGTTGTTGATGAGGTCGATGTTGTGGATGATCGAGGCCGCGCCTGCATCGTCAAACTGATAGGTGGTTACAATGCTAGTATTAAACTCGCCTGCAGCGTATATCACCTTAGTATTTAGTAGCAGCAAAATGATCCAGAGAAGTGCTTTTTTCATTGAGATTAGAATACCATAGACCCTTGACATGCGGGGAATATTTGGGTACTCTAAAGCTGTTAGTCCTTAGTACTTAGTTATTAAGCCAAGGAGGGCATATGCCTATAACTCTTTATAGAAGACAAAAGCAAATTATAGATTTTATTGGTCAATACATCCAAAAATTTGGTACTTCGCCTACTCTACAAGAAATAGCCGACGCACTAGGAGTATCATCGCTCGCTACCGTGCACGAGCACCTACAGAGTCTAGTTAAAAAAGGCGTGATTAGACGTTTTGAGGGCGCAGTGCGCGGCCTCGAACTACTAGACAAAGAGATGGGTCATGCAATTGATGGAGTAGAGCTACCCATATTAGGTTTTATCGCTGCTGGGTCCCCGATCCAACCTATGACTGATCCCAACGCAACGCTCCGGGTTGCTTCGGCTATGCTAACTGGCAAAAAGCGCTCATTTGTACTACAGGTACGAGGCGATTCGATGATAGAAGAAGGAATACTAGATGGTGATTTTGTAGTTATCGAAGAACAGAACAATGCACATGACGGCGACATAGTGGTGGCTCTCTTAGACAATGGACTCGCAACACTTAAAAAATTCTTCCGTGAGGCCACGCGTGTCAGGTTAGAACCTGCTAACTCAGCGATGAAGCCGATATTCGCTCAAAATGTAACAGTACAGGGTAAGGTGGTCGGGCTAGTGCGTAGATTTGGACAGTAAAAAACTGCTTTTATTTGATACGTAAGAACTTGAGGAGTTTGTGGACGATATTATCATCCTGT
>CAZSVV010000034.1:452-5103 GCA_964610445.1 uncultured Pseudomonadales bacterium | reverse complement strand
CGTTTCTGCCGCTGCTCCTATGATGGCCGCCCCCGCTGGTGGTGCTGCAGCATCAGCCGCTCCTGCCGAAGAGCAAGATGCCTATGATGTTGTCCTCACCGCAGGTGGCGCTAACAAGATCGGTGTCATCAAGGCAGTCCGCGAACTCAACCAGACCCTCGGCCTCAAAGAAGCCAAGGATCTAGTCGAAGCCGCTCCCAAGACTGTTCTCGAAGGTGCCAAAAAAGAAGACGCCCAAGCAGCCAAGAAAAAGCTGGAAGAAGCCGGTGCAACTGTCGAACTCAAATAAAATTAAATCCTGAGCTTGTCGAAGGACTTATTAAACCAAGAAAATCCCCCGCAAGGGGGATTTTCTTGATAGTTTTCTAACAAGAATTTATTATCAACATCTAGCTTATAGCTATGGCGCAAAATGACCTTGAAAATCAAAATTCAAATCACCATGTATCTTCGGGTCGTACTCCTCCCATTTTCCTTTAACCATCACAAAGTATTCATGCCATTCAGCTCCGTCTGGCTCTGAGTGCAGAGTAACTCTTTTGTCAGTATGTTGAATTATAGTAAGACGATCCCCACTGCCCTTAAATCCGTCTTTCATATAACCCTCAACAATAGGGAAGAAAAATTTTCTGTCTCTTTTCTTATAAATTACTTTACCTTTTATAGAAGATAATACATCCAGTGCCTCTTTAGAAGACTGATAATACTCATCGATCTCTGTTTTAGTCAATTTATCTATATCTTTACCCAATTCACCAATCATATATACACTTACAATAGTACTTAACGTATGTGCTGCTCTTGCCGCCATCAGATCAATCAAATGACCCGGTAGCGCATTTTTCTCTGTGACTTTAATAATGCTCGCTAATAAATCACTATTATAGTATCCCTCCTGATCTAGTATTTTAAAAAGTTCAAATTCTTGTCTCGACATACACACCTCCTATGTTTAATTTAACCCCATAATCTTGACACATCCTGATATAATTGCTTGATTAGTTAGTTGACGCTTATATGTCAACTTGACGGATAGACAAAGATGAACAACTATAGCCAGATGCCAAAAGCTTCAGTCGAACCACAGTTTAAGGTCTGGGATCACCAGCTCAACTCCAACCAGACCACCAATCTCTTCTTCCTCAAAAATACTGGTCTCCTCCCTCGCCTACTCCAGTTTCGCGACTATTATGATAGCAATAATAAAAAGCCTGTAGAAATAATTGACCTAGATGCCGAGAACATTTCAAGCAACTTTGACCTCAAGGATAGATTGGACAAGCTAAACAAGCACGCCGTCATAATTGCTCGATCTAGATTTTTAGCCCCAGACAGCAAGCTACTAGAAGCTGTCATAGAACACTATCACACTCACTCTACCAATCGTCTAATTATCGTTCACGAATGTGCCCCCCACGAGTTATATACTACTTTTGATCGAGCTTCATTCTTGTATGTCTCCCCTATCGTTTATCGACTCCCAACGGATCGCGAAAACCTAATCACCTATGCTAAGGACGTGGTTAAGCTCTGGAAAATGAAACTCACAGCTAGCCAGATCGAAACATGTGTCGACTACTGCGGCAATATTGCTTGGCTAATCAATGAATATATTAGGATCCAGGCAGAAGACCCTGATTACGATCAGAATCAGATTACGCAGCAACCATCACTACAATACCGTGTCAAAACAACCTACGACTCATTACCACCAAAATATCGAGAGTGCTTACAAAAATCAGACACTAATCCTCAGATAGTCAAAGAGATGTACGACTTTGGCTTACTCGATGTAGATAGTAAGCCGATAGGTCAGCACTTTAATCATTCTATTTATAGCTCATCTAAAGAACTACTCCAAACAACTGCTAATAAATTCATTTATAACAACATAGACTACAGCTCGTACTTTAGTCCAGGTGAGCTCAGGCTCACAGATCTATTCAACAACAATGAGCGAGCAATATCTAGAGAAGATGTTGCAAACTGCCTATATCAAGACAACAAGACAGACTACTCAGACTGGGCGCTAGCACAGTCTATCTCGAGACTTAGAAACAAACTAAAAAAGCACTCTATCCCACTAGTTATTACTCCAGTCAGAGGAGTCGGCTATGTCGCCAAGCGAAGCAACTAGCTTTGTCCCATTAACCGATGCAGTTAGTGCCACCTTAGGATCTAGCTACAATAAACTTGCTATCCAACTCCTCTCTCCTGATACTCTCAAACATGGCGAGGGGATTTTATCTGAGTTGCAAGAAGTACTCTTTTCCGGCGGTACTACTCTCGACGGGAGCATTACTACCACAACAGGCATTCCTAATCCAGGTCTCATTAGCCAACTTACCAATGCGCTAGATAGACCACTCCGTGCTCACCATCCTAATTTGGAGATGAGTAGAAAGAACATGCCTGAGGCAGCTACTCGCAATGTACTCAACGCTCATTTGACCGACCAACTACCCGCCTCACACTTAAATGATGATACTTTAGTACATCTTCCCACCCTCCTAGCCGTTATGGGTAGAAATGGTGATATTGTCCGAAAGACCGACTTAGATCCCGACCTAATCTTATCTACCTACTATCATCTACTATGTGGTTATCTCACTGCCTATAATGATAGTCAAACCTTAGTAGTTAGTTTAGAAGATCTAGGCAGATTATCTGTCATCCGTATCAAAGACCCAGACACCTCAAGGTCACAAGGATTTACAGTCTCAGTATTCCCCACCAACGCTCCAGACAATTGGTCCACTGTACTAACGCACCGAGCCAAGTACCAGCGGGCAACTATCACAACCAGAGATGGAATAGTCGGATTTAACCGCAATGATGACGTGTTTACCAATATGACAGGGATGGAACATAACCCAGGAGACCTCAATTGGTACCTCGTCTTTGTAGCACGTCTCATCCGATTTTGCGCCGACACCAATCTAGGTACTGATAACGTTGACTTTGATAGTATAGCGCGACACAAACCAAAAAATGATGCTGACTCTATCAACCTAGAAGCAGCTAGGTACATTGCCGCCAACCTCACCGCTGCATCTGCCTACAACCTGCCACTCACTAAAGACTTAATTCGTGCGACCAATCTAGCACCACACCTTAAAAAAAATACGACTAGGGAGATGCGGCGCAGTCTCTTCAATACTGATCAAAACCTATATGGCTCTCGTCATAGCAGACAAGACTCGCTTACAAACGACCAGTTGGTTGATAACTTTACTCGCTTTACGCCTGCAAAATTATTAGCACTCAGAAAAGCAGCGCGGATAGTAGCAAATCATTCTAAAATCAAAATGTTCTCAATCATTGAGCCTCACCAAAAAAATAGGTCAACTAACAATTTAAGATACATAGCGGCACAAAGCTCACTCTCGTTTCTCAGATATTGTCTACTAGCAGGCTCACCAAATACTCATGACGTGCTGGATCGTGCTAGCCAGGTATTTGCTGACCTACGTAATGGTGCGGATCCTAAAGAGATTTAATATCGTCAACTTGACGCTCATAGTCAACTACCCAGTCAAGCAATTTCCAGAGTTAAAATTATAATATCAACAGTTACTTCACAATACCTGGAGAAATATGGCAAAAGATCTAAAAGCGGCTTTCGAAGCTGGTGGCTACACTGCTTTAACTGTTCCTGAGATAGTAACCCACTTCAATCTAGATAATGATCCTGCAAACTTTCCCTATGTCCTCAACTGTCTAGATTACATAATTAGCAACATGCTATATATTGACTCACAAGCAGTGGTTGATCCATGGAAAACACGCCGCGACGCTATATGGGCAAGATTTCCAAGTTATCATGAACAGTATGAACGATCACAAAGAACTCCCTCTCCAATGTAATAAATGACCAGAGTTAATATGCATATCGTTGTTAATGGATATCCGTAAATTAGACCTATTAGCCAACACAGCTATACCTTGTATTATCAGCCTTGATCACGATATTCAAAACACCACCACCAAACTAGTTTCGCAGAATAATTATTGAGCACGCTAAGTCAATTCAAAGATAGCTTTTCGAGCACATTAATTATACTCTTTACAATTCTTAACCCAGAGTAAAAGATATCACTGTAGTTAGCACACACTATGGATCTATCACCACCTTCGGCCTGGCTACGACAGACCACAGTTCGATCACTATTTATCTACGACAAGATGCCTCGGTGGACAAGCTACTCTGGTCTATCCTTGCTTCTATTCTAAGACCCAAGATGGAGGACGAGCTCAAATACAGCTGGGACGAGATCGAGGCTGTAATTGATCACCTCCTCAGCGCGACTTCGCTCTCTTCAGGATTACCTCATCCACACCCTACTCTCAAGAACCTCCGCTCAGATCAACTCGCCCACTATCGTCTCGCCAGTACTCAATATCTTGAGAAACTAGGCATAAATACCGTACTTAAGTTAAAAAAGGATAATAACCAAAATGAAGATAATCATTAAAATGCTTGATAGGCCGAAAATCTTTGGGAAAAGCATGAAAAATTTCGGCTGAATTTGCCAATATATTTTTCAAATCCATAGGAGGATGAAACATTATTTTTTGAATGGCCAAATATTCTCGAAAAGACAATCCATGCAAATCATACATCAAAACCCTACGAGACAAATCGGCTTGT
>CAZSVV010000034.1:0-442 GCA_964610445.1 uncultured Pseudomonadales bacterium | reverse complement strand
AGATAACGGTCAGTATAACTATGGGGACACTACTATTACCAACCTCACCAAAAAAGATGAGATGCTACTCGATCTATTGTTTGCTAAACAGGGTTTAACCGTCAGTTACGAAGAAATCGCAGCATCACTTTGGCCTAATAACGAAGATTGGTCACTTTACGCACTATCCAAAGAGATCCAAAGACTGCGGGACAAAATAAAAAGCAGTGGGATCAACACTCGCCTAGTCAACGCCAAGCGCAAACTCGGCTATTCCCTCAGCTAGATCTGGTAACTACTTATCCACATTCCCCCATTTATACGTACCACTACAGGTAGTGTTAATTTCGTATATCCGTAAAACCGTATACCAGTAAATCAGGATTGACGGATTCACGGGATCAAGGATTTACGATTAATCTGTCGCACAACCTATCTATATCAATCTAATCATTAGTAACAT
>CAZSVV010000033.1:0-7048 GCA_964610445.1 uncultured Pseudomonadales bacterium | reverse complement strand
TGACCAAAGGGGTACTAACGTCTGATTCTTCTCTTCATCGCTCAGCTCACCATGCATCCAAAGAATCAGAAAAGGCCACACCTGAGCACGACAAAAAAAGCTAAATCTGCTAGAGTGTAACCATGTCCAGAGTCAACAGTATCAGTTCCGCCATAAGGCGCACCCCCTACCAGTCACTCTCGGCTATTATTCTAACTACCCTAACATTCTTTTCGCTTAGCATCTTTTCTCTAGTAGTCTTGGGTACTACCCAGATGTTAGGTTATTTTGAGTCACGCCCACAAGTTACTGCTTTTTTCAAAGACGAGGCAACGACTGCTGATGCAGACAAACTCAAAGAGAAAGTAGCTCAGAGTGCCGAAGTCGAGAGTGCCACCTTTATTTCCAAAGAAGAGGCACTCGAGCTCTATAGACAGCAAAACCAGGATAACCCACTACTCCTTGAGATGGTAACGGCTGATATCCTGCCGGCCTCACTCGAAGTTTCAGCT
The DNA here is from genome assembly GCA_964610445.1 of uncultured Pseudomonadales bacterium. GTDB lineage: Bacteria > Patescibacteriota > Microgenomatia > UBA1400 > UBA12108 > GWF. The sequence continues at coordinate 6,557 of CAZSVV010000033.1, read as the reverse complement.
AAGAGTGTGGGGGCGCTAGAAACGATTGCGGATATTATGCAAAAAGATCCGCTCGTTGAAGAAGTTGGTTTCCAAAAAGATGTGATCGATACGCTTCGCAAGTGGTTGGGTGGGATCAGGCTCGCTGGGTTGTTTTTGACAGTACTTTTAACTATTGCCTCAGTCACCACGATAGTCGTGATTATCGGACTTAAGTTCCGCAGCAAAAAACCAGAAATGTATACTTTGTCGCTACTAGGTGCGACCAACTGGTACATCAAGCGTCCTTTTATCGTCGAATCAATGGTCTATGGCTGCGTAGGTGCAGTTCTCGGCTGGGGGATCAGCTATCTCCTCCTACTCTATCTCACACCTAACTTAATTGCTTTTTTGGGCGTGATCAGATTACTGCCTGTACCGTATTGGGTGATGCTAGCTCTCCTTGGTGCAGAGCTAATTGTTGGGGCGATATTGGGTTTTGTGTCTAGTTTGATCGCAACCCGTCGTGTGGGTCGATGAAAAAATTATTAATCGCGCTACTTCTTTCTCTTTTACCTTTTACCTTTTACCTCAAACCTGTCTCTGCCTCTGTCTGTGGAGATACAGTGCCTACAGATGAGGGCGAGCTAAAGAGCTACGTTGATGACTGTAGCGCCAAACTAAAAAATCTGTCTGGCCAAAAAGCAACACTCGCTCAGGCACTAGGAGTATTGACCACACAGATTAATCTCACGCAAGCAAAGATCGCGGAACAGACCACACAGTTATCTAAGCTCGAAATCGAGATTACCGATCTGTCAGGCAAGATTCAGAGTCTGGATTATTCGCTCACTGATTTAACCAAGTTATTTGTAGCCAGGGTTAAGTCCAGCTATATGAGCGCCACTAATTTTCCCATTTCTCTATTACTACAGTTCTCAGGACTTTCTGATTTTGCTAAGTCAGTACAGTACGTCGAAGCAGTCCGCGATCGAGATCAGAGACTGCTCCTTAGTCTCGAAAAATCACGTCTCGATTTTGACCAGCAAAAAACAGTCAAAGAAAAAAAACAAGCAGAGATCGAGGCAGTCAAAAAGAATCTGGATCGCGAAAAAGCGGCGCTCGCCACTCAGGTAGCCGCCAAAAATAAGCTCTTGGCAGATACCAAAAATGACGAAGCTAGATTCCAGAGCCTGCTCTCAGCTGCACAGGCACAGCTAGCTGCCTTCCGCCGGTTTGCAAGCAACCAGGGTGGCGCATCGATCATAAGTAATCAAACCAAATGCGATTCGTGGGGATGCTATTACAACCAAAGAGATAGTCTGTGGGGAAACCAGACAATCGGTCTCTCAGGCGAGACAATGAAAGAAGTTGGATGTCTAGTCACCAGTATGGCGATGATCGCTAGTCACTATGGCAAAAGTATTAAGCCAGGTGATATCGCCGCCAGTAGTAGCCCTTTTTGGAGTAATACCGCATACATGAACCAAGGGAGTTGGAATGCAGCTGGTGTCACCATGACTCGTACGCGTATAGGTAGTTCAACTAGCAAAATTGACGAAGAACTAGCAGCTGGTAGGCCAGTCGTTGTAGGTATCTACGGAGGTCCTGATCACTTTTTGGTTATTACCAAAAAAGAGGGTGATGACTATATTATGAACGATCCATTCCCCGAAAATGGTGGGGGCATCAAGTTTACTAGCAAGTATCCTCTCTCTGCTATCACTGCAGTTGACCGAGTGAGTGTAAATTAGGTAGTTTCGCTTGTTGACAACATGTCCAAATACATTACAGTTATATGTATGGCAGCAAAAATAAAAAAGTCTTCTAAGTCCTCCAAACGTGCACCAGCCAAGAAATCATTTTTCAAAAATCGCTTCGCACTTTTGTTCACTCTCGTGTTAATCCTCGGACTAGGTGCATGGGGGTTTATACGCTCGATGACTGTCCCATCAGACATCAATCTAGTAGCAACCAATGAAACCCAAGGAAAGCTAGTTACCGATGCAGCTGGTTGTTATTATCAACCAGTCCAATGTGTCAAAGCACCATGTGAACCAATAAAGGTGTGTCCCACAACCACTACTCCAAACGGTACAATCCCGCTTGGGTGTACCTCTTGGTTTGACGGGTGCAATACCTGTACGGTCAAAAATGGGGTAATTGCAGGATGTACCAAGATGGCCTGCAAACTCGATCCCAACAACACGCCAAAACCATACTGTATGGCGTATGGTGAAAATGTTCCTGTTCCGGTTCCAACATCCGTTCCTGAGCCTGTCATCTGTGCTCAAGACATGTATACGTGTCCTAGTGGCGCTATGGTGAGACGAACAGGGTTAAAATGTGAGTTTGTCTGTCCCTCAGTAGCGCCTACGCCTACTCCTATACCATTACCATCGCCGACCCCAACCCAGAACTTAGTAACTATCACTAACTTTAACGCATCAGCTCCCTGTGGTGTCTCACACTTCAAAAACTACCAATTCACATGTAGCCTAGGCGCCAAGCATACTATTAACGACAATACTTGTATCAACTTAGTTGATGCGGTCAAGCGCGCCAAAGATCTGTGTCAAACTAATCCAAAATAATTTATAAAAATATGCTCAAATCAAAGTCAAAAACTAAAAAAATCAAGACAAATAAGATTTATATCTTACTGGGTATAGTTGCTGTCCTCGCATTAGTTGGATTGTATATCAAAAGTCTTATGGCCTCTCCTCAGGTTGCCCTGATCGCAGAGCCGAGTAAACAGATGTGTCAGACCAATATCGTCTCTATGTCTTTCCATGACGAGTGTGGAACACCAGGTACATTCAAACGCGCGGTTTACACTTGTTCAAATGGTTCTACAGCAGAAAAGTTGGCAGGTGGTACCAACTGTATATCTTACGAATCTGTTCTAGCTGAAGCACAGCGAAACTGTGGTCAGACTTGCACAGGTTCGAGCCCAGTTCCATCATGTGTACCTAATCCTTGCCCTGGTGATGGTCGAGCATGCAAACTTATGGCACTACCAGCTGGTCAGAGCTATTGCCCAATAACCACGCCCACCCCTGCTCCATCAATATCACCAAGCCCGACTCCATATCCGACCCTCGCTCCACCTTCACCATCACTAAGGCCAAGCCCTACTCCACAACCAAGCAGTAGTACTGGTTATTGGCAATCAAAATGCAGAGTTAGAGCATATAAATTAAAGCCTAGCGACGATGTGACCAAGTCTCCAATGACATATGCAACTATAGATAGAGAAGTAGACCATAGCAGCAACAAAGTAAAAGTCGGAGAGAGCTATGCTTATCTACTCGAACTTTCAACCCTCGATGCCCCATCATCCATAGCCACAATCTCAGCAAGCACCAATAATCTATATGGCTTTGATGAGCCATTTGTAATCAAATCTACTTCACCTAATTGTCAAGCAGATTCAAAGTCCAAATTTATGTCTTGTACTGGGCGACCAGGTATCAACCTGCCGAAGATCCTCAACAATACTCCCACTCTATTAGACTTTGGGATGATCGTCACAATCCAGCCGGAGATCGAAAAACTATACAACACGAGTTTCACTATTAATCCATATCTTATCTCGTCCGCTGGCAACGGGATTGGTGCTAGTTGTACTGTTATGATGTTGCACGAATCCACTACATCTACACCAACCCCCATCCCAACATCGGGTCCTGGATGCTATACCGAACAAAGATTCTGTATCCAGAGTCTGGTTGGTGGCAAATGTCCCGCAGTTACGATATGTCCATCCGCCACCCCAACTCCGACCCCAAAACCCACACCTACTCCAGTACCATCTCCAGTCTACTCAACCAAGCCTAGCGCCACCCCAACTCCTGCCACTTGTGGCACCTCCCTCAACAAATGGCAGTTTAGAGAGAGTTGTGGTACCAAGATGTACAGATATATCAACTTTAACTGTAGCGGAACTACCCAAGGACAGGTCTTTGGTAATCCTAATATCTGCAAATCCGAAGCCGAATGGGTAGCCGAAGCCAGGACCACCTGTATGAACACTAAATGTGCGACTCCTACGCCAACTCCTGTTATGTCTATAGCGCCTAAGCCAGTTCCTACCGCCACACCCACTCCTCCCAACTGTCTCAGGCTCTTTGGTAGGAACATCTGCTGGCCCACATCAAGAAGGTAAAACAGTCATAATCAATGCAACGCCTAATACTAGGTGCATTATTAACACTAATATTCTACAAACCAGTCTTTGCAGTTAATACCTCTATTCTTCAGTACCCGACGACTATCGGAGACGAGTCATTTAGTCTAACTGTCTCAGTCGAGGGGGCTTCAGCAGGCACCAATTATCTACGTGCTGACCTATATTTACCTGATACAAGAAATTACTTTGGCGAGACTGACAACACTCAGTATTGGTATGGTGGCAGCGATGGCAAGTTATTCTTTCCGGTGACCATCGAGTCTGGATCCCCACTAATTGCAACATTTAGCGCGAGACTCGGTTCTCCTAGTACTACCGACTACCCAGGTCCTGGGTCATATAAACTAAGGGTCCGCCGCTATACGAGCAGCGGAAACCAGGGGAGCGAAGATCCTAAGCCTGTCGATATTTCGATCACCAAAGCGACCCCCACTCCTACACCCTCGCCTATACCTTCACCTACTCCTATGCCATCTGTCGCGCCATCGCCCACGCCTACGCCCATCCCATCCGTTGCCTCGCCAGTCCCATCCAAAGTAGTAGCTACGCCGTCACCTAGTATCATCCCTATCTTAGCGAGTCCTGGCTCAGGTACAGTAAGTGGCGAATCATCTATTGACCTCTCTGGTTTTGGGATCCATTCACCAGCTCCGACTGATGACGTAGTAGCTAGTACATCATCTCCCAGCCTGACTCTCAATAGTTCGCGTGCTCGTCTAGCGACCATGATTGGTAGCGGTTTGATCCTGATCTCCATCTCCCTCTATCTTTGGCTTAGGCGGCGTAACCAGGGTATAATTACCTAATGCAAACGATCATTCTCATCGCCTCCAACCTAGCCTGGGCTGGCCTAACTTGGCGACTAACTACTACGCCCAATCTAGTGGTCGCTCCCGAGAACCTCCTCAACACCATCATTATGATGGGCGGTCACTTTACTTTTTTTGGAGTACAGGCAGTCCTACTCAAGCTCAGTTCAGGCAAGACTATGCCATCGCTACTGATTGCTTCTCTTTATGGTCTCATAATCGAGTTCGTCCAGCTCAGTGTCCCTGGTCGCTCCGGTGACCCAGTAGATTGGATCCTCGATACTCTCGGTGCCATTACCTTTCTTGCTATACTGAAGAAGCTAAAAACTAGGGACTAGGTACTATAACTTATGAAAATCTTAATCACGGGTGGTGCCGGTTATATCGGCGCAATTACTGCCAAAGAGTTAGAGCGTCAGGGATACGAAGTCTTGGTCTATGATCATTTTGTCTCGCATAACCCATCCAAGTTAGGGGATACCCGCTACGTCAAAGGTGGCATCCTAGATCCCAAAACATTGGACAAAACTCTCTCGCAGTTTCATCCCGATGTCGTCATGCACTTTGCCGCTTACATCCAGATGGGTGAAAGTGTGAAAAACCCTCGCAAATATTATGACAATAACTTTATTGGAACGATGTCGCTAGTTGAGTCGATGATCAAAGTAGGCTGCCACAAACTAGTGTTTGCGAGTACCGCCGGCGTCTATGGTAACCCCGAGGTGGTGCCAATCCCCGAAGATCACAAAAAAGAACCAGAGAATCCTTATGGTGAAACCAAATTAGCCACCGAGCGCATGCTCAAATGGTATGACAAAGCCTATGGTTTTAAGAGTATTAGTATCCGTTTCTTTAATGCTGCAGGTGCGACCGATACACTCGGAGAAGATCATCACGATGAGTCTCACATTATCCCTAACATCATAAACGCACAATTAGCTAATAAAGAATTTATACTCTTTGGCAATGATTATCCTACGCCAGATGGTACGTGTGTCAGGGACTATATCCATGTCCTAGATCTCGCCGAGGCATTTAGGCTCGCGGCCGTTAAACTCATGACTCCAGAAGCAGTGACTACTGCCTACAATGCAGGCACAGGCCACGGCTACTCTAACCTTGAGATTGTTAAGATGGTAGAGGCTGTCTTCGGCAAACCAGTCAACGTAAAATTTGAACCCCGCAGGTCAGGTGATGCGAACGAGCTAATTGCCGACAGCACTCGTCTCCAAAAAGAGCTCGGTTGGAAGCCGTCACATTCAGATCTAGAAAGTATTGTTAGATCTGCTTACTCTTATCATGCAAATTCCTCTGACTAACCCTATTGCGCGCCCTGTATTTTCTGTTACAATAACCTCCTACATATGTGAATACACCTTGCCGGTCGTAGGATAAGGGTCAAAAACCCTCCTCGGCGGGTTTTTTTGTGTCAACATATAACAAATCTAGAACATTAAAAATAGAATAACTACTAATCTAATTTGTAAAGAGATGGTAGTACCGTTTTTTTCTTTTTGAGTAAATCTTTTTAGGATTTTAAACTTTTTTGAGAGTTTGATCCTGGCTCAGGATGAACGCTGGCGGCGTGCCTTAAGCAT
>CAZSVV010000032.1:0-7447 GCA_964610445.1 uncultured Pseudomonadales bacterium | reverse complement strand
GACTGGTACTGGTAAGTCAGAGTTTTTGATGGACATGATCCTACAAGATATCAAGGCAGGTAAGGGAGTGTGTTTTATCGACCCGCACGACTCGGTTGAGAAGCTCCTGGAGTATATCCCACCTGAGCGAGCTGAGGATGTAATCTATTTTGATCCATCTGATACCGACCGACCCATGGGCCTGAACATGCTCGAAGCTAGAACCGAAGAGGAGAAGCAGTTTGTGGCATCCTCGATTATCAACCTTATGTATAAGCTGTATGACCCGCATAAGACTGGTATTATCGGGCCTAGGTTTGAGCATGCGATCCGTAACGCTATGATGACGGTAATGAGTGAGCCTGGAGCGACATTTATCGAGATCGTGCGCGTAATCACCGATCAAAAATACCTACAAGAACTGCTACCCAAGGTTGAGGATCCGATTGTGCGCAGATATTGGACTGACCAGATTGCTCAGACTTCGGATTTTCATAAATCTGAGGTCCTAGACTACATCGTCTCCAAGTTTGGCCGCTTTATTACTGACAAAATGATGCGTAACATCATCGGACAGTCTGAGTCTGCATTTAATTTTCGTAATGTGATGGATGAGGGGAAGATTCTCTTGATTAACCTGGCCAAGGGTAGGATAGGAGAGGAGAACTCGGCATTTTTGGGCCTTATCTTAGTTCCTAAAATCTTGGTGGCAGCCATGAGTCGACAGGACATACCCGAAGCACAGCGCAGAGACTTTAACCTATACGTTGACGAGTTCCAGAACTTTGCAACACCTGACTTTGCGACCATTCTTTCTGAAGCGCGTAAATATCACCTTAATCTCACTGTCGCTAACCAGTTTATTGGTCAGATCGAAGAAGAGGTAAAGAATGCAGTGTTTGGTAACGTTGGTACTATGATTAGTTTCCGGGTAGGTGTACAGGATGCCAATTTCCTTCAGCATGAGTTTACTCCCACTTTTTCTGAGGCAGACCTGACCAACGTAGAAAGGTATCATACCTTTATCAAGACGATCGTGGATAATGAGCCGATGCCGCCATTCTCGATGGATCTAACCCGTGATGTAGAAGAAGAGCGCAAACTAGCTAACCCCAAACTCGCGGAAATGATCAAAAAGCTCTCAAGACTAAAATATGGCAAGGACAAGACGATACTAGAGGTAGAGATAGCAAAGAGGGCAAGACTTTAATATTTTGGTGTACAATACCAGAGTAAATAGGGCCAATAGCTCAGCTGGTTAGAGCGCGAAGCTTATACCTTCGATGTCCTAGGTTCAAATCCTAGTTGGCCCACCTCCGCTAAAGCTTCGGCGGGTAAACCCACACTTCGGCAAGCTCAGTGTAAACATGTGTTAAGATAAGGAGACGATGAAGAGTAAAAAGGTCTTAGTTGATCCAGTGCTGATGGAAGTAGGCGACCAAGTGTTCTGGGAAGAGTTTAATCAGCGTGAGAGACCAGGGGATAGATACGTGGTTTTGGATACCAAAAAGAGTGAAGTGGTAGCGCAGAATGTAAAGCTAGTTCGAGATATGAAACAGGTAAAAGCGGATTAGTTAAAATACATAACAAATTACTGACCTAATTCATTTTGGATGTATATGAACGCTTGAGAAGTGAGAGCTCCGACAGTGAGCGCAACACTTTGATCGGCCTTGGGAACTAAAATTTCATCATGGATTATATTTTTGGTTGCATCACTATGAGTACCATTTGCTATTGCTACTAGGCCGATTCTAAGTCCAATGATTAGTAGTGGATCTATCTCTTCACCTTCTTCTTTACTTTTCTCTAGATTATCCAGAGCCAAAATTGTAAGATCCAAGTCAGGTTGTAATCCATGGATAACACTTAAATGATCAGCAGAGGAAAGAGTTCTTATACGACCAAATCTGTCTACTACAGTAATTAGTGGAACCTTTGCTTCAGTCATGTATTTTACAGCTCGGCGATTTTGATCTTTTTGGGCTCGGAGAGGGTGCCACCAATAAATTCGAGGTATTTCTCGGTTGTAGAAAGTCTTTTGTGACCTACCATGTGAGATAGCTCGACGATAGGGACGCCGGCTTTGAGCTGCTCTACGACAAAAGTGTGTCTTAGATCATTAACCTTGGCATTTTCGATCCCAGCAATGCGGAAGTAGCGGTTGACTGCAGTTCTAATGTTGCGGATCAAGAATGGGTTGCCGGTCTTGGTTACAAAGAGAGTAGTGTTTTTGGTTTTTGGCCTGCTAGCTACATATTTTTCGATAGCGTTGATTGCGGTCCCATTGAGAGGGACTTTACGAGCTTCGTGGCTCTCGTAGGCTCTGATTTTGACGTTATTCTTTTCAATACTAATATCCTGGAGCTGGATAGCAGCTAGCTCGCCGATACGGAGTCCGGTCTGGAGGAGTAGCTCAACGATCCCGTACATACGAACATCATCTTTGACTGCGTCACGTAGAGCGCGATATTCTAGAGGTGAGAGGATGCGAGGGGGAGTGATCTCATATTTGGGGTGTGAAACGCCACCTGCAGGGCTCGCGGTAACGATGCCTTCGCCAATTAGATACTTAAAGAAAGACTTAATACTATTGAGCTTACGACTAATACTCTTGAGGGTATACTTGTTATCTTTGAGGAATTGTTTAAACTCCTCGAGGTTATCGGTTACGATGTCTGTAACGGTAGTAATACCTTTATCTGCCAAAAAATCGATGAGCTGATCTAGGTCTTTAGCGTAAGCTAAAATAGTAGCACTAGCTCTGCCTTCTTTTTGCAAATATTTGATAAACTGATCTTTGAGTGCTCGCATAGGCGTAATAATACTATATTATGGGTCATAACGCAATAAGAGAAACAAAAGTGGGTTCAGGGCGAATTGTTGTTTATGCAATCTTGCTTTTTCAGATAATCTTGATCGGATCGCTAATTCGTGGGATCCAAGTGTCTTATAAATCTAAAGAGAGAGTAGAAGTACTACGAGACAAAAAGGAACAGTTAGAGCAGGAACACGCTAAGCTACAGATGGATGCAGAGTATGTTCAGAGCGATTATTATATTGAAAAAGTAGCCAGGGAAGAGCTGCAGAAGTCTAAACCAGGCGAGAAGGTGGTGATCTTGCCTGAGTCGCAGCGAGTGACTGAGCAGGTAGTACAGCAAGAGGTAAAGGCCGAAAAATCACTCAAAAACTGGGAAAAATGGTGGGAACTAGTAATTGATTAGGATGATGTGCGGCATCCCAGATTGCTATCGCATCTGGATCGCCTCCTTTGAGGCATTTCTCAGGAGCTTAAGCTCTTGAAGTGCACACTTCTCATGTTACTTCGTAACTTGAAGTGCGGAGAGTACAGGGGTCGAACCTGTTAGTCCTTACGGACATCAGTTTTCAAGACTGACGCATTACCGTCCTGCCCACTCTCCGAGTGATAGATATTATACCTGATATATAATTAGTTTATGAAGTTAGAAATGCTAGAAGAAGTATCGGCAGGTGGGGTAGTATATCGGATGGTCGGCAATTCAGCAGGTCAGCTAGAACACGCAGAGTTTTTGATTGGTAAGCATTCGGGCTACCGCAAATGGGTACTACCAAAAGGACTTGTTGAGAGTGGAGAGACTAATACAGAGGCTGCATTGCGTGAAGTATGGGAAGAGGTTGGAGTAAAAGCCAGGATAGTAGACCAAGAGCCAGTAGGATGTGTTGAATACTCATACAAAGCAGATATGGAAGAAGTAAGTAAAAAGAATCCGCATACTGATGAGACGACACGGCGAGTCAAAACTTACCAGGAGCAAGGAGGCGGCAACGTATTAGTAAACAAGAAAGTTTTATTTTATTTGATGGAGGTAGTGAGTGATCAGGGGGAAGCAGGGTGGGAAATGGAGGAGAGGAGATGGGTCACAAAAGAGGAAGGCTTAGAGTTACTAGCTTTTGAGAGTGAGCGAGAAGTATTGCGTGCGTGCTCCCGCTGAGATTCGAACTCAGATTGCAGCCTTCGGAGGGCCGAGTCCTATCCAGTTAGACTACGAGAGCCCAGGTTTTATTTTTGTGCGCCCGATTGGACTTGAACCAATAACCGTCAGATCCGCAATCTGATGCACTATCCAATTATGCTACGGGCGCAACTAGTGGATATTATAACTCAAGACTGGATCATTTGCTCTCTAGAGGGATCTTTTCGCCGAGCCATCGGCTGGCACGGTCTACAAATGAGTCTGCAGGTTTCTCTTCAGTTAGTTTGCCGTCAAATGCTTTGAGGATCGCCGCTTTGTGACTACTACTAATTACCATGACCAACATACCAGGGATAGTTTTGATGGTTTTGACCATGATTACTTCTTGGTCCCATTGTTTGGTCACCCAGTACTGGATTAACTCGTCCCATTTATATAACTTATTGTCGGTGATAATTCCTGATTCGGTTATCTGGTGTGTAACGTTATCTGGTTTGTGGGTGGCTAGGACATATGAGAGAAAAGCAAAAGCCATAATAACCCCTATAAGCAAGAATTCTTTGAGAAGGAGGAGGATGACGGCCAGGAGGAAGGCGATGCTTAGGATGGTGGTATAGAACTCGCGAGTACGCTCTTTGTAAGGACGAGCGGGGGAGCTCCATTCTGCGAGGATTTTATTGTCGGACATATAACTAGCTTAACATATTACTTGGTGCTCGCTAGGGTTCGATGCATTTCACTAAAAAAAGACGGCGTTCTGGCCTGCTGGCCAGCCGCCTCTAACTCGGCCCGTCGGCCTGCGTAAACTTTTTTGTTTGTGAAACGCATCTGCACCTGGTCGCTCGCACTAAAAATTAGCTAATTAGTGGATCGCTCTGCTTGATGCCAAAATGACTAGCTGCTGAGACTCCCTGAACGACTAGTTCGATAAAGCGGTGATCGCGGTAGCCAGAGGATCCGACAATCAGGCCACTCTCGCCGTTGGGAACGTCTTTGAGGCGGTCGTAGCAGATGATTTCACCCCAGGTGGTCTTAATCTTTTTACCTGCCTCATGTCCGATATCTTCGACCCAGGCAGTGGTTTTGCAGTTGCCAAAATTGTCGATATAGGCGATTGAGAGGGGAGCTGCTTTAAAGTCTTTGAGTTCGTGCCTTTCGGTTGGGAGCTCGATACCCTGCATGTGCCATTTGGCTACACGAGGGAGGAACTCGAAAGAGCGAAACTGAGTGTTGGTGATCGGGGCTCTTAGATGTTCTGGGAGTTTGCCTGCTTTGATTACCTGATCTAGAACTGTAGGGATGTCGTAGACATCGACATACTCGGCGAGGCCGTATTTGTGGATGAGGGAGAGAGTGAGACCATCGATAGTTGTAAAGATGTCAGTGTTTTTGTAGACAACGTGGCCAAAGGGAGTGCCGTTGGGCCATTTTTTAGCTTTGCCATGGCGAGGAGCAACGTTACAGAGGATGATCCCTGGCTCGTCCATAGCTGCGTCGATGGTATCAATAATGTTGATAGCTGCTTCGAGATCGCCGTAATTGTTGACGGCTACAGTACTAATATTTGTATTAGGAAATAGAGTGCTCGCCCGCACTACTTGGCGATTCATGGTTAGGGGATCGTGACAGTCATTGATGATGGTTACGTACATAGCTGATTTCCTAATAAAAAGTACATAGTACCTATTAATTAATAGTCCGATTGGACGATTTATTTTAGCACGTAATTATTTTGTCGATATAGCTTGATAAAGAGTTACGCTGAGCGTGCCTGCCATCCCCCATAGGAAAGGTAGCCAGATAGGGAAGTTGAGTAGGTGAGGTGTTGTATAGGACCACGGACCAGCAAGCATAATAAGGGCTTCCATTGTAGTACCTGCAATGCCAAAGATAATAAAGGTTATCGTTGGACGTTTGATTGGCGAATAAGATTGTTTGATACACGCAATAAGAGTCAGAATGAGCATCAAGGCAATAGGGTTCTGCCAGGTTGCCATTACCATCAAAACTGTAATTAAGGAAAAAAATACGAAAGTTAAGAACAATTTGGTTGATTTATTCATAATCTAGTGCGGACCTGTCCGCCAGAACAACAGGCTCACAAAACGGCCAAGTAGCCGAATTTGTGAAGCATAGTTGTGTCGGCGGAGAGTACAGGGGTCGAACCTGTTAGTCCCGGAGGACACGAGTTTTCGAAACTCGCGCATTACCGTCCTGCCCACTCTCCATTTAATCTTCTCGGTCCCGTCTTGGTGGGATCTATGTGCGGCCTCCCAGACATTCTGTCTGGAGGCACTTCTCGGGCACTACGTGCTCGATGTGCGGAGAAGGCGGGACTCGAACCCGCGAGTGCTTTCGCACGCACGCTTTCCAAGCGTGTGCTGTAGCCGCTGAGCCACTTCTCCAGTAATAGGCATTATATCAGGGAGAAGGTATAATTCTATTTATGCAATCTATATTTGAATCCGCTGACTTTGGTAAAAATTACGAAGGTATTGTGTTTCCTGGCAAGGCCGAGGATGAGAAAATCCTGTATGTAACCAGAGAAGCGCCAATGATGCTCCTCGTGAGACTAACTGGATTTATGTTAGTTGTTGCTACAGCCGTCCTAGTAGGAGCACTAATGGTTGGGAATATGGGGAAGATGCTCGAGTTTGAGGTGGGCGGGCTCATTGCGATGATACTAGTTATTGGTGCCATAGTGATGGGCGCCGGGCTATGGTGGATAGGCCAAGTGTTTAACAAGACTATATTTATCATTACGAGCCGTCGATTGACCAAGTTTATTCACACTACCCCCTGGACTCGTTACCAGATGTCGCTTGGTCTGGATAAGGTAGTTGATTCTGGCGCATATAGCAAAGGATATATCCAGGCAATTTTTGGGCTTGGCACATTTGTAGCTCGTAGCTCGGCAGGCAATATCAAGAACTTTAAGATCGAAAATATCCATTTTGCCGAGGACTTGCACAACTGGATGAATAAGCTCATGTTTACGTTTAATAAAAGTGTCGCGGAGCTCGACAATTTTAAGCCTTTTGTGGCAAAACCGATGGGGAAGAGAGACTGATTAGGGTAGAATGTGGGTTATATGGCAATGGATCAGGTAGAAGAGATAAAGAGTAAGGTAGATATCGTAGAGATCATTGGTGCACGAGTAATCCTAAAAAAGGCAGGGAGACATTTTAAGGGACTATGTCCTTTTCACTCAGAGAAATCACCAAGTTTTATTGTGTCTCCTGAGCGGCAGTCATATAAGTGTTTTGGGTGCCAAGAGGGAGGGGACGCTCTAACATTCTTGCAAAAATATGAAGGGTACAGCTTCCTCGAAGCACTAGAATCTCTAGCGGCTCGAGTAGGGGTAGTGCTGCAGTCATATCGACCAACCGAAGCTGATAGTAGGCGTAAGCGGATCTTAGAACTACTGTCACTCTCGAGTGAGTATTATTCGTATTTACTGACCAAGCATGAGAGTGGGGCGGTGGCGCGAGAATACCTGAGCAAGAGGGGGA
>CAZSVV010000031.1:6060-8061 GCA_964610445.1 uncultured Pseudomonadales bacterium | reverse complement strand
GGCGACAAATCCATGTGGAGAGCAGTTATTGGGACCATATGAAAACTGCTGTTTGGGGAGCTTGAACCTAAGAGAGCATGTGAAGTTAGCTAAAAGTGACAAGTTAGTTAAAAGTTATGTAGTGGACTGGGAAAAGTTAGCAGAGACAGTGGAGTTGTCGGTTAGATTTTTGGATAACGTGGTTGATGCTAATAAGTATGTCTCGGCGGTCCCAGAACTAGAAGAGGCGGCACACAAAGTTCGCCGCATTGGTTTGTCTGTCATGGGACTTTCGGACATGATGTATATGACTAATGTTAGATATGGTAGCGATAAGGGTCAGGAAATGGCATCACAACTAATGGAGTTTATACGCTACCACTCAATGAGAGCGTCGATTGAACTCGCTCGGGTTAGGGGACCATTCCCTGGTATTAACGGGAGTATTTATGATCCACAAAAAGTAACATGGACAGTGCCAAAACCAAGAGTAGCTCATAAGTCTGACTTTGGAAGACCAGAATTAGATTGGAAACTGATTACAAAAGGACTAAAAGCCAACGGTATCCGAAATGGCGCACAAACTACTGTTGCGCCAACAGGTAGTATCGCCACAATCTCGGGACTAGAAGGATATGGATGTGAGCCAGTATTTGCTTTATCTTATGTACGCCATACCAGAGAAGGTGCAGAAAAGGAAGGTAAAGAGTGGCGCGAAATGTATTACGAAAGTAGTCTTTTTGAATCTGCGATGAAACGAGTTGGTATGAGTAAAGCCCAGAGGAACCAACTCTTTGCCAAAGTTCGTGATAACGGTGGGAGCTTAAAGGGTATTACGGGTGTGCCTAAGCAGATTGCTGACACTTATGTGGTGTCATCTGACCTGAGTGTCGAAGAGCACGTGCGGATGCAGGCCGTGATGCAGGCATGGATTGATAACTCGATCAGTAAGACCATCAATTTCCCAAGCAGCGCGACAGTCGACGAAGTGGCAGAAGCATATCAACTAGGCTGGAAGCTGGGTCTTAAAGGCATGACAGTCTACGTAGAGGGATCTAGAGAGCAGGTAGTACTAGAGAAGAAGAGCGCTCCATTTGAAACAAAAGAAGATAAGCAAGTTACATCAGAGGAGTTGTGTCCCGAATGTGGCACTCCGATGAGGAGAGAAGAAGGGTGTTCGACTTGCCCTAGTTGTGCATACTCTAAATGTGATAAATAGGATAACTATATGACAAAGCCAAAAATCATCGAACCAAAGCTAACTAAGAATGCTCTAGAAGTAGCAAAGAAGAGGTATCTCAGGACTGATATGAATAACAAGGTGGTCGAATCACCTGGTGAGATGTTGTGGAGAGTCGCTTACCACATGGCCAAACCAGAAGTAGCCTGGGGTACAAATGGGATAGTGATGGAGACAGCGACTAAGTTTTATGAGCGTATGGTGTCTCTTAAGATGGTGTGCGCGGGTAAGGCGATGTTTGAAGCAGGGAACCCTGGTGGGACTGGGCAGTTATCATCTTGTTTTGTCCTACCCATCGAAGATTCAATTGGTAGAATTTTTAAAACACTTGGAGATGCTGCAGTAGTACATAAAAACAATGGCGGAACTGGGTTTAACTTTAGCAAAATAAGACCACATGGAGATAAGGTAAAGAATGTTCCTGGCGCATCATCGGGACCAGTAGATTTTATTAAGGCATACTCTGCTGCCTTATCACAGATTCTACAAGGAGCCAAACGACAGGGCGCAAATATTGCAATCTTAAATGCTGATCACCCAGACATAGAGGAGTTTATTGATCTAAAAGCTCAGGATGGGACGATCAAAAACTTTAATGTATCTGTCGGCGTAACTGATTCGTTTATGGAGGCAGTTGAGAGTGATAAGTATTGGAACTTAGTGAACCCGAGGAATGGTGAAGTTGTAAAGAGAATTAAAGCAAAAACCTTGTTTAATAAAATTGCCAAGGCTGCATGGCAGAGCGGAGATCCGGGACTCATGTTCCTCGACAATACAGAGCG
>CAZSVV010000031.1:0-6050 GCA_964610445.1 uncultured Pseudomonadales bacterium | reverse complement strand
AATACTGTTCCCAATTTTGGTAAACTCGATGCGACCAATCCTTGTGGAGAGATTGCTCTGTTTCCTTATGAATCATGCAATTTAACTAGCATCGACTTGGCGAGACACCTTAAGAAGAGTAAGAAGGGGTATGAGATAGACTATAAAGAGCTTGGTGAGACAGTGCGACTAGGAGTCAGATTCCTCGACAACATGATTGAAGTAAACGCCTATCCAGTCTCCGAGATTGAGGCGACTGTTAAGAATGGCAATAGGCGAATTGGGCTAGGAGTAATGGGCTTTGCGCATGTTCTATATCGCATGGGAATCCCGTACAACAGTAATGAAGCAGTAAAACTCGCCAAGGAAATGTCCAAATTTATTTATGAGACTGCGGCAGAGATGTCATCGGAGCTCGCTGAGGTGAGAGGTAACTTTAATAACTGGGATCTATCAATTTACCCTGCAAAAGGTCAGCCAATGAGGAACTGCGCGGTGACCATGATCGCACCTACTGGGACGATATCTATCCTTGCGGACACGAGTAGTGGAATAGAGCCGGTATTTAGTTTGGTAACGAAGCGCAGAACTTTTTATGAGGATGATAAGTCTAACCACTCAACAAAAGAACTCCTAATGGTTGACCCTGTTTTTGAAGAATATATAGGTAAGAGAAAAGATATTCTAGAACAAGTAGCAAATGGAGATTACTCAGGATTAACGCCTTTGGAGCGCAAGTTGTTTGTGACTACACACCAGATAGAACCTGAGTGGCATGTCAAGATCCAGGCAGCGTGGCAAAAACACTTTGATAACTCGATAAGTAAGACTGTTAATTTTGGACACGATGCAACTGTTGAAGATGTTAAGACTGTCTATATGCAGGCATGGAAGCTAGGGTGTAAGGGTGTCACGATCTATCGAGATGGGAGTAAGGGAGATCAGGTACTTAGTACGGTGAATCAGAATGTCAGCGATTCAGTAGGACAGAAAGTGAGTGACGTAGTAGATCAGAAAGACGATTTGGTTTGCCCAGAATGTGGCGGGAAGCTAAATAAGCAAGATGGATGTTCTAAATGTATTGATTGTGGATACAGTGTATGCGGATAAAAAAAATAATTAAACGTGATGGGAGAGAGGTGGAGTTCTCGCTGAAAAAACTAAGTTCTGTAATCTGGAAGGCAGGTGTAGAAACAAAAGAATTTGATGAGAATGAAGCTACGAGGCTTGCCGAGATTGCTGCCTCATTGGTTGAGAAATCATTAAACGAAAAAGAATCGGCTCAGGTAGAAAAAATCCAAGACATTGTTGAGCAAGTACTGATGGCAGCGGGTCATTATACGACCGCCAAAGCATATATTTTGTACCGAGCTGCCAGGTCTAATGAGCGGAGAGTGGAGCGCATAATAGGAGTGAAGGATGACCTAGATCTAACTCCCAACCAACTCAAAGTACTGCGAAATCGCTATCTCTTAAAAGATGAAGATGGAAAAGTGATCGAGACTCCGAGTCAGTTATTTCATCGAGTTGCAAAAACGCTCTCAAAAGTTGAAAAGGATTACAAAGCGCCAAAAACTAAAATCCAAGCAGTGGAGAATGATTTTTACGAAGTAATGTCACGACTCGAGTTTTTGCCTGCAGGACGAACCTTAAATAACGCGGGAACACCTCAATCCCAACTGGCCAATTGTTTTGTTTTGCCAGTTGAAGACTCGATGGAGGGGATATTTGATGCTGTTAAATGGATGGCCATGGTGCATCAGCGAGGGGGAGGGACTGGGTTTAACTTTTCAAAACTTAGACCAAAAGGTGACATTGTGACAAAGTCGACTGGTGGTTTTGCAACTGGACCTGTGTCGTTTATGAAGGTATTTGATATCGCGACTCGGCAAGTTATGCAGGGAGGGAAGAAGCGGGGAGCGAATATGGGTATCCTTAACGTTGACCATCCTGATATTTTGGATTTTATTTCGGCCAAAAGCGAGCGAGGTGAAATAGAAAATTTTAATATCTCAGTCGGTGTGACAGATGATTTTATGAAGGCAGTGGACCTGGACCTAGATTGGCACCTGCGGAACCAGCGAACAGGCGAAGTTGTCCAGACAATCCGTGCAAAAACCCTGATGGGGCAGCTAGTCTCGATGGCTTGGAGAACAGGAGACCCGGGATTAATTTTTCTAGATCCCATCAATCGGAATAACCCACTCTTAGAGAAGTACGGGAGGATTGATGCAACTAATCCATGTGGAGAGCAGCCACTGCACCCATTTGATGCATGTAACCTAGGCTCGATAAATTTAGCGAAAATTGTAAAAGATAATAAAGTAGACTGGGATAGACTCAAGTTTGTAGTGCGTACTGGGGTGAGGATGCTCGACAACGTAATAGATGCTTGCCGCTACCCACTCCCACAAATTACTGAGACTGTAAGGGCAAATCGGCGGATAGGGCTAGGGGTTATGGGATGGGCTGACATGCTATACCAACTAAGAATACCCTATGACAGTGAAGAAGGAATTAAGTTAGCAAAAAAGGTTGCTAAATTTATCCAGGATGAATCGTGGCAAATGAGTGAAGACCTTGCTAAAGAGAAAGGAGTATTCCCCAGGTGGAAGGAAAGCAGTTTTGTAAAATCAGGACGTAAAGTGCGAAATGTGGCGATTACGACGATTGCGCCGACTGGGAGTATCTCGATGCTCTCTGACGCCTCATCGGGCATTGAGCCGGTGTTTGCCTTAGCTTTTACTAAAAATGTCGTGGAGGATGCAGGACTTTCGTATATTAATAAATATTTTGAGGCAGAACTTGCAACATCGCTCTGGGCGGACCTGTCTGCGCAGGCAGGCGGTGACTCGGAGCATAAGGTGAGAGATCGAATTGTGCGAGAAGTAGCGGAAGCGGGGAGCGTGGCCCATATTTCTGGAATCCCAGAAGAGGTAAAAACAGTTTATCGGACAGCACACGATATATCACCCGAGTGGCATGTAAAAATGCAAGCTGCGTGGCAAAAGTACACGGATAACGCTGTTAGTAAAACGATTAACTTCCCCAAAACGGCCACAATAGATGATGTGGAAGCGGCCTACATGATGGCATGGAAGTCGGGATGTAAGGGAATCACGATTTATCGTGATGGAAGTAAAGATGTGCAGATACTGTCGGTTGGATCAGCGAGTCAGCGAGTCAGCGATTCGGCAGGTCAGCAAATCAGTAAATCGGTAAATCAGCCAATGATCCAGAGTAAGATTAAGACTGAGACACTAAAAGAAAGAGGAGAGAGGCTAAAGGTAAGACCAGCTGGCAAGCACTTAGAGATATGTCCGGAGTGTGGAGGCAAGCTGGCGATAGAGGAGGGGTGTGCAAAGTGTTATGGATGTGGATTCTCAGTGTGTCAAGGATAGTTGAGTTACAATACGAGATATCCCCCTACGCTACTTGTTAATGGGGGAGCTACGGAGGGACACAGTGCAAAAAATAATACTAGCTAGCGGTAGCCCGAGACGCAAAGAAATCATGGAGCTTATGGGACTCGAATTTGAAGTTGTTGAATCTGGATTTGACGAAGAGCTAGTTCCTCAGGAAGATGCAGTGGAGATGGTTGAAGAGTTGGCTATGCAAAAAGCACTGAGTGTAGCAAAAAAATATCCAGATGCGATTGTGACTGGGGGAGATACCACAGTAGAAATAGATGGTGAAATACTTAATAAAGCAGTGAGTGCAAGCGATGCCAAGACTATGTTTAGCAAGTTACTAGGCAAGACTCACCGAGTAGTAACAGGGGTGGCAGTGGTTAATTCGCTCACCGGTGAGAGCGTGGTCGGGAGTGAGTCGGGGTGGGTGAGTCTGCGGAGCGGCAGTGAGCGTGAGTTAGAACACTATGTGGCAACAGAATCTAACTGGCGCGGCTTTGCGGGTGCATATGCGCTACAAGGTGGAGCGGCACCATTTGCACTTAACCAGACTGGTAAACTATCAGCAATCATAGGATTACCGGTTGAGCTAACGACAGATCTACTAGAGCAGATGGGGGTAGTTGTGGATGTCGACCCTAGGCAGCTAGAAGACCAGTTACATGGAATGAAGGTAGGGATAAGCCAATGAGTGGATTAATCTATGCATTCACCGGAGAGGGGAAGGGGAAGACGAGTGCTGCCATTGGGGTAGCTACACGATCTCTATTACTAGGAAACAAGGTTGAGTGGGTTAGTTTTTATAAAGAAGAAAGCTGGGGGATGGCAGAAAAAGGGCTCCGGGAAAAGTTTGACAACTTAAACATGAACTTTGTGGGTAGAGGATTTTGGATAGGTAAAAAAACTGCACCAGTTGGCAATAAAGGACATGTCGTAGTAGATAAGGCGAGTGAAGAAGAGCATAAGGACGCAGCAAGAGCAGGTCTTGAGCTGGCGAGTGAGCTACTAGCCAAGAAACCATTTTTGCTTGTATTAGATGAAGTGGTTAACGCAGTGAGCGAAGGACTAGTTGAGACTGACATTGTACTCGAGCTACTCAAGAAGCGGGGGGATACACATATAGTATTGACCGGGAGGGGCCTAACTCCAGAGTTAGAAGAGCTAGCCGATCTAGTAACTGAGTGCAAGAAAATTAAACACCCTTATGATGCTGGCCTCTTGGCGGTTGCAGGACTCGATTTTTAACTCTCTTTTTGACGTATAATGAAGTAAGAATAGATATTTGGGGAGGTTTACTGTGGTCGATAATAAAAAAGAAATTCAATCAAGACCAATCGAGACTGTTGCCCCTATTATTGAGACGCCAAGACCGGTGGAGGTACAACCCGAAGTAGAATCTTGGATGAAAAAGATAGAAAAGAGATTTGCACGCGTGCCAAATAAAACTGTCACGCCGATGGATGATAAGGTAGTGGTGCAACAGCCTCAGTCTCAGCAACCACCTGTCACCATGCCAATCAACCACACTCAGATGCAGGCAGGAAAAGTGGCAAAGCCAGACGAAGGTATCGCCTGGTTGGTAGCTTGGGTGGTTAGACAAATTAAAGTACTAACCAAAATGGGTAAGAGCGTTAGATTACAAGATATGCCAGAGATAGAAAAATAAAGGAGAGGGTGGGAAGATCCCCACCCGTACACTATGGAGGGACTAGATCAAGTATCAACAATAATGACCAACCTGGCTTATGCTTTGGTTTTTTTGATGATCGCACTCTCAGCGCTGGTTGCTCTAGGATATGCATTCTTACTCTGGTTTCGTAACCGCAACCGCGAAGAATATAGCCTCTCTTTTGTAACGCTCGAAGTCGCGCTTCCGCGGGATAACGAGATCAAGATCGATGCTGCAGAGCAGCTCTTTGCGAGTCTTTATTCTGTTAAGAACGAGGAGTGGTATTCATTCCTGCTCTCGGAACATGCGGTCTCTTTTGAGATAGTAGGACGCAAAGAAGACATTCGTTTTTATGTGTCGGTCCCTCACGAGCTAATGGAGCTAGTTGAAAAGCAGATCCATGGTGCTTATCCTGGAGCAGAGATTAAGACAGTAGAGGAGCCAACAATATTCACAGATGGCGGCAAAGTGGCCTATGAGAGCCTCGTGAAATCTAGTTCCGGCTACTTCCCAGTCCAATCATTCCGCGACCTACCAACTGACCCACTGTCATCGATCACTTCGTTTATGGCCAAGATGAGGGAGGGAGAGGGGGCAGTGCTGCAGGTGATTGTGTCGCCCGCCTCGCATGCGTGGGGAGAGAAGGGACATAGCTATATTAGTAACGCCAAAAAGAATGAGAGCAACCCAGACAAAGCAAGTTATAGTGTAGACCCCAAGAGACTAGAAGCTGTTGAGCGGAGTGCGGGCAAGCCAGGGTTTGAAGTATCACTCCGGCTCGTGGTTAATGCCCCGACCAAGCACGAGGCAGAGATGCTCCTTAAGCAGTTTACGGGTACTTTCTCACAGTTTGCTGGTCCATATAACAAATTTACCAAGCAGCACATATGGCTCAAGCGACTCTTTATGATCGATTTTATCTATCGATATCAGGCAATGTTTAAAGGCAAGAGTCTGCTTAACTCAGAAGAGCTAGCAACAATCTTTCATTT
>CAZSVV010000030.1:5304-8135 GCA_964610445.1 uncultured Pseudomonadales bacterium | reverse complement strand
CTGGAAGCACAAATCTAGGTTCGAACCTGATAAAATAAAACATATGAAGAATGCATCAATATTTCATGGGACAGGTGGTAACCCAACTTTGTTCTGGACACCTTATGTAAGAGAGAGTTTAGAAAAAATAGGATATAGAGTATGGGTACCTCAGCTCCCAGACACGGATAATCCAGATATAAAAAATTGGCTACCTTTCGCTCTTGATAACGGATACTATGACTTTGAAAGCATAATAATCGGCCACTCAGCAGGGTGTCCTCTAATGCTAAGTATTCTAGAGAGGATACAAGTAAAAATTAAATTAGCAATTTTTGTTTCTGGTTTTACTACGAACTTGCCAAAAGAAGTAAAAGATCCGATTCTTCAGGAATCGTATGATTGGGAGAAGATTAAAGAACACTGCGAAAAATTCATTTTTATCAACTCAGATAATGATCCATGGGGATGCAATGACGAGCAAGGTAGAATTATGTTTGAGCATCTAGGCGGAGACTTAATTATTCGTCACGGCGAAGGTCATATGGGTTCGGTCAAATTCAATCAACCATATACTGAGTTTCCATTACTAGTTAAGTTAATCGAAGCAAATTTGTAATAGGTTCTAACATCGTCAACCAGTGCCAACTTTTTATCCACAGATCTGGAAGCATAAAGCTCGGTTGGAACCTGATAAAATCGATTAATGAATAAAAATAATCATGATGCAAAAGAAACTTTAAACCTTAAATTACGATCAATAGTGCTTATCACAACTATATTGATTGGATATTTAATAATTTCGATCTACTTATTTGCCTTTAAAGACACTAGTCAAAGCTACAGCTTAACCCAAACATACAAATCATACTTTGGAGTTGAAGATTGGAATCTCTCAAAGCATGCAATTCTTGATATAGACGGAGATGGAATACAGGATATGATCACCTTTACTGGCTGCGCTTTTTTATCATCAGTCTCAGAGCAAAGTATCCCAATAAGCAAACAATGTACAGAGCCGACAATGTCTCCAATAGTTTTTCCAAAAAACAATAATATTGTTGGGCAGAAACTAAATTCTTCCAAGCCTTTTCACTACGATTGGTTAAGAAAATCTTATCTAGTAAAAACACAAGAGGATACTTGGAAATTTTATGATCTAAATGGCTTTCAAATTCGTACTTTTGAATTAAACAAAAATAATCTATTTTCTGAAACTAATCCAAGATTTTTCGATTTGATTGATGTAGTCTCTTACCAGAAGGAGCATTTAGGAATAGTGCTATTTCTAGCTCTTTGGAATAGATAGCTATCTTAATACGTCGTATTTCTATTCAAATAGTAAGTTCTAACATAGTCCGCTACCGCCAACTCCAACATTGACAATTATAGGACAAGTGTTAATATCTGAAAGATGAGTATAAGTGAGTATCCTGATGTAGTAACTAGCTTTTGCCGAAAGCTAGAACCGAAGCTTACGAGTCAAAGTGAATTAGAACTTCTTACTGCTGTATTAGCACTAATTATCACATCATTACAAAAATATCCAGATTCAATTTTAGAAACACAACAAGATAAAATAACTACTTGGCAATTTAAAGAGAATGGAATATTTCTGCCAGATAGTGCATGCCCAGTACCAACTCCAAAGCATTTTGTACCACAGGTTGTATTTACCAGAAACAGTGAAACATATATTGAAAATCTATCAATAAATTTGCATCCACGAATGCCAATAGGTAGTTTTGGCTTTGACACAGTAATCTGGGAAAGAAACAAGGAAGGCATATTTGTATTAAATGGACATCCTGTAAATAATCCCTCCACCCCAGGAAAAAATGCTTTAAGTGGATATATTTCCATTGAAACAAAAATTATTAATTCATAATTCTTATTAATAGATATTTCTATAATACGTCCTAACATAGTCCGCTACCGCCAACCTCACTATATCGAAGTAGATAGACTACGGGATTAAATCTTTTGACAACCCAGCACGCTTTAATGCACTTCTGTAAAATTGAATTTCTTCATCCAAAGAAAGAAAAGGGAAGTTCTTATAGATAATCCCCAGAGATGATAAAGTTTCTCTTATATCCATCAATACTAATATTGGGTCTTCAGGAACATGTGATGGAATAGGAGCATTAGGTTCTAAATCTCTCTGGAAATTGCATTTGCTCGTATTCTTCTGCACTTATTTTTCCTGATCCCATAGCTGAATTCTATCCTAGACGTCAAAAATTGAGTAACGTAATTCAAGGTTCTACGTCGTAAACCAGGGTCAACGCTCCGACAAGATCAGCAAGTCAAAATGATAAAATTGAGTAATGAAAGAATACTTTGGATTTATTCTGTTTCTTTCGCCTGCTGATAACGATATTCTACTTCCAGTCATTACCGACTTACAAAAGAAATACTGTGGAGAACCACCATTCGAGCCACATTTATCGATATATCATTCGGTAAAGCTGTCTAGTCTTACAGACACTATTTCAGCAGTCGGGAAAGCCGTGAGAAACATAAAATCTTTCTCAGTTGAGTCAGAAGGTTTTGGATTTAAAGACATATGGTCAAGAATTCTATATATAAAAATTAAACCTAACACAATCCTATCAACGATACGCAAGAATATTGGAATTGAACTGGGAGATACAGAAAGCAGAGAATTTGAACCACACATCAGCCTAATGTATAAAGATAAACTCTCGCTAGCTGAAAGAGACAAAATTATTAGTACACTAAATATTCCAAATAATTTTACAATCAAGGGAATACAAATAGTTAGTCCTGGTACGTCAAATGATGACTGGCGAGACTATACCAAGTGGAAGGTTTTACACACAATAACT
>CAZSVV010000030.1:3538-5294 GCA_964610445.1 uncultured Pseudomonadales bacterium | reverse complement strand
TTTCCCCTACACACTATCCCCACGCTCGTAATGAAAAATGGCAGCATCCACTATTTTCTGTAAATAGTCCGGGAACGCGATCCCCTCTATCACTTCGCTCTCGATACTCTCCATCTCTTCGGTAGCATCGTACACCGACGGGTTTGCGTTAGTCTCTAGGATGTATGGCCGACCATCGCGCATCCTCACATCAAAGCGGGCATATCCCCATAAACCTAGTTCTTTAAATGCGCTTAAACACTGCTCTTCGAGTAGTTTCCACTCTTCCTGGGTTAGGTTAGCTTGATCGTAGTATGTGAGGTTATAGTCATCACTATTTTCACTCCACTTGGCATCATATGTCTGGAATGACATCGGGTCACCCTCACCAAAAAGCATTTCGACTACCGGCAATATCTTGACCTCACCCTTATCTTCAAATAGATATACTAGTAGCTCTCTCCCTGCAATAAACTCTTCTATTAACACTTCTTGCTCAAATTCTTTGAGCTGTCTTTTAACCACTTTTTCGAGTTGTAATCGATCATATGCAACCGCGTCTGTACTCAACCCTATACTACAGTGTTCTAAGTGTGGCTTAACAATAACAGGGTAGGGGATATCCTCCGGGATCTCGCTAGTTGAGCTTACTCCTACTCCCCATGGTGTCATGACCCCTATCTTATTCAATGCCTGCTTCATTAATATCTTATCGCCGGTCAAAACAAAGAGCTTTTCACTAGATCCAGTAACCGGGATATTCAAACGTCGCATATACTCAAATGCACTCTCAGCTAGAGTTATATCTAGCCCACACCACTCAACCAGATTAAAGATACAGTCCGCCTTTATCTCGGCGATACTAGGTATACTCAACTCGCTAATCGCATAAATCTCGGTCTCATACCCGCGAGCTCTCAGGCCCTCTGCTACTTTGTTGGCAATCAGCGCCGTGTCTTCGTCCGCTGCAGCATAATTGGTCTTTTTCATCCGCTCACTAGGCATGCTATAGACAATTGCAATTCTCATTCCTTTCAGTATAGACCATCTCAAACCATATCATCCTATGATATAATCTGACTATGAACGTGCACAAAGTTACCAGGCAAGTCAAAAAGGTCTCCGATCTCTACGCCCGCAAGTTTGGGATAAGAAGGGACAGTAACTGGTACATCCTCAAACTCCAAGAAGAGATGGGTGAGCTGATCCAGAGCTACTTAATGATGAAAGGTAGAGCTAGGAAAAAAGACAAATCCCAAGAAGAAATAACCAATGATTTTCGCAAAGAAATGGCTGACGTCTTCTGTCATGTCCTCCTCCTCGCAAAACATAACAAAATTAACCTCGAAAAAGAGATCCAGGATAAATGGCTAGTCTGGGATAAGTCCTAAACTGTACAACTTTTTGCTCTTTGTAGTATGCTGTAGTCCATATGCAGAGGTTTTTGCGACTCGTCGCGTTTTTGGGTATCAGTGTAGTATTTTTTGCATCTGTAGTTTTACTCTATCCTAGTTTTTCGGACAGTCGAGGCACTTCTGGTCTCCTCAAACAAGAGATGCTCACTTTTGGTAGCGATGCCTTTATCTTTGCCGCAATCCCACATACTACCCTAGAGATCAAAACTGCGATAGCTAGCGAGGATGCTAGGCCGCTCTTGATCGAGAACTACCTGACCCATTACAAGTCACCTATGGCAGGTCACGGAGACTATATCGTCAAAACAGCAGACCATTTTGGGATCGATCCTTACCTCGTAGTCGCTATAGCTCAGCAGGAG
>CAZSVV010000030.1:0-3528 GCA_964610445.1 uncultured Pseudomonadales bacterium | reverse complement strand
AGGAGAGTAATCTGGGCAAACTAATGCCCCCTAGCTGTCACAATGCCTGGGGTTGGGGCATCCACTCCAAGGGCACTCTCTGCTTTGATACTTGGCAAGAAGGGATCAACACCTTTACTCAAGGACTAGCCGAAAAATATACTGCCTACGGCCTCCGGACTCCAGAGCAGATCATGACTAGGTACAACGCCACTTCGCCTGGTGGTGCCTGGGCCAAAGGTGTCAATCAGTTTTTGGATGAGCTCCACTCTGGTAACTGGTAACGTCTCTCGAGTAAATAGTCCCACATTTTACTTGACAGCCCTATAGTCTGTGGTAAACTCCGCGGACTATGAAGAAAATAGGGTCAGTACTCATTAGTTTAGTAATAATGCTCATGAGCAGTAAGAGCGTTCTCGCATTCGATCACGATATGCGACCACTAGCTATGCGTGCAGTTTTTGAAAAATACAACTCACCCATGATTGGATTTGAGACAGAACTGATCCAAATCGCCGAGAAGTATGGACTAGACTGGACCCTCATGGCCGCAATTGCCGGTACCGAATCTAGTTTTGGCAAGCGTATGCCCGCTAACTGTATTAATCCTTACGGTTGGGGCATCTACGGTGGTAATAAGCTCTGTTTCAAAAGCTTTCCTGAGGCAGCCGAGGCGGTAGCCAAAGGTTTATCTACTAGGTACAACACTAGTAGTCTAGAAAGTATTGGACGCACCTACAACAAAGTGAGCACCGAAGGATGGATTAACCATACCAGGTCCTTTATGAACAAAATTAAGACTGCACACATACCTGTTTCTTCACTCCCAATTAACCTGTAAAACCCTGCCTGCCACTCCGAAGCTCGATTAGAGCGTAGGGTGTGGTCCAGATCTTCCTATTGAGTTATAATTCACACGTAAGCTTGTCCTGAGCATAGTCGAAGGGCCAAGGTGGCGAAATGGTATACGCGCACGCTTTAGGAGCGTGTGGAGCAATCCATGGAGGTTCAAGTCCTCTCCTTGGCACATATTATTTACTAACTCTCATGAGTTCGTAAATAATATATCTAGGTAGGGCCTGACCGTAGGTGAAAGTCTGCACTTCAAGCGCGATAGCGCGTGAGAAATGCCTCCAGACACGAAGTAGTCTGGGAGACCTCTCCAATTATCAAAGACCAAGTCCGAACTATCATCATGTATAATGCCAAAGCATATGACAAAAACAACTAAAGCAACCAAAGAAAAATCACTTTTTACCAAGTCAGTAGATGGCTCAATCGAGTTTGAGCTAACTATCCCAAAAGCTGATCTGGCTCACGCCTACGAAGAGACAGTAGCTGAGTACGCTGCACGAGTCACTATTCCTGGGTTCCGCAAAGGCAAAGCTCCAGCTGCGATGGTTGAAAAATCTCTAGATAAGGCAGAATTACTCGCTCACTCCCTAGAACACGCCTTCCCCAAGGTATATACCGAATTTATCCAAAAAAACGAACTACTTCCTCTCGTTGACCCAGAGGTAGTTCCCAAATCCATGAAACCAGGCGAAGACTGGAGCATGAATGTAAAAACCGCTACTTTCCCCGAGCTAAAACTCGGAGAGTATGAGAAAAAACTCAAAGCAATCAAGACTTTCAAAGATGATAAAGACAAACTCCCAGAGTACTTTGATACACTCCTCGAGAATATCAAGTTTGAAATCTCACCCACTCTAGTGATGGCCGAGACCAAAGCAGCTGTCCAGCGACTAGCCAAACAGCTAAGTGCCCTCAAGCTAACAGTCGAGGATTATGCAAAATCCATCAAGAAAACTGTTGATGAGCTAGTCAAAGATTACGAGGGGACAGCCAGGTCCAATCTCCAACTCGAATTTATCCTCTACGAAATCGGCAAATCTCTAGGGTTTAAGCCTGAAGAAAGACAGAAGACACTTGACTTTCTTCGCAAGTTATAGGATAATACTTGCATCTGTTATGTATAATAGGTGCGTATGAACGATCCCTTCAAAAACTTTAAACCACTAAACGATACCAGAGTTAAACAAAAAACTCCCAACGTGCGCTCAGACGGCTTTGCCGAGAATATGCGTGACATGGGTAGCTCAGTAGTCAAATCACTCAAGAATGATGTGATCAAAGGAACTGCCGAGAGCATCTTTAATCAGATCTTAGGCACTACCAAAAGACAATCAATCCCCGAAACCAAAAATCCACTAGATCAGGCTCAGTTAGAGCAGATAATCGCCGAGAGAGAGGCTGCTGCCTACGAAGCAGGTAAGGTTGAGTCAGCGCCTAAGCACGTTAGTAGTCTCAAAGAGACTCAGGTACTCTTTAGTTTTGCCGACGAAAAATTAAAACAAGAAATTAATGGTGTTAGGTCAGAGCTCGCAATGTTAGTCACTACCATGGGCAAAGTAGAGAAACAGGTCGAACTCGCAATCATGGACAATATCACAGAGACTGGCGTCTATCACCTCAACTACTTCCACAAACTCAAAGAGTGGATCAAGTTTATGCGTAAGAGTCTCGAAGATGCATCTCTCTGGCTCGCAACCTCTAAGGGTCGCAAAGGGAAGGGCTATTACTGGAATCAAGTCGCTGCCTCTGGATCAAAATACAGTATGTCTCAAGAGCGCGCCGTCCAGATGGGTGCAGGGTAATACAATTAGAGTATGACACTAGTAGAACAATCCGCCAAATATAAACAAGCAGTCGAAATCTTCGGACCTCTAGATTACAATGACCAACAAAGATTCAAAACTGAGGTTACAAACTTTTTAAGCGCACTAACTGACGAAGAGATTTTAGCGCTTGCCAACGAAATGAGAGCAGCAGGCAACGATCAACTAAGGAATACTAGTCTAGCATTTTACAATCTATGGAACGCAGATCTCCTGGCCGAAAGCGCTCGAGTCGGAAGTGGTGGTCGACTAACAAGACACTATCCTTACAAAAAACCTGAGTGATTGTATTTTTAAGATATCGCTAATACTATAACCAATTAATACCCTAAATTTACCATGTAGTGATAAAATACTAACACAAGGGCGGTTAGCTCAGTTGGTACGAGCGCTACATTGACATTGTAGAGGTCATAGGTTCGATCCCTATACCGCCCACACCTGTTATAATTTCTCAAATGAAAACTCAAGAAATTAACCAAGAGTTACCCAATTTTTCACTAGAAAAAACTGTACGCACTCTAACTGAATTAAGAAGTTCCGGTTACGACGGCTTTGGAGCTATTGGAGTCATTATCAATGAAAAAAATCAGATTCTGATGGTCAAAGAATCTAAGTCAAAAGATGGTGATGACAAAATTGATCAGTGGGGACCAGTATATGAGACGGGTAATCAACACGACTCTTCACTAGAGATAACTATGATCTCTGGACTCGCTAGCGAGCTAGGTTTAAATATTCTTGGTCGACTAACCAAGTGTCGAGAGCATATCTACGGATATGATTTTCGTCGTAAGCCGTCCGAAGCTCCTAGTCGTTCACTCATTAGTGTCTATTATCTGAGTTCCCAGGATCTCCCACCACAAAATGA
>CAZSVV010000029.1:6033-8543 GCA_964610445.1 uncultured Pseudomonadales bacterium | reverse complement strand
TGTTGAACCCATCCGGTATGCGAATGTTATCTCGGGAAGAACAGTCAGCAGAAGATATGACAAGGCTAGTAGATACTCTTACATTATTTGAACAAATTTCTGAAAGAATCAATAATAGAAGAGGTTAGGTAATGTATTATTAATACAATCAAAAATCCCCCTTGCGGGGGATTTTTGTATTTAATAAGTAACTAAAGTTCTTATTTGAGTTCGACTGTAGCGCCGGCTTCTTCGAGCTTTTTCTTGGCTGCTTCGGCGTCTTCTTTTTTGGCACCCTCGAGGAGTACTTTTGGAGCGGCTTCGACTAGATCCTTAGCTTCTTTGAGGCCGAGGGTCTGGTTGAGTTCGCGGACTACCTTGATGACGCCGATTTTGTTGGCACCACCGGAAGCGAGGACAACGTCAAAACTGTCTTTCTCTTCGACAGGAGCGGCTGCGGCAGCACCGGCTGCTGGAGCGGCCATCATGGGAGCGGCTGCGCTAACACCAAATTTTTCTTCGAGTGCTTTGACGAGGTCGGCGACTTCGAGAACGGATAATTTTTCGATTTGCTCTACTAGAGCATTAAGATCTGACATATTTGTCTCCTTTATTTTTTACTAATAGCGTTTAATGCATAAACTAGGTTGCGCATAGGGGCCGCCAGGACGTTGACCATGTTGCGGGCAGGGTTAGAGAGGGTACCCAAGAGTTTGGCGATGAGCTCGGTCTTACTGGGTAGAGCAGCTAGCTGCTTGATCTTCTCGACTGAGAGGGTCTCCTTGCCGAGGAAGCCTGTTTTGACCATTGGGAGTTCTTTGTCTTGTTTTTTGGCAAATTCGACGAGAGCTTTGAGGGGAGCTACTGCATCGGCACCGGCAAAGAGGGTGACATTGCTGCCTTTGAGGAAGGAAGAAATTGCTTCGGCATCGTAGCCTTTGTTGGTTAGTGCGATTTTGAGGAGGGTGTTCTTGGCGACTAGGAGTTCGCCACCAGCTTCTCTGACTGCAGCGCGCAGGTTCCTCTGGTCTTTGGTGTTCATACCCTGGTAATCAGCGAGGAAGATAGCACTAACTGAGTCGAGTTTTGCCTCGAGTTCTTTGACTTGACCTTGGTTTTTTAGATTTGGCATCCTTCGATTCCTTTCAGTCACTCAGGACAAGTTTGTCCTCGTATATACAAAAATAGCTGTCCTCCAGATAGACAGCTAATTGCTACAGCTTGTAGCTACTTGCCTTAGACAGGACTTATTGATCGCCTGTTGTCTATAGGATTAGTGGGAGTATAGCTGAACTTTAGGTTTTATGCAAGAGAATACTCTATATTGGCCAGTGCTTCTTGTAGTTACAACTACAGATCTAGTATAGTCGTAATATGCTAAACAGGGCTGATGTCAGAAGCACACCTGAACACAATATTGACCTCAGTTTAAAAGGTGATTCTGAAATATACTCATTGCTAGAGCGAAGTGGATTATTCCCAAAAGAGGCTTTACCAGGTTATGATTGTGTATCTAGATCAATGACTGCTGCGCTCTTATTATATAAGGAGAGCGGAGAGTTATCAGAAATTCATAATCTGAAAATGGAAGAAGGTGAGGTAGCCGCACCAATTGCTCCAGATTTATTATTTCAGACATATCTAATTCATAATGAACTGCCATACTGTTATCCCATTACATGGCATAAGCCTATCTTTCCTGAGTTTACGACCGACACTATTAGACAAAGAAGCAAATTTGGAGAGGTATCTGGAGTGATGATAGGTAGTTTGTGGCACTCTATGACGGGAGATAAGAAGATTATTGAGTTGTTTGAAAAGTATCAACCCAAGAATCTATATGGATTACGGAAAGTACTCGGAAAAATTGTGTATCTAGGAAATACCAGTGGTAGATCTATGAAGGAAAGTTATAAGGAAACTTTGTTAGATAATGTTAAAATTAAATTGCGGCGAAATTTTCCTGAACTACTCACTCCTAAACCTAAAGATAAAGTCCCACACCTCGAGAATGTAATGGACTATGTGTACGATGCATCGGTGCGCGACGGCTGGGGTCGTGAAGGATTGGACTATTTGAGAGCATTGGTTGCACTTCACAAAATAAATTATTGTGAATAACAAGGGATTGCTGAGTTTCCAATCTTATAACTAGCTTAGTGCAAGTTTGATACCTGGGCTCATTGTTGCAGCTAAGGTAGCTTTGACGATGAATTTTGGCCTGACTGCCTCGATCATGGTTTTGATGTTGGCGACTAGCTCGGCCTCTGGCTGGCTGGTCTTACCCACAGTTACGTGCATGAGAGGATATTTGGGTTCGGCTTTGACCTGAGTCTTGCCGCCTTCAAACTCTTTGACCTTGGCCTCTGGATTTGGGGTCACAGTACCAGCTTTGGGGTTAGGCATGAGACCTTTGGGTCCTAGGAGCTTAGCATATTTGGCGAGCTTAGGCATGAATGCTGGAGTAGTAATGAGGATATCAAAGTCGATAATATTTTTATCGAGCTTGGCTAAGAGTTCGTCACTCACTA
>CAZSVV010000029.1:5420-6023 GCA_964610445.1 uncultured Pseudomonadales bacterium | reverse complement strand
ACGATTGCGACCTTTTTGGCTGCACCTGCAGCATGAGGGAAAGTGAGTTCGACACGAGTTGGAGCGTCTTTGCTAGTTAGATTGAGGTGGAGGGTAACTGTCGCGTTGAAACTAGTGATATTAGTTTTTTTAACGAGAGCTACGGCTTCTTCAATACTATAATTTTTGGTGCGATCAACCTGGGATTTGGCAGTGGTTATCGCTTTGCCGCCGCGGAAATTGTGGCGTTTGTTGGGGGGGATAATGCCTGCCTCCTCGACTACAACTGGGGCTTCGTTAGAATCTGAGCTAACTGCTTCGACTGAAGGATCAGTGGTAACATCGGCCATGTACTTGGCGCGGATTTCTTCGAGTGCGGTGTCATTGATGCCGTTGATTGCGGTGAGCTCACCATCGGCCATGTTCTTGAGCTGCTCAGGTTTAACGCGGGCTTCGCGGAGCGCCATAGCTGTATGATCGGAGAGATCTGTGTAGAGCTCCTCCCACTTAGTCATGGACTTTTGTTTTTTTGGCGCTACTGTTGTGGATTCTTTTCTTTTACCCATATAATTCTCCTTAATATCTCGGACGTGGCCGGATTCAAGTAATAATGAATAACGAGAT
>CAZSVV010000029.1:2444-5410 GCA_964610445.1 uncultured Pseudomonadales bacterium | reverse complement strand
CAACAACTTAAGTATTTTCGACGTTTTTCGCTCGATTATGGATAACTTTTTGAATAGATGTTTTTTAAAAGATTGACGGAATATTACCCTCAGTGTTGCGATATCTTTTTTCGTAAGCATACGCCTGTTATAACAAATTGGGATGGCAGGAGCAAGGTAATTGTGATCAAATAGAGGTATGGGTGAACCTGGGAAAAACAAGTTACCACTACGTAGTTTATTTAAACTTGGAGGCATCGGAGCTGCAGCACTTTTTGCTGGAGGATTAGCTGATTTGATGTTTGCTCGCGGATTTGTAACTAGTCACTTGATAAGAGCAAAGAATGACCCAGATTATAGGCAACGACTAATTGATACTATCAAGCAGGGGCGTCTAGATGATAAGCTCAGACAAGAATTTGAAGAGAGGGTGAGGCCATATGATGAGATCTGTGGTTTAGGAGAGCCTCTAGAATATAGAGAGAATATGCTAAATAAAGGATTTGAGAGTTATCAAGTGCGGCAGTTTATCACTGGTGGTGTACAGACAGAAAATTTATTATTAGTCGCCAACATTGGTTCTAATGGCAAGATTTATCATACACAGAGAGAGCCAAATGATGAAAAGAGGTTGAAGCAGACTATGGAAGATCAGGGTAGATGTATCACCATTCCGAGTTCTTATGTTTCTGTTCGGAAAATAGAAGGTGAATTTCAGTACGAACTAGAGTCATTTAGTGCATATAATGATGGGGGAGTGACTAAGACATACTCACCAGATAAAATAGATAATGCTACTGGAGCGTTAGTTTTATTTGAAAACGGAAGAGTTAGGGTAGTGGATCGTCCTGAAATAATCGACTACCAAGTAGGTGTTAACTGTCAGGCTATCCAATCATATGGTGTTGCTATATGCAGTGATACCTTAGAGGCAGATTTAAATAGCTTAGAGTGGACTAGTTATAACACTGGAGGTAGTGCTGCTCGATCACGAGATCAAAATTGTTTTATGTTGACTCTATCTGATACTGAGACTACTAGAGAAGAGACAGTTTTGGTATCAATATATCGCCACATGGATCAAGAAACTGGTGAATTTAGCGGGAATGAATGGAACCTAGGGATTGCGATGGAACAAACAGTTGGTATTTGTGAACAGCTCGCGCTGGAGCGAGGGTATGATCGATTTGTGGTGGTCGGTCCTGATCCAAACCGTTCACACTCAATTGTTAATATGCCTAGCAACGAGGAAGATTTAGAGTCATTTCGAAGGTTGGTATATTGGCAAGATCAAGTTTTTAACGAAGATGATGTTAGTATTTTCGCCCCTCCCATGTTTTTAGGGTTATCCCTAGAGGAAGATAAGTAGTTTTCTGGTGATATAGCAACAAATGTGGGATGATTAAGGGATGAGTGGTGATGGAAAAAGTGCTAATGAAAATAGAAAAGTTGCGACCGAGAATGTTGAAACTACAGGTAGCAGTAAACACCATGATTTTTTTCCTGAGGGTGCGGTTAGTTATACGCTAGCTGAGGCAATAAAAGAAAATCGATTAGGTGGAGAGTTAAAGGATTTTGGCAGGAGAGTTTTTTGGGTGTCTTTGTCGTATCTAATGGGTGGAGTAGCACAATGGAATGGTGAGTATGTGAAAATTACAGGTATCGATCAAGGAGAAGACCCGAACAAATTTCCCAATGGTTTGGCAGATCTAAATTTTGGCGAGGAGTTGATCGAGGGTGGAACATTTGCAGCGGGAGGGGCAATAGGTATGTTATATCTTGCAAAATTTCTGCGAAATAAAGAGGGTAAGACACTTACAAAGATGGACGAGGCTATTGCGATAGTCACAGGCTCATTTGTAGGAACTGCCGCGTTAAGTGCGCTGGGAGGATTTTTTCATGAGCTGGTCGGAAGACCTGATTTTCCTACAATGGAGATAATACAGAAATTATTAGGAAATTAGAAAATAAGTTCTATGCTTCGACTTCGACGCCCATACTCTTAGCAGTGCCGGCGACGGTTTTCATTGCGGCTTCGAGAGTACTAGCGGAGAGATCTGGCATTTTTTCTTTGGCTATTTTTTCGAGCTGGGCTTTACTAAGCTTTCCAACCTTGGTTTTGTTGGGGACTCCTGAACCGCTCTTTAGCTTGAGTTCCTGTTTGATCATCTCAGAAACAGGGGGGAGTTTGATGACAAAAGTGAAGGTGCGGTCCTCGTAGATTGTGATCTCGGCGGGGACTTTTTGACCTTTTTTGTCGGCTGTTGCTTTGTTGTATTGGTTAACAAACTCCATGATGTTAACACCATGTTGACCGAGTGCAGGACCGATAGGAGGAGCGGGGTTTGCGGCACCGCCCATAGGGAAGACTTTGATAATTGTTTTGATTTTCTTTGCCATATTATTTAGTTCCTAGTACTAAGTACCTAGTACCTAGAAGCTTGGTACCGGGCGTAATTATAACTTATATTTAGATTTTTGACACCTGAGCGAAGTCTAGCTCGACTGGGGTCTCGCGACCGAAGATAGAAACGAGCACGGATAATTTGCCCTTGGTTTCGTCGATATGATCGACAGTTCCCAAGAAGTCGGCAAATGGACCATCGACGATCTTGACGGCTTCGCCAGATGAGAAGGTGCTCTTGAACTTGGGAGCTTTGACCTCCATAAACTTCATGATGGTCTCAACTTCGCGTTCTGGGATAGGTGTTGGTTTTTTGCCTACACTACCAATAAAGGCGGTGACACCTGGAGTGGTACGGACAGCGAGCCAGGAGAGATCATCGACTATCATTTTGATCAACATGTAGCCGGGGAGGATCTTCTCTTTGATTGTTTTCTTTTGACCTTTTTTGACCTGAATCTTGTCTTGGGCGGGGACTACAGCCTGAAAGATCTTGCCATCGACATGCATACTGGCGATGCGGACTTTGAGCTGCTCGGCTACTTTGAGTTCGTGGCCACTGTAGGTGTGGACGACGTACCAC
>CAZSVV010000029.1:989-2434 GCA_964610445.1 uncultured Pseudomonadales bacterium | reverse complement strand
ACCACTTAGCCAATTTCTCTAGGCCTTCATTTTCTTCGTAGACGACGTGGTAAGGGTTAGGTTCTTTGACCTCTGAGAGGATGTCGCCAGTCTTGGCTTCTTCGACTTTTTCTTCGATCTGATCAATCTTTACTTGAGTGTCATCTGACATGATGAATTCTCCTTTTTACTATTAAACTAATATCTTGGGGGAACTTGTCAAGTATAGCAGAGAGGACTTAACTTAGCAACGATATATGTAGCTCACATAGGTTCAACGCATTTCACTTGAAAAAGACGGCGTTCTGACCTGCTGGTCAGCCGCCTCTAACTCGGCCCGTCGGCCTGCGTAAACTTTTTTGGTTGTGAAACACATCTGCACCTGGCAGCTCGTAGCGTTAAGATGTGGTAGCATGGTTACATGATATATATCGGGGCAGATCACAGGGGGTTTGAGTTAAAAGAGCAGCTCAAAGTCTGGTTGATAGAACAAGGGTACGAAGTCGATGATGTGGGTAATTTTTTACTCGACCCGGATGATGATTATGTTGATCCAGCTATTAAAGTGGGGGAGATGGTCCACGGCGGAGACGGCCAAGATTTTGGTATTTTAATTTGTGGGAGCGGGCATGGAGTAGATATGGTTGCCAATCGCTTTATGAGAGTACGAGCAATTATTGCTTACAACGATAGCGTGACGATCCAAGGTAGAGAACATGAGGATGCAAATGTCTTAGTTCTCCCTGTTAACTGGCTAAATACGGAAGAGGCGATCGAGCGACTGAGACTATTTTTGCAGACTGAACCAAATCAGAAAGAGCGATATGTTAGGCGGAGGACTAGAATGGAGAATATGAGGGTCAGTCCATGATTACGCCGATTATTATGGAATCCGAGATCGAAGTGGTAGCGAAAAAACTCGCTATTTTGCGTGAGAAAAAAGTAGATAAAGTACACATTGATATCGGGGATGGGTTGTTTTCTGACCTACTATCTGTTGCACCGGCTGATTTGCAGGCAGTAGACATCCGTGGGTTCATGGTTGACCTGCATTTACTAGTCGATGATCCGACAGAATATATAGAGGAGTGTGTCGCACTATCGCCGAAAAGACTGATTGCACAAGTGGAGCGGATGGGTTCACAAGTTAGATTTCTCGAGAGTGTTGGTGGATACGGAGTGGCTGGTGGACTGGCTCTAAAAATCGAGACACCAATAGAAGAAATAGAAGAAGAAGCAATGGAAATGGCTCAAGCAATAATTTTACTTGAGATACCACCAGGCACGAGTGGTTCGCTGTTTGATATACGAGTATTGCCGAAAATCCGAGACCTTAGAAAAATATACAAAGGTCAGATTATAGTAGATGGAGGGATAAACCCTGAGACATACAAACTAGTCATGCAAGCGGGTGCAGACGAAGCTGGCGCAAATTCATGGTATTGGACCCACCTTCGTCAAGACTT
>CAZSVV010000029.1:317-979 GCA_964610445.1 uncultured Pseudomonadales bacterium | reverse complement strand
CAAGAAGGAGAATTTTAAAATGGATAAAAAGAAACAGGTTAACTTTAAAAAAATAGCTTTTTTTGGGGACGCTGCGGTACTACCAGATCACCCAGCATACCAAGCTGCATTTCACGCGGCAAAAAAACTAGCCAAGCTCGGATACGTAATTGTTAATGGAGGTGGACCTGGGGTAATGGATGCGGCAACAAGAGGAGCAGAGAGTGTTGATGGGCAGACGGTGTCGGTCACATTCTATCCCGAGAATGCGACTGGATTTGAGGGTCGGTACCTCGCCAATAATACTGATCGAGAAGTTAAGACTAATAACTATATAGAGCGCATGTTTAAGCTCATGGAAGAGTCAGATATCTTTCTACTTTTTAATGGGGGAACGGGGACTATTTCTGAGCTAGGTACAGCGTGGGTACTAGCCAAACTTTATTATGGTCATCATAAGCCATTTATCCTGGTCGGATCATTTTGGCGACCTGTGATCGGGGCGATCCACGATAACCTCTTGATTGATGCCATAGAAATGGATGTTTTTAGGATAGTCGATGGAATTGACGACATATTGCCGACCATTAAGAAAATGGAAGAAGCGCTTAATAAAGTAGACCACTCACACTGCAGACACTGTGATGAGTCGGCATTTATGAGTTAAGTTGACTCCCATGACT
>CAZSVV010000029.1:0-307 GCA_964610445.1 uncultured Pseudomonadales bacterium | reverse complement strand
AGTAATCATATTAGGTGTAATTGCAGTTGTGGCGGCCGGTGTATTTGTTGTGAAAAATTATATGCTTGAGTCGGTGGGTATCAATGAGGTTAGGGTAGGAAGTTCGGTATGTAGTACCGCTAGTTATGGTGCTGATACACCGATTACAGTGCCTGGCTTAACCTATCCTGCTATTGTCCAGAATAACCCTAATTCTTTTAGTCTATACGTGGGTGGTTTGACCAAAGACCTACCCGCTAATCTGCGCAGTAATCCAGCAAGACTCCGGTTCCCGGCTTCACAAGAAGAACTTTGGGTTAGTAGTTCT
>CAZSVV010000028.1:6270-9523 GCA_964610445.1 uncultured Pseudomonadales bacterium | reverse complement strand
AGGCAGTAGCGCTATTATATCTTAACGTTTGGGGATTTGGGCGAGTGTGCGGTATGTGTGTATGGTCATTTGGTTGGGAACAGTAGAGAATATATTTTTAATGTGTCAGAGTCGAGATTGTGAACATTGTCGTCAGGCTGCGAGAGAAGCAATCGCTCATGAGGCGTTCGTTCGAGACGAAGGTATAGTTAAGAAATCTCTCCCCAAAAAACCAAAACAAATTCAGTGGTTGAAGTTTAGGCGCGATGTGCAAGTAGGCCGAGCAGCGGATCAAGCAGACCCAATAGATACGAGTTATTTGACAATCGGAAAATCTGGAAATTAGTGAGCGAGCCAGAGCAGGGTAAGTAGAATCACCTGAGGGGCAAGGCCTGCTAGGATGTTGGGGGTAGAGTGGTGAAATGAGGCATGGAAGCGATTAAGAGGCTTTAGCCAGGATGGCTCGTACTTGAGAAAGTTACGAGGTGACTCAAGAAAATCGGGGAGTAGACCAATGAAGGCACCCCAAACTGAAGGGTGATTTAGGTGCTGTGTAAGGTTGGGAATGCTTAGTGAAACGGGGGGATACATAATCAGAACAACGATTGCCGCAATGAGTAGGTCGATGATACCCAGTATTAGGGCAGTACGCCGCGTTTTTTTGCCGCTTGAGAGACCAGTCCCTGCATCATGATGCGCCACTGCGTCGAGCGCGTAATGCGAAGCCAAAATTAGAGGGATGGCAATGGGCGCGCTTAGGTGTGTTGCTAGGACTGCACCGGTCGCTGCATGAGCAATGGATAGCATGTAACTAGTTTAAAGTTAAAAGTTCATAAAGTCCATAAAGCTTAGGTTATAATGAAGTTATTATGTTGCCGATCTTACTTAAGTTAGGTCCTATTACTATTTACTCGTACGGAATCTTTTTGACGCTAGGGCTATTTACTGGTTTGTACTGGTTCTGGAAGATGGGGAGGGATGAGCACTGGGACGAAACCTGGATATTTGATGCCTATTTTGTCAGTGTAGCAATGTATCTTCTATTTGGCCGAGTTGGCTATGTTCTCTTAAACCCAGAACTACACAACCTGACTAATGCACTATCCCTACTTTCACACCCTGGGATCTCAACGACTGCGGGTGTCCTAGCATCTTTGATTACCATAATCCTATTTGCCAGACGAGCTGAGTTAGAATTATGGAAAGTGTTGGATGCATGGACCGTTGTTGTCTCGATCGTATTTGTAATCGGTAGCGTTGGTGCCATATTGAACGGGAGTATGCCAGGAGTTCAGTCGAGTATGCTCGGCTATATCCACCCAGGAGATACTGTGCCTAGACTAAGTGGTGATCTATGGACATTTGTCTGGTCTTTAATATCGTTTGGAGTAGTGTCGCGGGTACGCAAGAATTTTCGATTCTATTCATGGTACAAAGGGGAGGCGAGCGTGGCCAAAGATGGCCTAGCTGCGCACGTGATGGTAACTATGACAGGACTTTATGCTACAGTTAGTGGGCTGATCCTAGAGGGTCAAAGAATCTGGGTGATACCTAGACTGAGCATGATCGGACTCGGACTAATCATGATCAGTATCTTAGCGATTTATTATCGAAGCGGCAAAAACAGGGGTGAGAATTTACTTGCCCGTTTACGCTTTGGTCGGAAAGGTTAATACTTATGAAGTATCCTCAACAACTATTGTCCCCAATCTATGAGTATTTTAAAAAATTAGAACAACAGCTACTCTCGCGTAAGAGCAAACTAGCTACAGAAGACCCATTTGCTGACCCGGCACGACTAGATGACAACGCAGATCAAGCAGGGGAAGCATCAGAGCAGTTTGGGCACGAGCAATCGGCTGCAATGAGTGCAGAGACTGACCAAGCACTCCTCCGAGTGCGTAGCGCAATGAAGCGGGTAGATGATGGAACATATGGCAAATGTGTAGCTTGTGGATTAATGATTGATACAGATCGACTAGGGATCGACCCGACAGCCGAACTTTGCCTAAGCTGTGCTAAGAAAAATGCTAAATAACGGCATAGCTTTTGGCTGGGCTCAGGGAATACCTAATTGGGTTGGAATACTAGTACTCTTTTTGTTGCTACTATGTGCGGTAAAAACGCGGGAAATAATTGGTCGAGTTGGGATGGTACTCATGATTGTGGGGGGATTTGTTAATACTTATCAAAGATTTAGTGTTGGTTATGTAGTAGATAACTTGCCTATGTTTGGACTAGGTTATAATAACCTTGCTGATTATTTGATATTTTTTGGTCTAGTTTTATATGGATATAGCTATTTTGTACGAAGACCCTGATATCGTAGTAATCGATAAGCCGGTCGGGGTTATCTGTAACAGGGCGGAAACAGTGAAGGTTGAGACGCTTCAGGACTGGTGGGAGGTTAAGTATAAAGTACCTAGTAATGAGTCGTTAAGTGACGATGAGAAATATTTTGTAGAGCGAAGTGGACTTGTGCATAGGCTAGACAAAGAGACTAGTGGTGTCATGATCATGGCTAAGACTACAGCAGCGTTTGTGGAGCTCCTTAGACAGTTTAAGGAGCGAGAGGTCCAAAAGACTTATGTCGCGCTCACACATGGCATCTGGAAGGTCAAGCATGGCGAGATATCTCTGCCTATCGGACGACGCCGAGATGATAGACAAAAAATGGGAGTGGTCGAGTCGGGTAGGGAGAGTGTGACTGGGTACCGGGTACTAAGTGAGTACAAAAAATGGCAGTTCCCTCGCGAGCTTAGAGTTGAGGAGCGTGGGTATACCGGCTTTACGCTGGTAGAGTTTAGGCCTAAGACAGGTAGGATGCACCAGATCAGGGTTCACTCGAGACATATGGGACATCCGATCGTAGGGGACGAACAGTATGGAGGTAGGAAGAGAAGCAGGGAGGATCGGAAGTGGTGTGAGCACGTGATGCTGATAGCCAAAACTCTTGAGCTGACACACCCGATTACAAAAGAGAAGATGAGGTGGGATAGTAATTTTGAGTTTAATTTGACTAATATGGGATAATTAGTCATTACTTAATATATTGGTATTATTATGGCAACACCCCCTGAGAAGATTCTAACTAGATTAGATGATGGAAGTGCTCGAGTACTAAGTGATATTGTAGAAGCGGAGGTCGGTTGCCATAATGCTGTGGGTCTACAAGCTGAAGGAGGATTACTTCCGATGTATCGTTATGGATTGTTCTGTAAAACATTTATGTCACGATCTCAGGAAGGAGATCCTGTTTCAAAAGACCAGTGCG
>CAZSVV010000028.1:0-6260 GCA_964610445.1 uncultured Pseudomonadales bacterium | reverse complement strand
GGTAATGGGCGATGAAGGGGAAGTGCATGAATGTCCGATTTTTGGTACTAATGAAAATGGTGAGCCGTTAGGTCAACACGAGAAGCTAATGAAATTGGCTGAGCTTAACAGGAAAATTAAAGCTAATCTAATTTATTCCAAAATGGGCAACTATTCTACTATTTATGGTAGTGAATTAGATCCGTCTACAGGTTGAGTTATATAATCAACATTGCATCGCCAAAGCTGAAGAAACGGTATTTTTCCTTGACAGCCTCTTGGTAGGCACGGCCTAGGAGGGAGTCGCTGAAGGTCGTGAATGGAGTACTCGTTTGAGGCGAACTGCAGAATGCCGAGACTAGCATGAGGAGGGTACTCCCAGGCAAGTGGAAGTTGGTAATTAGTGCGTCAGCATGACAGAACTGGTAGGGTGGATAGATAAAGATCTCAGTTTCAGATTCACCTGGTGTAAGAGTAGGATTACTCTCTAGCGCGCGGAGGGTAGTAGTACCGACAACACAGAGTTTTTTTGTTTGATGATCTATTTGCTTTAGTATCTCGGCAGTAGCCGCATCGAGTCGGTAGGTCTCTTTGTGCATATGGTGGGTTTTTACATCATCTACTTTGACAGGTAGGAAGGTGCCTAGTCCCACATCGAGTGTTAGCTCACTCCATCCATATTTTTCTTTGACGATCTCTAGTAGCTCTGGGGTAAAGTGTAGTCCGGCAGTGGGGGCGGCTGCTGAGAAGCCATATTTTGCATATACAGTTTGATAGTCACCATTATTTTCAAGCATTTTTTTGATATATGGTGGGGTAGGCATGGAGCCAATGTGACTAATCTGCTCGGTAAGTAGCGGGTCAGGAAGTGAGAACTGGAGGAGTCTGATGCGATCATCAACGCTTACGACAGCTGCACTTAGCTGATCGGTAAATATAACTTTTTGACCCGCCTTAAGACCGGGTGAGACAATCGCCTCAAACTGAGAATTGGGTAGTTTTTTGAGTAATAACAGTTCGACACTCCCACCAGTTATTTTTTTGCCAATTAACCTAGCGGGAAAGACCTTGGTATTGTTGGCAACAAGGTGATAGTTATCTGGTAGTAACTGGGGTAAGTCATAGAAATGGTGGTGTGAGATCTTGTCTGTAGCGCGGTTAATCAGCATGAGCCGACTATGGTCACGGGGATGAGCAGGTTCCTGCGCAATGAGCTCAGTCGGTAGATCGTAGTAAAAATCACTAAGTTGCATGAGGAGTATATGGTAGCATAAAAGGATGCGTCTTAAGTGGTTGTCTTATCTAGTTTTTGCAATGGTTACATTGATTGCGGTGGGAACGGTCTCAAAAGTGATGAAAGAGAGCATAGTCTCA
This sequence comes from uncultured Pseudomonadales bacterium, assembly GCA_964610445.1. Classification (GTDB taxonomy): domain Bacteria; phylum Patescibacteriota; class Microgenomatia; order UBA1400; family UBA12108; genus GWF. The sequence continues at coordinate 4,907 of CAZSVV010000028.1, read as the reverse complement.
CCTGATGCTCGATTTAACTTAGTCTACATAGACCAAGGTGGGAGTAGAGTGAGTGTGGCTACGTTTGATCCGGTCGAAGAGAAAGTCATGATCATAACCTACCCAGAGACTCTCGCAATTACATCTCGGAGTGTCGGGGAATACAAAGTGGGGAGCCTTTATAAGCTCGGCTCGTACAAAAACCAAGGAGGGGAGTTTGCCCGCCGCAAAGTGCAGGGATTTATGAAGCTGCCAATTGTTGGATATTTGGTTAACTTGGAAGAGGAAGGATCGGTGGACTCAGCTCTCATATCATCACTATATCGGGCAATGTGGAAGCGGGGTAGCGAGGATAACCTAACACTTTTTGACACATACCGCATCGCTTCGTATATGCGTAGCTACTCCCATAGATTGGTCGGGCAGGAGGATCTAGTGCGGGCAGGAGTAATTGTTGCTAATGATAAGGACAAACTAGAGTATGCGCCGCTCGCACTATCTAGTTATGTTGGTAAATCGTTTTTTGATTGGGGAGTAGGCAAAGAGGGGGTCACCGTCTCGATCATTAATGAGAGTGGGGAGAGTGGGCTAGGTAGTGATATGGCCCAGTTTCTCGATAACATGGGGCTAGACGTCATTACTGTCAGGAGTGGCTCACAAGTGAGTGACACTACTCGGATGATTGTCGCGGATCCAAAGACTGCTACGCTTACACTGACACTTATGGAGCGAGTCTTTAGATTTAAGTCTTATGAGGTGGGTGATACTGCAGAATATCGGGCAGGGATAGTTATGTGGGTCGGCAAAGATGCTCTAGAGTTATTTTGATTTAGGTAAACTTGATGTGAGCGCGGTTAAAGCTCGGGAGGACGTTCTTTTTGTTGGGTCGTTTGATCTCGCGGATAAAGATACTAGCCATATTGTCGGTTGCGGACTTGAGACAGACCTGGTATTCGTAGCCATGTTCGAGGAGCTTCTTTAGTTTGAGTGAGAGATCATCGGGCAGTGTGCCGACATAGGTTCCTTTGGTGGTTGAGACACTGATTAAGCGCACCTTGGGTTTGAGGATGAGGATCTGTTTGCAGCTAAGTGTCGCTAGTACTTCGCGCCCGGCCACTTTGATTAGTGAGCTAGTGCGAGTGAGCCCGGGGTTTTCGATAAAATCTTCGCGAACTAGTTCGTTGGGAGAGGTGGCGACGGCGAGATTAAGAGTTTTTAAGTTTTTGAGTGCGACTGAGTTATATTTGTCCAACTCTAAGACTTTTTGGTAGGTTGCCTTAGCACTTTTTTTGTCACCGAGCTGTAGGTAGCATTTGGCTAGTCTATTAAGGGTAGCGATGTCATTGGGATTTTGCTTGAGAATCTCGAGGTTAAGGTCGATAGCCTCGTCCCAGAGACACTTGAGTGAACTGTCGATTGCCTGTTGAATTAGTGTTGTCATGAATTTTCCCAATTGTAGTTTGGTTGAGTGTAAAATACAAGTATGTCAGGTCATAGTAAGTGGAGCAATATCCATCGGAAAAAAGATGCGAACGATAAAGTCCGTAGCGGGATCTTTACCAAGCTAGCGGCTGCAATAGTAGTGGGAGTTAGAAAAGGTGGTGGAATAGGGGACACTGATAAAAACTTTGCACTCAGACTCGCGGTTGAGAAAGCAAGAGAAGCCTCGATGCCAAAAGATATAATTGATAGAGCAATAGCACGAGGTATGGGTAAGAGTGGTGAGGCAGAGATGGTGGAGCTCTTGATCGAAGGGCACGGGCCAGGAGGACTAGCGTGTATTATTACAGCTATATCAGATAGTCGTAATCGGACACTGAATGAGGTTAGGCTAATACTCGAGAAACACAACTGGAGAATGGGGGAGATGGGGAGTGCCTCCTACTTGTTTAAGACTGACACTAATGGTTATACTCCACTGTACCCTATCGAATATAGCGATATGGAACAGGTAGAGGTGTTTGTCAGTGCCGTTTCTGATCACCCTGACGTGCAGGAGGTTTATGTTAACTTGGTTTAAAAAAAATGAGAGCAACATAGTCGAGCGTGTAATCCCGCGGAGGAGTAGAGTGGTAGGTTCTAAGGTAAAGCGAGGAGCGACGCTCACAAAAAGACGCAAATTCTTAATAGTATCTCTTATCCTCACGCTTGGACTATGGATTATCCAGAGTTTGTCGGTCGAAGCGCGTTACCTGGCAATCGTTATTCTCGCGGTCGTATCAGCAGTACTCACTGGCTGGTCGCTCATTACAGACCTGCGTGGAGTAGCCTGGGTACTGGACTTGATCCTGCCTACACTTTACCCAACAGTGGTTGCGGTGTTTTATTTCTTACTACCTCAAGCGGCTGTTACACGCTGGGTAGTGCTACTCCTATTTACGATCTCGATGTATGGCCTGCTTCTTACTGCTAATATCTTTGCGGTTGCATCGATCAGAACTATCCAGCTACTGCGAGCGGCACGAGCAGTCGGGTTTCTTTTATCCATACTTACATCAGCTCTATTTTTTCATGTCATTTATTCGCTGCATTTACCACTCTTAGTCGTTGTAGGACTAGTCTACCTAGTTACTTATCCGATACTACTACAGGGGATATGGTCATATACTCTACATACTGATATCTCTCGAGATCTCCTATCTGCAGCAATTGGGGCGCTGGTAGTAGCTGAGCTAGCTCTGGCTATTAGTTTTTGGCTGATAGATCCGCCACTGGCATCGGTAATGCTATCCATGGCGACATACGTGATCATGGGGCTGTTCCAGCATGAGGCTGAGGGAAGACTGTTCCCGAGGACTGTGCAAGAGTTTGCTGGATTTTCGTCGATTGTATTCTTAGTTGTTATTGTGACGACGATCATTAGATGGATGAATTAATAAGCGATTGGTGTGGATGGAGGAGGGGAGTCCTATAATATTTTAGTAATGTCCTATAATAATTATAGGTCTTTTCACAATATCCTATAATTATTTTCACGAATGTGGATAAAAAGTATCCGATCCTTGCGACGAGTAGAAATTGTGATCTATTTTGATACACTTTACTTTTTCCAGGGGTATAGCCTGGTAGGGTAAGCTACGGGTCCAGATATCAGATCTGGTGCTAGAGCGCTAGTAGAGGAGGTTATATCAATGCTGGATTATCATTGTAATTTAATTAAAGTATTAAGAGATATGAATAGAGGATGTTCAAGGCGACTATAGCGGTTTAGCGATTATTGTGGACGATATCACCCGACCCCTTTTATTGATGCACATCTCGTGTGGAGGAGTCATCTACACAGTGTCGCACAATATATCTTTTATGACACTAACTATAGAATCGAGAGGGGGCTGAGATTACGTACTAAATTAGAAGTTATAAATTCGAAATACGATAGTTACACTATTTAGCTTGTTTTAGAACGTGATTTGGTCCCCCACCTATCACAACTGTCCGTTTTCTCGCTTTCCAAAGCTTACCCGTAAAAAAGTACATATTTTGGACATATAAACAAGCCATTTGACCTGGAGTTGACAGTTTTAACGCCATTCTACGACCTCTACCTCTGGTAGGATCTATCCTTTTATTCTGGAGTGCTATTTTAGTTTATTAGCTACGATAGAAAATGGTAAAAAATAGTTGTCCCAATCTAGTTCACGAGTTTGGTAAAAGTTGTCGCCGTAATACCAATCATTGAGGACTTCTTTAAGTCTTGCTAGTTCGCGACGTGTGGAGGGACGAGTATCATTTGAGCTTAAGATGATGTTTAGATAACTCGTAGCTCTAGTGATACATTCGTCTGGGTTACCGAAAGATGGATTGGTACGCCAAGAGATAGCACGACCGATCTCAGTGCCGATAGTTCCGAGTTGGAAATGAATAGAGCGTCTAGCAAAACTTTGATGGTCCATAAGGTGACTAAACAATAATTTTATCTTTTATAATTGCTCGAATCTGATCTTGTATCTTGATGTCCAGTACTGATCTACTGGGATTGTTCTGGTTTGGTCTTATATTGATCATGGAATCAAACTCAATAAAACTCTCTTTGGGATAGTTATCTGGATGAAGATTGATACCCCACAGTGATTGCTGCCTAGAGCCGTGGTCTAGTAGATATGCTTCGAGGTCGGCATGAAGCTCAGCATCGATTGCTAATTGCCTCTTTTCGATGTCTACGACGGCTTTTACTAGATGACCAAACATAAGTTTCGCCATTTCCGATAGCTGTTTTGTGGTAATAGGATTGTTCACGAGTAGCATACCTTGATTATACATTGGTTGACAGTTTTAGTTTAATGTCGCACAATGGTGACAAGGTTAGTAACCTTTATCTCCCCTATTCTCTAAAATTACCGTTACTAACTATAGGATATATACTATATTGCCTTATAGGACATATATCTATCAACAGATATGTGCGTGTAGTGTGTATGTGTAAAAAGGATGGATATATCGCTCCCCAGTTTAATTCGAGACTCTTATCACTCCCCTGCCTATGACTGCTAATGGTAAAGCTCCCAAGTTAGAGGATGCAATCTTGGAGTACCTCGAGTACCTATCTGTAGAGCGTCAGGTCTCTCCTTTTACAATTCGTAACTATCGCTTTTACCTAGGGAAGTTTGCAACTTGGCTAACCGAGTTCTATCCCCAGACTAATCTATCCGATATTACTGCTAAGATGTTAAAGACATACCGCGCTTACCTTGCTCAACATAAAGATGATAAGGGGCAGTATCTATCACCTGTGACACAGAGCTACTATGCGATCGCGATCAGATCCTTACTACGCTACCTGATCAGACAGGACTATGAGGTAGTGTCTCCAGATAAGTTAGAGCTACCTAAGGGTAAGGAACATTCGATAAAGTTTCTCGACTACACACATGTAGAGTCGATGATTGAAAAGGTGGATACAACCAGCATTAGAGGACTAAGGGATAGAG
>CAZSVV010000027.1:2250-9745 GCA_964610445.1 uncultured Pseudomonadales bacterium | reverse complement strand
CTCCTCCCCACCCTCTTAACTCTTGCGGGCATTATCCTCTTTGGCATGTTAGTATCAGGTGGCTTTACCATGCTAGCCGGTGCAGCAGATAAAGAAGCTCAGGAGAAAGGTAAAAAAACCATTACCAGCGCGCTCTTTGGTTTTGCTGTTATCTTTCTCGCCTTCTGGATCGCTCAGATCCTCCAGATTATCTTTAAGATCGACATTGTTGGATAAATTTTCTACGAACAATTGGTGCAGTGGTAACTCACAACAAATAAATTAATCAGGCGAGCCAGGTGTATGATTTTCAGCCCGGAGCGTCTCCTCTGATACGTCAGATAGCTGTGAGGACTGCAAAATCGTATACCTGGCGAGCAAAAAATTACTTTCCAAATCTTCTTTGTCTCTTCTGATATTCCTCTATCGCAAACTCAAATTTTTCAGGCGTAAAATCAGGAAAAAGGGTGTCTGTAAAATACAGTTCACTATAAGCGGCCTGCCACATCAAAAACCCAGATAGTCGATAATCTCCACCAGTTCTAATAATCAGATCAGGGTCGGGCATTCCAGCGTTATCCAAATATTTCTCTATATCTGATATTCCGGCTTGCTGACCTGCAGAATCGCTGACTAACCGATTTACTGCCCGCTTTATTTCATCTCTCCCACCATAATTTAGGGCAAATGTGACCGTTATCTTTTCATTCTTCTCACTCTCAGCAATTACTCGCTTCATCCCCATCTGGATATCTTCGCTAAATCGACTCATGTCTCCGATTAATCTAAGCCTTGCCCCTTTTGCAATAAACCGGCCGGCCTTAGTCTCAATTGCCTTTCTAAATAGATTCATTAAGCCTGCCACCTCTTCCTCTGCTCTCCCCCAGTTCTCTGTACTAAATGCCCACATAGTCAAATATTTAACTCCCATCTCGCCCGCTCGCTCGATCAACTCCTCAGTTGTGTGTTCTACCGCATACGCGTGTCCCGCAATCGCCGGCAAACCTTTGCTCTTCGCCCACCTACGATTTCCGTCCATAATGATTGCTACATGAGTAGGGATTGTATTTTTATCTAGCATATTATTGTTCCAACTGTTTTCTTTCCACTGATCACCTCCGCGACCCTACCCTCCACCATGCCGCTAACTATTACGCTATTAATACCCAATTTAGTTAACTCCAAACACTCCTCGACTTTGTGCAACATCCCACCAGATACGTCGACTCCTTTTGATCCTCCTAAATGTTGTTTAACTTCTTCAAAGTTGTCTTTAGTGATTTTCTCAAATACACTTGCTTGACCTGTTTTATATACCCCTTCTTCAGCGCTAACATGTATCACTTTAACCTGGTAATCTTTAGCAAAATACTTGGCGAGCTCATCAAACACACGCTCAGTAGAGTAAACATCACACCCACGCTCTGCGTCCACTACTACGTCGCCATACACCAAAGGAACAATCCCGTTCTTGAGTCCATCCTCAATCGACTCGGTAAATATTTGCTTAGTTAGTCTATTAGATACGCTCATCAAAGATGATGGTGAATAGGAGAAAACAGGGACATTAGCTAACAATAATTGTTCAAACACTATTTGATTAAGCTTGACTGCATCGTGCCTTACCCACCCCATCCCGACTCGTGAGTTATCATCTATAAAACCTTCTGTAGTTCTGTATTTATGAGCCGAAAAATGTGCAAAGCTCCCCGCTCCATTGCCAATAATCAGCTTAGTCTCTCCAAGCTTCGCATATCCTCGAGCAATTTCTCTGGCAAGTCGCGATAGTACGTCTTCTCTGAGTCCATAATGAACATTTTTATCTGTGATCACCCCACCACCTAGTTTTACCATTAACATTTGTTTCATAAGATTCGTGCTCCGTTAGTAGATACATTTTCAATCATCATGACTACTTTGTCGATCTTAGATAAAGCACTCTTAACTTCAGGTAAATACTGCATTTCCGTGATAACGTGTACATTAGCTCCAGCATCCATTGTGTAGTAAGCCATGATCCCTTTTTTCCTGAGCTCTCTAATGGTAGCCATTACTTCAAAAGTGGCTCCGTTAAGGTAAAAAATTGGCGGCTCACTCATCATACAAACTGTGTGTAATGACATCGCCTCTATTTCTGTCACTACTCCCAGCTTCTCTAAATCTTTCTCTTTTATGGCAGATATTGTCTCACTTACTCTTGACTCAATGTTTCTGAGTCTGGCCTGCATGTATTCATTCTTTGGCCTTACATGTCCTTCACCCGAACTCACTTTTTTGTTACCGATATCTACTACGCAAACCAGATCTACCAACTCCCAATGCTTTGCTGGCGCAATAGAGTATGCATAAGAGTCCGATCCGTCATCATTATCCCCTTTATCCCAAACCACAAACCCATCAGGTATCGACCGACATGCTGATCCACTGCCAGATAATCGAGTTTCTATAGTCATTTCTTTTTCACTAAGACTAGCGTCAAACGATTCATATAGAGCTTTTGTTAATGCCGAAAAACCAGAAGCCGAAGATGCAATCCCAGTAGCTTCAGGAAAGTTATTCTCAGATTCAATTCTGACTCTAAATTTAGTCCCAAGCTTTTCTCTCACTCGATCAATCACTTTGAGCGCTTTCTCCCGAGCCGCACCACTCGCCTCAACCATCTCTTTTCCTTTAAATTTGATTTTAATCGAGTCCTCTTCCCACTCTCCCCACTCACAAGACGTAGTAGTAGTACATCCGCTCATATTCATCGAGACAGATGGGTTAAGAGGCAGAATTAGGTTGTCATTTCTCCTCCCCCAGTACTTAACAAATGCAATGTTAGCCGGCGCAATAATCGTAGTCTTGGTCATGGGTCTACCTGTTCTGGATCATATCCACTCAAAGGAATTCTAAAATCATTCATTAAAATTTGAATTAAAAAACCTTTATAGTCACCTTCTTTCCCAGCCATATTTTTAGCATCAATAATATTATCGTCAGTTATTACAACAGCATCAAATTCATATGTTGCTCGTTCTCCCATGCCTACATATTGACCTGTTTCTCGCAACAAAGCTCCCAAACTAAACATCTAAACCTCCCACAAATCGTGGATCTCTAATAATTAATTTATGCCAAGGGGAATAAATGTCAGGATTCTGTTCCATATCTGCTTTCATCGCCCCATATTCCATCCACCTAGCATCTTCTGCCTCGTCTGGGTTTAGTTTCATTTCGCCTGACCATTCGCCCACTATGACTGTATCTACCTCGTTCTCACACCAACCAGGATTGGTTAGATCTGGTGCCTCATAACTAAAACGGTAAAGTACTCTCAAATCTTCTGGTTTAATCTCTATCCCCATCTCCTCCTTTAGCCGTGACACTGTTCGCTCGATATACGTGTCGCCAGGGCGCAGATTAGTACAACAAGTATTGCTCCACAAACCCTTAAACACTGGCTTATTTTGCGATCTTTTTTGCATAAGAAGTTCTGTTTTACCGTCTATTTTTCTGTACAAAATCACCGATAGAGCTCTATGTTTTTTGCCCAACCCTTGATGTGCGACCAAAATATCTTCTGTCCCTATCTCATTATCATTCTCGTCTACCAAAACTACTCTCCTCCCCTCGTATGTGCTGAAGTCTACATTCTGCATAGATAGTAATGTCGCAGAGTGATAAAAAATCATTCGGGAATAGTCGTTTGTCTCAAAGCCAACGCGCGCGTAGCCTCCCCCGTCGCATCGTTCGCGATTGTCAATATTGTCTCTCTAGATTCATCTCCACAGTAAGGACAGACATCTCGAGGTGGGAAAATTTTATGGTCACAATGTGGACACACTTCTCCCACAAGTCCATATCTCTGTTTCTTATTTCTCCAAATTCTTGGGATACTCCAGCCAGGAGTTAGTTCTTCACCACTCATACATACAGAGTCGCTCTATAAATCAAAACCATTCACCCAACTCGCCAAAAACGCCAAACTAGTAAAAGTAGTAATCCCTGCCACATCAGTAGTCCTATTAGAGTCGACCCTAACACTAGCGCCACCAATTCTCGACCAATACTACCTAGAGTAAAGATGTAACTCCCCATTCGACCTGCCACAAACAATACAATCAGCCCCAGTAGGGGTGAGAGCGTCACTGGCAATAATATTTTCCTACCTAGCACTATCCTACGTATAGACTGATACGGATGTATGGCTAGTCCGGCGAGTGTCGTCCCCCAAACATACCCGATCCAGAGCACCAATGTCGATTTCTTCATACTAAAACCCTCCAAAAATCCCAAGGATTATTTCTCTAAAACTCTGCCCATACGAAAGTCTAATTACCAGATAAACTATACAAGCCAGCGGCACCATCACTCTCCACGGGTTAACCACCAACCACTCACCAATCCCCTTTGCCCAAATTGGGATAATCTCCGTATCCAGGATTTGACGCTCTTCTCTCGCTTTAAGTTCAATTATTTTCAAAAAATCAGCTTCACTCTGCATAATTATTGTAGGCTGCAGCAAATGCAGTCCTCGCTCGATATAGTAGAGATTCAGTAGCCTTAAATGTTAGCTCCATCTTTACTGCAATCTCTTTAACTGATAATGACAGTTCATATCGGTAAGACAATACATCTTGATACTGTTGTTGCAATTTTTTATACGCTCCAAAAAAACGCCGTCGCACTTTTTCTCTGTCCCATACAGTCTCTGGAGTATCGACAGTCTCCATCAGCTCTTCAAAGAGTGGGCTCGTCTTTTCAACTAGTTCGCGAACATACCTTTTGCGATAAAAATCTGCCACCTCATGCCGAGCTATAGAATATATCCAAGATAAAACACTACACTCTCCACGATAAATTGGTAGAGAGTCAAAGACTGATAAAAACACATCTTGCAACACTTCTTCGGCATCCCCCACGCTAGGCAACTTAGCAATTAGATAACGTCTGAGCTTAGGGGCATAGCAAAGATAAAAACGTGTTGCTGCCCCGTGTTTACCCTCCAAGATGTCTGAAATTGCTTGGTCCATGTTCCATATTCTACTCCAAAGGGTATAATAAAACCCATGGCCGGATTTAACCTAGGAGACAAGCTAATATTTCAAGGTAGCAGTGCTGACTCTACCTACAGTAGTGCCGGCGATTTGATTAATGCGATTCTTCCAAACGTTTACGTCGCAGCAGGCCTAGTCCTCTTTTTTATGTTTATCCTTGGCGGCTTTAGTGTGATTAGTGGTGCTAGCGACAGCCACAAGATGGAAGAGGGCAAAAAAACTATTACTTTTGCTATAATGGGCTTATTAGTAGTCTTCGGGTCGTACTGGATAATACAGATTGTCCAGATCGTCACCGGACTAGAGATCTTATAAATATATGGCAAGCGTCTTTGGTAACATCGACAATCCAGTAACCAACTATGGTGATGTCAACACTGGTCTGCCCAGTTTTATAACCAACATCGTCACAGTCATTTTTGTAGCTGCCGGGCTCTACGCCTTCTTTAACCTCATGATCTCTGGCTTTACTTATGTAACAGCTGGCGGGGACGAAAAGAAAATTCAAGCAGCCATGTACTCAATCAATATGTCCCTACTCGGTTTAATTATTATGGTCGGCGCTGCCGCAATCACTGGCATAGTCTCCTTTGTACTATTTGGTGATGCAGGCGCTATCCTCTCACCAACCATTACTGGTCCAGGGAGCTTTTAACTTATGTCAAAATTATTGGCAGACACGAGCTTTAGTCAGATCACAACTCCCGGTGGGTATCAGCCTGGTGGTGGTATCGAGGGCAGCACTAGCGCATTCGAAAAACTAATCAGCAACACACTTGTCGTTCTAACAGTTGTTGCCGGGATCGCTTTTGTCCTCTATTTCCTTCTCGGTGGTCTCAACTGGATTACAGCAGGCGGTGACAAAGGCAAGATCGACAAGGCCAAAGGTATGATGACAGGTGGTGCGATCGGCTTGATTATTATTGTCCTCTCATATTCTATAGTCTGGATTGTTGGGGCAGCGCTCGGCCTAAATATCCTCGAACCAGGCAGTATTATTCAGGGACTCACCTTTAATTAACTTTATGAACTTTACAAACTTTCAACTAGTCACCAAAGTACATGCAGCAATCACTAATACTGCCGTCCCAGGTGGAGAATCTCCAGACAGTGCTCCTCAGCAGTTTGCTGTTACCATGGCAACACTCTGGCAAACCATCATCATTGTGGGTGGTCTCGCCTTTCTCCTTTACTTCCTTTGGGGAGGACTAAACTGGATCATGGCTGGTGGCGACAAAGGCAAGCTAGATGAGAGTCGTGCCAAGATCACTCAAGGATTAGTGGGGCTCGCCGTCTTAGCTGCTAGTTACGTTATAGTAAAGTTTATCGAGTCCGCACTAGGTATAGATCTGCTTAATATTATCTGGCCCACCGCAGGGTAAATTCTATGAAGATCAAAAAAATTAAGTCATTCCTAGCAAAATCCCCTCTTTTATTTGCGGGAGGTAGCTTTGCGATCAACGTCGATGATCAGGTTAAATCTCGTGTTGCTATAAATGAAGATCTGGGGACCTTTGTCTCACGTAGTTTCTCTGCTGTTATCTTGGTATCTGGTCTCGCCACCTTTATGTACCTCGTATATGGTGGCATCAACTGGATTACAGCTGGAGGCGACAAAGGCAAGCTCGAAGAAGCACGAAATAAGATCACTCAGGCTATAGTAGGTCTAGCGATAGTAGCCTCAGCTTGGGCAGTCTACCTACTAGTCGATTACTTCTTTGGGATTGGCATTACCAAATAACTTGCTAATCCTGCTATAATTGATACACTTAGATCATAAAGTAATAAAAGGAGAATATATGTTCGAAATTTCCAAAGCCCTAGCAGCTCCCGCAGCTCCAGATCTCTCAATCGGCAAGCCAGACAACGTTGCAATCACTAATATTGGTACTCTCATCAAAGGAGCAGTCCAAGGTGCCCTACTCGTCTCCGCACTTCTCGTCTTTATGTACCTCATCTGGGGCGGCATCCAATGGATCACTTCAGGTGGTGACAAAGGTAAAACCCAAGAAGCGCGCGATCGTATCACCGCAGCTCTCGTTGGTCTAGCAGTCGTTGCATCTGCCTGGGCAGTCATGTTGATCATCCAATACTTCTTTGGAATCAGCATTCTAAACGACAATATCACTCCTCCAACTGCTTACTAATCAAAAAATCAGTAAATCAGATTGTCGGCAATTCAGTTTGTCAGTTTCTCGGATGGCCAGTTTTGTCCGTGTTTTACAAATTAACTGAAATTGCCGAATACAGGCAAACTGGTACACTGATATGCTGAATAGCTGATATAATCTGATGTATGGACTCAGATGCTGCACGCCTCGACCAACTACCAGACTACTTTGGCAATGTTCTAACAGCCATGATCCCACTCATCGGCATGGTCGCCTTTATCATGATCCTTGTTGGTGGATTCAAAATCTTAACGAGTAGTGGTGATCCTAAGGGGCTTCAGGGCGGCAAACAAACTATTGGCTGGG
>CAZSVV010000027.1:0-2240 GCA_964610445.1 uncultured Pseudomonadales bacterium | reverse complement strand
CTCCATTGTTTCCTGGTTAATACTTCTCCTAATTGAAAACTTAACAGGTGCACCTGTTACTCAATTTAACTTTGGTTTCTAATCATGAGGACAATAAAGTTCTTAGCTCTAGTACTATGTGCTATGTACTATGTGCTATTTGCCCCTGCAACTATTTACGCTGAGTCCACAGAACCTTTTGCCCCCTTCTCGGTTGAAGGCAATCCTGACGAAGAATATCATTTCGAGATATTTTTTCCACTATATAAATACATACGCGCGCCATTCCTAAAAATATACGAAAACCGCGACCGTAGTCGTGAGTACGAAAACCTGATGCTTTGCCCAGGTGGCGACGAACGTGATTACGTCTGTGCAATAGACAACCAGACAGAAGAGATAGTCGACGGGTGTGAGGGTGGGACTGTGGGGTTATGCAACCGAGACAGTGGTGAGTATGTCAAAGACGGCCATTCAGACCCCAACGATAGTTGCACGGCTAAAGCGGATCCTGAGCTGAGTGGAGTAACAAAGGGAAAATGCAGCTACAAGCAAAGACCAAGTATTAGCAGGACGGTGAAAGGCACAGATTTTTCTGCAGAAAAACCAACCTACCCCAAGCTCCAAAGCGAGGCGCTAGCATTTACTAACATTGGCACCAGTAACTCAATATCTTGGGGGTCACAGTACTTAAATAGTAGTTTCTGTGACGTCGCACTTCGTAAAGTGATTGTGGTAAGGCGTGCCAAACAAACAAAAGCAACTCTTGCTCAGACCGGGGAGTGGCCACTCGGCTGGGTAGACTGGGGTTATCAGGTAGGCATTGATCACGACATGGATCCCGATACACCGACAGTCGGAACCAAAACTCTTTTAGAGATATCAGATGAGTTGCCCGATGCAGTCGCAGTACCCACTTTTGGGATGCTAGAGATGCTAGATGACATGTATATTAACCCTGGGAACTACGCGCTACTCGATGGCCTAGGTGAAACACAGCAGGCAATCTGTAAAGCAATAAACCAAGAAGCAGGTAAGGCTCAGCCAGATGAATGGTTCATCGACCTCATGTCTGCTCCTCTATATCCCCCTTCTTTTAGACAAGGTTACATAAGGCCCACAATATGTGTCTGGAATGTTTGCTGTCCCAAAAATCCTGACAAGTGTTGGGTGCCAGACGAAATGTTGGTAGGGATTAGGCGCGGCCTCTTTTATGACACATCGATTTCACAGTCTTTCAACGCAGCTCTAGACCAACTCTTTATGACCTATCCACTCAGCGATGCTATGCGGATTTATCGTAATATCGTTGCGGTCAATCCACTCGCACGCTTTGCAAGCGTTAGTAGTGAGTTTGGGATCCCTAGCTTTATTCATGAAAAGCTCTACGGCGAACTCAAAGACGGATGTTTAAAATATATTCCTTGGTCGAGCTGGAAATACTTTACTCAATGGATTGATTATCTCGAAGACGACATGAAACTCGGACCAAATGGCGAGTGTCCCAACTACAAACTACAGCCCACACTAACCAAAGACAAGGGAGGAGCTTACCCAGAGCTAAATCTTTCTTGGTTCCTTAAACTCGCCTTTACTGGTTGGGGAGGCGGAGACAAAATAGATGAAGTAGAACAGGTCAAGTATCACCTCTATACCGTACCCGAAGTAATGGGACAATCAATCAGCGAACTCCAAAAAGGATACTACGACACTAGAGACACTCTAGCAGATCTCGAGAGTGTCCAGGATTTTAACGAAGACCTCAGTAGCACAGTTGATGACGAAGCAGAGCTCTTGTATGCAGGCAAATCCATGAACCCTGCTGACGCTAGACGTCGCTTTGGCTACTATACCTGCGACGACCCAATGTTTAGTAGTCAGTTAGATACGTCGGTCGAAGAGTATGCACTCGGTACCAGAGTCGGCTGTGATAGGACTGCCGGCGCTCCAGGGACTAGTACCACTGGCCAATGTCTCCCTGACAAATTCGAGGCCATCCTCGCCGACTCTGAATGGAAGACTGCACCAGGTAATGTAACTAGCATTATAAAAAACTCCGCTATGTTCGAAGGTGGTGTCCTAAATCCAAAACTCGAAGAGGTCTACGCCAAAATATCCGAAGAAACGGGTGTCCCCTGCGAAGTCTTGGCGGGTCATCATTTTGAAGAAGCAACTACCTGCTTTACTGCAACCGGTAACCCCGAAAAATGTTCTGCCGCCAACGGTGGCCAGGTTGGCGAACAGGGTGGGTTCGAAGCTAC
>CAZSVV010000026.1:5462-9965 GCA_964610445.1 uncultured Pseudomonadales bacterium | reverse complement strand
GGAACGAAATTAGTGATGTCCGCTGGATGACAATGGACGAAATTCTAGAACTTCCTAACAATAAGCTCCGCGTAAATGCAAAAGCAATCCTCCAAGAGCTATCTCTCAGGAAGGCCTTGATCTATAGTGATGTTGATACTGATAGACTAGTTATTCCACCCTCCATCACTCCAGAATTCTTGGTCTCACGCACGCCAGAAACAGATATTCATTGGACTAGAGGAATCTCTTAACTAAGCCTGCTATACTTAGCACATAAATAATTTAAGGATTATATGCCAGATCACAATCAAGAACACTTAGATCAGCTCCGTCACTCTGCCGCCCATTTACTGGCAGCAGCAGTTGCCGAGCTCTATCCTAACGCCAAAAGGACCATAGGACCTGCAATCGAGAATGGCTTTTACTATGATTTTGATTTTGGTGATACCAAATTAACAGATACAGATCTCCCAAAAATCGAAAAGAAAATGCGCCAAATCGTTACGTCATGGAATAATTTTGAACGTCACGAACATAGTGTTGAAGAGGTCAAAAATGAGTTTAGCGGTAACGAATATAAGTTAGAACTCATTAATGAATTTAGTAGTGAGGGTCAGATCCTAACTGTTTATAATTCAGGCAACTTCCGCGACCTCTGTCGTGGTGGCCACGTCGAAGAACCGAGCCGAGTTCTCAAATTCTTTAAACTCACCAAGCTCGCTGGTGCCTACTGGCGCGGAGACGAAAAGAATAAAATGTTAACTCGCATCTATGGCACCGCTTTCGAGACCCAAGAAGAACTCGATCACTATCTCTGGCTCCAAGAAGAAGCCAAGAAGCGTGACCATCGTAAGCTAGGTCGGGAGCTGGATCTCTTTAGTTTCTCTGACTACGTAGGCTCCGGGATGCCCCTCTACAGCCCCAAAGGTGCTCTGGTTCGCCGTCTCCTAAATGGTTATGTCGAGGAGCTCCAAAGTCGACAGGGCTACTATCAGGTCCATACACCCCAAATAGCCAAAGCCGAGCTGTTTAAAAAGAGTGGACACTATGACAAATACAAAGACGATATGTTTAAGGTAATTTCTAACTACAGCGATGAAGAGTTTTTCTTAAAACCTATGAACTGTCCCCAGCATACCCAGATCTATGCTGCCCAGGCCAGGTCTTATCGTGATCTACCCTTACGTCTCACCGACTTTGCCATGCTCTATCGAGACGAAAAGCCAGGGGAGCTGAATGGTCTTGCTCGTGTCCGTAGCTTTAGTACGGATGACGCGCATATTTTTTGCCGCGAAGATCAGGTCGATGCCGAGGTCGATATGGCCCTAGCCATGACCAAAGAGATCATGGAGACTTTTGGCTTTAAATACCGCTACCGCTTAAGTACCAGAGACACTGAACATCCAGAAAAATATCTGGGTGACCCCAAAGTCTGGGACAAACTTGAAAAATGGGCAGTCACTATCATGGAGCGCAACAACATCCCTTACTATGATGGGCCAGGCGAAGCCGCTTTCTACGGCCCCAAGATGGATCTCATGGCAACCGATGCACTCGGTCGTGAATGGCAGCTCTCGACCGTCCAGATCGATATGGTGCAGCCAGAACGCTTTGAACTAGAATATACAGCCGCAGACGGCACCAAGGCACGTCCCGTCATGATCCATCGGGCGATCCTCGGCTCCTCTGAGCGTGCTATGATGGTACTCCTAGAGCATTATGCTGGTGCACTCCCGCTCTGGCTATCCCCAGTCCAGGTCATTCTCCTCCCGATCTCCGAGAATGAGCTAGGCTATACCCAGGAACTAGGGCATAGTCTCACTCTCGCAGGGATTAGAGTCGAAGTCGACGAGAGCAATCGTACTTTAGGTAAAAAAATGGTACGGGCACGGGAGCAAAAAGTACCATATATGGCAATAATTGGCAAAACCGAGTTAGAGAACAAAACAATTACTCTCAAAAATAGAGCAGGCGAGCAGATCACCTTGACAATAGATGAGGCAATAGCCAAGTTAAAGCAAGAGAGTTTAAGTAAAATTTAAACCAACTTGTAGGGGCGGACCCCTGCGTCCGCCCGGTTTTTAATGTATAATACCCTCTAACGATGAAGTACTACGCTATTAATAGTTTTATCAAAGCTCCAGAGCTCCGTGTTGTGGATGAAACAGGCAAGCAGGTAGGTCTCATTAGCCGGGAAGATGCCCTAGAAAAAGCTCGCAATCTCGGGGTCGATCTCGTCGAGATCGCCCCAATGGCCAAGCCACCTGTTGCCAAACTGATCGACTTTAAAAAGTTTAAATACATCGAGTCCAAGAAAGAGAGGGAGAGCAAAGGTGGTAGTGGCAAAGTCGAACTCAAAGAAATCCGCTTTACTCCATTTATTGCCCAAGGTGACATGGACTCACGCCTCAAGAAGATCAAAGAATATCTAGGTGATGGTGACAGAGTCAAAATTGTGGTAAAATTCACCGGTCGCCAAATTACCCGCGTGGAATTTGGTCACGAACTTATCAAAAAAGTAATGCTGGGACTAGAGGGTATTGCCACTCCCGATGGAGTAGCCAAACTCCAGGGGAAACAACTATTCCTCATCCTCAATCCAGCCAAGAAAAAATAAACTATGAAACGCAAAACTCGCAAATCTCTCGTTCGCCGTATCAAAGTAACCAAAACAGGCAAAATAATCCATCGCACCCAGAATATGCGCCATCGCCGTAGTCACAAAGGCGCAGCCCAGGTCAGGCGCATGAAAACAGTTAAGTTCTTAATTGGTGGTACAGGTCGTCGTATTAAAAAAGCACTAGGAATCTAAATCTATGACAAGAGTAAAAGGTGGACCAACTAAACGAGCTAGGCACAACAAAGTACTAAAGCGCACTAGTGGCTTCCGCATGACCAAAAACAGGCTATGGAAGGTTGCCCACGAAGCCTACCTCCATGCTCTAGATTATAGTTTCCAAGGTCGCAAAGATCGAAAAAGCGATTTTCGCTCACTCTGGATAGTTCGTATTAACGCAGCACTCCGTGCTATAGATCCAGCACTTACCTACTCACGGTTTATTGCTCTCATGAGCACCAAAAAGATCGAACTCGATCGCAAGGTCTTAGCTGGTATCGCTGTCCAAGATCCAGATACCTTCAAAAAAATCGTCGACCAGGTCAAATAATTCTTCATACCCCATCCATATTTTGGGGGTTGACACTTTTCAGTCCCATAGTGTATTATGCACTTCTTGCGAGAAGCAACCATCCGCAGCTTCCCACTAATACGGGATGTCTGGCAGGAAGGTTGCTTTTGGCGTATATAAGCGCTATATTGCAAATATGGCAACAAAAAATCTCACTACCGACCAAAAAATTGATCTAATTTTAAGCAAAGTATCAGGCTTAGAAAAGAATCAACTGAGTCTGGAAAAGAATCAGAGAAACCTAGAAAAAAATCAGAGTAATCTAGAAAAGAACCAAAGTAATTTGGAAAAGAATCAGAGAAACCTGGAGAAGAATCAAGCTATCATGCAGGAAGACCTAAATAGTCTCAAAAGAGACGTTGCCGACTTAGTTGTTATGGCAACAGACACACTGGCGCTAGCAGCCAAAACAGCCGATAGAGTTTCACATATCGAATCTCATTTATCAAAAAAATCTGGCTTTACCCCCTTTACTAGCGGGGCGTTTGTTGCATAATTGATTAAACAATTCATCGCACATACCAACCCCGCAAACAAACAAGCGGGGTTTTTTGTATCCCGAAAATATCAAATTACTGAAAGAAAGACATATGACAGAAATAACAACAGATATTAATCAAATGCATATTGAACTACGTGATTTAGCCCAACCAGATTGGGATGACGATCAAGTAGAACACTTATACCGAGCACTACTCAACCCTGACACTACACCGATAGCAGTAGATATACTAGGTGCAGGTCTAAAGCTCGGCAAGATAGACTGGAGCGAACGTAACCCTATCTAGAAGTACGCAAATATACATTTTAAGTTAAAATAGAAAGACATATATGACCGAAGCACTTTATTTATCAGATTCAACAATAAATCTTGCTAGTGCCAAAGTAGTCGAGATTGGCAAGGACTATTTGATCCTAGACCAGACGATTTTTTATCCTCAAGGCGGAGGGCAACCCAGTGATAAAGGAGTTATTAGATCAAAGTCATCAGAGTTGCATATAAAATCAGTCGAATACAACGGCGGTGACATTAAGCATATCGGTACATTTAAAGGTATCTTCAATGTAGGGGATAGTGTTGAGCTAGAGTTAGATCAAGAGCTCAGGTTAAAACATACCCAGTGGCATACAGCCGGACATCTAGTCGATCTTGTAGCACGCGAGCAATATCCAGATCTGATTCCTATCAGAGGTATGCATGGGATCGGTAAAAAATTATTCATAGAGTATGAAGGTCAGCACACGCTAGATACAGTTGTTTTAACATCAAAAGTTAAAGAGCTCATAAACTCTAATCCAATTATCAAAACCCAGTTTGTTACTCTAGATGAGC
>CAZSVV010000026.1:0-5452 GCA_964610445.1 uncultured Pseudomonadales bacterium | reverse complement strand
AAAAGAATGGCCAACTGGCTACCCGCCAAGCTCCCATCGAGCAAAAAGCTCAGGATTTTGAGTATCGGCGATAGCTATCACATCCCTGACGGTGGTACCCAGCTAAAGACGGGTGATGCTATCTGGCCAATCTCAATTGTAAACATTGAACACACAGACAACTCAACTCTCATACACTACCTAATCACTCAACCTGTGTTAAAGAAGTCTAACGCTTCAAACATGCCTACGCGTACCATATCCTCCTCAGCCAATCTTGACCAACAAATCAAAGAAACCTCAGAAAATTTAGTATCCGAACTTACATCCATCAATTCCGAGTCAGAGCTAGATATTATCTACATAAAGTACATGGGCAAAAAGGGGATAGTCAACGATCTCATGAAAGACTTACAAGGATATAGCTTAGAAGACAAGAAAAAGTATGGCCCGCTCCTAAATGAATTAAAAAAATCTATTGAGTCAGCAATAGAGTCCAAACGAGCAGAATTGGCAGCAAATAGTAGCAAATCAGACATCGATCTAACAATCCCGGGTGCGATCCTCCCTACAGGTCATCTTCACCCCACCACGACCATAATCAGAGAGATGAACGAGTTCTTCCGCTACCTTGGCTTTAGTATCGGCGAGGGACCAGAACTCGAAGATGTCGAGTATAACTTTCGCCGTCTCAACCTCCCTGAGGGTCATCCCGCCACAGATCTCCAAGATTCGCTATTCGTAGAGGAGCCCCAGTACCTAATGCGCACCCACACTAGTAGTGTTGAGACGCGGATGCTATCCGAGTATCACGACCGATTACCACTCCGGGTGGTAGTGCCAGGAAAATGCTATCGTAACGAGACCAATAGTGCGACCAACACTAGTTTCTTTTACCAATATCAAGGTTTTGTCGTAGACAAAGGGATTACGATCCAACATCTCAAAGATACCCTTACCAAATTTCACAAATTCCTATTCGGTGATGACGTAGTTCTTCGCTTCCGCTACAAATATTACCCAGAGGTTAGTCCAGGTATGGGCGTTGATATGCAATGTAGATTTTGCAAAGGGGCTGGCTGTTCAGTATGCAAGTATCGTGGCTTTATCGAAGTACTAGGTAGTGGCATGATCCACTACAACACCATGAAGGCATGTGGTATCGACCCCGAGGTCTACACCGGCTATGCCTTTGGTATGGGACTAGATCGATTGGTCATGAGTAAATATGGCATCAAAGATATCCGAAAACTCTACGGAGGCGAACTCGTATACATATGAAGATCCCCTTAAACTGGCTCAAAGATTATGTCGAAACTAACAAATCTCCCAGGGAGATTGCCGCTAGCTTTACTCAGCTAGGACTCATGCTCGACAAGCCGGAGGACGGCTCAGGAGTACTCGATCTAGAGCATCGTATGGACCGCTCCGACTGGCTTAGTATCATTGGTTGTGCGCGTGATTTTGCAGCCTTTGAAAAATTAAAACTCAAATATCCAGAGACAAGTACCAAAAAATTAAGCAAAGTCACACCTAGTGAGATGATCGAGATCACGGTTGATACTCCACATGTCCGACGCTTTAATACACGGTTAGTCAAAAATGTGAAAGTTACTGAGTCCCCAGATTGGCTCAAGGACAGACTTACTGCTTATGGCATCAAGAGTATTAACAATGTAGTAGATATCACCAACTATGTCATGGTCGAGCTCGGCCAGCCCATGCACGCTCAGGATACATCCAAACTCAAAAAACGAGAAATCACATTACGAAAAGCGGCCAAAGGGGAGAAAATCAAGACCATACTCGGAACCACAGTTTCACTAGATCCTGAGATTTTTATCCTAAGTAGCGGGGGAGTTGGCACAGTTATTGGTGGCATAGTAGGCGGTATAGATACGTCGGTCACCAAAGATACGAAAGAGATTATCCTCGATGCCGGTAACTACGATCAATCAGTTATCAGAAAAAATAGTCGAAAGCTCAAAATCATCAACGAGACAGTCAGCCGCTATGACAAGTTCCTCCACCCTGATCTCTGCGAAATTGCGCTAGATCGTGCCACCCTCTTACTCGAGTCCTTAGCTGGTGCGACAGTCTATACTAACGTCGATCATTACCCCAAGCCTGTCAAACCTGTAGAAATGACTTTTACCTGCAAAAGACTCAAAGTTCTGAGTGGTATGGATCTGCAGATAAAAGACGTAAAACGGGTCTTAACAGCTCTTGAGTATCAAATAGTCAACGAGACCAAAGACTCACTAAAGCTAGTTATTCCTTACTTCCGCACCGACGTCGAGGTAGAGGATGATGTGGTCGCAGACATTCTTCGGATTAGCGACTATAGCAATATCCCGTCTGCTGCGCTCACTACACCTGTACCCACAGATATTACACCTATGATCCTAAGCTTCGAAGAGTATCTTCGAGATCTCCTAGTCGCTCAGGGTGCCCACGAACACATTACAGCTAGTCTCGTCAAAGAGAGCGGGAGCGATGGAGAGATTTTGCTGAGCAATGCACTCTCGACCGACCAAAATGCCCTAAGGCAATCGCTCACCCCCAACCTGAAGTCAGTGTACGACAACTACAGCAAACACAAAATCGTAGACCCACTACTATTTGAGATAGGCAAGGTTTTTAATAAAGCAAAGTCTGACTATCTAGAAACTCGAGAGTCAGCAGTATATGGGAGCACTGAGCGAGTAAACTCTTGCCTCTCTACCTTGATGTACCAACTAGGCGTAAGCTTTGTAGTAAATAACGAAGGGCAGATCAAAGTAGGGGATAGTATAGTCGGGCAAAAAGGCAGTCATTCATGTGTACTCTATACTTCCGTTCTATCCAGTCATTACCATAAATATGGCGGTATCGTAAGCGTTTTTGAACATGTTATCAAGCGGGATCTATCATTAATCGCTCCAAATACTGTTAGTTACTACGACATCACAAAAACTATACAATCAACCAATCCAAAATTCACGCACGTTTCTAAAACGGTATCAAAAGTAAATAACAATATTAACTATGTTTTAACTCTTACCTGGCCCGAGAACTATCCTGACGTAGATACCGAGCTCGCAGAGTTAATTATGCTAGTGAATAAAGAACTAAAAGTCACCTCAAAATCTTAAATCTATTTTTAAGGGGTAGGGGATGGACTGGGACTGGGTGATGGGCTCGTATTCCAATCCATATTCACCCCTATCTTTAGTTTTGTGTCTTTCTCACTCCCATCCTTTGTCTTTACCTTGGCCATCAGTTCGTAGGTACCATTAGGTAGATTTATATTGGTCGAGATCGATTTTTCTGCTCCAAAACTCTCTATCTCACTCCCATTACTATATAGCCTTACCCATTCTATTTCTTTTGCCGTAGTAACACGGATCCTTACCTCAAAACTATTTGAGTCGATACGGCTCTCGTTGCCTGGCTTATCAAAACCTATTACTAGATCTGTGTCAGCACTACAGTACTCTCTTGGCACTTTGTATTTAGAGTCTCCCTGACTATCGATCCAAGACTGTATATCGTCTTCCCATTTCGTGCTCTCCGGCTTTAGGACATAAAACTCTTTTTCGCTATATTCACCACGTGCGATATCTACTTCTGGAGCAAGTTTATTCTCATCACTCCGACAAACCCTAACCTTGGTATGTATTGGGTCAGGCTCGGTAGGAGCTGTCCCTTTTACAAAATAGTCAGCGCGGCTCGGGTATCCATCGTGCTCAGGATAACCTGACACAGTGTCTACTTGCTTTGCTTCTACTCCCGATGGAGCCACAAAATCATCACCCTTATACTTCTCCCATGCTTTGAGCATAATCTTTCGCCAGATAGGTGATGCTCCTGTTACACCTGATGCAACATCTTTCATTGGTGAATTATCATTATTTCCTACCCAGACTCCGACTACAGAGTTTGTACTCCACCCTATGGTCCAGTTATCACGCTTATCATTAGTCGTACCAGTCTTGACCGCGATTGCTCTCCCATTCATATTTAAATAACTGTTAGCGCCGAATGTAATAAGTCGAGCATTGTTGTCATATAGCACATGATTAATTAAGAAAGCGACTTCTTCGGTTAGGACTCTCTTTTTCTTAGCTTGTTTAGCCTCATAGATCACCTGACCATCACGCTCTACTTTGAGGATCGAGACCGGCTCTATCCGCTCTCCACCATTGGCAAAGGCACTATAGGAGCGCACGAGGTCGTATAGTCTTACTTCTCCACCACCGAGAGTTACTGACAGACCAAACCGCTTCATATTTTCGGTTGTTGGCTCGAGTGACTCAAATCCCATGTCATAAGCGAGTGACAACATATCTTTGAGGCCAACGAGCGACAACAGTTTGACTGCAGGGATGTTAAGGGACGAGCCGAGGGCAAAGCGAAGTTGAGTAGGACCATGAAATTTACCATCATAGTTTTTTGGCTCATAAAACTCGCCCTCTTTTCCGCCCGGGAACTTGGTTGGAACATCTAGTAGCATCGTGGCGGGTGAGTAGCCTTTGGCAAAAGCAGCTGCATAAGTTACTGGCTTGATCGTACTCCCAGGCTGCCTCTGTGACATGACCACATTTACTTCGCCATCATAGTCGGTCGCAAAATAATCCTTGGACCCGACCATCGATAGGATCTCACCATTTTGAGGATTCATAACCATTGCTGCCCCATTACCTATTCCCGCTTTTTCGAGCTTACCTATCTCCTCAGTCACTGCTGTCTGTGCGAGGTCTTGCAGCTCGGTATCCAGGGTTGTGGTGACAGTGTATCCACCTTGCTCAACCACTGCTTCGCCGAGTAAATCAACTAACTGGTCTTTGACATAAAACACAAAGTGAGGAGCACGGATCGCTACGCTCTGGTCACGGAACTCGACATTTGGCAGCTCAGCAAGAGATGCTTCTTCTGCTGCTTTATCAATATATCCATCCTCACGCATTCTTCGCAGCACTGCAGTTGTACGACCCACATAGGCAGTCGGGTCAGTGCCATATGGGGAGTAACGAGATGGTGCTTGCGGCATACCAGCCAAAATTGCTGCTTGGGTCAAAGTTAGGTCTGATGGGAGCTTGCCCAAGTAGCGCTCCGAGGCAGCTGCTATTCCGACCGCGGTCCCACCATATGGGGCCTCGTTAAGATACATCGTTAGGATTTCATCTTTGCTAAACTTGCGCTCTATCTGGATCGCTAGTACTAGTTCTTTGATCTTACGTACTAGACTACGGTCTGAGGTAAGTAGCACATTCTTGACTAGCTGTTGTGTCAACGTCGATCCACCTTGGGCTCTGCCTCTAGTAAATAGTCTCGATCCTCCTCGGATCATTCCCCAGATACTAAACCCTTCGTGAGTATAAAATTCTTTATCTTCTACAGCGACAGTTGCTTGACGGAGGAGTGGCGAGATCTCCTCAAACTTTACAGGTAATCGGTTATAGTCAGTATACAAGTCGTATAGGGTATCTCC
>CAZSVV010000025.1:7113-10352 GCA_964610445.1 uncultured Pseudomonadales bacterium | reverse complement strand
CTACTCTCATAGCAACGTGGTTTTGGCCGGCGAAAAAGAGTGACTCTCCTACTTCGGCAGTTAGGAGGAGGTGGCGCTCGCCTTGTGAAAGATAAAAGACATTCGCTAGTTTTTCTATGGCGCTGGTACTTTGTTTCATTAAAACCTGGATACTAGCGTTACTCACAATCGCCTTGCCATGATCATCTTTTAAGAAATCCTCAACGTCTTGCGTGATAGTAGTTAAGCCTAAGAAATATTTGCGAGCCCGCTTGGCGATACCATAAAGGAAAGTGGCCGAGTCTTCGTTTTTCATTAGGTACCAGGCCTCATCAACTACGAGGAGGCGGCGCTTGAGATCGCGCTTTACCTTAGTCCAGATGTAATCAAGGATGATAAAGATGGCGGTCGGGCGCAGCTCATCCTGAAGATTTTTGATACCGAAGACAGTTAATTGTTTACCAAAGTCTACGTTACTTTTTTGGGAGAAAATACCCTGAAAGCTACCTTTGACATATTTTTCGAGACGGTCGGCGAGGCCGCGCGCCACTGTCTCTTCCATTCCGACGAGCGCTTTGTATAAATCTTCCATGAGAGGGGGTTCGTTTTTGTGGGTAGCAGGGTCCCTATTGATCCCCTTCATTTGGTAGGTCATGACGAGCGCGCGGTCGAGGAGTGCTTCTTCTTGAGCGGTCACATCACCGAGCATGATTTTGAGGAGAGAATGCAACGAAATAATCTTCATAGCGAGCTCGTTTTCGTCTGGCTCGGCAAGCTGAGGGAGTTCGAAAGGGTTAATGCGATTGGGTGAGGTAAAGCTGAAGTCGATATAGGTTCCATTAACTGTTTGGGCCATTTTGCGGTACTCATCCTCGGGATCAATAATGATGACTTCAGTTTCAAAAAGGAGGGAGCGAAGAATTTCTAGTTTTACCATGTAACTTTTACCTGAACCTGATTTAGCAAAGACGACCATGTTGGCATTCTCTAGGCTAAAGCGGTCAAAAACCACAAGACTGTCGTTGTGCTCATTGATACCATACATTATCCCTTCGTTGGCGGTTAGCTCACTACTAGTAAAGGGGAAGGTGGTTGCTAGACTAGTCGTGTCCATGTTGCGATTGATTTTTAAGAAATCTTTACCCATGGGGAGCGTGGTCTTGAAGCCGTCCTCGATCTGAAGGGTGGCGGTCTTAGCAACTATTAGGAGAGCTCCCAGGGTTGATTTAATGTGGTTAGTAACTTTGTCTAGAGAGTCTTTTTTATCATCGCGAATAGTAACGTAGAGCCCAAACTGAAAGAAGCGCTCGGCCCCCTTGGCGAGCTGCTCCTGGAGACTCCTGGCATCTTCGAGTTTGACCTGAGTATCAATGTTAATGATTTTGCCTCTTTGAATATCTCCCTGGAGCTCGGCTTCCATCTCGGCAATCTTGCGTCTTAAATCCTCGATAACCCCCTTGCCGTCTACTGGATAGATAAACATAGAGATAGAGAGAGAGTGGGGGAAGTTGATTAGTGGAGAGAGCCAGTTGGCATTAACAAAGCGTGGGTAGCCGGCGACAAAGAGGGTGCGGTAATAGGTGTCGTTAATTTTGACGTCTGACCAGTCTACCTCGATTGCTTCGGGGGCGATAATATCTTTAACATTAGTGGTACCGGTTGCCAAAATCTGGATGGGTGGAGAGACATTTGGCCCCGACGCTTCGGTCGGGGTCTTCGCTCCGCTTCGATTTTTTCCAGCAAAAGGGAAGGGCAAGTTCATAATATATATCAGTTTATCAGATTATCGGCGATTCGGTTTGTCTGTAAATTCTGCTCGTCAGCTGACTCAGTCGACTAGCTGATCTACCTGCGTAGGCTGGCCTGCTGAATTGCTGATTTGCCGAAAGGCTATTTAGCAATATTGGGGGCGACGACGGGGGTTTCGTAATCAGAGGCGGTCGTAAACTTTTGACCTTTAACTGTCGAGTTGTAGTAGCCATGGAAGAGCTTCATGAGGTTTTGGCTGTTGAGCTGTTGAGCGGTTAGGCCGATTCTGGTTAGCTGTTTGATAATATGATCCCGCTTAGGCTCGAGGTCAGCTTTAGCGCGGCTTAGGAGTTCTTCAGTTATTTCGACTTTGCCCGACAAGGTGACCATTTGGTAGGAAACGATAATATAAAACTTTTTATCGAGGACGTTTTGTTCCTGGATCGTGGTTTCGATAAAATTTCTATACTGGCTCATCCGCATTTTCATCGTTTCGTCTTTGAGTTTTTTCTCTTGAGAGACTAATAATTCTAAGTAACTGCTAATGTCTTTCTTTTCAGATTTTATGACGATCTGGACGGGGAAGCTTAAGGAGTTGAGGAGACCAGCATGCGCATAGATAGTTGCATCCTGTTCTTCTTCGGAGAGGAGGCCAAAATTGATGGCCGAGGTCTGGATAACCACACTAATTAAACCATTTTTGAGGACGACCACATCGTCGCGGATTGTTTCGACTTCTAGATGATCCTGGGTTGTGGCGACTATAATTGAGTCAGACATACATTATCAGTTTATCAGATTGTCGGCGGTTCGGTTTGTCTGAGTTTCGGTTTATCGGATGTTTCAGATGAATATTTGATTAGTTGATTATCCGACCTGCTGAATTGCCGATTTTCTGGTTAGCTGGTGGCAGTGATCTCAAATGGCTGGATAATTTGATTTTGGATTATGAGCTGCTGGGCAGGGAAGGTGTGGCCATCGGCCTCGACTTCTAGGCGATAGGTACCAGGAGAGAGAGGAGTGCTTGTAGCAAACTGGCCGAGCGCGTTTGTTTTCATGGCACGAGCAGGCACGCCGGAGGCATCTAATACTTGAACAATTGCTCCCTCAATTAACTTGCCGTCTTTGCCGGTGGTAATACCAACTATGAGATTGGGGCTACGAGGCGGGACGGGGAGATTGATGGACTTTAATTTAGTTTCGACACGAGTCGTGGAGGCTGATGAGACAGGCTTTGATGTTGCGGAGAATATTATATTATTGGGAACAGAAGACTCTTGAGTTTTTTTGTCATTATCTTGAATATTGCTAACTACAGTTGGTTGAACCACGGGGACGATTACAGGCTTGTTGGGACTGACTGGCGGGGGAAGTGTTTTTTCTACGGCTTTTAATTTGCGCACAGTAATAGCTGGCTTATCAAAGACTACACTAGTTTGAGGCTCGACATTCTTAATTGGGAGTGGAGAATTCTGGGTATTGAAGAGAGAGTTAAGAGATTTTACCTGGCT
>CAZSVV010000025.1:3194-7103 GCA_964610445.1 uncultured Pseudomonadales bacterium | reverse complement strand
ATTCGCTCTGGGAGTGTGTCAGCGGGGCAGGTGCCTTCATGGTTTTGGTTATAGTGTTGGTGGGAGCTATTGCATGTGCAGTAAAAGTAAAAATATTTGGAACTTTGTTGGTTTTTTTCCAGGTAAACCTGGTTGGTTTGTAGATGGCGCGAACAAAATTAATGATCCACTGGTCAAGGGGTCGATCTTCGATCGGAAAGAAGGCGAGAGCGATACCAAAAAAAACAGACAAGAGAATGAGTGGGGCCTTGAAGATAAAGAGTAGATTACTACTATAGAAAAGCACGGCAAGAATTAGGCCGGCTGCTAGTTCGAGAAACTGCTTGAGAGTCATGTCCCCAACGAGACGAAATTGATATTGGGTGACGTTTTGAGGGACGGGGTGTTGGTTCATACATTATCAGTTTATCAGCGATTCGGCGATTCAGCTAATCAGAAAATCAGTTAGAAAAAGAGTAGGTGTGACTATCTGGATCTAGACCACTTTCTTTGACCCAATCGCGAACGGCGTTAATGATCTCACTGCGCTCTTCGACACCCTCTTTGAGAGTGATTTCAAGAGCTAAGGGCTTGCTGTAGACTACAGTAAATCCTGGGGCATCATAAGGAGTTTTGACGGCGAGAGGATAATCCCTCTCGATTTCATTATTAACTTCTTGGACGTAGCGAGGATCACTTTGCTGAGGAATTGTAGTAAAAGTAAGTGTGTGAATAGGTTTGTTTTGATAACTAAGTGTCAAGATATACTGAGTGTTTACCTGGAGATATTGGGCAGAATTAAAGATGATCTCGCGCGTACTTTTAGGAGATTTTTGCCAATTTTCTTCAGGGATGGAGGTTAAGGAGACGAGAGTTGGATCTATATCGACGTTGAAGGTAAATGATATATTATCAAAATAATTTACTTTTGTGGATCGTTCCACTGGAGAGGTTTTAATTATTTCAGGTAGGATTGTAGTTGGTTTGATTATGAGAGATATAATCAGAGTGATTAGAACGAGAACCCCAAATATTATTAAGAATTTGCGATTATTGAGTAATTGAAGCATAAGATTAATCCTAGTTTAGATTTTTTTGAGACATCCGGCAACTTTACTACTAGGCCAGACACAGCTATCGCTGCCACGAACTTGTCCAGGACCTCCGCCGTTTGCATCAATACATTTAATAACTGCTCCAGCATTGCCTACAAAAACACCTGTGTGCCCCCAAGCTCCACTGACATCGACAAAGTAATCTCCAGGACTACAACTACCTACTCCAAGTGCTGCCTTGTAGCCGCTAGGAGGGCTAGAGAGGAGACTATTGGCGTTACCAAAACCAGTGCCTGTCCCACCAGTTGCAACGTCAACTGCCACAATAAAACCTACGCACTGTAGAACGCTATAATTTGTAGCTGAGTATTGGAGTTGACCAATTGCGCTTTGAGAGAGAGTACTAGCTAGGACACATTGCCAACTACTACCACCCGCATTGCTAGCTGTAAGTGGGTTAAGTCCACATTTACTTAAAATTTCGACGATACACGCGGCTGTCTTAGCCTTGGCATTAACCCCGGAATCTTCGCTTTCACATAGGATATTGCCGATAATCTGGCCTAGACCAGAGTCGAGACTAAGATTGACGTCGAGGCGGGTGGTAAGTTTGATGTTATGTTGTACAAAACTGGAAAAGATTGGCAAAGTGACACTTAATAAAAACGCGACGAGGAGATTGATAAAAGCTGCTGAAAATAGACCAGTTAAAGTTGTAAGAAATCCGAATATGGCGGCAGGAATTGCGAACACGACACCAGTCAGCGTTGCTCCGGCAATGATAATATTTTCACGAAAGTTGGTATTTGAAAAAAATTCTTTTACAAATCCCAAGGCTGCTTTAAACAGCTCAGCAGCTATTTGAAAAGCAGTTATAACTGTCAGAACTACACCGACGACAGAAAGTGCTGAGAGAAGTCCTAGAACTATTTTAGAACCTGATCTTGCCAAGGCTCTTCCACCTATTTTTAAGAGAATTCTGGTTACCGTCCGCTTAGTAGAAACACTTGCATACTTAAAAGCTGAGGTCATTCCTACTTTTGCTATTCCCCATTTTATTGCTGAACTCCAGGCGGCTTTACGGATGTGTTCCAGAGCTCCGTTATATGTATATCCACCGAGCTCATACTGTCTAAATGACCAATTAATGAGCGACCCAAAACCACTACTGTTTGAGGTGCTAGTGATGATATTCTTCACATAAGTTTTTTTTAGATTTTTAATTTGATCTGTGATCCATGGGAAAAACTTAAAAAGAGGAATTTTTGTTCCAGGGATAGTTATAAATGCAGAATATTCTTCCCATTTATCTGATAAATAGGTAAACAATTTCTTTCCGGTTACTAGATCTTCAAAATCAAACCATTTATCCCATCCTATTCTTTGTGCTTCTGCTAGACCTGATCTGAGTTCTAGGATGTTTCGACCAAACTGAGTTCTCTTTAAAAGAGCTTTTTGTTTTTTTGTGAGATTTGAGTAGTAATATTCATATTCTTTGAGAGATCTTACTTTGCGAATAATGCTTAACCTCGGATTAGGAGACTTAAGTTCGCGTTGTTCAATCTGTTCAAGAGTGGATAGTCTAGCATTACCACTAAGGTTGTTTGACTGATTGTATTCGTTAATCGTTTTGTTAGTTTCGATCCCCACCTTAAGCTGTGATTTGAAAGAGTAAAATGGATTAATCCCATTTTTAATGAGTTTAATTTCTGCTCTCGTTAGTGCATGGCCGTTGACGAGCAGGGACATTTCGTTTTGGCGATACTCGATAACTGCATCTAAACCTGATTCGCGTAAACTTTTTCTTATTAACGAGAGTGTAGAGGTGTTTATTTCACGTAAACCAAGTTTTTTTGCTGCCTTTTGAGAGGCAAAAATGAGGATTTGGTCTGAAGTAAGAGGGGTTGATGAAGAAGAAACAATCTCTATGAGCAAGCTCTGTGAGATTAAATCTCTTTCTTTTTGGGTTAGATTTGATGGCAGCGCAGCACTTATTTCTATCAGCAATGCCTGTTGACCTGGAATAAAATCAGTAGAGCTAGTTGATGAGGCAACCATACTCTTTTTATAGCTATCTAATGAAGTAGATCCGTTGTCAAAAAAACCAGACTTTACTCGCCCTACATAATTTCTTAGAATTGAGCCTGCCTGTCTATCATTTATAAAATTGAGCAAACCAGATGCATCCGGATGTTCGTCTTTGATAATCTTGAACAATTCCTTGGTAACTGCAAAGTCTCGAATTTCGTCATTACCACCCACACTCCCTGCCGAATAGAGACGATCAAAGTTTCGACAGATGATCTGAGCGAGCAATAGTTTGGTTAAATTGCTTTGATTTTGATCAAGCCCCTTTGGAACTAGTGTAGATAAGATGTTGCCAGGAACTCCAGACTGAGAATACTTTAAGAGCTTGAAATAGAGATGGTTATAATCATCAAACACTTTTCCTGTGTCATAAATGTTGGCAGAGACCGGTTTTTTTAGAGCTTGTTGTTTGCGATAAGTCTCTAGGTTGCTAATCCTGGTCGCGTTTAATAGTTTGTGTGGGTCGGCGATACGATTGGAATAGACGAGCTGAGCATATCTAGCAAACTCTGTGAAACTATTGATCGAGAGAAGCACTTTTTTATCTTTTGTTAGGAGGTTCTCTGTTGAATCTAGGTACTCAATAACCATTCTTTTAGCTTCTTCGAGGGAAATATATTCAGGATTTTGGGAAGAGGATGGTAGCTCTATCCCCCTACTCCCTGCAGCAATCCTGCCCTGTGTTTCTAGTCCAGGAAGAAGAAAATTCTCGATGAGATAGCGATCACAACCGCCATTAATCCGAAAGTAGCTTGTTTGATTGAAAAAACTAGGCGTTGCCATACTC
>CAZSVV010000025.1:0-3184 GCA_964610445.1 uncultured Pseudomonadales bacterium | reverse complement strand
AATTTGTCTGGTGTGGTAAAATTGTCATATGCCACCAGCCCCAGAAAAAATTCTAATTAGACCTACTGAAAAAAGGATTGCTGACTCTGTTGTTGGGCAGCCAAAAAAAGAAGCTGAAAATGCAATTATTGAGTTTTTTAAGAAATTGATCACCCAAGGTGATCTAGAACAGAGCACCAAGGCACTTACTGAGCTAGAGAAGAAGACCAAATGGGATGAAGGTGATCTAAAACTAATCAGTGGTCTGCGAAAAAGAGTGGTAGAACGAAAAGCAGTAATTGATGATGCGGTGGGGAAGATTTTTGAAAAGGCAAAGGGTGGAGCTGCTGATGTGAGACTAGCCAAGCTAGAAGCTGCCAAACTCTTAAAAGAGCATGGTCAAGATCTGGCGTTTGCTCGATCTACAGAAGAGCGAAAAAAACTAAAGGCATTTGTAGATCAAGCAATACAAGTATTTGGAGAAATAGATCGAGGACCGGTTAAGTTAGACGACGCCAACTCACTAGAGTATGCAAGGGTCGTGGTTACAGCCAAGAGGTACGAGAATATGGGCGTTGATAGAGCAGAGTTTGAAGTAAGAGCAGAGCAGCTACAAAGCACTATCGAGAGAGAAACTACTATAGTAAGCATGCACACTATAATGGCGGGTGCACCTAATGCAAATCCCAGGAATCAGGCTAAACATGATAGAGAGAAAAGAGAAAAGGTCACCCTTAAAGAGATAGGGGTACTTGGAACAGATGAGATAGATAATAGAAGAAAAGCTTTTAGAGCTGAGGCTTTGAGACTTAGGGTTAAAAATACGACGACGAACAGATTAGATGAGTTTTATGGAGATGGAGTCAACGACCCCAAAGACTCAGATTTTTGGAACAGGATAGAAGAGCGTGTTGATGCAATAACTAAAAAAACCCAAACTGGATATGATGTGCCAATTGACGAGCAAAAAGAGCAGTTGAGAGCAGTCGCTGAATGGATAAGAGACGCTCGTAAACCGATGGCGAAAGTAAAAGAAAGAGCTATTTTAGAGAATATAGACCAAAATTTGTTAGCAAATACACCAAGAGCCAAGAGCAAGATTAAAGAGAGAGGGGTACTACTTGAATCTTTGAAAGGTAGTGCGAGAGAGAGAGTATTAGCAGCTGTAAGTTATGTTGAAATATCAACTGATCCAGCTACTGCTACCAGAGGAATAGAGCTAATTGCTGAAGCACTGGAGCCTGGTTCGAGATTTGGTACTCACCCAATCATTTTTAGTGAGGCGGCGCGGATATATGGTAACCTAAGGAACTGGGACCAGATAAATGGTGAGTTTGAACAAGCCATATTTAATACTCAGCGCAGCGTGGAGACAAAACTACTTAATCTTCATAGTGGTTCAGAAAAATTGTTGCTTGAGCAGTATGGGGTTGATGCTAAGTACACTATGACTGATGCTCAGTGGGATCAGATGCATGGACTTGTGGCGCCTGGTATGGATAATGCCGAGGGCAAGCTTAATATGACACCGAGAGGTAAGCAAAAGATTGAATTTATCCGAGCCAATTACTCTAGACAAGAAGAATATATCGACGAGACAGGAGCGACAGTTAAGAGATATTTAGATAATGACATGTTCTCAGAATATCAGCGTATGCAGCGAGATGGTCAAATGCCAAACAGTGTTAAAGAGAGGATGAATCAGCGTGGAATGATGGCACAGATGTTTGATATACAGTATGAAGAGTTGATCGCTCGTAAAACCCCGCCTGATGTGGCAGAGCGGATCATGCAAGGCAAGATCCATGAGCGTATAGAGTCTTTGGTTTTTCAGATTATGCGTACTCAGGACGGGTCTCGTGAGGCGGTAAACCAAATGTCTTCGTGGGAATTATTTGAATTATTTGGACACCGTTTTGTAGATTCGGACACGAGAGATTTATGGCAAGCCAGACTAGGACTTTATGACGTATCAGTATACGCAGGGAGCGCAGAGTCTATAGAGGACTGGTCAAAGATAGCATCTTTTATGCCTAAAGAGTTTTTGTGGATGGTGTTTGATGAAGACTCTATTAAGAATGTCATACAGTTTCAGGTAGACAATCCAACAACGGGAGTTAAAGAGCTTAAGTCGGTATCACTGAGTATGAAAGGTATGTTAAGTGCTTTGGAAATGAAGGTACCAGGCACTGATAAAAGTGCTCGCGATATTTGGATGGGTGAAATATTGGGATCTGATGACATGAGTAAGATAGATCGGAACAAGCGACGCTTTTTCGCTTTTGCATTGGGAAAGCAGATGGGGGTAGAGTTTGAGATGGTGGGAGACAAGTTTCAGGTCAAGAACGATCCTGCAAATAATGAGCGCGCAAGGATCGGGATAGAGCAGGGCAAGGAAATCATGATTTTAAACTTGGTGGGACTAGATAGCAATGGTGAGGTGGTTAAACTAGATTACTTTAAGGGCCTAACGAACGGAGATGAATTAAAAGCAAGTAAAATGCTAGCTGACTTTGAAAAGAATGACATCTGGGGACAGTATGGATGGTATGTAAATAATGCTCTCATGTTTAATCACCTTACGCTCAACTCGGTTGAACTAGAGCGGGGAGGGAGCGCTAAAGGGATGTGGAAATATATGCCTAACGTCCTACGCAAGCTACATGGAGCGGCAATGAAACACTATTTTAACCAAAAGGACATGGGGATGGTACATGCGAGAGACATGGTTGATTCTTACTGGAGATCATTTATAGCATGGAAATTGAGAGGCGGTGTGTTTTCGGGTAATGAAAACTCGGCAGGTGACATCAAAGAAGCAGTAAAGAGGGGTGGGGCAAAATGGTCTCGAAAAAAACGTGAAGGTATCTTAGCTGGTGTAGGTGTGGGTGAGGTAGGAGAGATTGGTTTTGATCAGTTCTACTATGAAGTGGCATTTTTAGAAGACTTAAAGACGAACGAGGGTGTTAGTGGCTCGCTGAGGAGCATAGAAGATGTAAGGTATCTGGCGACAGCTGATGGAGTTAGAACTGAGGCTTATAAAAAAATAGTAGAAAAGTGGAGAAACTTTGATGCTACAGGGGCGTTTAATTGGGGGCCACTGCTTGAGGCGATGGGAGTTACGAATCATCCCAATGTGACGGGAGAAGTGGGACTCAGGCTGTTTTTACAACACTATGATAAATATAAATTAATGAACTGGAAG
>CAZSVV010000024.1:10426-10758 GCA_964610445.1 uncultured Pseudomonadales bacterium | reverse complement strand
GCTATGGACCCTGTTTTCTAACCATCTCCACCATGCTTGGTATAGCCGCAGCCACTACAATCAGAACCCCACCCACTATCATAGCTAGCGAAGTATTTTCTCCAAAAAACATCACTCCAAAAAATACTCCAAATAGAATTTCTGCCAGTCCAATAAGACTCCCAATACTCGGCTCCAGATAGCCAAACCCTTTGATCGCCGCCAGGTTGGCAAGCATCATCGCCCCCGCATATGCGACCTGACCCATCCACGGTACACTCAAAGACAGTTCGGGTAGGGGATTGCTCATAAGTATTGAGAGGGGGAAGTTAAAAATAACTTGCATGCCAAAG
>CAZSVV010000024.1:3234-10416 GCA_964610445.1 uncultured Pseudomonadales bacterium | reverse complement strand
TGGTAATTACCGACGAGCTTCTTGGGTAAGATTACCGTGCTCGCTCCCATCAGACCAGCCAAGACTGTCATAGTAGCAGGAAAAATTTGTGATGGAGTCAGGCTAAAGCCATATATAGTCACCATCCCAAAAACCGCCACAACCAAACTAATCAATTTAACAGGATTCAACTTCTCTCCAAAAAACACCTTTCCCAGCACATACCCACCCACAACCAATGCCGCATAAAAAAGTAGTGTCGCAGTCCCTATCGTTAAATGCTCAAATCCAAAAAAATACGGAGCTTGGTTAAGTCCACCAGCCAGTGCTATCGTGATAAACCACTTCCAATCCTGCTTTTGGATTGGCTTAAATAGTTTATATTTCCAGTTAATCAGTAGTACTACCAATAGTAGTAACAAACCCCTTGTCCAAGCCTGCGAAAACTCTCCAAACGACCCCACCATGAGCCGAGACCATATTCCATAGCTCCCATAAAAGAGCGCCGAGGTTAAGATAAAACTAGTGCCCAAAAACTTATTATTCATTCTTGCATTCTGCCACAAACTTGATAATATTCAATCTGATGTCCGAAAAAATAGACACTATCATTTCTCTGCTCACCCAGTTTGGAGTGAGTGAGGTAGAAGCCAAAATATACCTGGAGATTTTATCCGGAAAGGCAGATACTGCTCTCTCTATTTCCCGCAATCTTAAACTGGCAAGAACAAAGGTGTATAGGTTATTGGACAATTTACTCGCTAAAAAATTAATTGTGACCAGGATAGGGGAGCGAGGGATGCGTTTTATTGCTACTCCTCCCGACCAACTCGAATTCCTCCTCTCAGACCGCGAGCACGAACTAGAGAAACTCCGCCAAACTCTCCCTACGCTCCAATCCGAATTATCGGGCATAAGTGGAGTATCTCCCAAGCCACAAGTTCTCTACTATCATGGTGAGGATGGTCTCAAACAAGTAACACACAACAGTTTAAAAGCAAAAGGAGAACTCTTAACCTACGAACTCTCAACAATGAATGCCTTTATGGATCAAGAAGAAGCAGAAAAACTAAGACAACGATTTGTTAATAACAAAATCAAGATCCGCACTCTCACCAACGCTAATATTGTAGAGCCATATACCAAAGTCACCGAGCTGGTAGAAAAATATTGGGACATTCGCCATCTCGAGCCAAAGGATAACCCATTCCAGTTTGAGATTCTCATCTACAACGACGTCTATTGTATGTATAAATACACAGGTAATGACATTTTTTGTGTCGAGATCCACTCGCAAGAACTCGCCGATATGCAGCGCCAGCTTTTTGAATATCTCTGGTCTGGAGCCAAAAAGTTCAAAATCATTGACTCTCACGGCTCTGCTAATACTAACAACTAAGCTACTATCTAATTTAAACTAGCCATATCTTGGATAGATAAATGTTATTATTCTCATATGAGTTGGATTACGCTCGCACTACTTAGCGCACTATTTGGTTCTATCGCCAGGGTGCTTCAGAAGGTTCTCTTATCTAACAAGCAGGGGGACGCTTACGCGCTAGGATTTGTTTTTCAAACTATTGTCGCGCTGATATTTCTAATATATACAATCGTGACAAATAGCTTAGAGTTTCCCAACGTAACCGATCTCTGGGTAAACCTAATAGTAATGACCATATTTTACAGTCTCGGTAACATATTTACCTTCAAAGCCTTTAAGCTTGCCGACGCCTCAGAAGTTGCAGTAATTTTTTCCTCTAGCTCTATATGGGCAATAATTTCGGCCTCCGTATTATTGGGTGAGCGATTAAAGGCCTCAAACTATCTAGGAATTTTATTGATAGTAAGTGGGATAGTAGTAATCAACATTACTAGATCTAAATGGAAACTAAGCTTGGGGCACTTATACGCAGCAGTAGGCGCATTTCTTTTTGGAGTAGCATTTATAAATGATGCCTATATTATTGGTCGATACAATAGCATTGCTTCGTATATGATTGTGGCCTTCACACTTCCTGGGATATTTACCTTATTTGTAAAACCATCATCAATAAAATCTATCCCGTACTACTTCGACAGAGCCACTATCTCAAAATTGGCAATCTGCTGTGTCATTTATTCGCTTTCCTCAATCACCATATTTGGTGCCTACAAGGCGGGCGGCCTGGCCAGCATCATCTCACCTCTACAACAATTAAGCATCATTACCACAACAATTCTCAGCTATATTTTTCTTAAAGAGAGAAATAGGATTCCCAACAAAATAATTGGGTCAGTTTTAGCGTTTATTGGGGCTGTCTTACTAATTTAATTACCCTTATTTGAAATCAATCTGTAACCAAGATAAGGTACTGTAAATACTGTGATTGCCCCAAGTAGCGTATATATTAACCTCGTGTCCCCGTACTTGCCCATTAT
Organism: uncultured Pseudomonadales bacterium; assembly: GCA_964610445.1. Classification (GTDB taxonomy): domain Bacteria; phylum Patescibacteriota; class Microgenomatia; order UBA1400; family UBA12108; genus GWF. Next base: position 8,019 of record CAZSVV010000024.1, on the reverse strand, counting down.
CAGTCCCGCCAAGACTACCCCCAAGATATAAATGACACTAATTGCCATAGATAAGGCCGAGATCGCAGTTGCCCGATATTTAGAAGAAAAAACCGCATTCGTATATTTGCCAAGCAGGATCCACCGAGCAGTCGAGGCCATCATCGCCATCCCCACAAACGGGACTCCCCAGTATCCCTGCAGCCACCACCCAGGTAGAAGTGCTATGGACATAATGATCGGGAAGAACATTATTGTCCGGCGAAAATCAAACAACTTTTCTTGTGTCAAAAGCTTGGCTATCATGACCACATTTATCAGTCTGAGTGTCGCCGCAATCATCCCTCGCTCCTCTCCGCCAAAACCGAGAGTAATCAGCATCGAATCATTAAAATAGGTAGCACACAGCCAGGTAATCGACCCAACCGCGATGTAGTACAGTGACATGTCGCGGTGCTTTTTGGTTTTAAAGGCTTCTATCGCTCCCCACTTAATCTGGCGCAGGTAGTTACGCAACCCAAACTTCTCGCTGTCTATTGTTGGCTCAACAAAGCGTGTGGCGCAGATCCCAGCACACAATACCGCAAAAGAAGAAGCTAGATATGGCAGGGCTACCCACCAGCTCGCCATAAACCCACCAAGCAGTGTCCCAGTCATTAGTCCTATCTGGAACCATTTTCCCATTTTTGCCATCACTACCTGGAACTCCGATTCTCTTTTTTCTTGTTTTAGAGAGTCATATACCAGTGCTTCGAGCGACCCAGAGCGTAGCGCTTCCGCAGTCCCAGACAAAACTGAGAGGATGGCAAATTGGGGGAAAGTAATCGCAAATGCAAACAACCCATACTGCACAAAGTCGATTAAATGACCCAATATAACAGTTTTTCGTCTCCCTATTAGGTCAGCTAGCGCTCCTGTAGGCAACTCTAGGATTAGCTGGGTGGCAAACCCGATTGCAAGATACATTGAGATCTGCGGGATAGTTATTCTCTCTTGTAGATATGCAATCCAGACAGGGATCGTAAAAACCAAACTCCTAAACCCCTCAGTGTAAAAGAAGGTTTGTATATTCCGCTCTGCTATCTTGATTATTGCCATGAGAGTTATTCTAGTCTAGTCTACCTGCTCTGTCTCGGTGTTTATTGGTAGTTTGGTAAACGAATACTCCTTAAACCCTACTATGCTCGGACACCCTTGGGCATATCTCACCACCTTATTAGTAGTATCAAACACAAAGGCGGAGTAGGTATACACCGTAGCTTCGTCTGGCGTGGAACAGATCGCCCGTTTATTCGCGCTATTAGCTCGGTCTGACAGTAGTTGTTCACAATCACCTAGACTCACAACTTTCTCAACTAGCTCTTCAGCTCTTACCTCATGAGTCTTGCTCCATACCTCAAACTCTGGGTCGTTATCAAAGTTTAGATTGCGATCTGAAAGTGTCTTAAAGTGATTAGCTTTTACTCCAGAGTCACGTATCTCTTCTACATAGTATTCTTCGGCAGTAGCCTCTATCCCAAAACATTGATTGGGGTCTGCCACAAACATATTGCCACCAATTTTAGGGCTAAAGCTCTTGATTATCTCGACCGCTTCTTTGGCAGTACCAGCATTCAAGATTTGTCTGATATACGGTTTACGAATATAACTAATCTGGTCTTCGCTGGTTCGGACAAATGTAGAGATAAATGCCACACCCGCTTCGTTTATACCACCGTAGTAGCCATCTTCGTATGGGAGAGGGTTCTGGATAATTAGTTTGCGGTACTTATCAGTAGGGGAGTCAAAGAGCTTGATTTCATCTTCGTGGCGCATCCACGACACTGGATCACGTGTCTTCATTAAGTACCAGGTATTGTTTACTCGCTTTACTGCTAGTGTGCACATATTATTTCTCCTTATTGCGCGGACTATACTCCCCTGTTATACTAAGTGTCAAAAGTGACGATCACTGTCGTCAGTAAATAACAGTAGGGGAGTAAAGCGCATGGATTATGAAAAAAGAACGATCGATGTCTTAAAAAACTTTGGCTTGTCTGACAATGAAGCCATTGTTTATCAAAAAGCAATCGAACTCGGCGAAACTTCGCCGTTCAAAATCGCCAAAGCGACCGGGATCGCTCGTACTACCGTTTATGCCGTCTTAACCGATCTCGCTCTCAAGGGTCTGGTCGAACTAGAGAGTGCAACTGGCCTGATGAAGCAGCAAACCAAGGTAATAGCCAAGAACCCAAGCGTACTGAGAGAGATTATTCACGCCAAACAAAAATCTCTTAGTGCTCAAGAGGTTGATATAGTAGAAATCCTCCCTTGGCTAAAAAAAGAATATCTCAAAGGAGAGGCAGATTCTGACTTTCAGTTTTTCCCCGGCATGGAGGGAGCCAACTATGTCATGTTTGACTACGACGGTGTCGATGAGGACTCTTATGTTTTTGACTACCAAGTCCCGATGGACGCGACCGGTGGGAAAGAAATGAACAAAGGGGTTGATCGGGGTATCAGAAAGCGTGTGGGTGGGACGGGGATTGAGTACAATCTGACCCCAATGACCGATTGGACCAAGCATGTACTCAGTTACCAGGTCGAGCGCAACCCCCACTACCTAGACCTCGCCCAGTTCCGCTATCTCCCATTTGAGATGCAAAACTTTAATGTCATGGTCCGACTCAAGGGTGATCGTGTCTGGATAGTCTCAGTAAAAGACAAGGAGGTTTGGGGGATCAAAATCAGAAGCAGTAATCTCACAAGCTCTCTGATCTCTCTCCATCAAGCGCTCTGGAAGATGGCAAGTCCCGTTACCAAAGACATGATCGAATCCTGGATGCCCAACCCCTATCTCCGAGCAGAAAAAGCTAAAGATCGCTAAAATATAAGATATGGATGAATTAGTCGACATAATTGATATTGCTCAAGTAGTTGTGGGCACAGTTCCCAAAACACAAGCTCACAAAGAGGGTCTGCTTCATAAAACAGTTATTTCTCAGCTTATTAATAGTCGCGGTGAATTTTGTTTTGTCCGCCAGTCTGGGGACAAGCAAGATGCAGGTCAGTTTGTGAGTCCCGTTGGTGGCCATGTTAGTGCTGGAGAGACTGATGAGGAAGCCTTAATCCGCGAGTGTCAGGAGGAGTGTGGTCTCACTCCAACAGATTACAAACTTATAGGTACAACGATTTATAATCGCGAAGTTATTGGCCGAAAAGAGAACCATTTCTTTGTTGTTTACGAGATCTTTACAGACCAAGACCCAATCCTCAACCACGAATCAGTCGAGTTTAAAAGATTCACCAAAGAAGACATTAAATCACTAGTCCAATCAAACCCAGCCTACTTTGGTGATGCCTGGCACCACGTCTTTAAGACTTTTTACCCATCCATCTATTCTGCTCAATAAACAGGTAGCTGAGGTGAGCTACTGGCACGGTCATAATCACACTTATCAAAGTATTTACTAATAGGGTTATCACACCTCCACCGAGTAACTGTGAGAGGAGCGGAGTCACCGAGTATAAGATCAAAAAATGCCACAAATAATAGCTATACGAAATCTTGCCGAGTGAAACTAGATATTTATTCTCAAACAAGGAGCATTTGTTGTAGATCACTGACCCGACCATAAAATATGCCCCAATGGCCTCAAGAGTCCAGACCCACCTCGATAGTATTAGATAGCGGAGGCTCATTACTAACAACGTTCCTATAAATAACTTATACCCACTCAGCGCTTCATAGATCCACGCGAGTTTGGGCGAGTAGCTATTTATCATCGTACCCAAAATAAATGCCCCAAACAGTAGGTACTCATCTTTGCCTGTAATCCATGCGAGGAGTAGGAGGTCAGCAAATATTAATGCGTATACCCATCCGTTCAACTTGCCTTTTAGCTTATCAATCAGTGGATAAACTAGTGCCCCAACCACAAATACACTCATTGTCCAGGTAGCACCTCCCAGTCCAGGTTTTAGAAATAATAGGTGCTCAAATAATTCTCTTAGGCTAATCGGGCCATGCAGCCACCACCCCCACCACAAGCTCGCATCAGGTATAGAGACAGGAGCTAACTTTGTCTCTATAGCAATATATAGTAATAGAGTTGTAACCACATACACTGGCATCAGTCGGGTCAACCGGCGGGTGTAGTAAGAGTAGAGTCCATTGCTAGGAGCGTAGGAAACAGAGCTCGCCCACCCCGATATCACCATAAATACCATTACAAAAAAACTGCCATTGCTCAGCCATAATAGAATCTGCACAACTAAACTCTCTGCACCTAGTCCTGCATACAATGGCTGCATCCAAAGGTTGTCTACTCCATTAATAGCCAAAACCAATAATCCATGGTGGGTCGCAACTGCGAGCGCTGCTAGTCCTCTTAGGCCATCTATTGAGTTGTTTCGCTCACGCGATTGTTTCATGGAGTTAGGCCGCTGGTTTACCCGCCGTAGCTTCGGCGTAGGTGGGCCACTTGGCTGTAATCAATTGTTCTTCTGTTCTTTCGGGGAACTCTTTCCAAATAGCCTCTGTCACAAACGGCATAAACGGATGCAGTAGTTTGAGGCCAGTCAGTAGGACGTGTCTAAGGACAGTCAGTGCTACCTCTAAATCTTTTCGGTCCTTGATTTGTTCAATATATATAGCCGCCACCTCATCCCACATAAAGTGATAGATCGTCTCTGCTGCCTCGGCAAAACGGAACTTAGATAGTAGGTCATCCGTCATTTTAATGGTGTCATTTAATTTGCTTAGGATCTCTGCGTCAGTCTCGGTCAATCCCTCCATACCAGGTTCATACCACTCAATCTCCTTCT
>CAZSVV010000024.1:1446-3224 GCA_964610445.1 uncultured Pseudomonadales bacterium | reverse complement strand
AGTTTATTCGCAAAGTTGCGGTAAGAGATAATTTTATCTTTGGGGAATGCAAAATCTTTGCCATTTGCTGTACCAGAGATCAGCCCCATCCGGAGGGCATCGACCCCGTACTTCTCCATATATTCATCAGGGTTTATCACGTTGCCTAGACTCTTGCTCATTTTGCGCCCGTCTAGAGATCTAACTAGTCCATGTAGATATACATACTCAAATGGAGGTTTGCCAGTGAGATATATCCCAAACATAATCATGCGCGATACCCAGAACCGGATAATCTCCCATCCAGTCTCGAGTACCGATGTCGGATAGAATTTTTTAAAGTCTTCGCTGTCTGGATATTTCAAAGTTACTAGTGGCCAGTGTCCCGAGGAAAACCATGTGTCAAAAGTATCTGTCTCTTGCAGATATCCCTCGCCTGGCGAGTCCACGCTCACCACTGACTCGCATCCAGCTGGGGCAATGAGCGTTTGTAATCCATCTCTAATTTCTTCAAATTTGTATGACTTTAGTAGTTCGCCCACTTGTCCAGACACTACTTTTTTCTCATTATTCAAAAAAGTAACTTGTATTTGCTGATTTGCCGACTTACCGAATTGCTGATCATCTGATTTGCCGACCTGCTGATTTGCCGACTTACCGATTTTGTACCAAACTGGTATCCTGATCCCCCATACAACTTGCCGGCTGATCGGCCAGTCATGCATCTCCTCCATCCACTTGGTATACGTGACCTCTCGCCATTTAGGATAGATTTTTACTGCTCCTGAGGTAACTGCTTCAAGCGCTGGTTTTTTTAGCGATTCCACTTTTACAAACCAGTTTGGTAATATCATGGGTTCTATATCATGCCCACCCTTGTAGCAGACCGTCACTGCATGTTCATATTTATCATTAATTTTTTCGATTAGTCCCTTGGCTTGCAGCTCTTCTACCACTTCTTTTCGTGCTGTAAACACGCTCTTGCCAGCCCATTTGCCAGCGGCTTGTGTCATTTTGCCATCCATCCCAATCCCAATTACAACCGGCAATCCATGCTTAATTGCAGCATCATAGTCATTTTTGTCATGAGCTGGAGTCAGCTTAACGATGCCAGTCCCAAACTCAGGGTCAACAAATGTGTCAGCAATAATATTCATCTCTAAACCTGTTAGTGGATTCGACAATTTGCGACCCACAAGCCAGCTATTCTTTTTATCTGTCGGATGTACAGCCAGGTGAGTGTCGAGCATGATCGGCTCGGGACGGGTAGTTGCCACGACAACAAATTCTGGCTCGTCACCTTTTCTTTCAAGTAGTGGGTATCGGACGTAATAAAGTTTATCTACTCTATCCTCATGAAGTATCTCTAGATCGGCAAAGGTTGTTCCACACTTGGGGCAGTAGTTCACCATGTAGTTGTCGCGGTACACTAGACCTTCTTTGTGCATCTTGGCAAATGTCTCATAAACCGTCGAGACTACATGGGGATCTAGGGTAAAACTATAGCGACTCCAGTCAACCGAAGCTCCCATTTGTCTAATCTGTCCCTCGATTTGTGATTTATTATTTTGAACAAATTCCCAGATGTTTTGGTATAGAGTACTTCGGTCAAACTCAAATCGTGACTTACCTTGTTTCTTTAGTTCTCGCTCATAGGTGATCTGTGTTTCAAAGCCTGCATGATCAGTGCCCGGGATCCAGAGAGTAGGGTCACCTTTCATCCGGTGATAGCGGATCATCAAATCTTCGATAGCAATCATGAGCACATTACCCATATGCATTTTGCCAGAAGCATTGGG
>CAZSVV010000024.1:0-1346 GCA_964610445.1 uncultured Pseudomonadales bacterium | reverse complement strand
CTCTTTTCCCACTCATCATAAATCTGGGATTCTACCAACTTGTGATCAAAGTTCTTCGCCATACTCATATCCAGCTATTCTACCAAACCAGGCTTGACCAGGATAGTACAATTAACATAATGCTCATCACGTCAATACTAAGTTAGTAGAAAGAACTTTATGCCACATCAATTCAACAGAGACGCCGAATCAAGATTAAAAATCCTTAAAGCGATTTCACCATTAAACACTTTTTCTCATGATGAAGTATTACAGCTTGTTGCAATTCAAGAAAATGTTGAACCGAATACTTTAGAATCACACTGGTTAATGCAGCTGATTGTAGATACACCAAGCCTGGTAAAATATAATAGGGGTCAGAAAGAATATGAAATCTCCGATGCAGGAAAGCAATTGTTAGAAGAAATACAACCAACGAGTGATCTCAACTGGGTAAATGCAGTTGATCTTTGGGCAGTAACATACTATCAATCGCTTATGGAACAGTTCAATATGCCAGAAAGAAACGATACTCAAGAATTAATCTACGCTCGCGCACAAAAAAATCTAGTTTTTCACCAAAATAGAATAAATCCTACGAGCTAAATTATTGACCGGTCCCTCTCAAAAACACCGATGCCCACGGGCGGTAGTTGGAGCTGAATACTTTATCTTGCAATATCTCACCATTCCTCTCGACCTTATACTCAAAACTAGTTTTTGCGCCCGACGCAGCCCAGTCTACCTGTTTCAGAGTCCCGCTCGGTAGAGACGGGTCATCTTGATAGATAGTTGGCAGTGGTCCACTCATTCCCGAGACTTTTGGTTCTGTTATAGTAGCTACTCTCCCGTCACTAGTCCCATAGATCTCAACAACCAGGTGGAGTTCTTTTGGGTCATTGATAGTCTGCACTAGGATATGACCTGGCGTGTCGTTCTTAAATCTCAGATCTTTGCTGGGGGAGTATACTGTCGCATCAACCCCTGGCTTACTATTTTGCTCGTAATACCCGACTCTGTATGCGTGCGCCCACCGCTCCGTAATCGGCAGTCCTGCACTCATCGCGGCTCTAAACAAAGTAGTCGATACCTGACACACCCCACCCCCATCGCCTAGTACCGTCCGCCCACCAGAGATTACATAGGCGGTTCGGTATCCGCTCGCACCCGATATCTCTCCCACACTTTTATTAAAACTATATTCTTCTCCTGGCGGCACTAGTACTGAGTTGGTCCGCTCAGCTGCTAGTCCTACATTAAACACACGGTTGGGTATGGAGTGCGCATAATAAGATTCACCTCGGCCTATCCGCTCTTTTATCCCCAGTTCATTTATTTTGTCGATCGTCACTTTAGGTGATGTTCTC
>CAZSVV010000023.1:2423-11257 GCA_964610445.1 uncultured Pseudomonadales bacterium | reverse complement strand
GTCATCTTTGCCGGAGGTGTAGGTACTCGGATGTGGCCTCTCTCACGCAAATCTACCCCAAAACAGTTTGAGAAAATTGTGGGAGACAAATCTACTCTCCAGCTTGCTGTAGAGCGTGTGAGACCAGAAGTAGATTACTCGAATATCTATATATCAACCGGGATCCAGTATGTAGATACTGTGCGAGAACAGCTGCCAGAGCTACCTCCAGAAAATGTAATTGGTGAACCAGAGATGCGCGATGTCGGACCTGCTGTTGGTTACCTTATGTCCATATTAGCCAAAAAAGATCCCTGGGGACCTGTTGCCATCCTATGGAGCGATCATCTGGTAGACCATGTCGACCGCTTCAAATCAGCGATCGCCGCTGGATCAGAATATATTATCCAAAACAGAGAAAACTTTGTTTTTATTGGCCAACATGCTCGCTTTGCTAACCAAAATCTTGGCTGGATAGAGCATGGGGACAAAATTACTGAGATCAACGGTATCGAGCTCCACAAATTTGTCTCATGGCATTATCGACCAGATCAGGAAACTGCCGAGAAATACTACAAGAGCGAAAATTATTCCTGGAACCCAGGGTACTTTATCCTCGCGCCTCAGTTTGTCTTAGATCAATACAAAAAACACGCAAGCACAATGTATGAAGGGTTGCTCAAACTAAAGGATAGTTATGGCTCACCTGAGCACTCAGCAATTCTAAAAGAGATCTATCCAACACTCGAAAAGATTTCATTTGATGATGCGGTAGTTACCAAAACCGAGCCAGAGAAAGCTATAGTACTAACCGTCGACTTGGGGTGGAGTGATATAGGTACCTGGGAAGCACTCAAAGAAGCACTCCAAAAAACACCGGCAGATAATTTGATCAAGGGAAACGTAGCAACTTATGAGACAACCAATACTGTGGTCTACAATTTTACCAATCAGCTAGTCTCAACAATCGGTTTAGATGGTATGGTAGTAGTTGCTACATCAGACGTTATCATGGTTGCACCACAATCCAGGATTCCTATGATCAAAAAACTATTAGAGACATTCGCGGGAACGCCTAACGAAAAATATGCCTAATAATTCATACGAGTTAGTCAAGCGCACCCTCGATCTAACTGTTGCATTCGTTCTGATCTTAGTTTTTCTGCCTTTTTGGCTCATTGTGCCGATCCTAATCGTCCTAACTAGTCCAGGCCCCATCATCTATAGGCACAAACGAGTAGGTAGAGGTGGCAAGCAATTCTTTATGTATAAGTTCCGCTCCATGGTGACAGACGCAGACTTTATACTGCATCACAAAAACAAAGAGTTACTAAAAAAATTCAAAGCAGGGGACTGGAAACTAGAGGCCAAGGATGATCCTCGTATCACTCCGCTCGGCCGAATTCTGCGTGCCCTAACCATTGATGAGTTTCCTCAGATTTACAACGTCCTGACAGGTGACATGAGTATGGTCGGACCACGTGCATATTTGGAGCGAGAGTTAACCGAGCAAGTCAAAAAATATCCAAAAGCCAAAGCCTGCATCCCAACCGTACTTTCGGTCAAACCAGGGATCACCGGATTATGGCAGGTCTCGGGGAGAAACGAGGTTACGTTTGACAAACGTGCCGAACTTGACGCACAATACGTTAAAAGGATGAGTTTATGGACGGATCTATCAATACTCTTAAAGACACCCCAAGCAATGATCTCGAAGTGGTAAAAACAGAGCCTGTGACGACCGAATCTCAATTTGATAAATTTAAAACAGAAGCGGTGGGCAGCCTCGTCGAACCCAAAAAATCAAACAAGAAACCAATCTTCAAGCGACCCTGGTTCATAATCTTAATAACTCTCATCTTAGCGCTTACTTCTCTATTCGGCTATCTCGGATATGTCGCATTTAATACCTACTCAAAAGTGGGTGCAGTCGAATCGCATGGTCGTAGTGCCGCTGCCGCTTTTCAGGCGCGAGATCTAAAGACTGCAAAAGTCGAAATCGAAAATACCAAAAATGCTCTCGCTGTGGCTAACCAGAGCTATCAATCAGTCAGACCTCTTATGGGTATCCCCCTACTAGGGGCCTATCTCAAAGACGGTGATAGAGTCTTTACGGCCGGTACACTGGGCGTAGAGGTGGCCGAGCTCGTAGTCCGTGCAATCGAGCCCTATGCTGAGCTCATGGGTTTTACGGGCGCTATTTCGTCTGACCCAGCGATCGCAACTGCCGAAGATCGCATCATCTTTGTCGCCGAAACAGTCGAAAAATTAGCTCCCGAAATGGATAACATTAGTGCCAAGCTAAAGCAGGTAGACGAGGCTATCTCTCAGATTGACGAGAACCGCTATCCCAAAACAATCAATGGGATGAATGTGAGAGAAAATATAACTCAAGCTAAGGCTACAGTCTCAGGACTCGCTGGCTCACTGAGCAATTTTCAGCCCATTATCAAACTCCTGCCAGATCTCCTGGGTAATCCCGATCCACGCAAATATCTACTCCTCTTCCAAAACGATGCAGAACTCAGAGCGACTGGTGGATTCTTGACTGCCTATGCCACACTCACGATTACCAAAGGCAAGATTGAGCCAGGCATCTCCGAAGATATCTATACCCTCGATAACGGTTTTAAAAAGAAAGTCCCAGCCCCAGATCCTATCAAAAAATACCTCCCCTTGGTTTACAACTGGAACTTGAGAGACATGAACCTCTCGCCAGATTTCAAAGTAAGTATGGACACCTTTGCTACCTACATGCGCGAGAGCTCTGTAGCCCCCGAATACGATGCCATTATTGCTATCGATACTGAGGTTCCAGTACGCATTCTCAAAGTCTTAGGTCCTATCGGAGTATCTGGTTACGGTGGCAAATTTAGCGCCGAAAATGATCCACGCTGCGACTGTCCACAGGTCATCTACGAACTCGAGAATATTATTACCAAGCCTACCTACGAGATTAGAGAGGGTCGAAAGAGTATCCTAGGGCCGCTGATGAACAGTATGCTCGCCAATATGATGGGTAGTCCTAAGGCCAAATGGGCTGAGTTCTTTAATATCTTTACCGAGAGTATCGAGCAAAAGCATCTCCTTATGTACTTTAAAGACGAAAACAAGCAGCTCGCAGCCGAGGCACTAGGTGCTGCAGGTAGGCTGACTTCATATACCGAAGGGGACTACCTCCACATTAACGACAGCAACTTTGCAGGTGCCAAGAGCAACCTCTTTGTCGAATCCGAGGTTACGCAAGAGATTGCACTAAATGAAGACGGTAGTGCGACCAAAAAATTGACTCTAACCTACAAAAATCCTCGCAAAGGAGACAACTGTAATCTCGAAGCAGGTCAACTCTGTCTTAATGGATTACTCAGGAGCTGGACTAGGCTCTATGTTCCCAAGGGTAGCGTCCTCAAAGGTGGCCGTGGTTTTGAAGCCGATATGGCGACTAGTGAGGATCTAGGTTATACCGTTCTAGAGGGCTTCTTTACCCTAGCTCCACAATCAGTCAAAAAACTAGAAGTCGAATATACAATTCCCCCAGGGACCATCAAAGGGAATGATTACAAAATGTTAATCCAGAACCAGCCAGGTACTGACCCAGTCAAACACACCATCACTGTGAGTGGCGCCAAAGCCAAGGTGGTGACAGTCGACTCAGACCAAGAAATCACTATAACCAGATAAATTCTGACGATCTGATTATCCGAAAGTCCGACTATCCGAGTTTTCTGGTTGTCCGAAAAAATGAAGTATCTCAAATATCACGCCATTATCATTAATCGTCGCAATATCCGTGATGCCGATCGATTTTTGACTCTTTATACCTTAGAGTCAGGCAAGATCGATGTCTATGCCCGCAGTGTCCGGAGCCTCAAATCCAAGCGCCTCGCGAGCCTAGATCTTTTTACTCACATTGCCTGCGAAATATACGAGAAAAACGACCGCAAGACTCTCACGCAGGTCGAGCTCCTCCACACGCATCAAGATAGCAAAACTAATCTTAGTAACATTTCTCGCCTCTTCCAGATCGGCGAACTAATCGACAAATTAACCCCCGAAGGGGATCCACATCCAGAGGTCTACAACCTACTTTTGACTGCTCTAACCCATCTCTCCCGTTTTGAGACACCAGACTATATGACTAGATTTAAAAAGAGGCTCCTTACAGAGCTCGGGTTTGACCCAGATCCTGCCGATCTCGACGCATACATAGAGAGTTTGCTCACCCACCCGCTTAGGGCTACGCAAATTCTGTGAAGTATTTTTCTTGTGCTAAACTATTCACATGACTGTATCTTTAAATGACATCGTTAGTCTCGCCAAAAGGCGCGGCTTCTTTTACCCTGGTTCCGACATCTATGGTGGCCTAGCTAACACCTGGGACTACGGCCCCTTAGGTGCTGAGCTCAAAAAGAAGATCAAAGATCTCTGGTGGGAAACCTTTATCACCCGCCGCTCCGATATGGTTGGTCTCGACTCAGCTGTTATTAGTAGTAGTAAAGTCTGGGAAGCGTCTGGTCACGTAGCTAGCTTTGCTGACGCCATGGTCGATTGTAAGACCTGCCACAGCCGAACCAGAGCCGATCATCTAATCGAGGGTCATTTTGAAAAGAAGGGGAGCGAGATCAAAGTCGAGGGCAAGAGTATGGCAGAGCTCTCTCAGCTAATCAAAGACAACAAGATCAAATGTCCTACTTGCGGTGGACTAGAACTAACCGATGCCCGTAGCTTTAACCTCCTTTTCCCTGTTCATCTAGGTATCCTGGCAGAGACTGCCGACCTCGCCTATCTACGTGGAGAGACTGCTCAGGGTATCTTTACTAACTTCAAAAACATTACAGACAGTACTCGTGTCAGACTACCTTTTGGGGTAGGCCAAATGGGTAAGAGTTTTCGTAACGAGATCACCAAGGGCCAGGCAATCTTCCGCACCGTCGAGTTTGAGCAAGGTGAGATCGAGTACTTCTTTAATCCAGAGAATACTAACTGGGAAGAACTATTTGAGTCCTGGCTAACGGCAATGAAGAAATTTGTCACAGATACTCTCGGAATAAATAGTGAGAACCTACGGACTAGGGAGCACGATGATAAAGAGCGCAGTTTTTATAGCAAGCGGACAGTAGATCTAGAGTATAACTACCCCTTTGGCTTTAAAGAGCTCTGGGGACTAGCCTACCGTACCGACTATGATCTTAACCAGCACATCAAATTTAGCGGCAAAGATCTAAGCTACCTAGATCCTTCTTCTAACACCAAGCTAGTACCTCACGTCATCGAGCCAGCAGTTGGTATAGATCGCATAGTCCTCATGGTTTTGTGTGACGCTTACTGGAACGACACTGAGAACAATCGAGTAGTCCTCAAGCTCTCACCCAAACTCGCTCCTTACACAGTCGCAGTCTTTCCCCTAGTTAAGAACAACGAGACAGTAGTCGAGAAGGCTCGCGGTGTCTTTGATACCCTTGCTTCTAAGTTTAGAGTCGCCTGGGATGATCGTGGCAATATCGGTAAACGCTACTACTACCAAGATGAGATGGGTACTCCATACTGTGTAACCGTCGATTACCAAACCCTCGAAGATGGGACAGTGACAGTGAGAGACCGCGATACTACTGAACAATTGCGTATACCAATCGAATCATTATCTGCCCACCTGGAGAAGTTACTATGAACAAACCACTTGTTGCGACCATTGTCGGACTAATAATCGCTATTATTGCAGGATTCTTAATCTTTAACAAAAAAGACAAAGTAGCTAATGAGCAGATAGTCGAAGAAGAGCTAGATCTCCCGATTAACACGATACCTCAGTCAGAGCGACCCTTTATCACACTCTCACCTGACGAGAGTGGTCGTAGTCTCGACCTATATGTCTCAGGAGCACCGACCGAGGGTGAGTTAGAGTACGAGCTGGTCTATCAGACAGTCGAAGTCCAAGAAGGAGTGTTTGGAAGACTGGATCTAGAAAATGAAAAACAACCCGTCATCAAGAGTCTCTTATTAGGTAGCAAATCCGCTGGTGGCAAGGTGACCTATCACGAGGGAGTATCTGGAGGTACAGTGACAGTGACCTATGGTACTACTCGACTCAAAGAGAGCTTTAGCTATCTCAAGTTTGATCCAGCAGACCCGACCCTCCTCTCGACCGATGGTCGGTTTGTGGTCACTCTCCCTAAAACTGCGCTCAAAGAGGGTACACGTGCTCTAACCATGAAAACATTTGGTTACACTAAAGTTGGTTTACCTGAAAATGCAAAAGTCTTGGCAGGTCCTTACTCTATTGCTTACGCTGTCGAGCCAAAGAGCGTAACATCTGTCGAGATCAAGCTCCCAGCAGGCGAGCATACTAACCCTGCGATTTATGGCTGGGACGGCAAGACCTGGACCAAGCTAACAACAAAACTAGGGGAAGATAGTCTAACCACTACTTCCACACAAAAAGCTTTCTTGGCCGTCGGCGAGTAAGATATATCTAATCTATATGTTTTGAGTTTAGCGGCATACTATGCATCGCGATACCTACGATTGCGTCCTTGTGTGATGTATAACCAGAAAAATCATTACATTTTCCAACTAAAAAATCCGTTGCACTCGGATAGGTATCTGAACAATGAGTAAGAGAATGACTAGCACTGATATGGGAAAATCGTGGTAAGAAGGTTTTTAACTTAAGATAATGATCCCCAACTTTTAAATCAAAGTGATCGTTAATTAAGGACAAACCACCCAACAAAACTACCGCAGGTATTTTATGTATTTTTACTAATTCATCTACCACACCAACACTCCAGTGTCTTCCAGCATCACACAAAACTAGGTTTTTTACTCCAGCACTTATCAAAGTTAATATTTGAGCAGTAGGCATCATTAAGTCTATAGAGTACGCCTTTTTTTCGAACCTTATTTGGTTGAGTAGCTCCAAAGCTCTTGGATTCATTCGAATGATTATATCATGACTCTAGTCCCATAACTCACAATTCGGGTACTGTTCGGTTTTTATATCAAACCACTATTTCCTAGTACTAAATAGTTGACAACTATATCAAACATATCGTATATTTATACATAGGAATAAACAGGAAAAAGGTCTTATATGTTTGTTGGAACTTACTACCACACTCTCGAAGATCAAAATAGGATCTCAGTCCCCAAGTCATTTCGTACCGAACTCACCCCTGGCTCAGTCATTACCTACGGTCTCGATGGCTGTCTCTTTCTTTTTACTGCAGA
Organism: uncultured Pseudomonadales bacterium; assembly: GCA_964610445.1. Classification (GTDB taxonomy): domain Bacteria; phylum Patescibacteriota; class Microgenomatia; order UBA1400; family UBA12108; genus GWF. The sequence goes on along the minus strand of CAZSVV010000023.1, from coordinate 4,051 downwards.
CAGTTGGAGCAAGCTATCAGACAAACTATCTGCATTACCCCTAACCAACAAAGCGGCACGAGATTTTTTAAGATTACTTACCTATAACGCTTCGCCAGTCGAACTAGACAAACTAGGGAGGACCAAGCTTTCAGGGAATATCATAGAGCTCGCTGGCCTCAAAAAAGATGTTGTTTTTGCCGGCGCCCTAACTAGAGTCGAAATCTGGGACAAAGACCGCTACCACGCATATGTCGACGGTCTAACTTCACAAACTGGTGAACTAGAAAATACTTTATCAGATCTTGGGATCTAATTATGGACAACAAGCTCTTACACACTCCAGTTTTACTCAAAGAGGTTACTCAGATCTTAGACCCCATGCCTGGCAAAACCTATCTTGATGCCACTCTCGGTTACGGCGGTCACACGCTAGAGCTACTAAAAGCCGGTGCAACCGTGATTGGGATCGATCAGGATGCTGACATTCTCGAGCTGGCGCAGACTCGCATTACTGAAGCTGGCTTAAACGCCAACTTTACTGCCATTCACAGTTCTTTTGCATCGGCTCTAAATAGTGACAGACTTGGTGACACAAAATTTAACGGCGTTTTGATGGATCTCGGTGTTAGCTCTTATCAGTTAGATACACCAGAGCGTGGATTCTCGTTTCGTCATGACGCACCACTTGATATGCGGATGAACAAAGACCTAGCTGTTACCGCAAAAGATCTAATAAACGGACTAGGTAAAAGCGAGCTAATCGCGCTCTTCTCAACTCTCGGCGAAGAATATGCCGCCAAAAAAATAGTCGCCGCAATTATCGAAGCTCGCCGCGTCAAACCAATCGAATCAACGGCCGAGTTAGCGAGTCTAGTAGCTCGCAATGTTACTCGTAGCAAAAGTCATCTTCATCCCGCCACCAAGGTCTTTCAGGCTTTGCGTATGGCGGTAAACACCGAACGTGAGGAGCTCAAGGCCGCACTGCCCTCGGCCTGGAGCCGCCTCACATCGGAGGGAGTACTCGCTGTGATCTCATTTCATAGCCTCGAAGAAGAGATAGTAAAGTCGTTCTTTGCCTCACTCTCTGATGTGAGCGACCAAGGTGGTCCAATCACTCCAACTCTAGATGAGCAATATGACAACAAGCGCTGTCGTAGTGCCAAACTTAGGTATGGGAGGAAGTCATGAAATTAGTCAAACTCCTCTCAGTCATCATTTTTATGTTAGTGATCGGTAATGTAGTAGTTGCCAACGCTGGCGTTGACGAGTCTGTCACAGTCAAATCCATAAACGGAGAAATAGCATCTTTAAGCGAACAAAATATTGTGCTTAAGCAGCAAATAGCTGCACTAGGATCCCTCAGTCACATCGAAGCACTAGCCCAAGCCAGAGGTTTTGTCGAAAGCCCTCAGATAGTCAGCTTATCCACCAGTACAGTCGCATTGCGCTGAGCTACCAGCTACTAACTATCAACTATTAACTATTAACTTTATACTAGTATGGTATGCGACCACGGATTCAGGTTTTCTTTCTCATTATCATTCTCACACTAGCAGCCATTACCATCAGGCTGGCTTATTGGCAGCTCATCCGTGGGACAGAGCTCAGAGCCGAAGCGAGGAAACAATACAGTGATCGAGATATCG
>CAZSVV010000023.1:0-2413 GCA_964610445.1 uncultured Pseudomonadales bacterium | reverse complement strand
AAGCGCGGCGAGATCGTGACAGCAGACGAGGCAGCTCTCGTTATCAATCGACCAGTCTACAATCTGGGGGTATATCTCCCTGGATTTACGGGTGAATCTAGAACCTTACCAGACCTCCTAGCTCCTCAATTAGAGTATGAGATCACCGATCCAGTTATTGCGACCGACTCTCTCCGTGCCCCACTATATTTAACAGAGCTCAAAGAAGCCGCTCGGGCGACCATGAGTGCTAGGTTATCTAGGAGTGATGGCTATGTTACGCTGGCCCAAAACATTAGTGAGTCAGTTAAATCAAAGATCCATGAGTCTGGTATTACTGGCCTGACTTTTGACCAGGATTTTACTCGCGCCTACCCCGAAGCTAGTCTCTCTGCTCATGTCACTGGTTTTGTCGGTCGAGATGATAGTGGCGAGCCGCTAGGATATTTTGGTCTCGAAGGCTACTATGATCGAGAGCTAACTAGCCGCTCCCGTGTCGAAGCTCAGGAGAAGGATGCTCTCGGTAACCCACTAATTACTGGCACCTGGGAACTACTTCAGGGGAGGCCTGGTCGCTCTCTCAAGCTCCATCTCGGTCGCGGGGTTCAGTATGCGGTAGTATCAGAGCTTCAGAAGGCGATCGAGCGTTACGGAGCTAGTAGTGGGGAGGTAGTCGTAATGGATCCAAATACTGGTGGCATCTTGGCCATGGCTGCACTCCCGACCTATGACCCATCTCGCTTTTACCTCTATGACAGTGCACTTTATAAAAATCCTAGTATCGCAAATACTTACGAGCCAGGTAGTACTTTTAAAGTCCTAGTCGCCGCTGCAGCCCTAAACGAGGGTGTCATCAAAGAAGATGACAAATGCGATATCTGTGCAGGACCTGTTCAGATCGATAAATATAGTATCAAGACCTGGAATGGCGAGTATCGAGACGGAGCGACTCCCGAAGACATTATTACGCACTCAGACAATACAGGCATGGTCTGGATGCAACGCAGGCTCGGTGGCGAAAAACTAGTGGACTATATAAAAAACTTTGGGTTTGGCGAAAAAACAGGGATCGATCTACAAGAAGAAGTGGCCTCACCTCTGCGCAAAAAATGGGGTGAAGTCGATTATGCGACCAGCTCTTTTGGTCAAGGTATCGCCGTTACTAGTATCCAGATGGTTAGAGCAGTAGGAGCGATTGCAAATGGAGGCAAGCTTATGGAGCCTCATGTAGTCGATACGGTGCTCGGCGAAGAGAATCTGCCTATTTTGCCCAAAGTCGTCCGGACTGTAATCTCCGAAGATGCAGCCAAAAGGACAACCAATCTCATGATCAAAGCTGTCGAGTATGGTGAGGCCAAATGGGCCAAGCCAAAAGGATATACCATGGCAGGCAAGACTGGCACTGCCCAGATCGCCGTCGATGGCCACTACGATGCCGAAAAAACTATCGCTAGTTTTGTAGGTTTTGCCCCTGCCGAAAACCCTCGTTTTGTAATGTTAGTCAAATTAAAAGAGCCAAAAACCTCGCAGTGGGGTAGCGAAACTGCGGCCCCTCTTTGGTTTGCGATAGCCAAGAGATTGCTCTTGCACTACAACATTGCCCCAGATCAGTAGGCGGGGTGCTAAAATACTTAAGCTAATATGCAAAAAATAAGAAGAATGTTCATCATGTTACTCAGGAGGCTCCGCCCTCTTTTTCCGCAGTATCTGGTCAACTATCTCTACCATCTACCAATCGCAATCCTCGCTTCGCGCATGTACGGTAATCCTAGTTCTGGTCTCGAAATAATCGCAGTGACTGGTACCGATGGCAAGACCACTACCACTAGTTTGATCTACCATATTCTCAAGAGCGCCCGTCGCAAAGTGGCCATGATCAGCACAGTCGAAGCTAAGATCGGCAAAAAGAGTCTCGATACCGGATTTCACGTCACTACCCCAGATCCGTTTATGCTCCAAAGGTTGCTAAGGCGTATTCGCTCTCAAAAAATCCGCTACGTTGTTTTGGAGGTTACTAGTCACGGTCTAGACCAATTCCGTTTTTATCCCATCAAGCCCTCAATTGCAGTGTTGACCAATATTACTCACGAGCACCTCGATTACCATGGCAGCTACGAAAAGTATCGTAGTGCCAAGCTCCGGCTTTTTAAGGGTGCTACCCACGCTGTTATCAACAAAGATCAACCAGATTTCCCGGTTATCAACGCATCATTACCTAAGACTTTGTTCTCTACCTACTCGCTAATAACCGACTCTCAGTTGAGAGCTGAGGATGTAGTTGAGTCAGTTGACTCAATAAGCTTTAGGCTCGGCCGCACAGTCTATAAGCTACCAATGACTGGCTTATATAACGTCAGTAACGCCCTAGCCGCGATTAGCACCGCACTCCTCCTAGAGGTTCATTCAACCGATTTCAAGTGTCCTCTCCTCTCAT
>CAZSVV010000022.1:0-11483 GCA_964610445.1 uncultured Pseudomonadales bacterium | reverse complement strand
ACTCATTGATGGCAAAAAATATTCGCTAAGTGATGATATTAACCTCCTCAAAGCCAATCCTCACACTATCTCAGCAATCATTGACACAGTCTCGATCACTCACAAAGATCTAAAAGATCAGGTATATCTCAGCAACCTAAAGAGTCGCTTAACCACTAGTTTTCAGCTCGCACTCCAGCTCTCAGTAGGCCTCGCAATCCTAAAGTCAGACAATGACGAGACTCTATATAGCGAAAACTATGCTTGTCCCCTCTGTGGTCACTCACTCCCAGAGATCGAGCCTAGGATGTTCTCCTTTAACTCACCGCTTGGTGCCTGTGCAACCTGCAAGGGACTAGGGGTAATCGAAAAGATCGATCCGCAGCGGATGATTAACAAAAAGTTGAGCTACAACCAGGGTGGCATCCTGCCTCTCAACCGCCTCATGCTCGCGGAGACTTGGTATACCCGGCTCGTTGCCACTATGGCAACCGAAGAGGGGGTCAGTCTCACAACCCCGCTCGGCGAGTTATCCGAACGTGATCTGACTATCCTCCTCTACGGAAATGACAAAGAATACGAGGTGGTCGGCCATAACATGAAAGGCAAAGTCACGAGTATCAAAGAAGTCTGGAACGGAATCATCCCGCGGCTAGAGTCAAAATATCACGAAACCACAAGCGAGTGGTCACGTCTTGATCTCGGCCAGTATATGCGGAGCGAGCTCTGTCCAGAATGCCAGGGGCTCAAACTAAAGAAAGAGGTCTTAGCTATCACTATCGATAACCTAAATATTATCGAGATGACCAACCAGAGTGTCACTGATCTTAGACGTTACTTTGAGCGTCACATCACCGAAGTCCTAAACCAGTATGAGACGACTATCGCTACCTCGATTATCAAAGAAGTCACTAGTCGCCTCAGTTTCCTCGACAATGTCGGACTAGGATACTTGGATCTCGCCCGCAAAAGTAAAACTCTCAGTGGTGGTGAGCAGCAGCGGATCAGACTAGCTAGTCAGATCGGGACTGGACTAACCGGTGTCCTCTACGTCCTAGACGAGCCCAGTATCGGCTTGCATAGTCGGGACGTCGATGCATTGATCGCGAGCCTTAGACACCTAGTCGATCTAGGAAATACTTTGATTGTTGTTGAGCACGACGAAGAGACTATCCGCGCGGCAGACTATCTGGTCGAGCTCGGTCCTCAGGCTGGTATTCACGGTGGTCATGTAACCGCAGAGGGGACTCTTGATGCGATCCAAGAAAACGAAAACTCTTTAACTGGCCAGTATTTGTCGGGAGTCAAATCAATTCCCTCCGAGATCAATGCTCTCAAAACTAGTGGAGGGACTCTAAGTCTTAAGGGTGCGAGATCTCATAACCTCAAAAATGTCACTCTCAACCTCCCACTCGGCAACTTTATTGGGATCACCGGCGTATCTGGTAGTGGCAAAAGCACGCTAATCACTGAGACTCTCTATCCAACACTTCGCTACTATCTCGACGGGACTTGGAGCGACGAGATGGGTACTTACGATCGACTCGACGGGTATCACTATCTCAAGAGTGTCTACATGGTCGATCAGGGACCAATCGGCCGTACCCCCCGGAGTAACCCAGCGACCTACGTCGGCTTCTTTGACGATATCCGTACTCTATTTGCAAGCACCCAAGAAGCCAAACTGCGTGGTTTTGATAAAGGACGATTCTCGTTTAACATCAAAGGCGGTCGTTGTGAAAAATGTCAGGGTGGGGGAGTAATCAAGATAGAGATGAACTTCCTCCCCGATGTCTATGTGACCTGTGATGTCTGTGAGGGTCGGAGGTATAACCACGAGACCCTAGAGTGCAAATATAAAGGCATGACCATTTTTGACATCCTCAATATGACGATCGAAGACGGGGTTAGTTTCTTCAAAAACTATCCCAAGATTTACAAAAAACTCCAGCTCCTCAGTGACGTTGGTCTAGGTTATCTAAAGATCGGTCAGGGTAGCCCTACACTCTCAGGCGGTGAAGCTCAGCGTATCAAACTAGCTTCTGAGCTAGGCAAACGGGAGGGGAACAACACTCTCTATATATTAGATGAGCCAACAACTGGGCTGCATTTTGACGACATCAAAAAACTACTCGTCACTCTCAAGAGATTAGTTGATAAAGGTAACACAGTCGTCGTGATCGAGCACAACATGGATGTCATCAAAAACTGTAGCTACCTTGTAGACCTAGGTCCCGAGGGTGGCATGGGCGGAGGCAATATCCTCTTCCAGGGACCGACAGAAGATATCTTAAAAGTAAAAGAAAGTTACACTGCCAAGTATTTGAAAAAATATTTAAACTAATTCGACAACCAAGCCCTCTGCTTTAGCAATTACATCAACAATTTCTCCATCCACACTGACTATACCAAACTCATCAGCCCTAACATTATTGAGTATATCGCCATTATCAATCGCTGGGTTTTTATCAGCTGATATTTCTAGTTTACCAGTTCCTGAATTGTAATTAACATCACTAAATAAGCTAACTGGTGAATGGTAAACGTTTTCTGCAGAAGGTGCCATATGAGATAATTCTATCGTATGCGTCAACTATCTTGGCAAACTATCACCGACTACAGAGATGCTCCTTCCACTTGCGGGGTCTATCAATACTGGGCAAAAGACAAATTACTATATATAGGAAAGGCAATCAATCTAAAGGCTAGGCTCGCCGGTCACGCCCAAAATGCCAAGCTAGATGAAAAAGAGCGGGCTATAGTGGGTGGGGCGACCGAGATAAGGTACACCGAGGTAGACTCAGAGTTTTTGGCACTACTGCTTGAGGCATCACTCATCCGTGAGCACATGCCACCATATAACCGTATCTGGAAAGACGATAAGACGTATCTATATATAGTAATAGATACTAATGATCCGTATCCTAGACCTCGCTTTGCCCGCGCACATGAGCTAAAGTCGACAAAACAAAACTCCAAAACCAAACTCTTTGGCCCATTCCCCAATACCAATATCGCCGAGGAGGTATTACGGGCAATTCGGCGGCTAATCCCATTTTGTATGACCAAAAGTATAGGCAAACACAAATGTTTCTATAGCAAGATCGGACTGTGCGATCCCTGCCCAGCAGAGATTACCAAGCCATCAACTATTAACCATAAACTATTAACTAAAAAGTATCGCAAACAAATTTTTCAAGTAATCAAGATACTCTCTGGCAAAATAGATCCTGTAATCAAGGATTTAACGATTGATCTAAGAGCTGCCTCAGACTTAGAGGACTACGAAACAGCGCTCAAGTTGCGGACTAGGATCGAGCGGTTTACACGATTTATCTCGCACCACACCTTTAGGGAAAACACTACCATTTCCTATAACACAGCAGCAGAAAAAATAGATGCTCTCCAGGGACTTCTATCTACCATATACCATAAACCATTAACTATTAACCGTATCGAATGTTACGACGCCAGCAACTCTAGTATCCATGACAGTGTAGTTAGCATGGTAGTCTCAACCAGTGGGCTAGTCGATAGGGGACAATATAGGCGGTTTAAAGTAAAAAATCCGCGTGCCAACAACGACTTTGATCGCCTCTACGAAGCGCTCTATAGGCGGTTGAAAAATAATACTTGGGATAGACCAGATTTGATCTTGATAGACGGTGGTGCTCCACAACTCCGCAGACTTAGATCACTCTTTGATCAGCTAACTACTCCAATTTACTTTATTGGTATAGCCAAGCACCCAGACCATTTGGTCATACCTAATGAAGGTGGTACATTTAGCAATCTCCAACCAGATCGCTTTAACCTCGGCTTCCGACATCTACAGGAACTACGAGACGAGGCCCATCGTTTTGCCAATAGTTATCGGCGGATACTCCAGTCCAAGCGAACTGGGATATAATACTTTTAATACATGCGTCTGTCGTTCAATGGATAGGACTACAGTCTTCGGAACTGTTAATGGGGGTTCGATTCCCTCCAGACGCACAGTCAATCACTACACACTAACTATTCCTACCGCTAATAAACAATTAGGTATAAACTAAGCATATATGTTGCCATTCATGGATCGCTTAGTAGAAAAGGCTATTCAAAAATCAATAGCCGAGCGAGTAACAAAACACAAAATTAAAAATGTATACCACCCAGACATCATCATTAATAGGGAACCTGGTAGTGGCGGTCGCATTGTCGCCAAAAAACTAGCAAAAAAGTTAGGTTGGCAGTTACTTGACGAAGCGCTCATGGACCAACTAGCCGAAGAATTAAGCATTCCCGTTGATGAATTCAAAAATGTCGATGAGCATAGTAGGAGTTGGCTTTCTGATACTTTTCAGAGTATCTTCAACAAAAACTATATCTCAGACGTTCGCTACATCAATCACCTAAAGCGAATCATTGCACATGCTGCCAAAAAAGGAGACTTGGTCATTGTTGGTCGTGGAGCCAATCACATATTACCTCCTGACAAATGTCTAAGTGTCAGAATTACTGCCAGCTTACCTACTCGGATAGAAAATACACTCAAATATGAGAATAAAAAAACAAAAGTAGAAGCCGAATCTTGGGTCAAAAAGATTGAGTCAGAGCGCCATCGTTTTATCAGACAGTACTTTGGCAAAAATCCATATAACCCATGGTACTATGACCTAGTTATCTCAACAGACCACCTGAGTCTAGATCAAGCAGTAGACCTAGTTTGTCAGGCTTATGTCTCCAAATTCCCCAAAGAAAAACGCAGATTAAAGATTTAAGATTAGTGCCGAGAAGAGGACTTGGTCTTCGATATTTTTCTGCTGAAAAATTCTCAGAGCCCTGGCTCGCCGCCGTCGCGGCTCCGCCTTTCAAGTCCATATCTACAATATGATAATTTTTATACCAAATGGTATACAAATTATCATGTGCCGAGAAGAGGACTTGAACCTCCATCCCTTGCGGGACACGTACCTGAAACGTGCGCGTCTACCATTTCGCCACCTCGGCTATCGTGAAATTATTATACCTTAGTACTACTTCTGCTTACCGCGGTTATTCTCAATACCAGTCAGGTTCTTTTTGCGTAGTCGCAGTGATATAGGGGTGATCTCTAGTAGCTCATCATTTTCTAGAAAATCAATCGACTGCTCTAGTGAGAGTATGGTCGGAGGTGTTAGCTGTATTACGCCATCACTAGCTTTACTACGCATGTTGGTTAGCTGCTTACCTTTGCATACGTTCATACGGACGTCCTGCTCTTTTGGTGACTGGCCAACTATCATTCCCTCATATACAGGCACTGCAGGACCTACAAATAGGATCCCGCGCTCCTCAGCTGCCGCTAGTCCGTATGCCAGCGACTCACCACTATGAGAGGCCACGATCACTCCTGAGCGGATCTTAGGCAGATCTTTGCCGACCGGCTCATACCCATCGACCTGTGAGGAGAATAAGACCGTACCCTTAGTTTGAGTTAGTAGGAGGGTACGCAGACCTATGATGTTACGGGTTGGGATTCGATAAACAAACTCTACTTCGGTATCGGAGATAGGAGCCATCGAGATCATGACACCATAGCGTTTACCCATTTCCTGGTTAATCACGCCCTGATACTCATTTGGAACCACAATGTTTACTTCTTCGACTGGCTCGATCTTTACCCCATTTTCGTCTTTTTTGGTAATGACCTCTGGTTTACCTACCTCCATCTCGTAGCCTTCGCGTCGCATAGTCTCGAGTAATACTGAGAGGTGTAGCTCACCGCGGCCAGAAACTTTATATTTACCATTATCTAGCTTTTCTACTTTGAGAGAGAGATTAGACTCTAGCTCCTTTTCTAGGCGCTCTTCGATCTGACGACTAGTGACAAATTTGCCCTCTCGTCCAGCTATTGGTGAGGTGTTAGCTCCCATAGTCATGTGTAGCGTTGGTTCCGAAATTTCTTGCGTCGGATAAGCGACAGTATCAGATGGATCAGAAACAGTGAGACCTATCTGAACGTCAGTCAGTCCTGGGATACCTACGATATCACCTGTACGTGCCTCCTCTACTTCTACTTTTCCCAGCCCATCTGCGAGTAGCAGTCTTTGCACTGAGTAGGGTTTGGTTGGTCTATTGGTCAAAATAATAGATTGGCCAAGTTTAATATTGCCCTGTGCTACTTTGCCTATCGCAATGCGGCCCATGTGAGGATTGTAATCAATCGACGAAATCAGCATTTTAAAGGTAGACTCGACATTGGTAACTGGAGAGGCAAAATAAGACACTACTTTATCCATAAGAGGTCTAACATCACCCGGTAGCTCTGAGCTGTATTGCTCGGGGAGAGTATCAAAGACTTTACCATCTCGACCGACAGCATAAAGGACAGGGAACTCTAGGTGTGATTCATCGTGCGCGAGCTCCAAGAAGAGTGATTCGATTTTACCGATCACATAATCAACTCTGGCATACTGCTTATCTATCTTGTTGATAACAACAATTATTTTTAGGTTCTGTTTTAGGGCTTTCTTTAACACGTAGCGAGTCTGGGGCATTGGGCCTTCTTGAGCATCAACAATTAGTAGGGCGCCATCAGCCATCGAGAGGGTTCGCTCTACTTCACCCGAAAAGTCGGCGTGCCCGGGAGTATCAATAATGTTAATTTTGATGTCGTTATAAAAAACAGCGCAGTTTTTGGCGAGAATTGTGATACCACGTTCACGTTCTAGGGTATTACTATCTAGGATCGTAGTCTGGGCCATCTCACCAGAGTTATCGCGGAAAGTGTGAGTCTGCTTGAGCATGGCATCAACTAGCGTTGTTTTGCCATGGTCGACGTGCGCAATCACTGCCACGTTTCGAATATCTTTAAAGCTGTGCATAATTCTCCAAATTCAGTGAAAATTAGTTTCCTAATTATATCACAATATATCAAATAAGAGCGGGTCAAGGAGGTCGTGACGGCAAAAGCAAAGCTTAAGCCTAATCCCCGAAGGGGAAACCTCGGTGAGATCTCACTTTCCCGCAGTATTTAAGAGCGGGTAAGGGGGATCGAACCCCTGCAAAGAGATTGGAAATCTCTTGTGCTACCGCTACACCATACCCGCGGCATTTCGCAAAATCTATAAATGTGGCCGTGCCACCGCGTAGCATTTATGCGAAGTGTGGTGAAGCTCAGAGTCGAACTGAGATAGCCTGTTCTTCAGACAGGTGCCTTGACCACCTTGGCTACTTCACCAAAAACTTATTCAATTGTATCAGGTCTATTGTGGATCCAAGAGGACTCGAACCTCTGACATCTTCGATGTAAACGAAGCGCTCTACCAACTGAGCTATGGATCCTCACGACTTGGTGGGTTTACCCGACGAAGCCTTGTTAAAGGTGGGTTTACCCGCCGAAGCCTTGGCGTAGGTGGGCCCACTGGGATTCGGACCCAGGACACCCTGCTTAAGAGGCAGGTGCTCTAACCAGGCTGAGCTATAGGCCCCGCATTTATATTGTTGCTCGAAGTGCAGACTCTCACCTACGGTGAGACCTCTACTTCTAGGTATTCAAAATTATGTCACTTTACGTGACATAATTTTGAGTGTGCCGAGGAGAGGACTTGAACCTCCATCCTTTTTACAGGACACGCACCTCAAGCGTGCGCGTCTACCAATTTCGCCACCTCGGCTAATAGAGCATTATTATACTACAAAAACACTATACAATTCTGACCCACACCTGGTGTAAAACCTTCTCATATTTATACATTCGATCTACACTACTAAACCCATTAGCAATCAGTACTTTTTGAGATGCAATGTTCTCTGGGAGGACATACGCATACAAGACTAGGTTAGTACGTCTAACGTATCGCCTACGATATCGCCTGACTAGCCGCTCGATTGACATCTCGAGACCTGAAACAATCACTCCTTTACGCTCCTTGGCTAGTTCGGAAACAGGGGTATAAACTAGGGCAGAAAGCAGTGATTCTGGCCACCCGGTACTCAGGAGTTTTTCGTAGCTAACCTGGTAGATTATGCTATTTTGCTCGCTTATCCCCAGTTTTCTCTGAATCATTTTTGGCAAAGGGTGGACCTTATCTCGGTAAAACCAGACCCAGCCAACGAGCCTGCTCTTCATATCCGCAACAGCAAAGGACACACTGGGCTGGCGCCTAACTAAAAGCCTAGAATCATCAATAGGCTCATAAGATTCGTGCAGGCTCTCGCCTGGTTTTAGACCAAAGTTCTTAGTGTGATATCCCTTGGCTTTTGCCACTTCTGGGTGGTAATACATGAGGTTGATCCGTTCGATCTCGCCTGGGTCACGAGGGCGAAATCCACGGACAATGTACCCGTTTTTCATAAGTTAATCTCTCAAAAGATTTGTCTAGAGGCGAAATTCTACCACGTCAGTATGACCTATAGCAATCCATCCCCCGTTATCAGATCCACATATTCTACAGTCTCAATGGGTCTTTTGTCATTAAGTTTGGTCGAAACAGATAGTCCTCGAGCATCCATTAGTCCTATACACATCGCCCCCATCCACTCAGTTACGTACTGCTTTTTATATTTACCAAAAATTTGACGGTGAACAGCTTTGTGAACTGACTTTACCTGCGATAGCTTTAATTTTTGCTTGAGGACTTCTTTATGAGAGAGAATGTGTGCCTTCATATCCCTGAGCCTTGTCAAAAATCCATAGTAATCAAGAGCCATTTTCCATGGAGAGTGGCGATAGGATGCTACTGGTCTCTTTAGTCTCGCGTATGCAGGCTCTACGATATTAACTTGACGCAAGTTATCACCAACTCTTTGGCCCAACTGTTCAATCTCCCACTCATCGCGTGCAAAGGTGAGCTTGTATCCTTCGATCTTACTCCGAGCGCGTCGTACTACGTTTATCGCGTATCCATCCACCAATGTTCCGAGTGATTTAAGTTTTGTTACTATTTCGCTCGCACTCGCATTCTCAGGGTGTTCGTACCATATTAACCAGGCGATAATATTGGCAAGCATTGGCCGCTCGATCTCATATACTCCTACTTCACTCAAAAAAAGCGAGTCAACCGCCACAATCATATCCTTTTGCCATCCATAGAGACCCGCTCCCGGCATAAGATCATTGTATGTTAGACACTTTAGACTTCGCTTTTTGTCTCTAAACTCGATGGTATGTGCTCCACTCATCCTTGCACCTATGTCGTAGTAATCTTCTTCGGTGTGTAATAGTGCGACGCCACTACCATAGCGGACTATCGCTGTTTGGCACCCACTAGTATTGTCGGCGAGCAGATACATGGCAGTCTCTTCGCTAATTTTTGCGCCCCGTGCCCAACCAGAAAAACAATCATAAAAGATTTTAAACTTCTTATTTGTGCGCACATTTGTGAGTACTCGCTTAACCATTTGCATTTTTTTATAATCTATTTCGATAGTAGTATTTAACTGTTTTTTAAACAAACGACCAACATCTTCGTACTGATCTGCTATTTTGATACCTTTTGCTCTATAAATATTTGACATATTTTAATTATATTGCCAAACTCATAATGTGAATACACCATTACTTAATTTGCCTCATACGCGACCACTCATTGCCAAAAATAATAGGAATGGTGGACTTTTGCCAAAAAAAGTGGCAATTCTATATACCGAAGAGAAGCGCGAATACTTTTATACTGATGAGCAGTTTTGGACGGTCGAAGGATCCAAAGCCGAAGCGATGAACTTTGAACCATATCTCAAAAAGTTAGGTGTAGAGTGTTGTTTTATCGCAGGTAACGCCAATATGGCACGCAATCTCCAAAAAGAAAAACCTGACATGGCAATTAATCTAGTAACTACTGTCAAAGGCTATGACTATTTGGGTGCTACAGTCCCCAGTACTCTCGAGCTACTAGAGATCCCTTATACTGGTGCCTCAATCTTAGGTTTTGCGATAGGTTGTAACAAACATCTCGTCTATACACTCTTGCAGTCTCATGGTATCGATGTACCACCTTTTCAGCTCATGACCTCGGTTAATACAGCACTCGATCCTACTCTCAAATTTCCGCTTATTCTCAAATTAAACGAAGAGCATAGTAATGTCGAGATCACTCGTGAGAGCGTAGTAGAGAACGAGCAGCAGCTAAGAAAGAGATTACGGTACTTAATCAACAAATACGAGCAAGATGTCTTAGTTTCTGAATTTATAGATGGACGTGAATTTGCTTGTTTTATTTTTCAGGCACTAAACAAAAAAGTCTATACCATCGAGCGGCAGATCCATTTACCAAATAACGAGACTGGGCACGAATTCCTGGATTACGATCTATGTTGGGGTGATCAGTCGACCAATCCCGAACATCTCAAATACGCAAAATATAATGACCCCATGGTTAACGCGATAGCCAAAAAAGCATTCGAAGTCGCCAAAATGGCGAGCTACGGCAAACTCGATTTGCGCATGGATAAAAATGGTAAATACTATGTAATCGACGCGAACGCCAACTGTCACTTTGGACCACCAGAGTGGCTCTGTGAGATGACTGTGACCATGAAAAATAGGGGAGTGCCCTTCAAAACTCTGCTTAAGCGACTCTTACAAAACACTATGCGTGAATGGGGGTATTGATTAAGTTTTAATACTTTATATACTAAAACCTTATGACTCCTATCGATGAGCCTGGTGGTAATACCAAAGATCCGCTAATTCTCCCCAAAAAAGTAGCAATTCTCTATAGCGATGTTAAACGTGAGTATTTTCGGACCGAACAAGAGTATCTTAGCGAGGAGGGGGCAGACATCTACGCCGGTGAAGTCGCAAAATACGTGTCCAAAATGGGCATAGATGTAACCACTATTCCTGGAGACGATCAGATGGCGAGCCATCTGCAAAAATACAACCCCGACATGGCTCTCAATCTGATCGACTCAGTTAGGGGTAGTGCAACCCTCGGTTCATCCATCCCTGGAGTACTCGAAGTCTTACATATCCCTTATACTGGCGCCGGTACCCTCGGCTGGGCACTCGGCTGTAACAAGTTCTTGATGTACCAGCTCATGCAGAGCGCTGGCCTCCCCGTGCCTACCCATCAGTTGGTAAGCAGTAGCAGTGACATGATAGATCCAGAGCTCCGCTATCCACTCTTCCCCAAGCTCAATTACGAGCACAGTAGTATAGGTGTCGGCTCAGATAGTATCTGTACTAACGAAAGGGAGCTCAGAGCCAAAATAAAAGATTTGGTCACAACTTACAAGCAGCCAGTACTCGTAGACGAGTTTATAGCAGGCATTGAAGTTACAGCATCAGTCTTAGAGGGGATCAATACCAAGGTCTACGCTGTACAACGCAAAGTAGGACAGAGTGGCGATGATGTAGTGACTTTTGATACCAAGTGGCACGACTACCTGAATATGACCTATGACAAATACGAGGACCCTCAGCTAAAGATCTATGTCAAAGAAGCCTTTGAGCTCCTAAAAATGTCTGATTATGCGCGGATAGATGTCCGTATCGACGCTGCCGGCCGCTACTACTTTATCGATCCCAATGCCAATCC
>CAZSVV010000021.1:12606-12936 GCA_964610445.1 uncultured Pseudomonadales bacterium | reverse complement strand
TTTGGCTAAGTGGTTGTAATAATCTATCAGCCGGTGTCTCATCGTGCGATATGGAAAAAGGGAGCATGCGATTAGAGGCCAATATCTCTTTATCTCCTGACGGGAATCTCCCAAACTACAAAGTCGAAGTAAAAAATATCAACTCTTTCCGCTTCTTTGCCAACTCACTCGATTTTGAATTTAAAAGGCAGAGTGAGATTTTAGACAAAGGAGAGATCCCAGTTCAGGAGACTCGTGGTTACCGCGATGGTCGTGGGACTGTAAGTCAAAGGCGAAAAGAAGGTGCTGCCGACTACCGTTATTTCCCCGACCCCGATATTCCTCCTCTGG
>CAZSVV010000021.1:0-12594 GCA_964610445.1 uncultured Pseudomonadales bacterium | reverse complement strand
TTAGATCCAGCTCTGACAAAAATCGCAGCCAATGATCTGGTAAATAAAAAAATTGAGAGCACGATCTCTCCCGAAGAATACATCAAAAACAAAAAAGCCAAAGCAGGGGAAAAGATAACGGATGAAAACATCCTCAAACCAATTATTGAAAAAGTTCTCTCAGATAATCCTGCGATGGTAGAAGAATATAAATCAGGCAAAACTGGATTACTAGGGTTCTTTGTCGGTAGTGTTATGAAAGCAACTGGCGGCAAAGCTGATGCAGGTATAGTTACCCGACTTTTCACCACTCTGCTAAACTAGAATTACTGTTTACCCGTCCGAAGTTTTAACGTAGGCGGGCCTCCAGTTTTATAACTTGGGACTAGGTACTTATGACTGTTTTGGACTTTAACCATCTCCACGTTCACACACAGTACAGTCTCCTTGATGGCTTAAGCAAAGATGAGGATTTAGCAAGCGCCGCCAAGAGCTACGGGATGGACGCAGTTGCGCTCACCGATCACGGCGTCATGTACGGTGCCATCCACTTTTATAATGTGATGCGGAGTAACGGTCTCAAGCCAATTATCGGGATGGAGGCGTACTACACGACCGGTAGTCGCCATGACAAAACCAAAGAACACAAAACTCATCATCAGCTCTTACTCGCCAAAAATCTGACAGGCTACCACAACCTCCTCAAGCTAGCGAGCCTCGCTCACCTCGAAGGATTTTATTACAAACCCAGAGTAGATTGGGAGATTCTAGAAAAATATCACGAAGGCTTGATTGCGACCAGCAGCTGTCCACAGGGTGAGATCCCTTGGCTCTTAGGCAAGGGCGAGCTAGCAAAGGCCGAAGAGCGCCTCAAAGAATATCTGCGTATTTTTGGCGACGACTACTACATAGAGCTCCAGAGACACGATGGGTTAGAAAACCTCCTCAAACCCCTCAACGAGCAGCTCCTAGTCCTCTCCCGTAAGTATGGGATCCCTCTCATTGCCACCAACGATGTCCACTATGTTCGCAAAGAGGATGCTAGAGCCCAGGATGCCCTACTCGCCATCCAGACTCGCACCACACTCGATGACAAAAATCGCTTTACAATGATCGACTCCCCAACCTTCTACTTTAAAAGCCAAGATGAGATGAGTGATCTCTTTAGCGACCTCCCCGAGGCACTAACTAATACTCGTAAGATTGTCGACAAAGTCGATCTTATTATCCCAACCGGCAAAATGATCTACCCCAAATATCCTGTGCCCGAGGGTAGTACCCCCGAGCTCTACCTTAGACAACTTGTCATGGAGAAGGTGGGGGATCGCTATCCGGGAGCCGGGTCAGAGATCCAGGAGCGCATCGACTACGAGCTAGGGGTTATCTGTGACAAAGGATATGCGAGTTACTTTTTGATCGTGCAGGACTTTATCAACTGGGCTAAGAGTAACGGGATCCGAATCGGCCCAGGTCGTGGTAGTGCCGCTGGCGCTATTGTGAGTTATATCCTCCGGATAACCTCAGTCGACCCTATCTACCATGGTCTCCAGTTTGAGCGATTTCTCAACCCTCAGCGGCCTAGTCCCCCCGATATCGACGTAGATATTGCCGACGTAGGTCGTGATCGGGTCATCGAATACGTGACTCAAAAATACGGTGACGACAAAGTGGCACAGGTTATCACCTTTGGGACCATGGAAGCCAAGGCGGCAGTCAGAGATATTGGTCGCGTCCTCGGCATGCCATACAGCGAACCAGATATGATCAGCAAACTAATCCCAATGGGTAGTAGTCTCGACGAAGCCCTTGCGAGCGTCGCTGAGCTCACCGAGCTCTACAAAAATCCTAAATACAAAGAACTAATCGATCTAGCCAAAAGGGTCGAGGGCAGTGCCAGGCACAGTAGTGTCCATGCTGCGGCCGTCATTATCGCCGATGCGCCTCTCACCAACTACACCCCACTCCAACGAGATACCAAAGAGGGCAAGGTGACTACCCAGTACGATATGTACGCGCTAGATCTAAACGTCAAACCAGATGCGGTAGGACTGCTCAAGATGGACTTCCTTGGTCTTCGCAACTTAACCATTCTCCAAAACGCAGTCAAACTAATCCAGGAGACACGGGGTCATAGAGTCGACCTTTCCGGCCTCGCGCTCGATGATAAAAAAGTCTTTGAACTACTGTCCCGTGGTGAAACAACAGGTATTTTCCAGATGGAGTCTGGCGGCATGCGCCGGCTCGCCAAACAGCTAAAGCCTGACGTCTTTGGAGATATCGTCGCTTTGATCGCGCTCTATCGCCCTGGTCCTATGGCCCTGATCCCCGAGTTTGTCAAAGGCAAGCTCGAGCCAGATAGCGTTAAGTACCTCCACCCTGACCTCAAACCGATCCTAGGCGAGACCTATGGTATTGCCGTCTATCAAGAGCAGGTCTTAAAGATCGCTAACGTCATGGCAGGATACAGTCTCGGCGAGGCCGATATCCTAAGGCGCGCTATGGGCAAAAAGAGTGTCGAGACCATGAAAAAGGAGCACACAAAGTTCCTCAAAGAGTCAGTCGTCCACGGCTACTCCGAAGATATAGCCGAAAAGGTCTGGTCCTTTATCGAGCGGTTTGCCGGCTACGGCTTTAACAAAGCTCACGCTACCAGCTACGCCATGATCGCCTATCAGACAGCGTACCTCAAGGCGCACTACCCGGTCGAGTATATGACCGCTCTAATGTCTGCCGAAGCAGGGAGGGAAGACAAGATGGCGCTCTGTCTCGAAGAGTGTCGCAGTATGGGGATTATCGTTTTGCCTCCCGATATCAACAAGAGTCAGAACGACTTTAGTGTGATCGAAGATGCTAAGTCGCTCGATAAAAAGGCGATTCGTTTTGGCTTTTCTGCGATTAAAAATGTAGGGACTGCAGCCATCGACAACATCTTGCTCGAGCGCACAGGAGCGGGCGATTTTCAGAGCTTTACCGACTTTATTAAGCGTGTTGATAATCAAAAAGTTAATAAAAAAGTCTTAGAGAGCTTGATCAAAGTCGGCGCCTTTGACGCCTATGGCAAACGGGCCGTGATTCTCGACGAGATCGAGCGTGTCAGGCTAAAAGTTGGCAAAACGACAAGCGAAAAAAATAGTAATCAAGGAGGTCTCTTTGATAGCCTAATCGACGAAGAGGTGAGTATCGTCGACAAATGGGAGAGCACCAAGACCGAGTTTAGTAGCCGGGAGCTCATGGAGATGGAGCGGGAACTCCTCGGGATATATCTACGGGAGCACCCAAGTCAAAAGATCCTCAAAAAAGCTAAGAATGAGTGGACTACTAACATCGCCGATATCGACGAAAAGAAGGGTCTCAAAGCAACCATTGCCGCTATCATCAAAACTGCAAGGACAGTAGTAACCAAGACCAAACAGCAAGAGATGGCGTTCCTCCTCCTCGCGGATGAGGGTGGTGAGATCGAAGCAGTAGTGTTCCCTAAGACTTATGTAGAGGTCAAGAGCATGCTCATCCCCAATAGCGTGGTCATGGTCAAAGGTAAGGTCGAGGAGAGGGAAGATAGATTGTCACTCATCGTCGACTCGATCACTCCAGTTACTGATTCATCTGATTCTGCCGACTCTACTGACCTGCCTGCGCAGGCAGGCCTGCCGAATAGCCGACCATCTGATCCCAACACTATTATTATTCCTCAGGGGACCAGTAAAGCGACTCTATTCGAGCTCAATAAACTCCTGCAGGAGAATAGAGGTGATGACCAGGTGACTCTGATCTTCCAAAATGGTCACAGTAACCGCGAACTAAAATTACCTTTCGGGATTAACTTGACCAAGTCACTACAACAGACGGTTACAGATTTACTGCAAGTAAGCTAGCTTTTATTTTTTTCGTTCAACTTAAATAAACCAGGAAGAATAATTATAAATGCAACTGTCGCTACTATACCAAATTCAATCAGGTCTTGAGGAATAATTGGTTTTTCATGTAGTCCTGCTCTTGCCTCACCCCATTTTCCTCCTTGTGTATTAACAAGATTTGCACTTAACATAGAGACTTTAGTTAGCTCGGGAATTAGTAATGTAGGCACTAGATCTAGATAATGCATAATTTATTACCTACTCGCTATCGCGATTCCTGCTATTGCTACTGCTAACATTCCCATCCAAGATCCTACTCTTTCTCCTACTTCCACTGCAGCCTTAGAGTCTGGCTTTCCATTTAATCCAATAGTATTATTCACAGTAAGTCCAAAAGCACCTCCTACAAATTTTCCTCCATAATATCCTGTAGCTAACATAAATCCTGCTTGAATTAACAAAGTAATTACAGGATATTGCTCTGCAAGTTTTTGCAGCTCTGCAAAATATTCTATTCCCAATTGAATAATCTGTTCTTTATCCATATCAGATGTGTATTATAAGCTATTGATTTATTCTGTCCATTCGGTATATATTTGGTTATATGATCCAAAGAATATCCGAAAAAATATCAGTAATATTATCAACTTCTGTAGGGGCGAACCCCTGCGTTCGCCCGATTTCCATTGAATGGTCAGGCAGAGATTATCCAGTAAGCCAGGTCGGCCTGCGCCATACATATAAGGATGGCAATACTCGCCACCACATCTTCTCTGTTGTTGCCGACGATCTCTTCTTCCGCCTCAACCTAAATGCCGACACGCTCCACTGGACACTAGAGGAGGTCTCTGATGGTCTCCCCGACTGATCATGCTTTACCTGATTTACTTGGTTCACATTTCAACTTATCAGAGCCAAGAACTATGCACATCGACCTCAACTCTTGTTTTGCCTCTGTCGAGCAGCAGGCCAACCCACTATTGCGCTACAAACCCGTGGCCGTCGTCCATACAGACGCTCCTTACGGCTGTATCCTAGCCCCTAGTGTCGAGGCTAAGCTCTGGGGGGTCAAGACTGGCATGACTCTATCCGAGGGTAGGGAGCGCTGCCCCATCCTGCTCTCCCGCCAGGCCGATCCACCAAAATATCGGGAGGTCCATCGTCGCTTTGCCACCCTGCTCTCAGATTATGAACCTTACCCTTTAGCCAAATCGATTGACGAATTCGTCCTCACCTTGCCCACTAACTCGGATCAGGCAGGGGTTGTCAGAGAGATCAAATCTCGCATCAAAAGGGAGATTGGCGACTATTTGCGGGTTTCGGTTGGTATCAGTACCAACCAAAATCTAGCCAAGCTGGCCTCAGGTCTCCACAAACCAGACGGGTTTGACGTGATCGACCGTACCAACTTTCTTGATGTCTATAACAAAATTGAGTTAATGGATTTTTGTGGTATCAATACTCGCAACGAAGCACGCTTGCACAAAGTGGGGGTTTTTACACCTCTCCAGTTCTACCAGGCCAGTCGCCAGACTTTAAGATCTGCCTTTGAATCAGTGCTCGGGGACTACTGGCACGCACGCCTGAGGGGATACGAGGTAGACGATGTTGAGTTTCAGACCCGTAGCTATGGCCAGTCCTATGTTCTGCCACATCCCATGAGTAGGGATGAATGGTACCCAATCATGGCCAAGTTAGTGAGTAAGGCTGGCAGGCGACTGCGCCGGGATGGCTATAGTGCCAGTGCTACCCATATCAGTCTCCGCTACTCTGACCATACTTCGTATAAGCTCGGTCACAAGCTCAAAACGTCACTTCAGTCAGACCACGATCTAATTGCTGCCTGTAGTAGCCTGACCTTAGGCATGACAAATAAAAAAGTGAAAAAAGTGGCAGTCACGCTCTTTGGTATCGGTCGTGACGACAACCAGGAGGGGTTATTTATCGACAAAGTCAAAGAGAAAAGGCTGGTAACCGCCCTAGATGGTCTCAATACTCGCTACGGCGACTACACTATCTCCTACGCTTCACTCATGGGTTCTGCAGGTCACGTTCGGGACGCTATCGCGTTCGGGAAGGTATGAGGTCATGGAAAGCTCTGTCATGAAGTAACAAAGAATTTGCTAATGATAAAGAAGTATCTAGAGATTCGGATATAAAATAATGATGAATCACAACATCGAACACATTCGAAGGCCAACGTTCAGAAGCTTGTATTAAGATTTGGTGGCCTTCGCGAAATCCTTGGGTATGTTCAGGTAATGCAACTGGCATATACCCCATAGTATACCACAATGTATACTGGTTGTCATGTCCATAGAATATACTCTCATCCGTTCACTCAGGAGTACGGTCAGCCTCCAGGTAAAAAGGGGAGGCGAGGTAGTAGTGCGCGCCCCACATCTATATCCCAAATATCTTATTGATAAATTTGTCGAAAGTAAGGGTAAATGGTTAAAGAAGCGGCTAAATGAGCAGGCAAAAATGGTGGTAGAACCAACAAAATTTTGCACAGAAGAAGAGTTGAAAGTGTTAGTAAAAAAGCTCATCACACACTACTCATCAGTCATGTCCTTAACTCCTCGCACTCTCCGCTTTACCCATGTTCGTACTTACTGGGGTAGTTGTGCGCCTAATGGGGTAATCTCATTTAACCTCAAGTTGGTCGAGACCAGTCCTGAGGCAGTGGAGTACGTGGTGGTACACGAGCTCGCACATCTACGATGGCGTGGACATGGTGTCAGGTTTTGGGACATGGTCAAAAAGTACTATCCTGATACAGATAAAATTAAAAAAGAGTTGCGACACTTCCCCAGAGATTAATCAACTTTACGAACTTTTAACTGGGTACTTTTACCGAGTTAATACTATCGCCGTCGGCAGAGCCCGACCAGGCCCTACTTTGTATCCGCCATCAATCCAGAGAGCCGATGATCCACCCCCATCTAGGTTAAGTGCGTTCTGTAGACCTAGGGTCTTTAATACTTCGGCGGTATCTAGTAGACTCGCCGCAAACACATGCCCTATTACGATCGCCCCATCTTTGGTACCTATAAATCCTCTAGTGCCTTTGTTCCCTTCATCTCCAGTTGCCAAGTTGCCATCACGTAGTAGCCGGGGGAAGTTGGCGATAGCACCGTTACTCCCCGTATCGACTCCCCATTGTACTGTCTGGTCATAAAAAGAGAGGGATGTCCCGTACATCGCAACTAGTGGGACAGTAGAGTAAACGTTGTTCGCTCGGTTATGTACCGATTTGGTCCGGCCATTAACCGCGAGAGTATCAAAACTATTTACTTTGCCCTGGCATCTCGGGTAATCAGGCGGACAAAAGTAGGCTCCATTTATGCCAGCAAACCCTCCCGATGCAGCGATATGCTCTGCGAGGTTCTTGGTCGGGCAGTTGTCCACGCAGTCCGAGTCACCAGCTGTCTCGACAACAGCTCGAGCGCCCGGTGCGACGACTAATGAGATAACAAACTCACCACGTCCAGTACTTACTTTTTGTCGGCTATATCCGCTCCCAGGAGCAGTATTACTACTAGTCGCACTAGGGGCAGTCACTTTTGGGATCGATAAAGCGATAACCTTATCTATCTCAGCTCGCACTTTTGTTCTCTGCTCCTCTGCTTCACTCCATTTCTTCTGACCAAGTAATCCCAAAAATTTTGCTAGTGCTAGATCTACATTACTAGTTTTACCACCTGCGATCACTAGATCCGATCGGTCTTCAAATAACTGCTGGCCAGCTAAATAGGTTTTTTCGATATTATCGATTTCGGCCGAGAGACTAGCATTTTTAACTATCTGATCATCATTTTTTAACTCCGTGAGCTCTGCGAGCTTATCTTCGAGTTGCGTATCTAGTGTTTGGACTATAGCTTCTCTCGATCCTATCTCCGCGACCAAACCTTTTTGTGCCTGGGTAACTTCCCACCAGGAGAGTCCTAGGCCGCCGATAATAGCCACTAGATACGAAGCGACCAATATCCGAAAAGCTAGGCTATTTACAAAACTAAACCAAACTAATTTTAAGTTTTTCATCTGGCTATATACTATATACTATTTACGATATACTAGACATATGCCAGACAAATTTAGCGCAGTATGGCTCTCACATAGTAGTATTAGTAACTTCAAAAACTGCCCTCGTGCCTACTATCTAAGCAGTATCTATAGGGATCCTCGTACTGGACACAAAATCACACTAGTTACTCCGAGTATGTCACTAGGCTCTGCAGTCCACGAAGTCCTAGAGTCCCTTTCCGTCCTCCCAACAGCAAAAAGGTTTGAAATATCACTCATTGAGCGTTTTCAAATAGCCTGGAAAAAAGTCTCAGGTCAACTCGGTGGTTTTGCTGACCAAGAAACAGAGGACAAATACAAGAGTCGCGGGGAAGAGATGCTTAGGCGTATCATGGCTCACCCTGGTCCCCTAAAAGAAAAAGCAGTCAAAATCAAAATGGATCTCCCACAGTATTGGCTATCCGAAGAAGATAATCTCATGCTCTGCGGCAAGCTAGATTGGCTCGAATACAACGAGATAGATGACTCAGTTAGTATCCTCGATTTCAAAACAGGATTAGGGGAGGAGAGTGTAGACTCACTCCAGCTACCGATCTACTACCTCCTCGCCCACAATTGCCAAACTAGAGATGTCAAAAAAGCTAGTTACTGGTACATTGCACGTGACGATATGCCAGTCGAGAAAAAGCTCCCAGATCTAGATCATTCATACAATCTCGTACTAAAAGTTGGCAAAGAGATCAAGCTAGCTCGGCAACTACAAAGATTTAAATGTCCCGGAGGGGATGGAGGGTGCAAACACTGTGAGCCACTCGAAAAGATAATTAGCGGCGAAGCGGTATTTGTAGGTAATGGTGAGTACGGCACAGATCTATATGCCATGTTTAGTTCAAATACTTCTACTCCTCAGAGTGAAGTCCTATAAAAACATACTGCAATGACAGAAAAACAAACTAGACCACCAAAAAAGAAAAGTAGTCTATTTAGAACTATAGTCGAAGGAACCATACTTACAGTTGGAGCTGCAGCAGGTGTACTAGGTCTTTTAGAATCCTACCCGAGCGGTATCGCAGAACAAAGGCGGGCAGACGCTCTCAATAGGTTGTTCGAGTCAAGTCAGGATGAGATGCAACATAACCTAGAACTAGTTCCTCGAAATATTAGAGAAGGGGTATATCCAGTATTCTTCGGCACTAGTAACAGTGGGGAGATGCCAGATATTGGCACTGGTACAGCGGTACATGTAAAGAAAACTGAAAAGATGAGTTATTTTACGATTCCGTTTCACCCTGATGATGAGAGTAATACAGTAGGACTAGATAAATACTCGTTTCTATACTTTCTGAAGAACGATCAACTGGTAAAAGTACCCATCAACAAATGCGCGATGATAAACGACTTATTGCCTGGTGAACAGGCTATCGACATGGCTATCTGCGAAGTAAACAACGCGGATCTCGGTCCTAATTTTGAACCTGTTTCAGAAGAATACTTTGCAGAGGATGATAATAATCATGGTTATGGTCCTGACGCTACATACATCTCGATATCTAGTCCATTTACTAATAACAACCCACTCGATAGCATCTACAATAGACATATGCATTATTGGATGGCAGATCCTACGGGATACAGATCTGGAGAAGGGGTGATATTTAGAACTCCTATAACCGATGGATCCAGTGGTGGTTTGATAGTCGAGATAGACGATGCAGGCAATGTAACGGTGCACAGTTATATCGAAGGCAGCAACACTCTGAATGTTTCTAGTTTATTTACACCAGGCGATGAACTACTAGAAAGTACTCAGGTTACCACCAACGC
Source organism: uncultured Pseudomonadales bacterium (assembly GCA_964610445.1). GTDB lineage: Bacteria > Patescibacteriota > Microgenomatia > UBA1400 > UBA12108 > GWF. The sequence goes on along the minus strand of CAZSVV010000021.1, from coordinate 2,911 downwards.
ATTTCCACAAAAAGACGAAATTGAAACAGCGGTCGAAAATTTAGGTATTCGATAATCATAGTTTTGACTAGTATGTTATTATGATTTCAATATGACTCTGTCGAGATCCGAAATGGCATCAAGAGATCAAGAAGAAACACTTATTACAAAAGGGGCTTTGTCCACGTTTGCTCTGGTTCTTCTGATTGGCGGTCCTATAGGTGCAGGGATTTTGTGCGCTTGTACTGCGTATTCGACAAATACTACTGCAAACGAGGTATTCGACGCTACCATACATGCTATTTTTGGTCCGTAACTGAATACATCATTGCCAAAATCTATCCTAAGATAGTAGAATAGCCTATGCCGCTCTCAACCAAATATATTTTCATTTCTGGTGGTGTGCTTTCCTCTCTTGGTAAGGGTATTACAACTTCCTCTCTCGCCATGCTTCTGCAAGCCAAAGGTTACAGAGTCACAGTGGTAAAGTGTGAGAACTATCTCAACATCGACTCTGGTCTAATCAATCCTCTCGAGCACGGCGATGCTTTTCTTTGCGAAGATGGCACAGAGACCGATATGGATCTGGGCAACTACGAGCGCTTCCTCGGTCGCAATCTCGGCAGTCACAACTTTGTGACCATGGGTCAGATCTACAAAGCAGTCATTGATCGCGAAAGGGAGAATGGATACGGTGGCGAAGATATCGAGGCCATTCCTCATGTAACCGACGAGATAATCTCACGCATCAAGACTGCAGCCGAAAAAGATGAGGCCGAGATAGTTCTAGTTGAGCTCGGTGGTACAGCCGGGGAATATCAGAATGTCCTCTACTACGAAGCCTCCCGTATCATGAAGCTAAAGGGAAATGATACTGTAGTCCATGTCCACGTTAGTTACCTCCCAACCCCCGCTCACGTCGGTGAACCAAATACCAAGCCTTCCCAGCTCTCTGTCAAACAGCTAAATGCCATGAGTATCCAGCCCGATTTTCTCGTAGCCCGCACAGAGGCAGATCTCGATGAGCGCAGGCGCGACAGATTGGCCCTGTTTTGCAATATGCACTCCGAAGATGTGATCGTAAACCGTGACCTTCCTAGCATCTATCAGGTCCCCCTCAACTTTCATGAACAGGGTTTTGATAGTAAGATTCTTGCTAAGCTTGGACTATCAGACAAAGAGTCCGATTTATCCGCCTGGCAAAACTTCGTTAAACTAGCACTCGCCAAAAAAGATAAAAAGATCAAGCTCGCAATTGTAGGCAAATACTTCAAAACTGGTGACTACAATCTCAAAGATAGCTATCATGCCCTCTTTGAGGCTCTCGATCATGCCAGCATTCACAGTGGCATCGAGCTCGATATCAAAAGCATTAATTCTGAGATTATCGAAAAAGAGGGGACTAAGCAGCTCGAAGGTGTAGATGCCGTTATTGTTCCGATTGGCTGGGGCGCACGCGGTACAGAGGGCAAAATCCAGGCGATCACTTATGCTCGAGAGAACAAGATCCCTTACCTAGGACTTTGCTACGGACTCCAGCTCGCAGCCATCGAGTACGCCCGCAACGTAGTAGGGCTTGAGGGTGCTAGCTCAACCGAGATCAATCCAGAGACCCAATATCCTATTGTTCACGACATCCCATTTGACCCCAAGTATCAGAGGATAAAGGGGAACGGGGTGAGCATGCGCCTAGGGGGATATGATTGTCATCTCAAAGATGGATCGCTCGCTCACCAGATATACGGGACTACTACTATTAGCGAGCGACATCGTCACCGCTACGAGGTAAATAATGATTATCGCCAACAGCTCGAAGACGCAGGGTTAGTGATCTCCGGCACCTCACCCGACGATTTCTTTGTCGAGATGATCGAGCTCCCTCGGAGCGTTCACCCCTTCTTCCTCGCAACTCAAGCTCATCCTGAGTATAAGTCTCGACCTCTCTCCCCACATCCAGTATTTACTGCCTTTCTAGAGGCAGCCACTACTAAGAAAGGTTAATATATGTCGTTTGAGGATGAGAGAGGATTGAGAGAGTACGACGAACTCGAAAGCAACGCTAACACTGGATTTATTTCTAGAGTACTAAGAGGCATAGAGATCGGTCTAGGTGTAACTGGTGGATATCTAGCTCTCAAACATCTCGCCGAATACGGACCAACACTCGAAAATACATTAGGTTCGTTAATAGTTTTAGGTGCCATTTTGTTCCTCGAACAAACGGTTCAAAGAGTTACAGAAGAAGCAAGACTACTGTTTCACGAAGATGGTGTAGTTGAAGATTAAGTTGAATTTGATACAATCTCAACCTATGGCAATCCTAAGAGTCGAAGATTTAACTGATCAATTTCCGGTGAGCGAAATAACTACATCTGGAAAAATTGTACTTTATTCATACGACCCAAAAGTATCTGTTCCTAAATTGTACTTTCAAAACAATGAAGACTTTAGAAGTTTTCATTCTATAGCTGGTCCATTTTTTGGAATGAGTGATATTGTGTATAGTCTAATTACATCAAATCATGGTAATGCTTATACATACTATGGTCAGCCAGCTGAACTAATGAAATTACCAAATAACAATGAACCGGATATTCTTCAGCAAACTCGTCAATTTCGACTGTACTATGAAATCTTAACAGCCTCAGTTTTTGAAGAACTTTATAATTTAATTGCTCAATCCAAATAGTTCTGTTAAAATACCTCGTATGGCAAATCAACTAACCCACAAAGATATTACTTTCCACGTAGGTGACACTATCCGTGTCCACCAAAGTATTAAAGAAGGTGAAAAATCACGTATCCAGATCTTTGAAGGTGTGGTTATTGCTATCCACGCCAAAGACGATCCTACTTTTGTTGTTCGCAAGATTGCGAGTGGTAGTGTAGGAGTAGAAAAAATCTTCCCCCTTTACGCTCCAGTAGTCGCAAA
>CAZSVV010000020.1:9668-13763 GCA_964610445.1 uncultured Pseudomonadales bacterium | reverse complement strand
ATACTTTAATCAAAAGAATTACTCTGGAGTTACTAATCCCGATGGCTCAAATTGGAGTGAGGTCGGTTGCGGGATTATGTCTGGAGCAATGATTATGTCTATGGTTGACCCGAGTATTAGTCCCAAAGACTATAGCGCTCTACTTGACCAACGAGGTGGTGTATCTGCAGGCGGAACAAGTTGGTTTGAGCAGCACAAACCTATACTTGAAGAACAAGGGTTCGAAATTATGCCAGTCGCAGGATCTGTCGTTAGTATACTCGACCAGATAAATGAATATAGTAAGTATGGGATACCAGTATGGATAAACTCCAATATCGATCAACCAAATGGGGAAAAAGGGTTTGGTCATCAAACACTCGCTGTGGGGACCTGTCCTGATGGCTCTTGTATTATCTTAAACGACCCATACTATGGCGAAAACTACGAAATGCCAATAGAGCGATTTGATGTTGACTGTTCAAACACTTGTGACGGTGGGCGTACTACTTGGGTGGTCAATGCAGTAATCCCACCCGCGGAGGCTATATGAAAAAACTACTAGTTATCATACTCGGATTCGCAGTTGTCATCGCTGTATTATATGGATCATACCAGGTCATTAGAAACAAAGAGCCCAAGCAAACGGGAGGCAGTAGGCTAGATGTCGCACCACCAGAGTACTACACCGAACTAAAAGCAATGGAAAAGCTTAACTCAGAGCTTCCTCTTTCAGTTGGCAGTATAGAGATTACTTTTGACTATAGTCAGGGTAAATATATCGTAACTAGTGATCCTGGTATCGATACCGAGTCGGAATTTGTTAATTGGTACTCATCAGAGCCATATAGACGAATTTCTAGAGATAGGTTTTTGGTTAAATAGTTTAGCTGTGATATCCTAGTTTCTGATAGTAATACTTGGAGATAATTTTATGGCCAAACAACCTCACTTTAAACGCGTCTTACTCAAACTCGGCGGCGAGAGCCTCCTCGGTGAGAGAGAATACGGGATCGACCCCAAGGCTGCCCTAGAAGTCGCCCAAGAGATCAAGAGTGTCCACGAGACAGGTAGTCAAGTAATTGTGGTCATAGGCGCAGGCAATATCTTTCGCGGTATCGCTGGTGCCGCTAACGGGATCGAGCGCTCTACTGCCGACTACATGGGCATGCTAGCAACCGTCATGAACAGTCTCGCTATCCAGGACGCTCTCGAGAAGATAGGTGTTGATACCAGAGTCCAATCAGGCCTTGAGATGCCTGCTGTCGCCGAGCCCTATATCAGACGTCGTGCGATCCGCCACATGGACAAAGGCAGGGTCTTAATCCTCGCGGCCGGCACAGGTGCTCCTTACTTTACTACAGATACAGGAGCCGCCCTACGCGGTCTAGAACTAGGCTGCGACGTCATCATGAAGGCCACCAAAGTCGATGGTATTTATGACAAAGACCCAGTCAAGTATCCAGATGCAGTCAAATATGAAGAGCTAACCTTTATGGATGCCCTCAAAAACCGGATCGAGGTCATGGACACCTCTGCATTTGCACTCTGCATGGATAACAAACTCCCAATTATGGTTTTTGACTTCTTTCAAAAGGGTAACGCCAAGAGAGCTGTCGAGGGCGCCAAAATCGGCACTATCGTCAAATAGTTCTAATTTCAGATTTCTTACTTCGAATTTACGCTGAAATAGCTTAGTGGGTTAACTGCTCGATCATTTTGATAAACCTCTAAATGTAGGTGAGGCCCTGTAGTCCAGCCGGTCATACCAACTGTTCCTATCTTGTCGCCACCTGCCACTTTTTGGCCTGGGACAACACTTACCTCATCCAAATGAGCATATAGTGTAGATAGAGTGCCTTTGTGAGCAATACGGACATAGTGACCGTAGCCTCCCCAAACCTTCTCTACCTGAGTCACAGTACCCTCAGTCATTGCTACCACCTCAGTTCCTCTAGGCGCCCTTAGGTCCACTCCAGGGTGGAGGCCATGGAACCCCTGGGACATGCCGAGCGTATCAGTTAAGGGGAACTCAAACGTACTATACGTAGACGTAGATACAGCGTCTGTTGATCCAGGCATAATCTCAACGCCAGAGTTAAAGTGGTAGTCAAAGGCGTGGGTAGGATAAGAGACTACTGATACAGCTAGTGCTAAACTAGCAAACTGCACTCCAACCAATCTTCGGAAGCGATGCCAGTCTAACAAGTTTTTGCTTGACCAATGTTTTTTCATATACCGAGGCTAATTAACCTCGCTTAAGTGACACATCCTACCAAAAAGTTGCTATTTGTCAACTAATTATAGGACTCTCGTCCAGATGTAGATAAAGCAATTACCAGAGGTGAATAAGTATATATATCAAAGTGTATCAGAATATACCGATTTACGGATTTACCAGTTTACGGATATACTAAATACATGAAGTCATTTGCAATCAATGGTTTTGGACGGATTGGCCGCTTAGCCGCCAGAGTCTGGTGGCAAAAGCACCTTGGGGACATTAATCTAGTTGCCATTAACACTTCTGGATCTATGGATATCGAGGGTTGGGCACATCTCCTAAAATACGACACCACTTATGGTCGCTTTGATGGTGAGATTGCATACGAAAAGTATCAGTCATCCAAAGAGGCAACCGACGAGGATCCATTAATTGGCCACTTAATCCTAGGCACCACTCACAAAATCCCAGTCTTCGCTCAGCGCGATCCCGCCAAGATCCCTTGGGGAAAATACGGGGTCGAAGTGGTTATCGAGAGTACGGGCGCCTTTACTTCTCAAGAAAAGGCTAGCCTGCACCTCCAAGGAGGCGCCAAGCAGGTTGTTCTCTCCGCACCAGCCAAAGGGGGAGGGGTCCCCACTAGCGTAATCGGCGTTAACGAGAAAGAGGTAGTCGAAGCTGATCGTAAAAATACTATCAGTGTTTTAAATAATGCCAGTTGTACCACCAACTGTGTGGCTCCAGTTGCCTGGGTCCTCCAGGATAGACTAGGGATAGCCAAAGCCGCCATGACTACCATCCATAGCTATACCGACGACCAAAACCTCCAGGATGCATCACACAAGGATTTGCGTCGTGCCAGGGCAGCTGCCCAGAACATGGTCCCAACTAGCACTGGCGCAGCCATTGCCACGACCGAGACCATTCCAGAGCTCAAAGGTCTCTTTGACGGGGTCTCAATCAGAGTTCCAACCATCACTGGGTCACTCACTGACTTTACGTTTGTCGTCAAAAGGACGACCACAAAAGAAGAGGTGAACAACATTCTACGCCAGGCTACCCTCGAGGACAGGTTTCACAATATCTTGGCCGTTACCGACGAGCCACTCGTATCTTCTGACATAGTGGGCAGGAGTGAGTCGGCCATAGTCGACCTAGATCTAACTCAGGTAATCGGAGGGGATTTGGTCAAAGTTTTTGCCTGGTATGACAACGAATGGGGTTACAGCAATCGCTTGGTCGAGACAGTGATAGATATCGCCAACGCCTAGTATCAGTTGTTTCAGCAATTCAGCAGGTCAGATTATTCAGCCGAAACAGCTGACATGCCGACAATACTGATAAACCGAATCGCTGGCAAGCTGAATATGAGGCCGAGATGGGATTTGCACCCATGAATCCGAGGTTTTGCAGACCTGGCCATTGACTACTCTGGTACTCGGCCGAATAACTTTTTCATTATACAGCAAACCCCCGGTTTCCCAGGGGTTCACTCTCTGACTATTTACTATTCGCTATAACCTATACACTATTTCTTTACCGCGATCTTCTTGGGCTTAGCCTCTTCAGCTTTTTTAAAGCTGATACTAATTACTCCATGCTCAACCTTGGCTTCTGGCTCAATGGATAGATCTATGTTTCCTGGGACCGCAACTCGGTAGGAGTAAGAGCGACTACTCTTCCTGTAGTACTTTTTATCCTCTTTTTCCTCGCTCTCTTCAGACCCAGTGATCGTTAGTATTCCTTTTTCAAAGGTTACGTCGACTTTGTCTGGGTTTACTCCGGCAACAGCTGCCTTAACTACCACCTCGTCTTTTGTCTCATAGACGTCTAGGTTGTCTGCTGCACTGGGCATAAAATCGTCATCATCCCAGACGTTTGGCCAGCGCAGT
>CAZSVV010000020.1:0-9658 GCA_964610445.1 uncultured Pseudomonadales bacterium | reverse complement strand
GGCACGTGTTGGGTCCCATCTAATTATTGTCATATGTTTTACCCTCCACCATGATTGAGATAATCTAGCAGTCTCATGGTTAGACTGCCAATAAGAATATAAAATAGGGGAGTTAGGTTGTCAAGAGCCTAAGATGATGGTCAACTGCCGTGGTAACATATAGTCATATGCTCAAGTTAATTGTGGTCATTATCTCTAGCTTAATCTTGTCAGGCTGCACAGTCAAAAACCTTTTTGTCAAAAAGCCTGCCGGTCTCGAGATCTCAACGAGCGCACCCGCCACAGTCTACCTCTCAGACAAAGAACTAGGCAAAACCCCTCTCAAAAATCAAAATATCGCACCCGGCACCTATACTCTCAGACTGATCCCAGATGACACGACTCTAACCCCTTATGAGGCCACAGTCGAGCTAGAGAGTTCGGCCTCAACCGTCCTCTCTCGCACTTTTGGCGAGACTGTCCTCGACAGTTTTGGCTATAGCCTTAACCTCGTCCCAGACAAGACCGGTCTCTCGACAATCTCGGTCGTCTCAGACCCTGACACGAGTAGCCTCACAATCGACGGAGTCCCCTCTGGTTTTACTCCACTGAGCAAGCGCGAGGTTAGTCCAGGTAACCACGAAATAATCGTCGGTACCCCAGGTTTTGCCGAGCAAAAAATCCCAATCATTGCGACTACTGGGTTTAACTTAGTCGTGAGCGTCAAACTCAAGAGTGAGCCCATTAACCTAACTATTCAGCAAGAATCGCCAAACCCAGAGCCCGCAGCTCCTGCAACCCCTGCCGCAAGCGCATCAATTGCTCTCTCTTCCCCCAAACCATCAACTGCTAAGCCATCCCCCGTAGCCTCTCCAACCAGGCCCTACGTAACCGTCAGCGACTCCGCTGATGTAGTATCGGCCGGGGGTCTCAACGTCAGAAAAGAGCCTAGTAGTAGTGGCGAAAGCCTAGGGCGAGCGAGCGTCGGCGAACACCTCAAATACCTAGGTGAAACCACGAGTGCAGGCTGGCACAAAATTGAGTTTGAAGGTAGTGTGGGCTACGTCTCTGCCAAATATGTAACGATCACCAAGTAGTCGGTGACTTACACCCCGTAGATCATCAGTAGTACCATGAGTCCCCAAACAACCACAGTACCAAGGAGGGTTTTATCGCTCATTAGCACCTTGTGTGGACTCTCACCCTCATTTTTTTCGTAGATCAGCTGCATATATCGCATGATCCCAAAGATAACTATTGGTACTGTTGCCATGAGCCACTTCTCCGCGACTAAAGTTCGAGGTAGTAGCGATAAGAGCTTGAGTACTTTGCCTTCTGCCTGAAAAGGTGGGTGTAAAAAAGTAAACAGGGCATAAGTGAGCCAGGTAGTATTAGCAAACATCGAAGTATATGCATCTAGGAGTGACGGCGTGTAATGGATCAAGCTACTCCTACTACTGCCCCCTTGCCCGGCCATAAGTGTCATCTCGCTCCTACGCTTACCCACCGCCAAGAATAGTGATGCCGAGATGACGGTTAGGAGGAACCACACATCCATGTGTGCATTTACCACAAAACTACCGGCATAAACCCTAAGTACAAAGCCAGCAGCTATCACAAACACGTCTACGATCGGGATCGCTTTCCACCAGAGCGAATATAAGACGTTCAACATAAAGTAACCTAGTTGAGTCACAAAGAAGAACGTCGAGGTCACAGCTCCTAGCCAGAGCGATATTACTAATAGGGTGATAAACATAAATACAGCGATCGGTAAGGGTAGCTCGCCGGAGGCTATTGGCCTCTTCTTTTTAAAGGGGTGGAGCCTGTCTTTTGGGGCGTCCACGATATCGTTAAAGAGATAAATTGCCGATGACAAAAGACAAAACAAAAACGTCGCCCAGACTACCGTCACAAAATAACCCGGCAAAAAAAGGAGTCCCGAAAAAACAATCGGCGCAAATAACACAATGTTTTTAATCCACTGCGTTACTCTTGTCGCTTTGAGAGCAAGCTTGAGTTGATCCATAAAATAACACCTCCGACCACGATTGCTATGAGTAGGATTGTATAGATCTTCATCTGGCTATTCAACTGTAGTGCCACTATTCCGAGTAACGCGGTAAAACCCCAGTAAGTAAAAGCAACAGTTCTCTTGCTCCAACCTATTGCTAGTAGCTTGTGGTGTAGATGCTCCGCATCTCCCCAGACCGGAGACTTTCCTCGTCTAATACGCCTGATAATCGCATATACCACATCCATTAGAGGGATGCCGAGGACTATCAGAGCAGTTGCGAGCTTGGCTCCCGACATCATTGAGATGACAGCAATCAGGTATCCCGCCAGTGCTCCCGCTCCCCAGCCTGGCATAATTTTTTGTGGGTAAGCATTAAAAAATAATAATCCCAAAAAACTACCGGCCACAGTCGCTGCCATAAACGCACTCTCGAGTGCAGATGGATCAGGTACAAACCGCCACGAGACTACCCCCATTACAATCGCGGCAATCACTACCACTCCCGGTAGCTGTCCATCGAGCCCTTTTGCCCCCATATTCACAAAGTTCATACTCCAGGTAATCCAGAGTATCGAGATTAGTGTTGCTAGCCACTCATACCCGACAAAGGTAATCGGCGCGCCACCCATGGGGTTACTCACATAGGCGATAGCCACACCATACACAACGACTAGTGTCGAAGCCATAAATCCTGCAATTAGTCTGAGGTATGGGGAGATATTAAATAAATCGTCCAGGATCCCCATAACAAGTAGTATTAGCGCTCCTGCGAGTATTGCCACTCGGTCTACCGAGCTAGGCAAGAAGACTAGCATGGTAAATGCGACTGTGATAAATATCGGGATCCCTCCACCCCTGGGGACTGGTGTCACATGGATGTTTTTTGGATGATCGACATTACTCGATCGATCTACTATCCCAAGAGCTCTGTATGCCAGGATCGTGAGCGAGGTAATCGCTAAGGAGATTATTAGTGAGAACCCAAATGGTAATAAGACATACTGTTGCCACATCATAAGAAGAATGATTGTAGCATCCCCCACAAAGCTAGGGTCATGAGCAAGGCAAAAATTACCGCCGTAATCGATAGTATCCGGGGCACTAGACTGCCCCCACCGCCCCACAGCTTACCGAGTGTGATATTAAGCAAAGTGACTACTAATACTAGTCCGCCGTAACCATACAAAAACATCCTCGGCCCGAGTCTTCCCTCTCCCCATGGCTTAGTTAAGAGGATTGGTATTCGCTCGGGTAGTCGACTATAAAATAGCACTGTAAAACCAATGAGTAGTATCGCCATGATAATCGCAGCGAGATACATGTTGCGGTTAATTTTGTTCGGGACTAGTTCTTCCGCAGCCTGGGAGATATTAAATGTATGTTTGACGAGTTCGCTCACGGTATTTTTTCCTAGTCTATGCGCCAATATACTGTGGCACCACTATAGTTATATAGCTCTACGTATTTAGTCGCGATGAGTCCTTGCAGCTCTTCAAACTCATCAGATCCAGGGAGGACGACGATAGCCTGAGGTTTATTTTTGATGAGGTTCTCCATCACATAATCATGTTTACGTAGGTCGCGTACATGAAAGCTCACAATATACTTGCCACCGCTCGGTACCGTATTGGTTAAGTTATAAATAGTTGGGTCGCTCCCCCAAACATAAATTTTTTCATTTTCACCAAGGCGAGATTTGATAAAGTCGGCGACCTTATAATTGCGCTCTGCATTATCAAATTTGTTTCGATACTCCTCTTTTGTAATCTTGCCCATAATCATATGCCAGTAATTTACATATAAAGGCTTACTCTCATACCCCCAAAAACCGACATCTTTTTGGGTTAGGATCGAGATTGTTATTATCACAGCCCAGACCATCCAACCCAACAGGCTCGCGGTCGTAAATAAGGTCGGGATGAGTAGACTCACAGCCGGTACTACTTCCTGCAAATAATGTGGGTATGGTCGGTACGATAGTAATGCTCCAAACAGGGCAAACCCACTCCATAGCGCACCAAAAACCAATCGGCGATCTAGTTTTTTGCGTAGCATATACAGTACTAAGGTATAGATCCCGAGGATAAATCCTCTGACCACCAGGCCACTTTTAAATGGATTAAACGTGGTAAAACTCTCGCTCTTCCACGAACTCACATATCCTAGATTTACCGTAAACACCGTCGCTAGGTATGACTCACCATGCCCCTTGAGATAGTAGTAGGCAAATGTTAAGAGTAGTGGCATAGCAAAGCCTATTCCATACAGCCAAAACTTGAGACTAAAGAAGCTCTTAATGCTCCCCCATACTGTATTTTTGGCAAAGACAAAGATAAATAGCATGATCGCGAGGACATCAAACATAACGGGCACCTTATAGAGCCAGCCAATCCCAGCCACGAGACCGGCCAATAAATATTTAAGGTAGGGGCGGACCCCTGTGTCCGCCCATGCAGCCAAGCGGACCCCTGTGCCTGCCTGCGTAGGCAGGTCCGCCCGATTACCCCAAATCATCAGAAGTGAGGCCGTAACCGGCAGCATCATGAGTAGTTCTGCATTTACAATGTGGCCCTCTAGTGTCGGGATGGTCGAGAGCACGACAAATATCAAACTAGAAAGCTTGGCCAGTATCGGGTGCTCCTCACCCCAAAATTTCTTAGAGAGTAGCCAAAAAAGATAGGTATGAACGAGCATCGAAAGGAGCAAAAATCCTCTAAACAAAGCAACAGTCGAGAATATACCGGCAACAATATAGATTAGCGGTGGCTTGTGGTCGAACATCGCCTCATATAGTGGGACACCCGTATTCCAGGCCCGCCCCATCACAAAATAAATCTCTTCATCACCATAAAAGTTAGGGGTAGCGAGTGTCGGCAGTCGAAAAACAGCGACCAAGATTAAAAGTATCAGGATCCACTCTCGTCTGTTACAAAAGCGATGCAACTTCATAATCTTTTTTAAGACTTCCCTCATACCATCATGGTACAACATTACTTGTCCAGTGGCGATACTTTCTCAGTCACTTTGTATTCAATGTACTTACCGAGCATTAGTCGTGTGTGAGCATCTATTCCTGGGAGTGCTGTAAAGAAAAATCCAACAACAGGTAGGGTCACAAACTCTATCGCCTCAAAGATGTAGCCAAAAATTGGGAACCTCTTGCCTGGCGGGTGTGGTCTAAGTTTGTAGTTGAGGATTATCATGACCAGCAGGGCGAGCAAACAAACTGTCAGGATAGCCGAAGTTACTTGGGGTAAGGTTTTACCAATAATCGTCCGCGAGAACTCTGCATTAAGTAGTGGGGGCAGTAGTGCTCCGATCGTGATCGCAAACCAGTTAACTGGCCAGAGGAAATGGTCTTCGATTACGCGTAGCGTCCTAATAGTCTTCTCCCAAAAAGGTACATCTGTACTCGTAATCCACCGGGAGATCACATACGGCGTGTCAGACACTCCCCACGCCCACCTCTTTACTTGTTCGTACTGGTTTTGGTAGGTATTCCAGGTCCCCTCAGCTTCGGCCGCGTCAGCCATAATCGGCAAAAATACTGGCTCCACACTAACCTTACCCTGTAGTGAATAAAATGCTTTAAAGAATAGTCTCCAGTCCTCCGGGATTACGTCCGTATCCCAGTAACCTATCCCATTGATCATTTTGAGTGAGGCGGTATAAGTCGAGAAGTTGATTAGTCTATCTCGCCTCATAACAATTGCGAGTTGCATCACCGAGCCACTAGAGGCAAAGACTCTGACAAAGAGTGGCACTTTATCTATGTTGTTATAAAACTGTAGGATTGCCTGCCAGATAGTTGTATGGCGATTGCTACTACTCAAAAACTGATAAGTCAAAGCCGCAAAATAAGAAGGGGGCAGTAGTGCATCTGCATCCTCACTAGTAATAGTTACCAGGTCTATGTCATATCCTTCTTGATCTATCAGTATCCGCTTGGCTTCTTTGGCTCCCCAGCTCGTATTGCTTGATTTTCCTTTTACTTCGCCTGGGAGGTCTGGGTGATGGGTCGCCCAGACATGTCCAAAAGACTTCCCATATGTCAATATTAAGGCTTTTGCTTTATCGCGTGCATCCTGTCCTTCTCGCTCCTCAAAAGACACCATAATATGGATTTGCTTGAGGGGATAGGTCTGTTTTTTTAGGTATTCAAAAGTACGCTTGAGTGTGTCTAGCGGCTCTTTGTAGGTCGGGATAATAATAATGTGATGTGTGCGCTTCCACTCAGGTAGTTTTTTTACATCACTCATCCAGTCATATATTTCGTATGATTTAAGTTTAAAGTAGCCAAGCACCGCAAGTAGCGCCGTGCTCATCGAGCGGTAGAACCAGTACACCGAAAAAGCAATTATGTAATAAGCCACAATTTCGGGGATCACCAAAGATCCCCAGACTGGGAATAATATCAAAAACCAGGAGACTGTCCCCGGCAATATCTCTAGTGCACGCTTAGTCCGGATTGGGTGTCGATGCACCCATTTGCGTAAATTTTTCATCTCTTACTCTATTTTATATAGTGCTCTAGCGTTTTGAGTAGTCATCTGAGTTAATGTATCTAGTGATTCATTTCTAAGTGTCGCTAAGAACTCTGCCGTTATTCTAACATTACCAGGTTCATTTCTCTCCCCACGATGCCCGGTCGGTGGTAGATAGGGGGAATCAGTCTCGAGTAGTAATCGGTCAAGGGGGACACGCAGGGCTAGCTCTCTCAGGTTTTCTGCGTTTTTGTAGGTAATATTTCCATCAAAACCTACATAAAAGCCGCGCGATAGAACATACTCTAGCCACTCCACACTCCCACTAAAGCAGTGCATGTGACCTCGCGGCAGTTTGGGGTACTTCTTCATCAAATCCCACATCTCATCTTCGGTATTACGCGTATGAATGACGACTGGATAATCGTGCTCTATAGCATGATTTAGCTGCGACTCAAAAACTGCATACTCTAGTTCTGGATTAATTTTCAAAGGGGTTTCATCCAGTCCTATCTCACCTATCCCAACGATTTTTTTGTTTTCAGCTATCATGTTCCACATCGTCTCTAGGTCTTTCTCCCAGCTATCATCCCGCGCTTCACCCGGGTAAAGTCCAACTAGTCCATAGATCTGTGGATAGAGCTTAGTAAGCGCATCCACCTGTCTTGCATCCTTTAGCGAGGTAGAGGGGTTAATCATCACCTGTACCCCAGATTCCTCAGCTCTCGCTAACACCGAAGGGAGATCTGCAACGTATCTGGGATCAGTTAGGTGAGCATGCGTATCTATCATGTTAAGCGGGGGAATAGTGGAGTCATCTTAGTGATAGATGGGCTAGTGTAGTTATCAAGGATTTTTTGTGCCGTCGTAGGGAGTAGTGGCAATAGGTCGGTTGCGATCGAGGCAATTTCTGTGATCAGTTCACGGAGTATTGCAGATTTTTCTTCACCTTTTAGCTCCCAGACCTTCCGCTCGCTTATTAGCTGGTCCGCTTTTTTGATCCGATCCCAGATATCTTTCATTGCCACATCAAACCTGTATTCATCCATTGCTCGAGACACATTTGTACTTAGTTTTGTGCTGTGATTTCGATATCCAGATTCTCCGACCGCCATTGCCGCGACTCTCGAGACTAGGTTGCCGAGACCATTTTGTAGGTCAGCTTTGTATGCTTCTTCAAATTTTTCAGCGGTAAAGTCAGAGTCTTCAAATGGGTCAATCTTGGCGAGTAGGTAGTAGCGCAGCGCATCAACTCCATACTTGTTTACATATTCAAGAGGATCCACCGTGTTGCCTAGGCTCTTACTGATCTTCATTCCGTTACTAGTAATAAATCCATGGATCATGATCTGTCGTGAGGTGGGTAGTCCTGCTGCTATGAGCATGGCCTGCCACATCGAGGTCTGCTGTCTCAGGTTATCTTTGCCCGCGACCTGTACAGCATTGGGATGGTCTTGGCTCCCCCAAAACTCTTCAAATAAATTGGGCGTGTCCGCCGGAGCATCAGCGGAAGAGGGCGTGTCCTCCGAAGCCTTGGCGAAGGAGGGCCACCCGAGCGCAGAGATATAGTAGGTAAGCGCGTCAAACCAAACATACATAACTTGAGCCTCGTCTCCCGGGACTGGGACCCCCCAGGGCATTTTTGATTTGAGTCGAGAGATCGAAAAGTCAGATAGACCAGATTGCACAAAGTTTGTTATTTCTTTTTGGCGGTGATTGGGTACGACAAACTCTGGATTACTTTTGTAGTAGGCTAGTAGTTTTTCTTGGAGTTTAGAAAAACAAAAGAAATAGTTCTCCTCATCAATTAGCTCGATCTCTTTATTAGGATGCAGTGGGCAAGCTCCATCAACTAGTTCGCTCTCTTGCTTCTCTAGTTCACACCCTACACAGTACTTGGCTTGGTAGACTCCTCGTCTAATATATCCTGCCTCATCAACTCGTCTCCACATTTCTTGTGCAGCTAGTATGTGGTGCTCATCTGTCGTGCGAGAGAAATGTAGTAGCTCAGATAATCCTAGTTGGGCCTTGAGGTCACGGAACTTGGCGGCATATCGATCGACATATTCCTGGACATCACATTTTTCTTCTTGAGCTTTTTCATAGATCTTTTTACCATGTTCATCAGTTCCAGTGTTAAAAAAAACTTGATCTCCGATTAGTTGATGATACCTTGCCAGTGCGTCAGCCTGGATAATCTCGAGAGCAAACCCTATGTGAGGATCTGAGTTTACGTATGGCGCGGTCGTGGTGATGTAATACTTACCCATTCCCTAATTATATCTCATTTAGGGTCTCTAGTTCTTCATCAATTTCTCTAGTGCTCGTGATATCCGGATGCTCCACACGTCAGCCCACTCTTCGGCTTTTACTCTATTTAGCGCCATCTGCATGCCTTTTTTGTTCATCGATTCCGATACTGCCGCAACTGTAGCCGATGATGCCTGCAGCGTGTCGTGGATATGTTCATATGACTGTCCTTTGTCCAAAAACACAGCGATCGCTAGTCTCTTAGCTATAGTTATAGCCTCTTTCTCTGTCAAAAGTGAGTTGAGGATCAGCTCCATATCGGTCTCTGTTTTGGCATCAGCCAATACTTGGTAAAAGATTTTCATTACTTGTGACTGGATATTCTTGTTCATACTCTATTTGTATCAACTTTAGTACTCTAAAGCAACAGTAACACACCGGTCAGAACCATAACAAAGACGCTAATGATTAACCATTTCCATCCACTACTAACTAGATATGCAGTATAGCCGGTTGCGAGACCTATGAGTAGGATCATGGGTAGGTACAGATTGGGGATCAAAACATCTCTAATAGTTTGTGGGTCTATATATAGTACAGCCGAGGCGACTACTAGCCATACTGACAAAACCGATATCACTCTTAGTACATTTAGCATTACTTCATTATATGCTTGGTATACAATAAATCTATGTCTCTAGAACTGTTCCTAATCGCACTTACCCTGATCATCCTAGTTGCGGGGTACCTCTTTATTAGCTCACTCAGGCGGGAGCTAGAGAGTATTAGGTCTAGCGTCGACGCTAGTAAGAGTAGTGTCGCCAGCTCTCTCCTCGATACGACTCGCGACATTACGACTCGGCTCGAGCGAGCGAGCTACGTAATCGGTGAGCTAAAAAAAGAAACAGGTGCATTTAGTGAGATTGGT
>CAZSVV010000019.1:0-14008 GCA_964610445.1 uncultured Pseudomonadales bacterium | reverse complement strand
ATTATCTTTGGACTAGCCGGGATGATCCTTCCTATCCTCCCAGGGTGGTGGGTAGCCTTGATAGGACTAGAGATCTTAGGGTGGAAACTAGTGATAGACAGGCACAAGCCGTGGAGTGAAATGATCAAACTAAAGTACAAAAAAAGCGGCTCCGAAAAGACGCTTTAATCGTACAATGCTTTTTAACCCCTTCTATACACATTATCGCGCCTGACCGCTGGTTACGAGTATCAAATATATCACGGACTAACTGTTGACCCAGAGAGGGATTCAGGCAAATATGTATTATATACTCATCCTATAATTGTGTCTAGTATCATGTAGGGTACAATATACAAATGCTAAAAAATAATACATCCTGGGGTGGCGTTGCACCATGGTACAACAAGTTAGTGGGGGTTGCAGGACACTACTATCACGAAAAAGTCATCTTTCCTAACTTAAAAAAATTGTATACCCCCAAAAATCAAGACAAAATCCTAGATATAGGTTGTGGGCAGGGGGTCTATGCCCGACTCTTGCCAGCAACTGTCAGCTACACTGGTATTGATCTATCCAAAGAGTTAATCGCACAAGCCAAAAAAATCGACAATAATCGTGCTCATGAGTACTTTGTCGCAGATGCCACTCAGCCTCTACCTGTAGCGGCAGAGTCATTTGATATTGCGATCTCTATCCTAGCGCTCCAGAATATTAGGGACGCAGCACTCGCGATCTCCAATATGGCACAGGCAGTCAGAAAAGGGGGTAAGGTTATTATGGTACTCAACCATCCGAGCTTCCGGATCCCTCGACAGAGTAGCTGGGAGATAGATGAAAAAAATCAACTAGAATATCGGCGGATCAATCGCTACATGAGTCCACTTGAGATCCCAATCAATGCAAACCCCAGTGTCAAAAACTCGCAGGTCACCTGGAGCTACCACAATCCTATTTCTTACTTTGCAAAAGCACTAACAGACTCGGGATGTGTAATCACGAGTCTGGAAGAATGGGTCTCGGACAAAGAGAGTCAGGGAAAAGCAAAAAAGATGGAGAACCGCGCACGTGCCGAGTTCCCTCTATTCTTAACTATTGTTGCAAATAAAATATGACCATCCTCTACGCAACCACCAATCCAGGTAAATTTGTCGAAGCAGCCAAGGCATTTGCAGCAAAAGGTCATATCATCAACTCTCCCGAAGAGTTAGGTATTAAGCGAATAGTCGAAGAAACAGGTGAAACACTAGAAGAGAATGCCATCCTCAAAGCCGAGGCCTATTTGCCACATGTACCCGCCGGCTCGATCGTAATTGGAGATGACACAGGTATCGAAATCGATGCACTCGGTGGCGAGCCAGGAGTCAAAGTAAGGCGTTGGTTGGGACACAACATGAGTGATCAAGAAATAGTTGACTACACACTAAAGCGTTTAAAAAAAGTTACTCTCCAAAAACGGACTGCACATTTCCGTACAGTCCTCGCGATAGCCCAACAAGGCAAGCCTACTGTCACAGTGGACGGGGTATTATCAGGTCAGATTTTGACTGCACCAGTTGGCCGAATGCGAGAGGGTATGCCATTCTGGCAAATTTTTTATATATCCGATCTCAAGATGACGCTTGGCCAGTTTCACTCTAAAACTATTGAATATCAGCTAGAGCACCCGACCCATCGCGAAAAAGCTATTCAAGAGGCACTAGTTTATCTCTCCAAGAATCGCTCATAAATTCTTCTACTTTTACGCACTTTTCTATGCTAAAGTCGCCAATTTTGGTTCTGGTCAGTTTTTCTAAGTAGCTCTCGACTCCGAGCTTGTTAAAAATGTCATAAGATAGCTGGCGGATATACGTCCCCGAATTAACTTGCGAGATAAACGAAACACTATTCTCGGCAACTTCTGTAATTTGCAGACTATAGATCTCAACTAGTTTGGTCTTACGATCATTTACCTCTCCATTTCTCGCCAATAAGTACCTGGGTTTTCCATTTACTTTTGCTGCTGAGTATTGTGGTATTTCTTGCTCATATTTACCTATAAAGCTAGTAGCAATTCTTATTATCTCAGTCTCACTAGGTACTAGGTACTCAGTACTTTTTACGATCGCTCCCGTCACATCCAAGGTGTCTGATTTAGCACCTAGCATCGCAGTAGCCTGGTAAGTTTTTGGTAGTTCGGAGAGGGTATTCATCTTTTTAGTTGCTCGTCCGAGCAGTAGTAGCAGTACCCCGTCCGCAAATGGGTCAAGGGTTCCCCCGTGACCTATTTTGTAGCTCGGATGGATCGATTTTTTGAATGCACGAATTACATCAAAGCTAGTAATGCCAACTGGTTTGTAAACTGGGAGTATGCCGTCCATATTCGGTTATGATACTCTATAACCATGGCAAATACTCATGCTCTCCCCGAACCAATCAGTCTCAAAAAAAGCATCGGCCCCTCCATAATCCTGCTCGGGCTCGCACTCGGATCTGGCGAGCTAATCATGTGGCCTTATCTAGTATCCCAGTATGGACTAGGTATTATCTGGGGTGGGCTACTCGGTATCACCTTTCAATATTTCCTCAATACCGAGATCATGCGCTATACCCTAGCTCGTGGTGAGAGCGTCTTTGTGGGGTGGCGCAGATGGGGTAAGGCAATACCTGTTTGGTTTGTTTTCTCGACAGTCATCCCTTGGGCACTACCAGGTTTTGTGCTCGCCTCAGCAACCATGATTAATCATGTTTTCCCGGCTCTCAAAATAAATATTACTGCAGCTGTTTTGATCCTCGTGACAGGCATCATTATCTCATCAGGCAAGACTCTCTACAAAACAATGGAGACAGTCCAAAAGACTCTCCTCTCGATCGGCGTTCCCTTTGTCACTTTGCTCGCGCTCTACATGGCCCGTGGCACAGACTGGACTGCGTTACTTCAGGGATTTGTCGGGATCGGCGATGGTTATCGCTTTCTCCCTGAGGGTGTAGCGATTGGAGCTTTCCTTGGTGCTTTTGCCTACTCAGGAGGTGGGGGTAATCTCAATCTCTCGCAAAGTTACTATATTAAAGAAAAGGGGATGGGAATGGGTAGATATGGCGTAGGGATCAAGACCTTGCTCACAGGCTCGAGTTCTCATCGAATTGACGGACAATTTTTTGAATTAACAGGAAGTAATCTAAGTCGCTGGAATCGCTGGTGGAGACTGGTCACTACCGAACATCTCTTAGTTTTTTGGGGTATTGGTATCTTTACCATTAGCATGTTGGCGCTACTCTCTGCTGCTACCGCCCGTGGTGTCGAAAGCGCAGGTGGCCTCTCATTCTTTTTCCGTCAGTCTGAGATGATTGGCTCGGCACTCCATCCGATTGTAGGTACAGCTTTTGTCCTCATCGGTTCGCTAATGCTCTTTACTACTCAGCTAGGCGTGCTCGAAGCTGCTAGTCGCGTGATCTCGGAGAATATACTACTCCTAAGATACCGAGTTACTGACGAAGTAAACGCTTCTAAGATGTTCTACTATGTCCTCTGGACAGAGTTAGCTTTTAGTGCGATCTTCCTTTTCTCTGGGGCCAGTGAGCCTAGGACTCTCCTCACACTAGGTGCTATCCTCAATGCCGCCGCCATGATGGTAGCCTTTGTTCTAATCGGTGCACTCAATACTATCTCTATGCCCAAGCCTATTCGCACTCCACTCCCCAGACTCATAGTGCTAGCAGCCGCCGCGAGTTTCTTTGCATATTTTGTAGTCCAGACATTATTAACTGCCAAATGGTAAGGGAAAGGTAGAAGTTCATGACAACATTTGTTACTAAATTTGATGGTACACGTGAGGTATATAACGAAGAAAAGATTAAGAGTTCGGCAACCCGCGTCGGTGTGCCTGAGGCAATGCAAGATGAGATGCTTGATGCCATTAGATCTCGGCTGTTTGATGGGATCACAACTAGCGAAATATATTCGCTAATCAAAGACTATCTCCATAGTAGTAACCGTCCTTACCTGGCCATGAAATACAACCTCAAAGCAGCCTTGGGTGAGCTCGGGCCATCCGGTTATCCATTCGAAAAATATGTCGCCCTCTTACTCGCAGAGCTTGGTTACGAGACGATAACTAATCAGATAATTCCTGGTGCCTGCGTAACACACGAAGTAGATGTACTAGCCAAAAAAGATGGTATTACCTACTACATCGAAGCAAAGTTTCACAAATCGCAGAATCAGCGGACCGATGTCAGAGTAGCTCTCTATATCAAAGCTAGGTTTGATGATCTCAAAGCCGGCAATAATCATGACAACCCAAAACCATGGATAATCACAAATACTCGCTTCTCGACAGATGCAATCAAATACGCCGAGTGCCAAGGTATCAAGCTAACTAGTTGGGGATACCCAAAGAGTGAGGGGATCATGGACTTAATCGAAAAAACTAGGTTACATCCGCTCACTATGGTCGATGGCTTAACCAAAGATGATAAGATCCGTCTCATGACGGCGGGGGTAGTTACTGCCAGGCAGCTCTTAGATCCCAAATATCGGGACCTCCTACCGAGTAGCTTTGTGAAAAACGAACTGCCACTGGTCGAATCATTATGCCGAGACGTTTCTTAACCATTGCGATCAATCTAGTTATCTCTATCCTCCTCGTGCCGACTTTTTGGATTAGCTACACTGAGATCAGTAAGATCATAGGGTTGAGAGCTGAGCCGGTCGAGGTCGCTGGCACTGGCTCTATGTACCCATCACTCTTTTGGGATGAGAGTCAGGGTGGCCCAGAAAAATCGAGCACAGATGGAGTGCTCGAATATCGCAGTAGCCCTAGGATGTATCGCTATTTTGAGGGTATAAAGGTTAATAACAAAGAGTATCTCAAGCCAGTGCTCGGTTACGGCGACATGGTCGCCTTTAGTAGTGACAAAACCAGAGAAATCCTCGAAAAAGAGGGTAAGAACGTCAACCTAGGGTTCATCAAACGTGTGATTGCAGTGGCAGGGGATAAGGTCGAGCTGCGCGACGGCTATGTGCTGCGGAATGGATCTATCATCGAAGAGCCATACATTAGATCTGCCCGCTCTACCTACGGCGGCTCTAGTCTCACTGAATGTAGTCAGGTCACAGTCCCTCCCAATTCGTACTTTGTACTAGGAGACAACCGCAAAGTCTCATCAGACTCACGTTTTGAGCTCTCGTTTGTGCACGAAGAAGACATCAAGTATTATTTGCCTCTTGGCCGACAGTCTGTTTACCACTCACTCTGGCGTGATACCAAAAGTGACGCGGGTCTCTCAGGTACTAGTACCTTAAACCCAGCGGATTTTTACAGCAAATTATCGAACCTAAAAAGCAATAAAAAACTAGAGGCTTCATCCCGCGCGCGAGCGAGTGCCCTCCTCAAAAATGAAGACACTACTTACAATCTCGAAAAGTCTCTCTCTGATGCAGGATACAAAAATATCGTGACCGGTGAGTTTGTAATCTATGGCCACTACACTGCCGACGAGCTGTGGCAGAATTTGCAGAATAACTACGAGACCAAAGCTCAGTTAAATAATGTCGACTATGACGATATCGGGATTAGTGCAGTTATCAAAGATGTCGCTGGCTGTCCTACACAAGTGATTGTTGGTCATCTAGGAGGCTACATCCCAGCTACCTACGAAAGTAGTATGAGAGAAAGTTGGGAAAGTGCTAGGTCCAATCTTGCAGATGTAATCCCTAGCTGGGAGAAGGCAGTCGGAGTGGTCGGAGTAGATCAGGAAAAGCTGAACGAGCTATTAACACTTTTTAGGATCAAACAACAACTGGTTGATGAGGTACTCCGAGTAATAAACAACAGAGAATGGATGAGCGACGAACTAAAAACTCGTCTCAAACAGGACGAAACTAACTCAAAGAGAGCGAGCGAGTTAGCCAAAGAGCTAAGTGGAGAATAGAATATAGGTATGAAATCTAGATTATCACTGCTCGTTCTTTCATATCTGCGATTTTGGGCACGGCTCATGCTCAAAAAAAATCCACGCGCTATTATAGTCGGGATTACTGGTAGTGCAGGCAAAACTAGTACGCGCCTAGCAGTAGTTGAGATCCTAAAAACTAGGGGAATCGTTAAACATAGCATCCACGCCAACTCCGAGTCAGGTATCCCACTAAATATTCTCGGTCTCTCACTAGGTTCTTATACTTTTATTGATTGGCTGCGAGTCATTATCCTGTCTCCTCTGCGCTACTTTTTTTATCATGAGCACTACGATTTTTATGTCGTTGAGATGGGGATAGATAGTCCATACCCGCCAAAAAACATGGATTATCTACTAACTATCCTCAAGCCCGATATCGCTGTGGTTCTAGGTGCTAGCCATGTCCATACCGCTGGTTTTGACACTATGGTCAAAGACACCAATCCGGTGCGCCGTGCTGCCAAGCTGCTAGAGCTTATTGCATCGCATAAAATGTTGCTCGCCAAAGCAGTGAGTGGTAGTGGAACAGCGATAGTAAACATAGATAACCCAGCACTCACTCCACATCTCAAAGATATTAGATCTAGGATTTTGACGATAGGCAAAGATAAAAAATCGAACATTAGAATCGTCAAAACAAAACTTAGCAGTCACGGTTTTAGCACAACTTATGAATACGATCACATATCCCACGAGCTAGCTCTCCCAGATGTTTTTGGGCTAGAATTTAGTAGTACTTTTGCAGCTGCTCTAGCTGTCGGCGTATCACTAGGTATCTCGATCGAGCAGGGGATTAAGGCTCTAAAAAATTATCGCGCTCCGGCCGGTCGGATGAGAGTCTTTAGAGGTCAAAAGGGCACCCATATTATTGACAGTAGCTACAATGCATCCCCAGACACGATGGAGTCTGGCCTTAATACTCTAGATTATGTCTCTCCACGCGGAAATCATATCTTGGTCCTAGGGGACATGCGCGAGCTAGGCACACTGAGCAAGCCAGCACACCAGAGACTGGCAAAAAAACTGGCGAGTAGGAGCGATATCTTTATCCTGTATGGAGACATGATGTCACGCTACGTCGCTCCCTATCTCAAACGCGAGAAAAAGAAGGTCTATAGCCCTAGCTCAATGAAAGAGTTGATCGAGATTCTAAAAAAATCGCTAAAGCCAAATACGTGGATCCTCTTCAAAGGATCACAAAACACTATATTCTTAGAGCGAGCTGTTGAGTCTATTTTGGCTCACAAAGAGGATACTCAATTGCTCCCACGCCGTGGGTCATTTTGGGACAAAAAGAGACGAGAGGCGACCTAGAATCAATTTACTACTTGTTCAATTAACTCGGCCATCGACTGTGCTGATTTTTCGGCTGCAGCTATAACATCTTTGTGATCATGTTTCACAAAAGCTAGGTTAGTGACAAATGAGAGTCCCAAAATTTCTAGACCCAGCTCCCTGGCTCTCAACACTTCGGGTACGGTACTCATCCCTACACAATCAGCGCCTAGTAGTGCGAGGGCTCGCTTATCTGTCGGGGTCTCATAATGAGGTCCAGGGACGTAAGCATATACCCCCTCTTGAGTAGGAAGGTTTAAATCCGCTAGACTTTTGATCGTTTTTTCTCTCCATAGTGGAGAGAAAACTTGTGACATATCCACAAACTTTGGACCGATCAAGGGATTGGATTTGAGAAAAAGTGTCAATAGATCAGTGAGCACCACAAAGTCACCAACTTTATAATTTTTATTGAGCGCTCCTGAGGCCGAAGTCACTATCATTCGTTTAACTCCTGCTTTTGCAAGGGTAGAAATTGGCTCGGTTGCCTCTAACCCACTATAACCTTCGTAAAGATGATATCTCCCAGACATAAAGACTATTCGTTTTTGACCTAATCGTCCGATCACTAGCTCACCTGTATGGCCAGGCACACTCGCGGCACTCCCAAATATATCTTGATAACTATGTCGCTCTTCGACCTCAGTAAGCTCCAGTGCTTTGTTCCATCCCGAACCGAGGATTACCAGAGTATCAGGGCAGTTTTTTATCTCTCTCATCATGCCTCTA
Organism: uncultured Pseudomonadales bacterium; assembly: GCA_964610445.1. Taxonomy (GTDB): domain Bacteria; phylum Patescibacteriota; class Microgenomatia; order UBA1400; family UBA12108; genus GWF. Next base: position 6,028 of record CAZSVV010000019.1, on the reverse strand, counting down.
AGATACCACATGTGGTATACTATGCCTATCTAAGTCAGAGTTAGTTAACTTAGTAGAAAGGCATATATGACTACTGTGCTCAAACACAAGAGGATTGAACTGCCAGATCTTCCTTACAAATACGACGCTCTCGCACCCGTTATCTCCAAAGACATAATGATGCTCCATCACACTCGCCACCACTTGGCCTATGTGACCGGTGCCAATGCCGCCATGGACAAGCTCGAAAAAGCTCGTGCCGGCGAAGGTATGGAGATTGATTTCAAAGCCACTATGCGCGATCTCTCATTCCACCTAAATGGTCACAAGCTCCACAGCATCTTCTGGTCTAACATGAGGAAGAACAAAAAAGACAATGCACCATCCGGTGCACTACTCGAAAAGATCAACGAACAGTTTGGTAGTTTTGAGGCTTTTCAGACAGAGTTTGCCGGTGCCGCCAAAGCTGTCGAGGGTTCTGGCTGGGCTGCACTCATCGTCTCCGATGGAGATTTGCATGTGATCCAGATTCAAAATCAAAACCTCATGATGATTGCTGATGCAACCGTACTCCTAGTGCTTGATGTCTGGGAACACGCCTACTACCTAGATTATCAGAATGATCGCGGCAAATATGTCGATGCTTTCTGGGGCCTAGTCAACTGGGATGATGTCGCCGCTCGCTTGAAATAACTTTCATGCTAAAATAATCCAATCGCTTAAGACTCCTAATGTTTAGGATGTAGCTCAGGCGTTGTCGGGGATTAGTTTAACGGTAGAATTGGCGCATGGGGTGCGTCAGGCGAGTGTTCAATTCACTCATCCCCGACTATTTTTCTGTTATGATAGTTTAATATGCTTTCAAAGATAAGATTACGCTTGCCTTGGTACAAAGAAGATAATACTTTCCTCAAAAACTTTATTTTTGGAGTAGAAGATTCTCTCGTTAGCACTGTCGGACTCCTCGCAGGTGTAGCTGCCGCCCAGGCGGGACGTACTGCGATCATTACTACTGGACTTGTCTTGATAGTGGTCGAGGGGTTCTCTATGGGGATCGGTAGTTTTTTGACCGAAGAAACGACCGATGAGATCGCCGGTCGTGCTGACAATGATACAGCTGCCCTCAAAGGTGGCATTACCATGCTTTTGTCATACATTAGTGCTGGGCTACTCCCGCTCTTTCCATATTTTTTCTGGGACTCTAGTCTCGCAGTAGGGATCTCAGTAGGGTGCTCACTGCTCGGTCTTTTTGGTTTGGGGCTCGGGACTGCTCTCTATTATAAAAGTCCAAGACCCTACATTAGGGCGTTCAAAATGTTCTTTTTGGGTGGGTTAGCTGTATTTGTAGGCATAGTCATTGGCAAAATCTTCCACCTCTAGTAGAATAGGTACCTATGCTTAACTGGATAAAGACTCACAAACTTGCTTCAACCATCATTCTTGCTGTGTTGGTTTTTGGTGGATATTTTTTTACTCACCAGGCCAAACCTGAGTATACAGAATACCAGGTCGAGAGTGGTAGTATCAAAGACACACTCGAGCTCTCAGGCAAGGTAACAGCCGAAGGAATGGCCGTCCTTCGCTTCCCAACTGGCGGTCTAGTCACTTATCTCGGTGCCAAAGAGGGTGATACAGTCAAAAAGTGGCAGACACTGGCAAGTATCGATAATCGCCAACTCCAAAAAACTCTCGAGCAAAAACTTAATCTCTACAAATCTCAGCTCAACACTTTTGACGACACTAAAGATCTCTACAAAGATGACATCGAGTCAGGCGATATCGATGATACTCTCCGTCGGATCTTGGACCGCAATCAGTTCTCACTCGAAAACTCAGTCAAAGATGTTGAGTATCTCGATTTATCTATCAAGCTAACTCGACTTTCAACCCCAATCTCAGGTATTTTGGTCAAATCCCCAATCAAAACAAGTGGCGTCAATGTTCTAGCCACCGATACTTGGATAGTCATAGATCCTAACTCACTCTATTTCTCTGCCGATCTAGATGAAACAGAATTAAAGCGTGTGAGTGTAGGGCTACCTGTCGAGATTAGTCTAGATGCATATCCTGATAAAACTATTAATACTGCAGTTAGTTCAATCGCCTATACCCCAAAAGAAACAACGAGTGGTACCGTCTATGAGATCAAGCTCGGTATACCAGCAAGCGATCTATCAGATCTTAGACTAGGTCTAAACGGCAGTGCAACAGTCATCCTCAAAGAAAAGAATGGTATTCTCAGGCTCCCCAGTAGCGCACTCACCTTCGAAGGAGCCAAGAGCAGTGTCTACATCAAAAATGGCGATGATTATGAGCTCCGCGAGCTAGAGTTGGGTATCGAAAATGATGGTTTTGTCGAAATTATCAAAGGACTTGAGGCAGATGAAAAAGTCTATAGTCAAAAAGACCAATAGCTCAAAGGCGGTTCTTGAAATAAAGAATGTATCCAAAGTCTATAAGCTGGGTGATGACAACTTAACGATTCTCAAAAATATCTCAGTCACAATCCATGCAGGAGAGCTTGTGGCAATTGTTGGTCCCTCTGGTAGTGGCAAAAGTACGCTCATGCACATCATGGGACTACTCGACAAACAAACAACTGGCCAAGTCATTTTGGATGGTCAAGATGTCTCAGGATTAAGTGAAGAGGTTCTCGCCAAAATGCGAAATCAATACATAGGGTTTATCTTTCAACAGTTCAATCTCCTCTCACGTACGACAGCTGTCGAGAATGTACTACTGCCTACCCTTTACAGTGCTGATCCAAGTGATAAAACCAACAAAGCCAAAGAACTCTTAACTATGCTCGGGCTAGGAGAGCGATTAAACAACAAACCCAATCAGTTATCTGGTGGTCAGCAACAAAGGGTCGCAATTGCCCGGTCGCTAGTTAACGACCCTAGTGTCATTTTTGCCGACGAACCAACAGGCAATCTGGATAGCAAAAGTGGGCACGAAGTGGTCGAGATCCTAAAAAAATTAAATAGCGAAGGCCGCACCATTGTAATAGTCACACACGATCTGGAGCTCGCTAACATTGCCCATAGCATCATCAAAATCTTAGATGGCGAAATAGTCTCAGATACGAGGAAAAAATAATGAAAGTCTCTACTCTCGCCAAATCAGCGTTTATTAGTATAGCCCGCAACAAACTGCGATCATTTTTGACCACACTCGGGGTCGTGATTGGTGTTCTCTCTGTGATCCTCCTAACTAGTATCGGTAACGGGCTAACTGTTTTTGTCGAGCAACAATTTGCCAACTTAGGGAGCAATCTGCTCATTGTCTCGCCTGGTGAGATTGTGGGAGATGATGGAGGTTTTAACCAAGAAGCAGCAGCACTATCTCTTACTACCTCCAAGCTAAATATCATCGATGCCAACGCGCTGGAGCGTGCCGGCTATCCTCTCGGGGATGTGGCTGTGGTTATCGAGGGTGGGGTAGATGTACGCACCCCCCAGGGCAAAAGACAGGGGTTCTCGGTCGCGACCACTCCCGAATACTCGACGCTCAGAAATACCAAGACAACGAGCGGACGGTTCTTTAACGAGGCAGACGTCAGTAGTAATCGCAAGGTGGCAGTGATCGGTAGCAAAATCGCAGAAAAGCTATTTGTTGGCGTAGAGCCAATCGGTCAAGAAGTCACCCTCAATCGAGTTCGTTTTGAGGTGATCGGCGTCGCCGAGCCAAAAAGTAGCGGTAGCTTTGGTGGCCCAGATATCGATAGTTCTGTTTATATTCCATACACGACAGCTAGGAGTGCCCTAGGCCAAGAAAAAATTTCTTATATCCTAGTGCAAGCCATGGATAAACAACAGATCGAGCGCGCCAAAGATCGTATCAAGGTAATTATGGATAAGAGACTAAACGAAGAAGATTTTTCGGTGACCGACCAAAGAGAGATTTTAAAAACTATTCAGACTATTTTGGGTACTCTCACTGTCGGGCTAGCTGGCATTGCCGCGATCTCACTAGTGGTTGGTGGTATTGGGATTATGAATATCATGTTAGTTGCGGTGTCTGAGCGTACACGTGAGATTGGACTTCGCAAGGCGCTCGGCGCCACACCTAATAGTATCTTGATCCAGTTCCTAATCGAGTCTGCTGTGCTCTCTACACTCGGTGGAGTGATCGGTATTATTCTAGGCATCCTAGGCGCCCTAGGCCTACGTGCCTTTTTCCCGGCTACCCCCGCACTTAACTCGATTCTTCTCGCTTTTGGCGTCTCACTCCTGACTGGTATTGTATTTGGCGTCTTTCCTGCCCGCAAAGCTGCACAGCTAAACCCGATAGAGGCACTCAGATACGAATAGGCGTCTGTTATCATAGATTCATGCGCACGCTAATAGTCCTCCTTATCACGCTAGGTCTAGCATACGGTGGCTATATGTTCTGGCAGCAAACTACAAGACCCGAGACAGAGGTGAACCGAGGTGTCACAGACCAATTTGAGACCCCTAATCTCAGCCTGCAGGATAGCCAGTCAGTCCTCTCTAATCTCGAGTCAGTCCTAGGCGCCAGTATTAGTAATGGTGTAGAGGTAGTCAGTGGTGCTTTGAGCACAGTGACAGGGGGGAAGAGCGAACCGATCATCAATAACGCCATCTCTAATTTTCAAAAAGAACTATCGAGTCTCCCCGAAGATCAGGTCAAAAAGATCCAGTATAATTACTGCAAAACTATCGTAGAAGAATATGAAAATCAACCATAAAGTTTCAACTTTCGAGTTTCTTATTTCAAATTCCGAGGATAATTTATGATCCGACGAATAGGTGGCCATGTTGGTGGAGGCTTAAGCTCAGCCATTACCAACACGCTAGCAATTGGTGGCAACTGTCTACAGATCTTTGCTGGTAGTCCACGTATGTGGGCCAGGTCGCTTTGGCAAGCAGATGTAGCTAATCAATTTGCAGAGTCTGCTACAAAGAACGATCTCAATCCTGTCTATATTCATGCGCTCTACCTGACCAATCTGGCGAGCGACAATCCTGAATTAGTCGAAAAATCTATTGCCGCATTAGTCATGGACATGAAAAATTCTGCTGCAATAAACGGGGCCGGAGTCGTGCTACACATTGGTAGTCATCAGGGTCGTGGATGGGAAAATGCTGGTGAGCTAGTTATCCAGAGTATTAAGGAAGTTTTATCAAAAACACCCGATAACGCTTATTTACTCCTCGAGAACTCCGCAGGCCAAAAAGGCAAGATTGGTAGTCTCGTAGAGCTTTCAGATATCCTCAGTTCAGTCAACTCGCCAAGGCTCAAAGTCTGTCTGGACACCGCGCACGCATTTGAGGCTGGCTACAACTTTACTACAGACCAAGGACTAGAGATGTGGATTAAAGAAATCGAAAGTACTATTGGCTTAGCCAAGATCGAGTTACTGCATCTAAATGATAGCAAGACTCCACTCGGCTCTGGACGTGATAATCATCAAAATATTGGGGACGGCTACATCGGCGAGAGCGGGATTAGAGCGCTGATCAACCACCCAAAATTAGCTCATCTCCCCCTAATCCTCGAAGTCCCAGGGCTAGAGGGCATGGGTCCAGACAAAGAGAATATAGATAGAGTAAAAAGCCTGCTAAAATAGCAGCATGTCTGATTACAGATCACGTCTCGAAGATATTAAGTCCAAGCTCAAATTAGCTGATCTTGCGGCCGAAAAAGTAGCACTGCTCAAAGAAATGGAAGCAGGGAACTTTTGGGATAACAGCGACGAGGCCCAAAAGAAGAGTCAACGGCTATCAGAGATTAACTCTCTTTTTGACTCAGTCGAACATGTTGAGTCCGCCATAGGGGACGCAGAGACCGCAGCCGAGTTAGGGGATGAGATCAGCAAATACGAAGGGATAGCAGATAGCGCTCTCGGCAAGTTGGAGATGAATACCTATCTCTCAGGCCGTTTTGACGGACTAGATGCGATCCTCAGTATCCACGCTGGCGCCGGTGGGACCGAGGCTATGGATTGGTCCGAGATGCTCTACCGGATGTATCTACGCTACGCGGAGCGCAGTGGCTGGGGCTATGAAGTATTAGATGAGACTAG
>CAZSVV010000018.1:0-14841 GCA_964610445.1 uncultured Pseudomonadales bacterium | reverse complement strand
AATGCCTGAGAAAGACGTACCTAATGGCACTAGAGTTGGCTAAATCCCCAGTGCAGATCATTACCGAGGCACTTGGAAGGGCGCTGAGCGCGAGTGGCTTGATGCCTGAGAATGGTGTGCCTGATTTTAGTGTTTCTCACCCCAAGGAAGAGAGTCATGGTGATTATGCGACCAACCTACCACTCCTACTCGCGAAGAACCTAGGGAAAAACCCGAGCGAAGTGGCAGAAAAAATAATCACTAGTTTGCAGATTGATACAGAATTAGCTACTTTGATATATACATCAAAGATCAATGTGGCGGGTGCTGGATTTATTAACTTTTGGCTAAAAAATGATTATTTGTTTACGCAAGCGACGAGTGCGAAGGTAGTGGGTTATGGTCAATCAAGGAGAATGGTGGGTCAAAAGATAATGGTTGAGTACACTGACCCCAATCCGTTTAAAGAGATGCATATCGGTCACCTGATGAGCAATACTATCGGGGAGGCGATTGCAAGACTGATCGAGAGCCAGGGAGCAGAGGTAAAGCGGGCTTGCTACCAGGGAGATGTAGGGCTGCATGTGGCTAAGGCCATATGGGGGATGCAGCAGAAGTTGCAAGGTGAAAGTATAAAGTTTAAAGAAATCGCAGAGTGGGAGCTAGTGAAGCGGCAGAAGTTTATGGGTCAGGCATATGCGCTCGGAGCAACTAAGTATGAGGAAGATGAGGTGGCAAAAGCGGAGATGATCACACTCAATAAACAGATCTATGGTCGCAGTGATGAGAGTATTAATGCCTTGTATGACGCAGGGCGAGCATGGAGTCTCGAATATTTTGAGACCATATACGCGAGACTCGGGACAAAATTTGATCAATACTTCTTTGAGAGTGAGGCAGGACCAGTAGGTCTGGAAGTAGTCGAAGAGGCATTAGAAAAAGGAGTGCTTGAGCTGGGTGAGGGCGGGGCGGTCGTTTATAAAGGGGAAAAAGAAGGGTTACACACGAGGGTATTTAGAAACAAACTGGGACTTGCGACTTATGAAGGTAAAGAGCTAGGCCTAGCTAAGACTAAGTACGAACGATATAAGTATGACAAGTCTTATATCGTGACGGCGAATGAGATAACTGAGTACTTTAAGATCTTGATCTCGGTCATGAAGCAGCTCTATCCAGAACTAGGCAACAAAACTGTTCATGTCCCACATGGAGTAATGAAACTGACAACGGGCAAGATGAGTAGTCGAACTGGTAAGGTCGTGACAGGTGAGGGACTACTGAACGAACTAAGAGATGTAGTGATTCAGAAAATGGGAGACAGGGATATTAAGAACAAAGATAAGGTTTCGGATTCAGTCGCTGTTGCGGCTCTTAAATATACTGTTCTTCGACAGCAAGTAGGTGGCGATATAGTGTATGACCCAGAGAAGATGACTAATCTAGAGGGGGCAACAGGGCCGTTTGTGCAGTACAGTTATGCAAGAGCGAGCTCGATACTAAAGAAATTTAAGATTGATAGTGAACCTCGAAAACCTCGTAAACCAAGCAATTTTGAATATGCAGAGTTAGCGCTAATGCGCTGGCTTTACCGATATCCTGAGGTGATAGAGGAGGCTGGGCGAACACTCTCGCCACACATGCTAGTTACTTATGTGACTGAACTATCGGCCAGGTTTAATAGTTTTTATCAGAGTTGTCGGGTGGAAGAAGATGGGGAAGTTAATCAGTTTAGATATGTGCTAACAGAGGCAGTGGCGAATGTACTAAAGAGTGGACTAAATGTACTTGGGATAGTCGCGCCGGATGAGATGTAATTGCGTAGATCGCAATCTTAAATTATTTGGCTGAGGCAGTGGATGCCGCCGCCTGACTTGTTGAACTCGTGCATGTCGTGAGTCAGGGGGGTGAGACCTAGATCAAGGAGTTTTTGTTCAAAACTAGGGCAGGGCTGACACAAGACATTTTTGCCCACCCTAACGCTATTACAGACAAAACGCTCGGCTTCGTGACTAGTGAGCGGTAAGAGTAGATCAAAGTTTTGTTTGAGTTTGAGTAGGCTCGCATGATCAAACGCGAGAGGATAATAGAAGGCAGTATCAGAACTAATGGGGTTAAAGCAGGTATCTAAGTGGTAGAAGGCATCATCCATTAATCTAAGGGATATAACTTTTTTGTTGGTGTGCTTTGCGAGATACTTTGCGGCCTCGAGGTTAGTGCGATAACCATGACCGACAAAGATACGATCTCCTTCAACTAAAGTGTCGCCACCTTCGAGGTAACAATTGGATGGGAGTTCTTTAATAGTTATACCTAGTTCTTTGTAAAACGCGAGAGAGTACTCTTGTTCGCGCTGCCTCTCAGGGTATCTAAAGCGGCTCGCAAAAAAGGTGCCATCGATCATGACCCCGTGATCGGTGGTAAAGACAAGGTCAGGGAGACCTTTTACGGGTGGGATAGTTAGGATCTCTAGGCCTAAGTCGAGGTAGCTACGTTTTAGGGCCTGCCACTCGCGCATTGCGTGCTCTGGGTGGATTTTATTATTAGCATTCATCCAGGGGTTAATGGAGTAGGCGATCTCAAAGTAGTCGGGAGGGGACATGACGACGGTCAAATTTGCCTTTGGCATACAAAAAATAAGTATAGCAGAGGACGCAGTGGGTTAAGGATAAGCGCGTAAATAAATCGAGGAGGGTGCGAGGCTTTTGAGTAAGGCTATTAGAAGCGGAGTGTGGTGGATTGAGTCTTGAAGTGACTGGAAAGTATTCTCATTTCTCATGAGGTGAGCAATATTAAGTGCGGCTTCATGATCGGTCGTAGGCATGGTATCAAAATGAGCTGAGACCCATGCTCGATTATTTTCTTCTTGGACGCCACGACTAGTTGCGAGATAGAGGTGGTTCGGGGGGTTATTAACCTGGGCGAGAGTCATTTCGGAGGCGTGGGTTGCAAGCATGTGGAGATTTTGTTGTGACATGGTGCGGTAAAGGTGGGTGAGATGGGTTGGTTGGGAGGTCCCAACGTCTGTTTGAATTTGTGACATTTCATTGAGAATGGCGTGAGGAACCCCTGAGACTCTCATTAGATTGATAAAATAGGCGCGTGTTGCTTCGTCCATACCTGTTCCAGGCTCTTTAAGAATAGAAATAGGAGGTCTGTTGGAATGATTCGGCCTTCGCTTATAGGCGAGTGGAGGGGCGATGCCTATGGTGGGGATCCCGCTAGAAATTAATCTAGCTGAAGTATCTATTGGGGAGACTAGGGCGTGGATTGGCATATCCTGAGTCGAGGTGATTTTTAACATTCTTTCGGCGGTAGGCTTAGGGTAAGTATCGGCAACAAGGAGAGCAAGATGGGTAAAATAAGGAGAGAACTTCTTGGAAATTTTGGAGAGATAGGGGAGAAAGACTAGCTCAGTAGTTGAGACTAGGATTCTTTGTTCGTGCGGCCGGAGCTTTGGTGTATGTGCAATTAGATCGCGGTAGCCCTCAATTCCGACGAGATAGGGTGCGACCCAGTTTCTAAGGAATCCTTGAACTGTTGCATTACTATATGCGCGAGACCCTTTAAGACTATGGGTAACCTTTGATTGAGTGAATCTAGCAAGCGTGGTAAAGGGGCCGTCGGCGACAAGACGGTGTACTGAGCCATAGTTAGGAAGATCACCATCAGCTGAGAGTGAAACGGCGGCGGAAGCTCGGTTACCCATACCAATGTAGAGAGAAAAGAAGTTAATTTCAGGATTAGTGCTGGCCATGGGGGAGATTATACCCTGGTTATGGGATTATTTAGCAGAGAAAAGTTGGTCTACCGAAGTGGCGGTTTTGGATAAATAGTTGTGTGAATCTATTTTTGTTGGAATGTCTTTTAGTCTGAACATGGGATCTGGCTTAGAGTAAACATTCCTGGATCTGCCAACCCGGAAGCGATGCAGCGTTTCTTCGGTGGCGAAGACAGCAGTAGTAATTGCGGCAACTGACATTAAGACGTCACCAAAAAATTGGTTATTGTCAGGAAATCCTTCGACCAACATTATTCCTGCTGCGAGAGTGGCGAGAGTCAGATGAAAACCACCTTTAACCAGGAAATCATAGGCAGTAGTCTCTCCAGGCATGGTGTCGGCATGTTCTAGCACCTTTTTACCAGCAGTAATCACAATAGTGGGGGCTGCGGCAAGGCCAAAATTACCAATGTGATCGATCAGGGTTTTGCCAAATAGCTCTGTCATCTGAGCGCGTTTTTCGGGATCAGAGACTGCCCCTTGGCTATGAATGTAAACGTCGATGGCAGTGAAGGCAGCGAGACTAATGCCGAGGAGTAGGAGTACGGGGTCGCTTAGCCGCTTTCTTTTATCGTAGTGGGGTGGGGCAGGAGATCGATGCTCCATTGGGGAGAATTGTAGCAAAAATTAAGCGCACGTACTCAAGATCCCTATACCTACTTGTGTGTAGCTGTTGCGTATTTCATGATTATAGGATATAATCCTGAGTGCGTCGTACCTTAAAATTTTAAAACGAAACGAGGAATAGGTAATGCAAAAAAGCTATCGAGAGTATAGAAATATTGCCGTCAGGTATTTGAATGCCAGAGTTGAAGAAATGAAGAAAAAGATTAAAGGGAAAGGAGATATTAATTTCGATGGAAGATGGATTTCTTTATTTGCCCATTGTGGCGAAAATGTCACATATCCAAGTCCTCCGTTTGTTGAGAATTTGGTGACTGACATGAAATCGATCTGGAGCGGAATTTTGAGCACCAACCCAGAACTGACGAGGTTTGTCGTTAATTTTGAGTCGCAAGTTAAGCATTCTGGGTACCCCCAGCTTATGATTCAGATTTACGAGCCTTAATCAGTATTCGTACACACCAAGAATGAGCCAATAAGGGCGACGCAAACTGCAGCCTGACCAAAGCGGTCAATGTTGCAGGCACTTTTGCTTGTTTTTGGTGTGTACGGTTCGTTTCTTATATATGATATTGAGAATAATATGACAGAACTACCACAACCATTATGTGTGACAAACTGCCCATTTCACCGTGCGGTAGTTGAAAAAGTTTCTGGTCAAGGTGATGTCCTAAAAGTATTTTGTAGACTAAATCCTGAATCCAGTCTGCCAATTCTTGTGATTGCGGAGATGGAGAGAGTGCAACATTTCGTTGCTATGGCAGAGATGAAGATACAAACTCATTATTCTGGGCGGTTTTGTATTGCTCCTAACCAGCGTAGTCTCTAGTTTAGATATTGCATGCCCTATAGTAGAATATCATAATGTCAAATATTATTGAGAGAGCTCGACTTAGAAGATTAACAGAGTTGAGCACAGAACAGCGTGGTTATGTTGAAGAGTTGGAAGGTATATTCTATCCTGGGAGTTTTTTGTTGTCAGTAAACACTTTGACGGGCCATATGTTGGTAGGGATGCTAAAGACTAGATATGATGAGCTAAATGGTTTTGTAAATATAGAATTGCCAGATTTTGTATATCGTGATCCGATAGAGACAGAGGTGCGATTACCTAAGGGGCATGCTCAAATATCAAATTTATCATTACAAGTTGCGGATTTGTGGTATGCATTTTTAAGATGCGTGAAACCTCCGAAAAGAGCAAATGTAGAGGAAGTGGAAGCTGATAGGTATTATGGGGACTTTGGTAGCCTTGGCACTGGACCTTTAATTTATAAATTAATTGAATCTGTGGCTCAGTCAGATAACGATTATGTTTTTCCATATAATACAGATGGTGCGGGTTCAAGGGTGTCCGAGAACTACGGTCCAAGTTTATTGAGGAGTTTTGTGGTTGAAGGTAGATTTCCGGCTTCAAACTCTCCATTTTACTCGTGGTTAATGGCCAACATGTACGATAGTCTAGCAACAATAGCAAAGAGTAAGAACGGTGACCATCGACAAACTAGACAGCTAATAGAAAGTTATGAGGAAAAGTTTAAAGAGAGAAATGCTAGTTTTATGGATAAGAAATAGTAGGTTTAGTTTTGACTTAGTAGACAGGAGTTCTCTGTAGCTTGGTAAGTAGCTTGTAGGATAATAAACAGCATTTGCTATAGTAAGATTAATGAAGAAGTTTAAGGATATTTTTGCTGAGATAGTTTCGAGAATATTAGACCCAGTGTGGGAGATACCGCTCGCGATTTTACTAGCGGTGGCTTTTGCGGCGACTGAAGGATTGCGGTGGCGTTTCCTCGGCCTACTTCTGTTTATCGACGCAGTTGTGCCTTTCATATTCTTTCTCACGATGCTTAGACATCGCCAACTTGTTAATTGGGACATGCAGAGGAGGAGTGAGCGAATTCCGATCTATGCCTTTGCACTAATTTGCCATTTAGCTGGACTATGGCTCGCACACGAACTAGGGAAGAGTGAGCTGGTGTCTGTGCTTAGCGTTTTTTATCTGATTGGGATTACTTTTGCCCTCATCACGATGAAGTGGAAGATTAGTCTACACTCAGGAGTAAATGCAGGCTTGTTCACGCTTATAAATCTATTTTATGGCTGGCAAAATATTTGGTTGTACTCATTACTATTACTGGTTATGTGGGCTAGGGTATACCAAAAGCATCATAGCTGGGGGCAAGTGATGGCCGGGGCAATACTGGGTGGGGGGATGGTAGGGATAGGACTAGCTGTAGTGTTGTAGTAGAATAAGAGAGATCTCTGGGGCTCGTAGTATAGTGGTAGTACAGTACATTCGCATTGTACGGACAGGGGTTCGATTCCCCTCGAGTCCACAGTGGTAGTTTTTAAGCTATTTTGGATATACAGTCATACTGACAAGAGCCTTACATTTACGACAAAATTCTTTGGTATTTAATGGTGATTCTTCGCTGGCTCCTAATTCTGTAGCGCCGATAATAGCTGAGATAATGGCGCATCCGTCAGTATTGGCAAGACCTAATCCTGTGGACCTAGGTTCTCGTTCTCTAACTGTTACCATCATAGGTTTGCCAATTCCAAGATCTAATTCTGTTGGTGAGTTTAGAGTGTCTACGAGGCACATAGCCGTTGATTATACAGACTAAGGCAAGTAGAATGGCAGAATATGCAATTTGACACAACATATACCAAGCTGAGTAACGGAGTGCGGGTCCTACTCGTGCCAATGGCGGGAGTTGAGTCGGTGACAACCATGATCCTGGTGAAGACGGGTAGTAGGAATGAGACAGAAGAGCAGGCAGGGATCAGCCACGTACTAGAGCACATGGTTTTTAAGGGAACAAAAAAATATCCATCACCCATGGCGATTGCCGAAGCGGTAGATGGGATAGGGGCAGAGCAGAACGCGTTTACCTCCAAAGAGTACACAGGCTATTACATCACTAGTGCGGCGTCACATATGCCACTAGCGCTTGATATCCAGTCGGAGATGTTAACTGTGCCATTACTCCCACAAGATGACTTGAATAGAGAAAGAGAAGTGATAGTCGAAGAGATTAATATGTACGAGGATCAGCCGATGGCTAAGGCAGGGGAGGAGTTTGAAAACTTGATGTATGCAGGGAGCTCACTGGGAAGGGAAATAATCGGAACGAAAGAGACGGTTCGTGCCACAACTTCGGATCATTTGAGACATTATCTTAATAATTGGTATTACGGGGGCAATGTGCTCGTGGTGATTGCGGGGAAGATAGGGGATAAGAGTGAGGTTGCTAAGCTGATCGAAGAAAAGTTGGGAGTGATGAAGCAGGGTGGGATCATGGATTACACGTCAGTTGGAGGTTATGGCAAGGTAGAGGCCAAACACTGTCTCAAAAAAACCGAGCAAGCTCACTTTTATATGGGGGTGCCGGCACTTTCGATGCATGACCCACGTCGCTACGCGCTCCAGCTCGCACAGGTAGTCCTCGGGGGTGGGATGAGCTCTCGCCTCTTTAACGAGATTAGAGAAAAGCGGGGACTGGCTTATTATGTTAAAGCCGACATGGATATGACATATGATACGGGCTACTTGGCGGTTCGCGCAGGAGTTAAGCTTTCGCAGCTCTCTGAAGCACTGAAGGTAGTAAAAGAAGAAATGCTAAAGCTGGGTGGGACTATAACAGAAGCTGAACTTACAAAAGCGAAAGAATATCTACTGGGTCGGATGCCACTATCGCTTGAGGAATCGATGGGGGTTGCCCAGTTCTTTGGTATGAGGGCACTCATTAAAGATGAGATTGTGCAGCCTGACCAAGTGGTAAAAAAGATTAAAGATGTGACGATGGAAGAAGTTAAGGCTATTTGTGAAGAGTTAGTTAAGGAGGGTGAGATTAGGCGTGTGGTCGTAGGGCCAAAGGGGAAGTAAAATTTATGACTGAAAGCAATGATAAAGCTAGTAGGTTAAGCGCCGCGTATGAAGAAACTAGATTAGAGCTTGCCAAACATAGAGCTTTATTTCCAGAAGGTGGTGGAACACCTGATTACGAATTAACACTTTCCGCTTTTGAGCACAGATTATCATCTCTAACAGTTCAAATGGCTGAGCACTCTGGGAATATGCCTGCTTGGATGAAAGATCCGACTGTAAAAGGATGAGATAAGCTATGGGAACAACTACAACAAGCAAAATTATTAGGCAGAGAAGAAGATATTGAAACAATCATGTCAGAGATTAAGATGATGGTTCCAGATATGGATAAGTTGACAAACACTGGTGGCCTAGATTGAGCAGGGAGTGCACTTTTAGCCTAATTTATTGACAAATTACCTCTAAGCTTGCGTAGTATGAGATAATTATAGGATATGATCCTCGAGCGATTTGGTCCTGTTATGGGCAAAGAGAAGTACGCCATGCCTCTAGAGCGGGATTTGGCGGGGCTAATGCTGTCTCATTATAAGCGAGTTGAAGATCTATTGTCAGATAAAGAAAAGGGTATTACAGAGATTAATTGGGCACTAGATCATGTGGAAGTGGAGAGAGGGGGGGAGAAGTGTTTGGTGGTTGCGGGGCTTTTTCCGGCTATAGACGAAGAAGGTAAAGAAATCCCAGGAGTTAGAGCCACGCCGAGCGTGATATGTATTCCGAAGAATTTAATGAGAGATGAAGAATGGGATCTGTTTAAGAGAAAAGATGAGAATGGGGAAGATCGCGCGCAGAGAGAAGAAGTGGTGAGTGGGATAGTAAAGAACAAAGAGACGCTTAAGTTGTATAACGCGCATGGTTGGGGAGGGAACCCTTATGTCATGGCTTTGCCCATGATAGATATGGCAATTGAGTACGACGGAGTATCTGTATTGATGGGAGTAATGGGATCGATGAAGACAATAAGGATTGATATGGGTCCCAGAGAACTGCGCGATTCAAACATGTATGGATGGACGGAAATAAAGAAACAAATAATGGGTTTAATGTACCTTGTCGAAGGAAAAGAGCAGTTTGAGAAATATGAGAATTGTCGAGAGATTAGGCGAGTCTTGATAGGTCACTCGATGCAGGGTAGAACAACTTTGAGGTTATTAGTTGAAGAGCTAAATAGGCTGCCGAACACTTATTTTGTGCCAATTACGCCAGTTATGAGAGGGGCACAGAAAGAGGGAATTAGGCATGTAATTTTGGGGCATGATATCCCTGGAAAGATAATGAAGGCAGAAATGGGGGTTACAAGCTTGTTGATGGCGACTGAGACCAGGGAAAAATTATTGTGCTGGGCATTACCAGTGATTAAAGGAGTCATTCAACACTACTTACATGAAGGTAGTCCATATGGCGAGAACCTATTACTTTTATCACACTTACTTGAATACCTTAATAATCCGTGGGCTGTGATGAACTCTACAAAATTACTAGATAATGCAGATGTGGCGATTGGTAAAAATACCAGGCACTTGCTTGCTAACAACGTGGATAAATTTATGCTAGTTAGGGCAGCGAAGGATAAAGTATTGTCCCCAGAGCAGCTACAGAATCTAATATTAGATTTAGCAACCCCTATGAAGATTGTGGATGATGAACTTGTGATTGATGTCGGGGGTGAGCCCATACGAGTTAGAGCATGCTACTTTATGGCGAACCACTATTTGGCGCTCGGACACTGGAATGCGCTCATCCAGGAAGAGCTCGTTTATGACCTTAAGAAAAATGGGGTAAAGCTACCAAATAAAAAAACAGGTTAGTGAGGTAGAATAGAGAAGAATAAAACGGGGCGAGTGTCCGCCGGTCAGTTTTGTCCCACAGTAGTGGGACACCAGGGAAAACTGGTCCGGTAATGAATTGACCACCGCCAATGCAATGCTTTATGACCACGGGGTGTGGTCCACCGGTAAGAATATCGCGCAAAATGCGCGAACCTGGTATTCTTGCCGGATAAGAGATCGCCTCCGCGATCATAGATTTATATCGACCACGGGGTGTGGTCCACCGGTAGGATGCGCGGTTCGGGATCGCGCGGACTGAGTTCAATTCTCAGCACCCCGACTAAAAGTAAATTACTGATGACTAGGGACATTTGGTAAAAGCGTACTGGTATTCTAGATAGGTGGGGTTGGATAAATCCTCGATGATTGCCGCATAAGCAAAGCAATAATCACCGACAGTTTGTGTATAGTCTATTGCCCAAGAAGGATAGTCGGTGCTACTAAAAAATGTACCACCTCGTTCGGGATCTACTATTAATTGGCCGTTTTGATCGGTGAAGAAATGATGTGGATTGTTTTGGACATCTATGAGAGTGACTGCGACTCCTTCTATAGGAGGACTGTCAATTTTACACACTGATTCGTTGAGATGGGGAAGTGCTGGCGAGTTATAGATGCAGGTCTTAATTTGAGTATTAAGACTAGGCGGATCTATTTTGGATTCCGCGGTGGCGGCACTACAGGCGGTGAGCCAGAGAGCGCCTAGGATTATGATGGTTAGAGTGCGCTTATTGATTTTGGACTCTAACTCGGCTCGTTTCATGAATAGGTATTATACCCTCAACTTGGACAGAAACGATCTTTGATTGATATAATGCATCACATGGTAAGAAAACATTTGTTCGCTAGCGCGTTACCGGCAGTGCGTATGACAATCTATGACCTGGTTGCACTTGGATTAGTAAGTATGCAGAGTTTAACTGTTCCACAGTTGTTTTTGTATGCGGCTCAAAGAGCGTCTGTTTTGTGTGAAATAGATTGATTTATTAAAGAAGAGACAATGTATGCAGACGTGTTAAAATAAGTTAATTAGATCTATTGGGAGAAAAATATGTCAATGCAAAGAACAGTCGTACTAGTTAAGCCAGATGGTCTACAGCGTGGATTGATAGGTGAAATAATGCATCGCTTTGAGCGTAAAGGGCTTAAGCTCATTGGACTTAAGATGATGAGGCTTACCGATGAACTACTAGATACCTGGTATGCCCATCACAAAGAGAAATCATTCTTTAAAGATCTCAAAGCCTTCATGACCTGGACTCCAATTGTGGCGATGGTCTGGGAGGGTCAAGAGGCAGTTAGTGCAGTGCGTAAAATTGTGGGAGTTACTAAAGGATATGATGCTGAAGCTGGTAGTATTCGTGGAGATTATGCAATGAGCGGGAGTCAAAACTTGATTCATGCCTCAGATGAGCCTGATAATGCTAACAAAGAAATCAGTCTGATTTTCAAAGGCGAGGAGCTGTTTGAGTATGAAAATGCCGAAGAGTGTCTGATCTACTCCGACTTTGAGCGAGGGAAGTAGGGGATTGTGTGTAGATGGTGTGTATGAGATAATTTGAGCATGCCATTTTTAGAAGTGATCAGTCGACTTAACGTATGTTACAGAGACGAGCCTATTGCTGGGCGACGGGGTAAGAGTCGGATTGTTTTTAACAAGAATGAAACAGCTGCGCTTAGAGCTTACAGTAAAGATAAAAACATCCCACTAATCCCTGAATCGACATCTGATCAGACTACATTTCAAGGTAGAGTTTTTGGAATTTACAATGCTGGTATGGTTGAAAGAGGTGACGAACTACTGGAGTTACAACTTGATACCGATACATTAATTTTCGCTAAGCAACGACTTAGTTTAAGAGCAAGAGATTTTGGATTAGTAGAAGAGTAAAAAAGATTTGTGTGTCCCGACCGGGAATTGAACCTGGATCGGAGGTTTAGGAAACCTCTGTTCTATCCATTGAACTACCGGGACGCATGAGATATTATACCTCCTTATGGAAAATCCTTGTTGGATAAACTGTCCTGTATTAAGGTTAAAGAAGGACGATAGACAATTAGTATGTCTAATGGATAACGTTATAAAAATGTGTGATCTTAGTGATGCACAACTTGGCCATTTTGCCTATTTGATGGCTGAGAATGCTAAGGAGATATTGTCAGAGGCAAAATGTGTTCACAGCTTAGAATCAATTCAGCAAAAAGCCTATTTTTTAGGTAGAAGTAATTAACTACTTCAACTTAATTGTATATAAGTTAGGGATAGTGCCTTCGGAAAATTGGATACGGGTGATAATCTTTGATCCATCTGGCCAGGGGTAGACGATACTATTGTCAAAGGGACCGGAGTAGAGGGTAAAGCGATTGGTGGTGTCATATTCCATGATCTCAATCTTGTTGTCGGAGTGGAGGATGAGGTGAGAGGAGTCGGGATACCACTGCACAGAGTCAACATAGATAGAGGAGTATTGGGCGGCGATTAGCTTGAGAGTAGTGTCTCTGGCGACATTTTCCTGAAGCTTGCGATAAGCGCTTGGGCTACTAGTGGTTTCGGCGGGGATAGGTGAAAGGTTGTCTAACAACATTAATTTATTAATTATGGGAGTAGCTGTTGGGGTGGCCGTTTGGTTTTTGCTACCCTTGGGGGTTAATGAAGGACTCGGTGAAGGGGCTTGGCCATTTGCAATTGCAAAGTTTTTATCTTCAATGAGATCGTAAATATACCAAGTTCCCGGTGTAGTAGTCCGGGACTCTTCTTGAGTACTGGTGGCGGGAAGAGGTGGGATTAGTTCTTTGGGAATTTCAATAGGTACCAAGGCTTGATAAAGGAGTTTTTTGCCATCGGGGGAGAAGTAGAGATTGGTGAGCTTGCCACTGGCCGTTGCGATCTCTTGGAAGAAGAGGGGGAGTTCGAGTAGGCGAACTCGCTCGGTGCGGGCCATTTCGAGTTCCCAATCGTTGAGGATAGTGCCCAACTTCCAGGTGATATCTTCGAGGTCTTGAGGATTGTTAAAACGAGTGGCGTCTAGTAAGAGGTTAGCACCAGTGTCGAAAGAGACGAGTATTTCACTACTATTAGGAGAGAAGACAAACTTTGATTTACTATAGTTGTGCTCGGTGGTATTTTGGGCAATTTGTCTGGCATTCTTATTGAGGCTGATTGGACTACTATTTAGATCTTGGACGTAGAGACCATTTTTGGTGCTGGCGCTGGCAGAGGCGACAGTGAAAGCAAGAGAGTTGCCGTCGGCACTGGGAGTAGGATTTTCGGCGCCAGTATAGGTAAGTGGTTCGAGGGCGGGACTGGCAGGGAAAAGCTGGGCGTTGGTTGGAGTTACCAGTTCTTTGACAATAGTTAAATCCTTAGTCCAGGTATGATACCCGTCTTTTTTGATTTCGATTTTATATTTGCCAGGATCAAGGTTAAGAGTGTTATCGGTGGCAGTGGTGAGACGACCATCAATATAGACCTGTGCGCCGGTGGGGAAACTGTTGGCAGCAAGCAGACCAGTGCCTTTGACACCGCCAGTATTGCCTAAGCGATCACCTTTGGCGTAGCGGATTACAAAGTAGGTGCCAATCAAGACAAAAAGGATGGTGGCAAAGAAGATTAGGGGAGTTAGATATTGTGAGCGGCGCTTCATACCACGCTATTATAGCGTACTTGGACTTGCAATTTTAGATTCAAGGTCATACTTTAGAAGATCTAGATCTTGGGCAGTGGTTAGGTTTTGCCAACCAGCTTCAGTGTAGATTTTGACTTTGTTTTCACTGGCATCGTAGTAGAGACTACCAGGGAAGGGTGAGGTAGGAGAAACGCCAGGAAGCAGGGTGAGGTTGGGGGTAATAGTTCCTAATTTTGAGGTGATGGTGGTTGCGGTTAGGCCACCTGTCGCGCTATCTAGCATGTCGTCTAATAGGACCAAGCTTGGATTAGTGGCAGCACCTTGGACACTGCCTTGAGAAGCTGTGGGACTCGTGGGAGTTGATGGAGTACGGAAAAGGAAGTGGTAGACTGTGATTAGAATTATAGTGATTACAGCTTGGAGACTATAAGTAGTATAAGGAGATTGAGGGCGGCTTGTACCATTGGGGTTGGTAGGTGTGATTGTTTGTTTTGGGGGCTCGAGTGGAGGGAGTCGATTCGCAGTTGGTTCTGATGTGGGTGCTGAATTAATTGGAATGGGCTGGTGGACCTCTTGGGTATTGGTGGGTGACTCACCTTTGATATTGCCAAGTAGAGGTAGTAAGCGGTGGCGAGGATAGTATTTTTGAGAGACTGTGGTAAAGGGGTGGAGTTGTCCTTCGCTTACTAGACGATCGATTGTGGGCTCGGTAACATCCAAGAACTGGGCGGCCGCAGAGAGAGTCAACAAATCCTTTTGATGGGGGATGTTGTGTTTAATGGCATCTAAGATTTGAAGATCTTCGATGCTGTAGCGCCTTTGGTTGCCAACCGTTCGTGAAGGGGTAAAGCGACCTGCCTCTTCCCAGCGACGAAGGGTCTTTTCGGAAATATTTAATTTTTCGGCAGTTTCAGAGATGGTATAGGTTTCTTCTTGAAAGTTGGTCATGATCTGGAATGTCCAAGTTTTTAACGCGTTAATGATAGTGTAGAGAGCGTTAACTGGAGTGTCAAGTGGAATAATAACCGCAATATATTTATCTTAAGCGCGGTAATAAATGTAATATGCGGTAATTAACAATTAGACCGTGAAAATGAATAATTATCAGGCTGC
>CAZSVV010000017.1:0-16116 GCA_964610445.1 uncultured Pseudomonadales bacterium | reverse complement strand
GATGAAAGATCTCCAGGATTATCTGCGCTCACCAAAGCTGCGCGGCAATATCGGCGAGGCAGTCCTCTCTGATCTGATTAGTCAGATCTTCCCAAAATCGAGCTATGTGCTCCAGTACGCCTTTAAATCTGGTGAAAAAGTCGATGCGATTATCAAAACCGATGCAGGCATTCTCCCGATTGATAGCAAGTTTCCCCTCGAAAATTTTCAAAAAATATACACAGAGAGTAGTCCCGAGCAGGTCGTAGTCTATCGCCGCGCCTTTGTCAGGGACGTTCGTCTCCACGTCAAAGCCATTAGTTCCAAATATATTAACCCTAGTGAGGGGACTCTTGATTTTGCTCTCATGTATATCCCCTCTGAGAGCGTCTATTACGAGATCGTCCAAGCCGACGGGGTCATGGATTATGCGAGGAGCGAGCGAGTCTATCCTGTCTCACCGAGCACACTCTATGCCGCCCTCCAAACCATTCTTTTATCCTTCGAGGGTAAACGTATCGAGACGCGCGCCAAAGAGGTCTTTACTTTACTTAGGAGTATTCAAAAAGACTACGTCAAAGTAAGCGATACCTTTAATACTCTCGGTACCCACTTAACCAATGCCTACAACAAATATAGCGAAGTTAGTAGTGGTGTAACCACCTTAGGTCAAAAGCTAAATGAAACAGCAAGGCTACATGACTAATACTTACATAGATTCCTTTAAGGAGGCTTATGCCTCGCTCAACAAAGAGCAAAAGCAGGCCGTAGATACGATAGACGGGCCGCTCCTAGTACTAGCTGGTCCTGGTACCGGCAAGACCCAGCTCCTCTCTGCCCGTGTCGCAAACATTCTCAAAGAGACAGATTCTACTCCAAGCAACATCCTCTGTCTCACATTTACCGAGTCCGGTGCCGCCAATATGCGAACACGCTTGAGGAGTCTAATAGGCGAGGAAGCATATGGTGTGACCATCAGTACCTATCATAGTTTTGGTAGCGAAATTATCAAAAGTTATAGCGAATATTTTCAACAAATTGAGCTAGATCGGACCGATGATGTGCGTCTAGAGCGCCCGATTGATGAGTTATCTCAAATCAAGATTATTGATGAGATCATAAGCAAGCTCCCCTTTGATAGTCCGCTCCTCTCTGCCCGCTACTACGTGAGAGATGTGGTCAATACCATCGGTGATCTCAAAAAGAACCTAATCAGCCCAACTCAGCTAAAAGAGCTAGGGGAGAGCAACCTTGGGCAGATCAATGAGGCGCAGATCATCCTCGATGAAGTGATAAACCGAGTAGGTGGTATCTCCCGCAAAAAAGATCAGCTAAGGGCGCAGTATGCGATGCTTTTAGAGCGGCTATCTTTCCTTGTGGGGAGCTTAGTTGAGCAGGCTACACAAGAACTAAGAGTAGCGAGTGATGAGTCAGAACTCATGGCCTCAACCACCCCGCTCACCAAGTGGAAAAATGACTGGTTATTCAAAGATGAGAGCGACCATTTTGTACTAACCAATCCAAAAGTTAGCGAAAAAATGCTTGATTTGGCAAAGGTTTTTGAGGGCTATGAAAAGAAGCTCAAAGAGAACGCTCTCTATGACTTTAATGACATGATACTCCGCGCGATCAGTGGTATCAAAGCGAGTGATGAACTACGCTTTAACCTCCAGGAGCGATACCAATACATCCTACTCGACGAGTTTCAGGATACCAATCCCTCTCAGTTTGAGCTAGTTAAGCAACTAGTCAATCATCCAGTACATGAGGGTCGGCCCAACATAATGGCGGTCGGCGATGATGACCAGGCAATCTTTGCTTTTCAGGGTGCTAGTATCGGCAATATCCAAGATTTCCTGGACTCATTTAGGGACGTTTTAGTCATCAATCTGGTTAACAACTATCGCTCGCATCCTGATGTGCTCCATGTTGCGGGCAATATTGCGTCTCAGATAAAAGCTCGCCTCCACCACAAATTAACCGGTATCGACAAAGTCCCCTTGTCTTCTAGCACTTCATTACCTGACCGTGCAACTATTATTCGAACTGACCTACCCTCCGCTGCCTCCGAATATTCCTGGATCTCTAATCGGATTGTTCAGTTAATCAAAGAGGGGGTAGATCCCGGGCAGATCGCCGTCATCTCACCCGTTCATCGACTACTAGAGAATTTAGTCCCCTTTTTGTCTGAGCACTCAGTCCCGATCACTTATGAAAAACGTGAGAATATCCTAGATACCGAGATCATCAAGATCATCTGTCACTCAGCTAAGTTGCTTTATGCATTGCACTCTCATGATCAAAAAACGATTAACGAGTACTTACCGCTAGTCCTTAGCCATCCGTATTGGGAACTCCCCACTCTTGAGCTATGGCGCACCAACTGGCAGTTCGCCAAAAAAGATGAAACCAGGACTTGGGACGAGATCGCAATCGAAAACGAAGCGCTTAAAAAAGCTGTTGTGTTTTACATGGAGCTAAGTGCCAAAGTCTCAATCACTCCACTCGAATCTATCCTCGACCAGCTGATGACCGGGACTCCGCTCAAGTCATACTACTTTGCGGTAGATATGAGGGAGAGCAATGCGCTCCAGTACTTCGATGCGATCACTCACCTAACTACCATACGCACTCATCTTAGGGAGCATCAAAATAGCGGCAGTAAAGCGCTCACCCTACTAGATTTCCTAGATTTTATCGCTATGTATGAGAGTGCCGGAGAGGGACTACTCAATACTCACCCAATCTCGCAGGGCAAAAAGAGTGTCCAGCTCATGACTGCATACAGTGCCAAAGGACTAGAGTTTGACCATGTTTTTATCTTGCAAGCGCACGATGATATTTGGGGGAATGCGAGCAGGGGCAGAGGCAACAAAATCGCTCTCCCACCTAATCTGAGCCATATCCGCTACGCAAGCGTTGGCGACGACGAGCGGCTTCGACTCTTTTTTGTCTCACTCACCCGCGCTCGCTACGGCCTCTATATCTCTTCGCACAGAGCGAGTGATAATGGCAAACCCACAACCGCGCTCAAATACTTGGGTGAAGGGGATGGCACGTCGCCACATTTGCCTAACTCTGCACAAAAGATCGTGACAGATGAGCCCAGTCAGACTGAGCTATCTCACAGTGTCGCTACACTCTGGACTGCAGGTAGAGTTACCCTCCCCGTCGATTTTAAAGATCTTCTAGCTGATCGCTTAGAGTCTTATGTCATGAGTCCGACTCATCTCAATAGTTTTATGGATCTAGAGTACTCTGGTCCCGAAGAGTTCTTGGTGAGGACTCTCCTTAAGTTCCCCAGTGCCCCAACGCCTGATAGCGAATACGGTGTCGCGATCCACAACACGCTTGAGTGGTACCAGCGACAACTAGGTAGTGGCAGTAGTCCGGTAGTAGAAGAAGTAATCGCCCACTACAACATCGAGCTCGCTAGAAGATATATGAGTGCAGAGGATCAAGAAACTGCGCGCAGTAAGGGGAGTGTCGTCCTTCAAAAATATTTAAACAGTAGGGTTGAGATGTTCAAAGAGACAGCGCAGGCCGAGTTTAATTTTTCGAGCGAAGGAGTCGTGATCGGCGAGGCGCGCTTAACTGGGAAGATCGATCGCCTAGAGATAGATCACAACCTAAAAACTTTGAGGATCGTCGATTTCAAAACCGGGACACCAATCGAAAAATGGGGCTCTAGCCTAAAAGCTTATAAATACCGTCATCAGCTATATTTCTACAAATTTTTAATCGAAGGTAGTCATACCTGGAAAAGCTACAAAGTAGAGGGAGCTAGGCTCGAGTTTGTGGAGCCAAAGGATCTCAAAAATGGTGTTATAACAAAACCTCTCACTATCCAGTTTGACGAGACCGAAGAGCAAGAGATCAAAAAATTAATCCAAGTTGTCTGGGATAAGATCCAAAAAATTAACCTCCCAGATACTTCTAAGTACAAACCAACGCTCCAAGGGACCCTTTCTTTTGAGCACGACTTGCTTAATGGGTCGATGTAACGACTATCCTAAAGGTATCTCGACTCTAAAACATTGACTTCGTTATATATTCGGTAGATACTTTAATTATGTCCAAACAACCACGTACTGAGATTTATGCATTTATAGACAGCCAAAACCTCAATCTTGGAACGAGCAAAGATATAACTGTTCGCAATAAAAAAATATACCGAGGATGGAAACTTGATTTTGCCAAGTTCTATCGGTATTTAGCTGACAAATTCCGAGTCACCAAGTCCTTTTTATTTATTGGTTATATCAAAGAAAACCAAAAACTTTACTCTTATCTAACAAAAGTGGGATACCAAGTTATATATAAAACCACAACTAAAGACGGGAACGGCAAACCCAAGGGTAATGTTGATGCAGAGCTAGTTCTGCACGCTGCAGCCATAGAGTTCAAAAACTACGCTCAAGCAGTTGTAGTTTCAGGTGATGGTGATTTTGCTTGTTTGCACGATTTTTTGCTTACCAATAACAAGCTCAAAAAAATAGTAATCCCCAACTCCCATTCCGAGTCAAAACTACTCTCAAAGTTTAGCAAATACAAAGTGTATATTCAGTACGAAAAAGACAAGTTGTCTCAGGAAATATCCAATAAAAAGGGGAGGCGTAACAACTAGACACGTAGTCTAGAGCTCGTTTCTCCCTAATGATTAAGTGCAGTATATCAGATTATTATTCAAAGTTCTAGGCTAATTTATGTCCTCACTCAACCTCTCGCCAATCTTCAAACATGCCCTAGATCTACTCGAAAATAGTAGTGATCATCTCTTTATTACAGGTAGAGCGGGAACTGGCAAATCAACCCTACTGACTCATTTCAAAAAAAATACCGAGCAAAATGTCGTCGTCCTCGCCCCGACCGGTGTAGCCGCAGTCAATGTAGGTGGTGCGACAATTCATAGTTTTTTTGGCTTTAAGCCCGACATCACACTCGAAAAAGCATGGAGCCTAGGCGGCAAAACCAAAAAGCCCGATCTCTACAAAAATCTAAGCACAATCGTCATTGATGAGATCAGTATGGTCCGAGCCGACCTCCTAGATGCAATCGACGCATTTCTTCGCCGCGTCTGCCTCGCGTCCCTTTGGTGGCAAAAGACTCGTTTTATTTGGTGATCTGTATCAGCTCCCACCGGTTGTACCGAGAGAAGAAGAGGGGATTTTTCGAGCTAGATATACCTCACCTTTTTTCTTTAGTGCGGATGTGATGTCGAGGATAGGGCTCACCTATATAGAGCTAAACCACATCTATCGTCAGAGCGATGAGGAGTTTATAGAGGTACTAAATGCGCTACGGGAAGGGAGCCTTACCTCACTCCACCTAGATCTGCTTAACACCCGGGTCTCGCCCGATTACGCCCCGCCCCCCGAAGAAATGATTATTAATCTAACCGGGACTAACAAAACTGCGGAAGCCTACAACACCTTTCAGCTCCACTCACTAACCGGTAAGACTCATTCATTTAATGCAATCAGTACCGGCAAGTTTGATCACCGTACCGAGCCAGCTCCGCGTGAGCTAATCCTAAAAATTGGTGCCCAGGTCATGCTGACCAGTAACGATCGTGAGAAAAGATTTGTAAACGGGACAGTGGGGAGGGTCGAGGAGATCGGCTATGCCAACGCGCTCCCGATCGTCTCAGTCCGCCTCGCCAATAACAAGCTCGTCGACGTGAGTCCCAATACCTGGGAGATGTTTAACTTTAGCTACAACGACAGGACCGGCCGGGTCAGTAGTGATGTCGCCGGCACCTATACCCAGCTCCCGATCATGCTCGCTTGGGCAGTGACGATCCACAAAGCACAGGGGAAGACATTTGATCGCGTCATCATCGACCTTCCTCAATCATTTGCTCATGGTCAGACTTACGTTGCTCTCTCGCGTGCGACCTCACTCAAAGGTGTATATCTCCGCCGCGAGCTCACCCCACGCCACGTCATCATGGACCCAGTCGTCACCACTTGGCTCACTTTAATGCGCCAAACCAGCACCATCCTCTAGCTTGAAATTTTAACTATTTATCCTATAATCTCTAGAATGTCATTCAATCAACAGTATGAATCAATTCGACAAGGACTCAGAGATGGGGAAACTCACGCTAGCTTCGCTTCACGAGCATCCAAAACTATCGTTTCTGCAGCTGCCACTGACTTGTCGACCTACTTTAATTATTATCCTTATATTGAAACACTTAATTATTCTCTAGATGAATCAAGGCATCGCTATTTTTTGCCAATCGGCGCACACCTACAATTAGGCATGTTGACAAACGCGCTTAGCGATTCTGACCAATCTACAGTACTGTGGAACCATATTTCTACGGCTCCATCAAATTTGGCCAAATCTGAGTTGCCCAAATTGATAAAAGCATCAAAAACTGTTACCAAAATGACTCATCAAGAAATTATCCAAAACGCACCGCTAAGTTGGATAGTGCAATTCACTCAGGACTCTCTAGGTATAAAACCGAACGTAGACCTATCCACAAAACCAGATTTAATCAAGAGTGTCGGATTAGAAAAAATGAAAGGGTACGGTCCGGAATATATAGAGAGCATGGTAGATACACTAGACAGAGTAGAGGCAAATACAGGCAGGTGGATTGTAGACAGTGAGGGCGCTGACAGAGTGCTAAAAGCAGCTTTAGTCCTTCCAAACATGCTATGGCAACTAAGGCAAATATTTAAATACCTAAAAGATACTATTAGCGAACCAACAGATAAGTCCAAACTACAAAATATTCAACTCGCTTCTTATCTAGATATGATAACTAACGTTTTTGATTCAAAAAAATCTATAAGTCCAGAGTATGCTCTAGCATGGACAATCTTTACCGTCATACAAGATTTGCACGAGAGCACAGACCTATCGGCTGTATAAATGACTAACACAAAATTTGAGGTCTCACCCACTTGCCCTAGGTCAAAGACATGTGCCTTATATGGAGCGTGTTTTGATCAGCACTTACTTGATCACGAGATAAAAACTCGTATAACTCCAGTACCAGGCTTTATAGTCCCTCCACAACACGAAGCCATCGAGTCGCTAATGCGCGCTGCAAAATGTACTGATATCGGTTATATGGAGACTCTATGGAGGGCACTAAAATACTTAATCTTAATCCCCAGACCCGAAAAATAGGTTTGTATTGACTTCGCCTCTCATTCGGGTATAGCATGTAGCTATGGAATATTGGTGCTACGCCCTCATCAACAATCGCCTCGGTGAGATCTACTTCACGCGTAATAAAAATGGGGAAATTCATATAGATGGTCATTCATATCTTTACCCTCACGAACGTTGGACAATTAGAGATGTCAAAGAAATGCAGCAAGACATCCCCAACCACCAATTCACCTATTACCGTCACCACTATCGCCACGTAGGGTAGAATATTAAGGTAATGCAAATTTTAACTATCTTAAGCTCACCAAAAACGTACAAGTTTAACCGTCTTTAGTAAAGAAATTATGATTGTTTATAGCAAAACTAAACAGGAATTTGTAAAAGAAGTATTTCACGGGACGATAGCATCGGAAATAGAGAATTTGTTGCTGAGAGAAGTAGGAATTCATTCGCCAGCTAGTCATATTGCTTCATACCAGAACTCAATGGAGTTTATGCGCACTGTCCTACAGGATGATCCAGGAATTCCTGATGATGTAGGAGTAGCAATAGAATATGTCATTCCGAATACCTCTAAGCGAATCGACTTCATTATTTCAGGATTAAATAACGAGGATAAGAGTTCCGCAGTAGTTATTGAGCTTAAACAATGGAACGACGCGCAACTAACTGATATGGATGGAATAGTTAAAACAAAAATGCAAGGTAGGCTAGTAGACACTAATCACCCATCTTACCAAGCATGGTCATATGTCTCACTACTAAATGACTACAACGCGTACATCCAAGATTCAAAGACGCTCCTTCAGCCATGTGCATATCTACACAATTACATGCCTGACAATATACTTAAAGACAACAGGTATAAAAAATATGTAGACGCTGCACCAATATTTTTCAAAACTGAAAGAGAAAAGTTGCAGAACTTTATTAAGCAATACGTTCATCGGGGAGACAATGGAAAATTGCTATATAAAATAGATAATGGCGAAATAAGACCATCAAAACATCTCGCCTCTAGCTTGAAAAACATGCTTTATGGTAAGCAAGAATTTGTACTGATAGATGATCAAAAAATTGCATTTGAGACTTGCCTCATGTTGGCTAATCGTTCAATTAATGGTGACAAGACCACAATTATTATCGAAGGAGGCCCAGGAACCGGCAAATCAGTGATAGCAATTAACCTGCTTAGTGAGTTCATCAATCAAAAGCCAAGACATTCAGCGGTGTACGTTACCCGCAATTCTGCTCCCAGAAAAGTTTATCAATACATGTTATCCGGCTCATTTACTCAAAGTGAGATATCAAACCTGTTTATGGGTTCTGGAAAATTTATAGATGCAAAAGCCAATACATTTAAAGTTCTAATCGTTGATGAAGCTCACAGGCTTAATGAAAAATCAGGAATGTTTAATAATCTAGGAGTAAACCAAATCAAAGAAATAGTTAATGCCTCTAAATGTAGTATATTCTTTGTTGACGACAACCAGGCAGTTACACTCAAGGATATCGGAGAGAAAGCTTCGCTTGCACTAATTGCTAAATCAAGTGGGTCAAAAGTGCATTATCTATCACTATCGTCACAGTTTAGGTGTAACGGTTCTGACGGATACCTGGCTTGGCTAGACAACATTCTTGGCATTAAGGAAACAGCCAACTATACTTACGACAATCAAGACTACTTTCAAGTGATCTCTAGTCCTCAGGAGTTACACGAGAAAATCATAAAGCTAAATGATCAGAATAATCGATCTAGATTAATAGCTGGGTATTGTTGGAACTGGGTAAGTAAGAAAAGTCCCGAACTATACGACATAAACATAGACGATTACCATGCTAGGTGGAATTTAGATAAGCATGGACAAGCGTGGATCGTGCACCCAGACTCTGTCTCAGAAGTAGGATGTATACATACAACTCAAGGTCTTGAACTAGATTATGTTGGAGTGATAATTGGTCCCGACTTAGTGGCTCGCAACGGCCAGCTACTAACAGACTATACAAAAAGAGCCAAGACCGATCAATCGCTAAAAGGCCTCAAATCAAAAATTCAGACTGACAAAGAGTATTATGAAAATAAAGCTGACCAAATAATCAGAAATACTTATAGAACTCTAATGACGCGAGGCATGAAAGGTTGTTATATTTATTGTACGGACCCAGAAACGCAAGAATACTTTAAATCTAAAATAGATAAATCAACCAATACAACAAAAAACTATTCACCAACTGATATTGGTGTTCTGTTGAACAAAGAATGAATCAATCAGTTAACCTGAACTCAGGACACAGACAAAGACTAAAGAAAAAGTTCATTCTGAATGGTCTAGATGGTTTTTTAGATTACGAAATTATAGAACTTCTTCTGATATTGGGTACACCACGCAGAGATTGTAAACAGGCTGCAAAAAATCTCTTATCAAAATTTGGTTCGCTTAAAAATGTTCTAGATGCTGATAGTACTGAATTGCGAGACATTCACGGTGTAGGTGACACCAACAGTATTGGCATATCGATAATCAAGAGTGTATTAGAAAGATATAACAAAGATAAGGCTGATAAAAAAAAGACTCTCGACAATGCTAGAGAAATTGCAGCATATTTACAGCACAAAATTGGTAATTCGCCAAAGGAGAGACTTTACGCATTATTCTTAGATACTAAGAATAATTTAATTGACAGAGAAGTTTCAGTAGGGATACTAAATGCGAACCTAATACACCCTCGCGAGGTATTTGAAGCTGCCATCACTCATCATGCTTCACACATTGTTCTCGCACATAACCATCCTACTGGAGACACATCACCCTCAAAAGCTGATGTCATTACTACAAAGCGACTAGTAGAAGCTGGTAAGGTTGTAGGTATAGAAGTAGTAGATCACTTAATCATATCTAGAGATGGGTATACTAGTTTTAAAGAGATTGGATTATTAGAATAGTGGCCAGGTAGTAGGCGTAAAGTAAATTACTAGGACTTATGAATATTAAGTGATACGCCATGAGCTGCTAATATTTCTAGGGTTCGATCCCTCACAACTCTTGATTCCCCAACTAACCACCCATTCTGCACACTGAGTCCACGGTTGCGATACCACCTCACTAGGTTTTCGTAAAATCCTTCTCTAGTCACCAAGCTCCCAGTAATATTATCCAGACCTCGGCCAATGCCCCATACAGCTATCGCATTTAGCAGTGCTGTCTCAATTTCTGATCCCTCACTCGCTGAGTTAAGATCATCAATACACATGATGGAAGCTGCGACTCTTCTACCTTAGACGAAACTAGTGGTAGTAATGTCTTCAGACCATGTATATGGGAGTAGAACATAGGGTTACCAAGTCATTAGTATGAGTGTGGGTATAAAGCTCATGTGTTGTCATCTCATTCCTCAAGACCATCCATAAATCCATAGATGCCGTTTACCGCGCCAGATCTCATTAGGTTTATCTGGGTTTTAATCTCGTGGACGATTTGATCTTCGGGGGCATCAGTGAAATTATGAGTTCCAGTTAGTTTTCTGTATGCGACAACCATCAATGGCCTAGCATCAGGATCTGCGAGTAACCTAGTACCACCGACCGACAATTCATCCTTAGTAAAGTTTGCCAAAAGATACCTAATGTGATCATCGGGCATACCTTTTGCTGCTGCAATACCTGCGAGGTGTTTGATCGCGAGCCGTCTCATCTCAGTAGTCATAAGTTGGGAGTATAACATACTATAAGACATGGTCGCTATTTAGTTGCTCAACTAAACCATCTACTCCAAGGTGAGATAATACACTCATGCAATTTAACTGGGAAGCGCCAATGAGCGATGAGTCATACCTAATCGTCGCCACATACTTTGCCATTCTTTTGTTGGAGAGTTTGCTATACCGCTGGCATCGGGATAATATGCTCAAGCGGATATTTGTCGTACTCTCTGAGCTCGCGCTCTATACAGTCTTTGCATTTTGGTACGCTACCACATATCCAGAGCTCATCGAGATCAACGAGGAACAGGTCATGTTAATAGCTGGTTATTACTTGATCATCCTCATTCCTGCGATCACTATATTATGGGAATCAGTTAGCTACGCTTACCGGGTAGGATATAACCGTTTTTGGCAGGAAATTTATGACAAGAACATAAGGCCTGGTCGTAGTCTACCAATGCAGCAATTTCGCCCGCTATACCTCTACCATTTGAGGATTAAATACATTAATCGCTACTACTCCTATCGAGGAGAGGTATATCGATCTATCTTCCGCACCCTGGGTTTGCTAGTCGACATCTTACAGCTAGAAGTTCTCGACGATATGCGAATCAGGTTTGGCAGGTGGATGAATATGCAGACTCTCTCACGCTACCTAAACGTGAGCTTTCGTAAAAAGACCAAGCAGGTTAGTATCAAACTATTGGGTGTTGATATAGTGGGATCGATCGCAACTGCGGAGGTCTACCACATAGGTCTCAATAAAAAAGAGGTAGCATCCCTAGTGAAGCAATCCTTAGACATGTACGAAGAGGGTCTTGGTGACAAAGCTCACATCAAACCACTCCGGCGTAACTACAGCACTATTATCTTCCCAGTCTAAAAAAATTATTCCTTTGGCTTGTTCTTGCGCGCCTCGATCTTGGCGAGTGTCCTCTTTACATATTCATCTAAGTTTATATCTTTAATCCTCGCAAACCGAAGAATTGTTACTACCAAATCTCCGAGCTCTTGCTCATATGTTTCATCACGTTGTGCGGCGTTATTATTTGGTTTACGCCCGTGCTCAGCTAGGTAGGCACGCGCGATCTCTCCCACTTCTTCGACTAGTGAGAGGATCAGGATCGACCCATACTCATCTGAGTATCTGCGCCCTTTATCTATCCGCGATAGCGCATTAAAGTAATCTGCAAAAGGTGATTTGTGGTGTGTTCGTTTTTTGGCCATACCCTCATTATACTCGACTTGCGATACAATGTGTTTGTGTCTACCAATAATCTAATCAACGAGCTAAATAGTCTAAAAGACCCAGATCGAGCCAGGTCGTTTGCTCGCTTTTTCAAATCAGGTCCTGGTCAGTATGGTGAGGGGGATCAGTTTTTGGGAATTATGGTGCAGACAGTTCGAAAATTAGTAGCCAAATATTACCGCCAATTAGAGCTAACTGATGTTACCCAACTACTCGCGAGTCCATATCACGAAGTGCGATTACTCGCTCTGTTGGTACTCGTCAAAAAGTATCAGACTACAAAATCTGATGAAGAAAAAAGAGAGCTCTACGAGTACTACCTAAATCATCGTGGTGGTATTAACAACTGGGATCTCGTTGATGTCACCACTCCGCAATTAGTGGGCGACTATCTCCTAACACACCAGAGGGACATCCTTTATGATCTAGCACGTTCAAACAATCTCTGGGAACGTCGGATCAGTATCATGGCAACTTTTGCTTTTATTAGAGCAGGGGAATATGCAGATACGCTAAAGATAAGTAAGATTTTGCTAAACGATCGCCATGATCTAATCCACAAAGCAGTAGGGTGGATGCTACGGGAAATGGGCAAAAAAGATGAAGCAGCGTTGATTAGCTATCTAGACAAATACGCAACTCAAATGCCTCGGACGATGCTGCGCTATGCTATAGAAAAGCTGCCAGAGCCAGAGAGAAAATACTATTTAAAAAAGAAGTCATAAAATATGTCTAGCAACCCAGCCACAATTACATACATTGTTGATCAGCTAGCTAGTCTCTCTCCTCACATTAGGTCACGCAAAATGTTTGGCGAGTACGCACTCTATTACCTAGATCGTGTAGTCGCCATCGTTTGTGACGACACTCTCTTTGTCAAAATAACTACCCAAGGTAAGACCTTGCTAGATACTGATTATGTAGAGGGGATCCCATATCCAGGTGCCAGGCCGCATATCAAATTAGTAGAAGAAATAATTAATGATAGAGATATGCTCTGCAATCTCATCAAAACGACTTACGATAATCTACCAATCAAAAAATGAAGTATATACCGAGTACTATAGTGAGTCTCGTAGCGACAGGTGTCGCTTACATACTATTTCATACCAATGACGCCCTGCTGTATCTAGCTCGCTTATTACGCTCTCGCACTCTCTTAAATCTCGCCGATTCTTACGCTACCTGGTACAACAACTATCTCCTCACCAACATCATCCGGGAAGGTGGGATAGTGGGCGAGATCATTGACCAAGAGCTCAGGGGCACAGTGATGATCGCAACCTTTCGGAGTCGTGGTCACTTTGCACCTAGTCGTATGAGGCAGGTGCTAGCTGAATATCTAGGTGTTCAGGACATCCAGATCCAGATTAACAAAAAGGGGAGCAGTGTCTATTCTGTCGTCTTTCCCATACGCTAGCAAAAGCCACAAAGTAGCAGAAGTCATAATATTACTGTGACTCAGACTAGAGTATAATCTCAAAAATCATGAGATTATGCGACATCAATCCACAAAATACAGAAAAGCTGTTTGACCAAGCAAGCAAGATTTTTGTTGGTGCTGATTCACGCGTGATAGAAGTAGGGGGGTACTGCCTCCACGAATATAAAGAACATGTGGATGCCAAGTTATTTGGACTATATTTACTGGCAATAAGTCAATCATCGCAAGTATTAGCTGGAGAGTATCGCATTCCTAGTCTAGATCAAACTATAGACATATGTGTTTTATCAGTCTTAAAGCACTTTGTTGCTAATAACAATAAAATTGTATCAGTCACTGAGTGGATTAACTGGCAGCGTGGCGATGTGGTCGCGAAGCAACACGAAAATTCATATCTAGTTCACGGTGTGATTGATTTAGTAAATTCTAAGCTCAGATACCCAAACACACAGGTAATGGGAATTGAAGTAGTACCACAGAACACTAGATTCAACATAGCCAACGACAGAATACAGTGCAAAATTACGGATGTTGGCAATAGCTTAAGATATCTTCATAGTGCATCCCGTTGGTAACATAGAGAGAGTAAATGATGAGCAAAATACTTTAATAATATATAGATCTCCCGTTCACTAACTAGTTAAGGTAAAATACGATCATGTCCAAGCCAAACATAGTAATTATTCCTGGTAATGGTGGTAGTCGTGTAGAGATCGACAACTGGTATCCGTGGCTAAAGGGTGAGCTAGTCAAAAGTGGTTATTCTGTCACCATGACGGATATGCCAGATCCAGTAGCTGCACACATGAATATTTGGTTACCATACATAGAGCAAGAATTAGTTAAAGATGAAAACACCATAGTGATCGGGCATAGTAGTGGCGCGGTCGCCACCCTCCGGTATCTCGAAAATCACAAACTAGCTGGCGCCATACTGGTAGGTTGTAACTATACCGATCTCGGGTTTGAAGATGAAAGAGAGGCAGGGTGGTACGATGCCCCTTGGCAGTGGGAAAAGATCAAAGCTAATGTGGGATGGGTTGTTCAGATCCATGGTGAGGATGATCCCTACTTTGATACCGCCGAGCCTAAGTTTATTCAATCAAAAATGGGTAGTGAGCTCTTGGTCCTCCCCAATCGCGGTCACTTTATGATTGAACAAAATCCAGTCAACAATCAATTTCCAGAAATTATTGAGATTATTTCTTCAAAAATATAGTTCGACTCATCCCTGAGTATAAGAGTAGTACGCCGATCAGTAATAGTCCAAAGTACATAGAGAATACTTTTGCAGTTAGTAGGTTCATCATGACCCCTATCCCTGTAGCAAAAACGACATAAGGGATATTGCGGATTAGTGAGTAAGTAGAGAGTGTGGTAGCACGATATCTCGATTCAATCGCTGCATTAAGCTTGATCGAAGTATAGTTGTCATACACGGTTTGTACGGCATATCTTATAAATAACATCGCAATCCCCAAGACAAGACCAGCAATTGGCATAAGAACTAAAGAAGTTAAATATGTTCCGATCAACAATACATATAAAGATTGACTCTTCACCGCCTTTATTATCCTCTCTGTATTCTCAGAGAAAATTACTCCTACCATAAACAGTACAGAGGCATATATCCCAAGCTGAACACTATTGAGTCCTAGCTCCATTGCCGTAGCGTCGCTGAGCACATTTTCTGTTGCGACCATAAATACACTAGGTAATAGCAATGTAATAACCATCTTTCTTACATCCATCCTTCCAAAAAGTTGTCCAAACCCCGCTCTATTTTGAGAGATAAATGCATTCCATGAATATTTCTCAGTGTCTATGATCGGCTCCACAAGCCACAGAGCCGCAATTACGCCAATTCCATAAAAAATAGAGACCATAATAAAAGGAAGTGAATTATTAATAGTGTATAAATATCCTCCAACTGCTCCTGATATCGCCATTCCCAAATTTTGCATAGTATTCATTCGCGAGACTACTTTGTCAAAAATCCCAGCTTTTCCTTCTTGCTTTAAACCATCGTATACTAGTGCTTCGAGTGATCCAGAATAAAAACAACCACCGAGCGTCATCATAACGATAGAGGCTAGTAATACATAGTAGTAGGGAGCTAAAGCCATTAGCAAATTTCCCAAACCTGAAATTATAAATGCTACTACGACAGCCTTCTTTTTGCCGACCATGTCAGCGATTGCACCTGTCGGGATCTCGCCAATTGTCGCAGTAGTAATCATTACAGCTTCTAAAAATCCTACTCCTGCATAGTCTGTAAATTTTAAGTAGTAGAAGATCCAGATTCCCAGCCAGAACCAGCTGCGCCAAAGAAAAGATAATATATACGCAACAGTCACGTTTCTCATACCGAGCTATTGTATCAATACCTCCATGTTTGTGATACAAATAACTAAGTATTAATTAATAAAAAAGGAAGTATATGCCTGCCAAAAAAGTAACAAAGAAAAAACCAATCATTAGTAAGAAACAACAAAAAGAATTCAAGGTTGAAGGTAAAAAAGTCGTAAGCAAAGTCAAAGAGCTCATCAAAGAGGGTAATGTCCGAAAGATTACTATCAAAGATAGTAAAGGCAAAGTAATCATGTCT
>CAZSVV010000016.1:2664-16712 GCA_964610445.1 uncultured Pseudomonadales bacterium | reverse complement strand
AGGGAGTACTGCCATAGCCGCACTCCGCCTCCCACCACCTTGTCCTATGACCCAAAAAGCCGTGTCATAGACTTTGATAAAAGATACTGCCCCAGTTGCCTTTCCTTTAGTGGTACTGATAGACGCATCCTTTGGCCTTATCCGGCCAAAAGAAAATCCTACTCCACCTCCTGTTTGTAGTGTAAGGATGGCCTTACGAAGCACGGAGAATATCGAGTCTGTACCCTTTCCCAGGTCGTCTTCGACTGGCAAAACAAAACAGTTGGCTAGCTGACCATACTTGGTTCCGGCATTAGCCATAGTTCGACCATTGGGGACAAATCTCATCTCGTATAACATCTCAAAGAACTTTTCTCTCACTTCCATTGAAGTGTCACCACTACTCCTATAGTTATTTTCAGCTTCGGCTACCACTCTAGCCGTTCGCATCAAGATCTCTGCTGGCGACTCGACGGGATGGCCAGACTCGTCACGCAAGCTATAGCGATTTACCATAATAGCTGCAGCATTTTTGTTTAGTTTGGTGATTTTCATTGGGCAGGTTCCTTTAGTTTTTTAATTTCTTCCTCAAAGTCAGACAAGTTTTCAAATTCTCGATACACACTTGCAAATAGTAAATATGCCAGTGGATCAATCTTTTTTAATCTATTGATCACAAGATTACCTACCTCCCAGCTCCTGACTTCGGTCGTTGTTTTGCGTCTCAGGATCCGCTCTATCTCATCAACCATTGCTTCAATCTGCTCCATCGAGACTGGGCGCTTCCAGGTAGCCTTCATCACCCCTCTCTTTAGCTTCTCACGATCAAAGTCTTCTACCTTGCCTGTTTTTTTGACTACTCTGATATCAACTCCCTCGGCTCGCTCATAAGTGGTAAAGCGCTTGCTACACTTTACACACTCGCGTCTACGCCTCATCGCACCACCTTCGGCTGTGATCCGCGACTCGAGGACAGAAGTGTCTTCGTGATGGCAGTATGGGCATTGCATATCTGGTAACTCCTGGTGTACCGCCTTTTGGCGGAAAACCCTACATATAGTAGGGCCTATCTACCGTACCCCCTACTGGCAGGGGTCGTCAACTAGCAATGACTGTATCAAAAAGGGGCAACATATTTTCCTAGCCTGAACTTCTCTTTGCCTCTTTTTTGCAACTAGGACATTTTATTGCTTCACTAGTGACGATAGCATCAACTGTTTCGTGACAAAATGGACATTTTACACATTTCATCGTACTTGACTCTGATGACGTAGATTCATTCTTTCCTTTAGCAATCCCTGCCAAACTATCCATATAGTTACCTATTGATCCCATTCTGCTTAGTCCACCTCCTTCCCATAGAGCACCAAACCCACCTCCTCCACAACTACTACCTAGTAGTAATTCTTGTACATCTCTCTCGTTAGCCAATTCTAACTGTATCCTCCTTATTGTATTGTTAGCAACAATCGAGTAAACCCCATGTGACAATAGTTCAGCAGCAACGCCAATTCCATTGCGAGCGGATACTAACTTCTTTATCCACAATGCTCTCTCTACTTCCTCATATTCTTTGTTTATCTGATTTTGTGTCCAACCTCGGTACTTATTCGTTGCCTCACGAGCCATAACATACCTAGCTGCTAGCCCTATGTTGTTGAGTCTACTTGCATCTTTCTCTTCAATGTATCTAGCTACTTGAAATGTTATAGATCCAATTAACGAGTTTCTACGCGCCAGTGATTCCGGATCATTTTGTATTTCTAGACCCTTTTCAAGCTCATTTTCGACCTGACTCCATCCTAGCTTGCCCATAAGTCTTACATAACTTTCAACCTTACTCTTTGTATTACCTCCTGAAATAAATATTGGGTTAGACACTAATCCACGATCGCTCCGTTCAACAGCATCTAACCACTCCTTTATTTCGTCGCTCCAAATCTCTTCAACTCTTCTAATATGTGTATCTATTGATATCTCCTTTTCCGGAAGTGAAACCATTCGGATAGATACTTTTTGTTCTTCCTTTGTTACAAAACCGAACTGGGTAAAACTCAACCTCCGTTGTCCATGTTTCCCAAACCCTTCTTCTTCAGATCCTGGAGGGCTTAGTAGAATGATTAAATCCCCGTCTTCGGCAGTATTTAGCCATTCTTCTATCTTTCTAATTCCTATTAAATCTGCCTCTGCTCTATGTTCTCCAACTTGGCCGATTCTTTCTACTAACCCATGTTCAGCCATCTCAACCATCCCCTGTCCAAACGCAAAGAACCTACCATTTTCAATGGCGCCATCGTAGGAGAATGGGGTAATAATCGCCTCTCTTAACCACGATTCAACACCAGCTCTAATTTCAGCGATAGATCCGGGATATCTCAAGTAGTCCGAAAACTCTATGTCTGTATGCCCACGCTCTCTACTTTCAAGACTCACAAAACACTCCTTCACCCTCTCGCGCGGAGGGTGCGTAATAAGGCGAGTCTAATGGCAAGTTCCGGACTTTAACCGTTGCGGCACAGTGAGGGTATTACACCCTACTTCCTTATCCATTAGCTCGTTAACTTGTTAATCCTAAAACTACTCTAAATCTTATGTAAGCCTTGGTCAACCTAGATCATCTAGCACAAAGAACTACATTCCACACAATTCTAGATTCTGTCTATTCAGCCGCTGCAACTCCTCATAGTCGCGTTCGATTATCCCTCTAGCACTCCCTTCTACTGCCTCTAAATATGCCTCAATAAGTCCATAAGATGCCTTAGTCACTAGTGCCCCACACTGTCCAGGATCACTTTTTATCGTTCGCTCCATGATCTGTGCTCCAGCTAGCTCATAACGCACTGCTTTGAGCATTGTGTACACCCCACGCTCAGTGTTACCAGATAATAGGTATTCTATAGAGCAGTTTATTCGTTTATTCGAGAGTTCTCGGCCGAGAGATAGTTTGTCACTATCATTCGCAAAGATGTATCTAGGCACTGGTGTAATTGACCGCCAATATTCGCAGGTAGGTACGCCACCCACTTCTAAAACCGCACGATAAAGACGATTCACATCAACACTCTGCGAGAGATCTCCTCCCACTAGTCCTAACTGTCGCTTAAGACCAACCAATGAGGCGTTATACAAAGAGAATAAAAAGATACACAAACCAACGAACAGTAATAACACCACGAGTAGATAGTTAGTCTTCTTCATGAGGCTATTCTAACCCAAATAATCAGCAATAAAGTTAGCGTATACCTCAGTTATCTCTCTAAGAGACTCTACGTCTACCCATTCTTTTCGCTCGTGAGCACCTCCTCCATCAGGTCCAAAGCCCATGATAGTTGGGATATCACGCTTTACAAACATCCATGCGTCGGTTGCTGGCCCTGATACTTTGGGTGAGGGCAGTCGACCAAGTACAGTCTTTGCAGCTTTTTGCAGACTGAGCACCACTTCTTCGTGTGGATCTACTTCGACTGCTGGTGCATAAGACAGATCTTCGATCTCATATTTAACAC
This sequence comes from uncultured Pseudomonadales bacterium, assembly GCA_964610445.1. Taxonomy (GTDB): domain Bacteria; phylum Patescibacteriota; class Microgenomatia; order UBA1400; family UBA12108; genus GWF. Next base: position 13,227 of record CAZSVV010000016.1, on the reverse strand, counting down.
CTAAGGGAGATAATTTCTCGATCATCAAGAGCTTGATCTGCGAATCAGAGTTTCCTGGTAGTAGTCGTACATCACCGTACGCAACACACTCGTCTGGCACGATATTCAGACCTGTACCACCATTTATTCGAGTAGGATAGGTCATGACAGGCTTACGCCCCTCAAACATCTTCGAAGCTTTAAATGGTATGTGTAAATCCTGTAGAGCAGTGATCACCCGGGCCATGTCAACAACAGCATTCCTACCTTCCTCTTTTTTCTCCCACGCGCTCATCCCAGTGTGTACCGCGGTTCCTTTAACTCTTATCAAAAATCTATATATACCCCGCTGTCCGACGCGCACGTAGTTACTTCCGTGCTCTCCAATCAAACAGGCTTTTGGTAAGCATCCATTTTCTAATAAATAATGAGTGCCTAATTTACTACACGCTCCCGACTCTTCATCCACTACAAATGCGAGTAGTAGTTTGCCAGAGAGTTTTACGCCCAAACTATGTAGCGCCTTAACTGCATATATATAAGCAGCGAGTGTCGCCTTCATGTCTAGTACGCCGTGTCCATATATCTTCCCATCACGAACGATGCCCGATGAACTGCCTCCACTTTGTCTAGGATCTAGTGCTGCTGTATCCATGTGTCCATTTAGCATGAGGACGCTCCTACCCCTCTTCTCGCCCCACTCAGCCACCACATTCATCCGTTCGCGACTAGCGCCAACATACTTTGGAGTTAGGCCAATCTCTTTTAGTTTGTCATGGATGAGAGTTGGTACTTCGCCTTCGACAGCGACATGGAGCGGACTATCTTGGGGAGTGTATGGGTTAGGACTAGATGCTTTGACCAGGGTAGAAACAAACGCTACTTCTTCATCAAAAGACGCTTTAACTGCTCGGGCAATAGATGATTTACTAATTATCCCTGGCACGTTAAAAAGTATTGTACACCTAGGGTCAAGGCAAGCGCAATTTTTACTCTGCCACTTTCATTCTAGTTGCTTCGACAATGTCGGCAACAGCTTCTACAGTCTCGCGGAGTCTATCTTCTTCATTATTTACCACAAAATCAAAACGGTGCCACTGCCTCTGTTCCCACATGGCGATATCTACGCTCCATTCTAGGTCACCTTGAGTCTCACTCTGCCGCTCTTCCATACGTTTTCTAAGTATATCTAGGTCAGAAACCGCGAGCATGACAAACGCCGAATGAGGAAATGTCTCCTTAACCTTTGCGCGGATATTCATTACCCCTCTCACATCAATTCGCCATATTACATCACGTCCAGAGTCTAGTGCTTCTTGCACATGTCGCTTTTGACCACCTCTATAGTGACCTCTATATTCGACCCATTCAAAAAAGGCTTCTTCTGCAATTAGTTTTTCAAATTCTTCGCGGCTTACAAAATGGTAATCAAAGCCGTCCTTCTCTCCCTCACGCATCGGCCTACTATTAGTCGTAACTAGTTTCTGCATTTTTGGATATTTTTCGAGTAACTCTAGCATTACGCTATCTTTACCAACGCCTGATGGACCCGACAATACGAGCAACACACCCCTTTTTTTTGCTCGCTCTAGTTCTATACCCACATCTTCTGGAACGTGTTCATCCATAGTGAAAGTAGTATAACATGCGAACCACGGTATAATGATAAGAGCCTATGTGGAAACCAAAATTTTCATTCTTTAAAAATAAGCCCTTATTACCCAAGCTCTCTCCCAGACAGCTCGGGGTGACGTTGGTCCTCGTCTCTTTGATTCTTGGTGGCCTGTACCTATTTCTTAGAGACCTCCCCTCTCCTGCCAAGCTCGCTCGTCCTCTCGCTTTTCCTGTGAGCTCCAAAATCCTCGACCGAAACGGAACTCTATTATATGAAATCTATGCCGACCAAAACCGTACTCCCATCAAAATCGATGAGTTGCCAAAATACGTAACACAAGCAACTATCGCTATCGAAGACAAGAACTTCTATACCCACAATGGTTTTGATACAGGCGGTATCTTGCGAGCACTATACAAAACCTTGACTGGCCAGAGACTCGAAGGTGGTAGCACTATTACCCAGCAATTAGTCAAAGTGACCCTACTCACGCCTGAACGAACAATTAGTCGTAAGATCAAAGAAGCCATCCTAACTATCGCTACCGAAGTTCTCTATACCAAAGATCAAATTCTCGAAATGTACGTTAACCACATCCCCTACGGTGGTACTACCTATGGTATCGAAGCAGCATCAAAAAGATATTTTGACAAAAGTGCCAAAGAACTAACTCTCGCCGAAGCTAGTCTCTTGGCAGGACTCCCTCAAGCCCCCTCACGCTTCTCTCCTTGGAGTGCTCCTGATGCAGCCAAATCACGTCAGGCACAGGTATTAAGTCGGATGCAAGAAGAGGGTTTTATTAGTAGCGACGAAGCAGCCAAGGCCAAAGAGTCCGAGCTCATTTATGGTAGCGCCGGAGTCGATATCAGAGCTCCACACTTTGTCATGTATGTGCGTGACCTGATCGAGAACAAATACGGCACTGAGCTAGTTACCAAAGGTGGTCTCAAAGTCACAACAACCCTAGACATCAACTTGCAAGAAGTAGCCGAAGCCACACTCTCTGCAGAACTAAAAAATCTAGGTCGTCTAAAAATCAGCAATGGTGCAGCAGTAGTCACAAACCCAGGAACAGGCGAGATCTTAGCCATGATTGGAAGCAAAGATTATTGGAGCGAAGATATCGACGGCAAGTTCAACGTGACAACTAGTCTTAGGCAGCCTGGTAGTTCAATTAAACCAATTAATTATGCACTAGGACTAGAGAATCGCGTCATTACCCCTTCAACCATGCTCCTCGACACCCCTATCTGTTTTACTAGTCCAGGTAGTCCCAAATACTGTCCAAAAAACTACGACAACACTTTCCGCGGTTTGACTCAGATTAGATTCGCACTCGGTAACTCGCTAAATATAGCTGCAGTCAAAGTCTTAGCACTAAACGGCGTCGAATCATTTATCGAATTTGCCAACAAAATGGGTATCAAAAGTCTGATAGATCCCAAGAACTATGGTCTCTCGCTAACTCTCGGCGGAGGCGAAGTTACTATGCTCGACATGGCAACTGCTTTTGGTGTCTTTGCCAATAGCGGCGAAAGAGTAGATCTTGATCCCCTACTAAAGGTCGAAGATAGCAGTGGCACCATCCTCTATGATCGCAATCCCGAAAACACTCAGCGGGAAAGAGTTCTCTCAAGCGAGACTGCTTTTCTCATTTCCCATATCCTCTCTGATAATAATGCTAGGAGTGCGGCTTTTGGGACTAGTTCAGTCCTCAATGTCCCAGGCAAGACTGTCGCAGTCAAAACAGGTACCACCAATAATCTTAGAGATAACTGGACCATCGGTTATACACAAGATCTCCTCGTAGCTACCTGGGTCGGCAACAACGACAACTCTCCTATGAGTTATGTAGCCAGTGGTGTCACAGGCGCCTCACCTATCTGGCAAAAGATTATGCGCTACGCTCTAACTGGCGTCAAAACTCCAGGATGGCCCAAACCAGAGAGTGGCATCGAAGGCGCTAGCGTCTGCTCAGATTCTGGTGCACTCCCTACCCCAGATAGACCTTGCGAAACTCGCTATGAATATTTCTTGGAGGGAACAGTCCCAACAGTTAGCACGCTGGTCCAAAAAGAACTGTTCGTAAACAAAACTACTCTTCATCCCCCTCATAATGAGAGCGAGTTTGGCGATGTCGAAGCCAAGACTCACACTGTCGCCTCAGATCCCTTTGTCAGAGACTATTGTGTAACCTGCGGACCATATCCAGAGGGCTATCGAGAGCCCGCGATTGACATACCATATACAGGACTTTTCCTCCCTCGTGATGACTCCGAAGTAGAAGGACCATGAAAAAGCTGGTACTTATAATTGCTCTGGTAGTCACCTGCTCAGTCGCAACCTATATCCTGCTCCCACCTCAAATCCCCATCTCACCTCTAGGTGCAAATATGGATCAAGAGGATGAGAATCCTAGTGGCAAAAATAACTATGTCATCCTCGGATTCGCCCCATATTGGAACATGAAAAAATTATCTGCTGAGTCTCTAGATACCATCACACACTTTGCATACTTTGCACTACACCTACGTGGGACTGGTGATCTCTATACCAAAGTTAACTCCCGCGAAGAAGATCCTGGATATACCAACTACAAAAGACTTCTTGGTGCGTCGCCCTACAAGAACTTGATCCTAACATTCATGCAAGAAGATGAAGATGCGCTAGTTAACATGCTCGCATCCCCTACCTCACGGCGTACTGCAGTCCAAAATATTGTAAGTGCTGTCGAAGAAGCAGGTGCTGTTGGAGTGAACATTGACCTCGAGCCAGTCGGCACTACCACAGCTACTATAAGAGACAACTTCACTCTCTTTATCAAAGAACTTCATTCACAGCTTGATCAAATGGATAAGCTCTTGTCAGTTAGCATCTACGCATCAGCCGCCGCACGCCCAAGACTCTGGGATCTACCGGTGCTCGAGAGCTATGTGGATTACTTTGTAGTCATGACGTATGACTACACTATGCCAAAAAGCGAGAAGGCAGGTCCCAACTCCCCTCTCAGAGATTTTTCTGGTGAGTTTGAGCACTCGATCATCAAGAACTTAGGCGAATTATCAAGAGACGTCCCTCCCGCCAAACTACTTTTAGGTATACCCCTTTATGGATATGAATGGGACACGGTTGATAGTAGTAAATATGCCCCAACCGAAAGTAGGGGTGTAACTGCAAGTCTCGAAAGGATCGAGTCAATGCTTAATGATAGAACATTAGAACTCATCTGGGATCGCAATTCACTTACTCCGTACGGAGTCAGCACTGAGTCAGGATCATCCTCGCAGATATATTTTGAGAACGAAGTATCAATCAGACTTAAACTAGAGTTAGTCAAATCTTCTGGGTTGGGTGGGATCGCACTCTGGGCTCTCGGTTATGACAACAATGTTACCTGGCTTTGGCCAACCCTCAAAACGCTCCACTAACACATAAGCTATACCTAGACTCTCAGCTACAAGGGGGGATACAATACCAACTAAGATGAAATCAAAGAAACTCAAGGAGTCACTTTCCCTCGCAAAAGCACTAGAATATATTGGTAAACCAATCTTTTTACTGTTCACAGTCTGTCTAGTATCAGTACTTGCCATATATCAACTGATCAAAAAAAGTATTCACAATCTAGTCATCAAAAAACCAAAGAAAAACAAAATCAAAAAAATTTTTACGACCAAAAAGATCAAAAGACTAAGCCTACCCCGCTTCACAGTACCCAGATTTGCTCTCCCCAAAATAAAACCACTCTTTATTATTGGTGGCACCACCAGCCTTTTGTTACTCGCTAGTTTTTACTACTTTATTATCAAGGATCTGCCATCCCCTAGCCTACTAAAAGCTAATCTCCCAGCGCTATCGACAAAGATTTTAGATCGCAATGGGACCTTGTTGTACCAGATTTACAAAGATGAAAATAGATCACTAATTACACTATCCAAACTCCCGCCTCACATTATCAGCGCAACGCTCGCTGCCGAGGACAAAAACTTCTATAACCACCCCGGGATTGATATCTCAGGCATCGCACGAGCTATTGTCAATAATTTATCTTGCACCTTTAACCTTGAACCTTGTACCTCCTCTCTTCAAGGTGGAAGCACCATTACTCAGCAATTAATCAAAAATACCCTACTTTCATCCGAGCGCACGGTTACTCGCAAGCTCAAAGAGGTGGTGTTAGCGCTACGTACCGAGTCCATTTTTTCAAAGGATGAGATCTTAGAAATGTATCTCAACCAGGTACCATATGGGGGAACAGCATATGGGATCGAAGAAGCATCGCGTCAATATCTGGGCAAAAGTGTGGAAGACACTACTCTCGCCGAAGCTGCATTCCTAACTGGACTCCCCGTCTCTCCAACCACCCTCTCACCCTTTGGCACTACTCCCTATTTAGCAAAGATTAGACAGCATCAAGTTCTCGAAAGGATGGTTCAGCTAAACATGATTACAGAAGATGAAAAAGTAAAAGCTGTCACAGAATCAATTAATTTAAACCCGAGTAGTAGCCAGATCTTAGCACCTCACTTTGTTATGTATGTTAGGAGCCTACTTGCCAAAGAATATGGCGAATCTACTCTGAGCAGGGGTGGTCTAACTGTAACTACTACTCTGGATTTAAACCTTCAAAATAAATTGCAGCAAGAAATAAACGCAGAACTTACTAAACTTAAAAATCTAAACGTAAACAACGGAGCTGGGTTGATCATTAGTCCAAAAAACGGGGAAATCTTAGCGATGGTCGGATCCCGCAACTTCTTTGATATAACTAGTGACGGACAGGTCAACATTACACTCTCCGAGAGACAGCCAGGCAGCTCAATCAAGCCTTTAACTTACGCACTTGCCTTTATGCGTGGGATGAATCCAAGCAGCACTATCGACGATGCACCTATTTGTTTTAGACAACAAGGTTCTAAAGATTATTGTCCAAAAAACTATGATGGCAACTATCATGGCAAAGTAACCCTAAAGACAGCTCTCGGGAGCTCATACAACATCCCTGCAATCAAATTGCTCAATAGCCTAGGTGTCGACAACCTGGTCGAATTAGCGAGGTCAATGGGTATAAGCACCTGGAGTGACCCCTCTCGGTTTGGTCTGGCTCTAACGCTGGGTGGAGGTGAAGTAACGATGCTCGACCTCTCTCAAGCTTACTCAGTCTTTGCTAATAGTGGCACCAAAGTACCACTTAACCCTATTCTCAAAGTCCAAGATGCCAGTGGCAACCAACTAAGTCTTACGCAATCATCTGAGACTTCTCAGGTCATCCCCGAAACAGTTGCCTTTCAGATAAACCAAACTCTCTCTGATAATAACGCCAGGAGTCCTGCCTTTGGCTTCAACTCTGTCTTAAACATCAAAAACAAAACAGTGGCAGTCAAAACTGGTACCACCAATAACTTAAGAGACAACTGGACGATCGGCTACACCTCTGATTATTTAGTAGCTACCTGGGTCGGCAACAACGACAACTCTCCGATGAGCAGTGTAGTCTCTGGCATCACGGGAGCGAGTCCAATCTGGAGTCGTACTATGCAGAGTTTGCTCGATGGTCGCTCAGACACCCCCTTCAAAAAGCCGGATACAATAGTACGTGCCAGAGCCTCTTGCGAGAGTAAGCACTACGAATATTTTATAAAAGGCCAAGAACCGAAATTAAATTGTGAATCGCTAGAAGCCGGGAAGATTCTCTAATAACCAGTGTTGATCTCACCTGCTATCCATAGTAAAAAACCGACTGTTATTACTACCAACAATAGTATAAATCCACTCCACCGCGCTATTTTGTCTTTTTTCTTCTGGGTTCGCCTTTTTTCAGCACCCTCTTTTCGTTTAGCTTTTTTTTCCTCTTTTTCACTCACTTCTTCTGCTTCAACCTCGTCTAGCTCTGCATCATTTTTTCTCATACAGATGGTCCATCGTGTGTTAGCTCATTTACTCTCTCTACTATCTTTTCTGCAACTAGATCTATTGTCATGCCTGTTGTATCTAGTACCCATGCACCAGGGACTTTCTTAAGTGGAGCAATCTCTCGGTTACTATCCCGCTCATCTCTCTCAACCAAATCTGCGTGAACTGTTTTGAGACTTATATCTTCGCCTCTCATCAAGAGCTCTCGATGTCTACGCCTGGCTCTCTCCATCGCTTCCGCTTCCATATAGATCTTAAGGTTGGCATTAGGCAAAACCACGCTAGTAATATCTCTCCCCTCCATTACCACATTATTGGTTTCTGCGATTGCCCTAGCCATCGGTGTAATGAGATCTCGCACCTCTGCATATTGAGTAATTACAGAGACTCCCTTAGAAACCTCCTCAGTCCTCACTTTCCAGCTCACATCTTCGCCGTCGAGGATTACTGTACAGAGCCTACCATCTCTCTCTTCGTTTGTCGGAACACGTAGCGATACTTGGGGATTGGTTTCTTTTAGTTTTGCGGCAACACTCTTCTCATTAGTTAGTGCTATACCTTCTCTAATCATCTTGAGCGCGAGCGCTCGATACATAGCGCCAGTATCAACATAAAGATATCCTAGTCGTTGTGCAACGAGCTTTGCTGTTGTCCCCTTACCTGCTGCAACAGGTCCATCAATTGCAATATGAAATGTTTTCTTCACGCTAATTATCGTACCACATCGATGAAATATATACTCGAGCATATTTTTGTGAAGTGTAAGTACGAGTAGTCAAGCAAAAACACTCAAAGCGAATATCACGAAGTGGACTATGAGCGACAGAGTTTTTGCCTGACACGAGATTCTCACTAACAAAAATATGCTCGAGTGGTATATATTAGAATCAATGCTCAAACAAGAAACTTTCAAAGTTGCCATAGTTGGTCTAGGTCGAGTCGGGATCACTACCGCCTACGCCATCCTCCTCAAAGGCCTAGCTACCGAACTAGTCCTCTTTAGCCGAGAAAAAAGCAAAGCTGAGGGCGAAAAAGCCGACCTAGAACATGGCATGCCCTTCTACCCCAAGTGCAACATTATCGCAACTAGTAACTACGAGGATCTTGCAGGCACTGATCTTGTCATCTTTACGGCAGGTTGCGCCCAAAAGCCAGGAGAAACTAGATTAGACCTCGCCAAAAACAACTGCTCGATAGTTGATTCAATAATCCCAAAAATTGTTAAACATGCACCTCACACCCTAATTCTTATGGTTGCTAACCCTGTAGACATCATGACTTTTCGTGCCGCAATCAAGGCCGTGCTCGCTGAAGGTAGAGTTTTTGGGAGTGGGACCCTCTTAGATACCGCTCGTTTTAGATTACATCTAAGCAAGGGAATAAAAATAAGTGCCAGCAGTATTCACGCATATATCTTAGGTGAGCACGGTGACTCTAGTTTTGCCGCAACAAGCACTGCCACAATTGGTGGCAAACCCATTCTCAGCTTCCCTGAGATGTCTCCCGAACATATCCAGTGGGCACAGGACCAGACGCGCAAAGATGCCTATAAGATCATTAGTGGCAAAGGGGCGACCTACTACGGTATCGCAAGCGCCGTTACTCATATAGTCGAAACGATCATGCGCGACAGCAAAAAAATTATTCCACTATCAACCCCTCTAACAGGACAGTATGGTTTAACTAACGTCAGCCTCTCGCTCCCCTGTATTCTCGGCAGAAACGGGGTAGAGCGCGTCATCGATCTCCCACTCTCAGTGACGGAGCAAGCTGCCCTCCACAGCTCTGCAAAAAGTATCCGTGAGAACATGTAAAAAGTTCTTCACATAAATTTTACGTAGTGTATGTATGAGTATTAAAGAAAAAACTAATCAAGCGAGTACCGCGAAGCGCTCTACGAGCGACTTAGTTTTTACCTGAAACGAATTTCACACCAGTAAAATTTGCGTGAAGGACTATAACCTACCGGCTAACTTCCGTAAGCGTCAGTAGCCCTTTTTTCGCCCCAACCGCCGATAGAACAGCAGTCGCATTCTTTTTCCCCCACAATATAGCTGACTCATAACTTTTGCCATATGCTACTCCTGCCACATAACCCGAGGCAAAAGCATCCCCCGCCCCAGTGGTATCAACTACTTTTTTAACTTTTTCTCCCTCATAAAAATGAACTTTCCCAGCAATACTTACCTTGCCACCTCTCGCTCCATCTGTGATCACGCTTACATGGGCTCCAGGTAGTGGTTGTAGACTACTCCATAGCGCATCATCACTAAAATCAATTCCCCAAAGCTTGCTTGCTTCCTCACGGTTTACAAAAAGTATCTCTACTTTGGATAACAAACCTAGTAGCTTGTCTCTATGCTCGATCTCTTTTGTTCCAGGATTCAATGCAACTCTGATCTTTTTCTGATTTGCCCAGGTAACAAGATTTTTTAACAGATCCATGTTCCCGCCAAGCGATGAAATATATAACCACTTAGTTTCTAGATCTTCTAGTGGCATGTCACGCTTAGAAAGCATAGCTGACGCGCCACGGTGGACCATAATGCTCCTACCCCCATCATCAGCAATTAAGATGACTGACACAGCAGTCGTCTCATCAGCCTCTTGAACTAGGAACCTTGTATCTACTCCATCTTCTTCTAGCTCTTTGTGAATAAGTAAAGCTTGGGGATCATTACCCATTTCAGCGATTACTGCTGTCTTTAACTCTTTTCTGGCAAAAGAAACAGCAGTATTAGTCGCTCCTCCCCCTGTTGTGATCACTACTTGCTCTACCTCCATCTTGCCACCATATACCTGACACATCGCAATACCACCAGGCAAATCATTCGACTGAACCACCTTAAACTTCTCGGAACGCATAAAAATATCAAGGACTGCAGCACCCACCGTCACCACATCATAGTTTGTCATAGGTGTAGTCTATCACAGCTTGCTCGAGGCTCTCCTGGTCTATTCCCATCGCTTTATATACATCTTCCCATTGTCCACTTATACCAAAAGAGTCTTTGATCCCTAGTCTTAGCTGCGGCACACCGATCCCACCTAGAACT
>CAZSVV010000016.1:0-2654 GCA_964610445.1 uncultured Pseudomonadales bacterium | reverse complement strand
CTTCGGCAACAGCCCCGCCTAGTCCACCTGATATTTGGTGATCTTCGATAGTTACTACTCTCCCCGTGCGCTCTGCGCTATAGAGTATGGTCTCCGCATCTATTGGTTTGATAGAACTCGCATTAATTACTTCACACTCAATCCCGAGCGTCGACAAACGCTCAGCAATTAGTAGGCTCTGATATACCTGGATCCCGCATGCGACGATCGTCAAATCCCGTCCCTCTCTCAGTATCCTGGCCTTCCCAATCTCAAAATCATGAGGCTTCAAAAATACAGGAGTGTCTGGTCTTGTCGTCCTAATATAAACCGGCCCATCGTAATGATAACTCGCAGCAATTGCGCTAGCACATTCATGAGCATCAGCCGGAGCTAGTACCACCATATTGGGCAGTACTCGCATAATGGCAATATCTTCGGTTCCCATGTGCGATGGCCCATTTACTCCGACCGAAACTCCAGCATGGCTGCCAATTATCTTAACGTTGGCCTTTGATAGTGCGATAGACACACGGATCTGCTCCCAGTTACGACCAGGAGAAAATGTGGCATAACTTGCCATAAAGGGTATCAGGCCAGCAAACGAGAGCCCGGCAGCTACCCCGGCCATATTCTGCTCGGCTACTCCCACCTCAATAAACCGATCGGGGTATTTTTCTGCAAAATCTTGAATTCTCACACTCTCTGCGAGGTCACCAGACAAAACAACCACTCGGTCGTCGCTCGCAATACTCTCTAATCCCGCAGCGACTCCAGATCTTATGGCTTTAAGCTCAGGCGTCCGCCATGTAGGTATGAGTAAATTGGTGTTATACATATAGAGAATTTGTTAAAACAACTAATTTTTTGTGACATGCGAGCACTGCTTCAAGAAAAATCAGCGAAGCGCGATAGCAATTGAGGTGATTTTTCCTGAAAGGCGCGCAACCCGGAGCAAAAAAATTACGTTGTTTAAACATAAGCTTTCTCCAGTTCTATAAGAGCCCTCTCCAGTTCATCTTTTGTAATCGCTTTATCATGCCACCCTGGTGAGTTCTCCATAAACGATACCCCCTTGCCCGCAACCGTATTTGCAACGATCATTGTTGGACATCCATGTACGGTTTTTGCTCTCTCTATCCCCTCATAAACACTCTTTGGGTCGTTCCCGTCAACCGTTAGGGTGTGCAGTCCAAAAGACTCAAACCTCCCCTCCAAGTTTCCGTAGGTCGCTACCTCAGAAATATAGTGCCCTATCTGTATCCTATTTCGATCTAATATAAAAGTTAGGTTGTCCAGCTGTCTACGTACCGCAAAATTAAATGCTTCCCAGACTTGCCCTTCCTGTATCTCCCCATCCGAAATAAGACAATATACTCGGGCTTCTAGTCCATCCATCTTATATCCCAGTGCCATGCCAGTGGCAACAGAGACACCTTGCCCTAGTGGCCCAGCCGAGACCTCAATCCCAGGGGTAACTCCTCGCTCTGGATGTCCTGGGAGCCTACCCCCTGCTTGCATAAATGTCTTAAGCTCATCTCTTGGAATATAGCCTATGCGCGACAATGTAGCATATTGTATAGGGACATAGTGACCACACGATAATATGATTTTGTCTCTGTTAATATCCACTAGATCCGAAATGTATAACGTAGCAATTATCTCCGCAGAAGACAGTGGCCCAGCAATGTGTCCAGCTCCTGCCGCATGCACCATTTTTAGCACATCAGCACGCAGTCCATTGGCAGTTCTCTTGATATCATGGGCAGACATAGATACAGTTTAGCAGCTTTATTGATTCCTGACCCAGTGATGAAGTGTGTTGCTCTCACCTAACTTCCAGAAGAAGAGATGTGATTTACCATTAACTATTATTTGATGTGGTGTCGGCCACAACACACCAGCCGATGCTGGGACTACTGTTTTGTTCGGACAAGTTACCCCAAAATCAGAATGACCAGTAAACACGTGCTCAACTATTGAGAAGTTGGAGTCGTTATACATAGCAATATAGCGATTACCATCTTTCACAACATCTAGATTAGTTCTATATGTCGTGTCTTTCTTGTTAAGTCGAGTTATTTTTTCCAAACTTGCACCACCTTTTAATGACGCCACATACTGTTTTGTACCTAATGCATCATGAAAATATACTTCGACCCGCTCACCATTAACTACCGCGCTCGGCGCCCAAGCTCCCAGTATGACGTTACCCTCATCATCCCGTGCATCTTCCACTATCACTTTGCCAACAAATGCCCAGTTTTTCCCATCGTCTCCACTTACTGCTAGGCCTATACTATGACGATTTTGCTCGCTTGGATTATTTGGGTTACCTCCCACCAGACTACCCATACTCCCATCGTACCAACGATAGTTCTCAAGTATCGAAAAATAAAGATAAGTAGTGTTGTTAAATCTCACCGCACTTGGATCATTAATCTGAACGTTACATTGCGAACCAGGTAGTGCAGCACACCCCACTTTAAACCCTTTAGGGAACACGGTTTTGTAGCTACTACTATTCTTAAATACCACTGGAGTCTCCGGGAGAATGGTTAAACTAGGTGCGAACTGACTCCAACTCTTTAAATCACTAGAACTACTAACCCAAAGTTCTCCTTGTGAAGCCGGGAACCGGAGTCTTGCTGGATTACTGCGCAGATTAGCGGGTA
>CAZSVV010000015.1:0-17086 GCA_964610445.1 uncultured Pseudomonadales bacterium | reverse complement strand
GCAACTTTCAGCTGGAACGACGATTGTAGAGACAGAACGCCTCGCTTTGTCTCCGGAAAATCAACCACTCCCACTCCCTCAAACTGGTATCGGAAAAATTATGGTTTTTGTTAACACTAGTTGGTACAACCAACCAATCGACCTTACAGAGTCTGGCGACCTAGTTTTTAACAATACATTAGTGAACCCATACGAAGTAATCGTAGATGAACAAATAGTTACTAACAAAGGCAACTTTGCAGAAACTGTTACTGCCTCACTAAAAGCAGGTATAGCTACAGTTGCATCTCTCATCTCTCCCACCATTAATACCTCAATCATCTCCCCTCTCGCGCCTGGTCAATCTATCGAGATCACAGCTCCAGTCGTTATCTCACCCGCCACACCTAATCTAGATACACCAACTCTCATAGTTGATGGAGAGATCGAAGCCGCGACTATCTCTGCGCGTGTCGCCCAGCTCGAAACTATCCGTGCCGAGACTATTACCGCCCGCGACATAGTAGCTGACACTATCACCGCCAACAACATAGTTGGCTTGGACGCTAAAATAGCCAGTCTCTCAGCCGGGATCAGCGAATCAGAGTTTGACACCATCTCCGACAGGATCAGGTCTAGACTAGCCAGTCTCACGGGTGGCGAAGCCAACGCTCAGGATGTCCCAGCGCCACCCTCTATACCAGAGACTGTAATCGAATATACCGAGCTATCCACTGCCTCAGCGACGCTCGCAACCGCCGACATAGACTTTGCGACAGTTAATCAGTACCTCGCCGTGATCGGCTCTGCCACCATCACAAGTTTGGATGTAACTAGTGACCTCTATACTAATAGTATAGGCAGCAAAGATAACCTCCTAGCCATCCAGCCACTTGGCGGGATAGTCAACCTAGCAGATAGTACCTTTATTGTAGATAGTAGTGGCCAGGTCATGGTCAACGGTGATTTAACAGTCTCAGGACGCATCCTAGCCGAATCTGGAAATCTTGGATCACTAGAGCTCGGTTCACCGCTAGACTCAACAGCTAGTAGTGCACTTGGCAACCTCCTCTCTATCTACAATGAGCAAGGCCAAGCTGTCGCAACAATAGATGCCTCAGGTAGCGCCAACTTGGCGAGTCTCACCACACAGCTGGTAACAATCGCCTCAAGTGGCTCTACGTCTACTCAGTCAGGACTAATCTCCAGCCAGACTAGTAGCAACTCGACTGCCGGAGTTAGCACCCTCCTCTCGCCTGACACTGAGCTAACTATCGAGAGTCCATATGTTACAGCCAACTCGCTAGTCTACTTGACACCTACCTCTAACACCGACAACAAGGTCCTCTTTGTCAAAGCTAAGGTTAGTTGTCCAGAAGAATCTGAGATCTGTACCCCATCTTTCACAGTCGGAATAGACGCACCAGCATCGACCGACATCGGATTTAACTGGTGGATAATCGAGCTCAAACAATGACAGAATTATTGTGGTTTAATAGATCTATGCTCAACTCAAGACGAAGCGGATTTACCCTAATCGAACTCCTCGTAGTTCTAGCAATCCTAGCCATTCTCATGATCATTGCGCTGAGTATGGTCACTCAAAATAGAGACAAAGCTCAAGATACTAAAATCAAATCAGATCTCCACAGACTCAAACTAGTATTCGAAGATTACCATTCTGATCACGGTTGTTATCCCCCGCCCGATTTTTTTGATGACATAAGTGATTGCGGCGCAAACCACTTGGCTCCATACCTGGGCTCTATCCCTTGCAACCAAAAAGGTGGCAATCCATACACAGTCGAGCGCGACCCCACTGGGTGTGAGTGGTTCAAAATCTACGCCAATCTAGCTATAGAGTCTGATCCACAGGCACTAGCGCTTTGCTCAGATACAGGCTCTACTCTCGGCAACTATGCCACTAGTTCAGACAATGTAGTTCCGAGCGTATCTTGCAACACTCAATCTGGCTCTGCTACCCCAAGTTCTGCACCGGGTGTGTCGCCACTACCACAGGGTCACAACTATTATTATTGTAGCGCTCAGGGCAACTGCACCAGTTTTAACGAAGAATCACATGTCTGCACTCCATATTTTACCGATAACCCCAACTGTAATGGGACTATTAGCCCTTGCGCTGCTCAGTTTGTTGGAACTTGCACCTCGCTATAAATTACAAACTATCGTAACATGTTATATATGACTCCAAAATCAATATTACTGGTAACTCTCGTAACCACAAGCTCTCTATTCTTTTGGACCATCACGCCTAACTATTTTGCTACTCCAAAAGAGGTTGTCTACTCTCTTTTTCTTATAGCTATTAGCTTAATCACAATATACTATCTATCAGTCAAAAAATCGCTCCGACTCCCAAGTTTCAATACTGTTATTCCACTTATACTGTTCGTCATTTCAGTCTCATTATCACTCATATTTAACCCTGAGGGACGGCCCGAGGCGCTAGGTAGTAAAGCGAGCATACTATTGACCTTGCCAATTATCGCACTCTACATTAACTACCATGCATCAACGACTCTCAGAAATACCTTCTTAAACACGCTAGTTGCAATCGGCTCACTCCTATCACTCCATAGCCTACTCTCGCTAATAGTATTCTCCAAACTAGCCTGGTTGCCACAGTACATGCAAACCCAGTCATTCACGCCTACTGGATCATATCTCACCACCCTATTCCTCATAATAATCAGCCTATCTATCACAATATATCAGCTAAAAAAGATGTCTCATGGTGTCTATTACAAGGTTGCCCTACTCATTTTTCATATAGTCGCGGTTGTTGCGATAGTAGCCCAAATGATGCCTGGCAATCCGCTCTCACCAGAGCTCTTACCTTATTCTTCGAGCTGGAGTATAGCGCTCGACGCTCTCAAATCGATTAGGTCACTATTTTTTGGGATAGGTATATCTAACTATAGCCTCCTCTACACCAGTGTCAGACCACTAGCAATTAATGCAAGCGAACTCTTTAATCTACTACCTCAGAGCGCAACTAGCGAGCTACTTACCCTCTTACCTACCGCAGGACTTCTCTCGACCATTTCCCTCATTTATTTGATGATAATAACCCTCTATCATGCGCGAACAACAACGCTTTTTACTCCTACAATAATCACGATTATTGCTTTCTTTCTTATCCCCTCTTCCCTGATCCAGTATCTTCTACTTTTTATCGTTTATGGACTAGTCTCAAAAGAACCGAGTATAGAACATATTGCTCTCAAGCATAAAAGTAATATCATAATTTCGATCCTTGTACTATTTTTAACTGCGGCTTATCTCTACCCGACTGTTTCCAACTACGCTAGCGAATACTTTATTAACGCATCCAGAGTTGCGATCGCCGGGGGTGAAAGTCAAAAGGCCTACGAGTCCCATCTAAGAGCACTCTCTATCTCGCCAAAAATCAGTAATTACTACATTAGCTTTGCCGATATCAACTTTAGGTTAGCGCTCGCGCTATCGCAAAAACCAAACCTGAGCGACGAAGATCGCCAAAATGTTTCAAAACTAATCCAGCAGAGCATCGAATCGTGCAAAAATGCAATCGCATTAAGACCCAATGATAGTCGTTCTTGGGTCGCACTCGCTAAGATTTATCAAAACTTAATTACTGTCGCACAGGGTGCAGATAATTTTGCCCTCGAAGCATATACCAAAGCAGTATCTCTAGACCGTGCCAACCCAGAGCTCAGAGTCGAGCTGGGCAACCTTTTTTCCCAATTAGCATCACTCCCCAAGAATGCCTCTAGCTCGAGTGTACTCAGGCAACGCGCACTAAACGAGATCTCTACTTCTCTCCAGCTCAAAAACGACTTTGCCGCAGCTTACTACAGCCTCGCGAGGATTTTCAAAGAGACCAACGAAACCGACAAAGCTCAGGCGGCATATGACCTAGCACTCAAATACCTGGATCCAAATAGCCCAGAGTACGCACGAGTTCTTTCCGAAAAGAACCAACCCGAAAGCACAAAGGCACCCTCACCCTCCCCAATCCCTTCACCAATTGGTGGTGGCCAAATAGATCTGCCAACAGAAGAATTAAATAATTAAGTATGAAAGTTAGAGGCACAAGATTATGGAAAAAACTCATAATCCCAACTCTCGTATTCCTATTGATTACAGTATACTTATTTATCAAACCCAAGCCTATCCAGATTGCCGAGATAACTAATGTTCCCGGCAGTGTATCACTAACTTTAAGTGCCAATTCTCCCCAGCTCAGACTCAACCAGCCAAATACAATTACCCTAGCCTACAGCGCGCCAACCGAAAAGTTCACTGCCATCCAGACAGATATTATCTTTGACCCCGCCTACTTTGATATCTCATCATTCACTCCTTCACCCACCATGGAGACAGTTCTGCAGGCTCCTACCATCAAAAACAGTAACACTATTTCTTTTGCATATGGGGTAGCACCTGGTAGTCAGGGTTTAATAGGTACTGGCAACATCCTAAGCTTTACTATCACACCAAAAAAAATTGGCTCTAGCCCACTAACTCTGCAGAATACCTTAGTGACTACAATGGGCCGTCCCAACAATGCATTACAGAGTGTGGCTAATCCCACTTTTACAGTGATCAACCCATCTCCGTCAGTCTCCCCCACACCGAGCCCCACCCCTTCGCCATCACTCATTACAACACCTAGTCCCATCACCTCTCCCTCACCATCACCGACCTATAAGGCGGGTGATCTAAATAAAGATGGTCAGGTCAACTTTGTCGACTTTAATGTACTCATTACCGACTTTGGGACCAAATACCATATAGTCGACTTTAACAACATCATTACTAACTATGGCAAGTAGTTGTTTGCATACATCGCAAATAATGCTACATTAGTTATATGAAGAAAAAGATCACTCGTCCAAAAGCCAAAGTTACCAAGAGGATCAAATCCAAACCGACCCCCATTTCTCCACTCCCACTCATCTTAGTTTTAGCCTTAATCATTATCTCGGGCTACTATGTCTACCGCTCACTATTGTCTAGCTCTGGTGACCCGATCCAGATCGCTGAGATCAAAAATGCTACAGGATCGGTTAATCTAAACTTAAGTAGCACTCAGACCACCCTCAAACCCAACCAGGATGCCACAGTTACCCTAACCTATGACTCTCCAACTGACAAATTAACCGTAATTAGTGGTGAGATCAGCTATGACCCCGCAGTCTTGACTGTTAGCAACTTTGTCAAAGGCGAGGGATTCCCCACTGAACTTGCAGCAGCTAGCGCCGCAAATGGCAAAATCACCTTTACCTACGGCGTCGCTGTCGCCGCCGGATCTGGCTTAACTGGTCAAGGTAATGTTTTGACATTCAAAGTTAGATCCAAAGCTGTCGGATCCTCCACTCTCGCAATCAGCGACGCTACACAGTTATACGTTGCAGGAAAAACAAACAATGCTCTACGCGAGATCACCAACATTACAGTCACGGTCTCAGACCCAGCAGTAAGTCCCTCTACTGCCGCTAGTGCCGCAGTCTCTCCCTCACCCAGTGCAATAGCTTCTGTTAGTCCGAGCCCAGTAGTATCTCCATCTGTTGCTGCCTCAGTCATTCCCTCAGCCCCTGCATCTGCCGCTCCGGTTGCTAGTGTGCCAGTCGTCCAAAAGCCAGCCGCTCCCTCTAACCTCGTCTATAACTGCTACAGTGACGGCAAGAGGATCACCTTGCGCTGGAGTGCAGTTGCTAGTGTTGATAGTTACGAAGTATTTTTTGACCAAAAAGATGGAGACAACGACCAGACCAAATCTGCATCACGTGCTGAGATTGATCTCGATATCAAAAATAACACCAACTACAAATGGAGCGTCGTCAGCATCAAGGATGGTGTCAAAAGCGATACTAGCAGTGTTAACGACATCAAATGTAGCGGCGACGTAGCCCAGGCAGCTACCCCGACACCTACTCCCACGCCAACAGTTGCACCTACTCCAACCCCAGCTCCTACCAAGAAACCGATTACAGAGCAGATTGCAGGTATCTTCAAACCCAAATCTCCCTCACCCACTCCTACCCCCAAACCTACACTTACCCCAACCGACTACACCGCACCCAGTCAGAACAGCAATATCATCGCCACGCCAACAGCCACACCAGGTAGTCTCTCTGACATCTTTGCTTCACCCTCTGCTACTCCAGTCGCAGCTACCAACAACAATACTAGCTTCTTCTCTAAGATCCTCCTCGGTTGGCAAGCACTGTTCATTCGCTTTGTCGAATCTATCTCTCGCTAAGTAAAAATTTAATACAATCAAATTTAAGGAGCCAAATGCCAAAAAATACTCAGCCTACAGTCACAGATTACGCCGACAACTTAAGCACCAAACTAGAGGGATTTTTTGTAGGCTCTCTCCCAGCGCTCCCAGATAACATCAAAGAATTTATCGTAAAAGTAGGCCCCTACATCACTCTCGTCATGATGATTATGCTCCTCCCCGTTATTGTCGCCGGACTAGGGCTCGGGGCAGTTGTTACCCCACTCTCGTTTTTGGGTGGAGTCAGCACAGGATTTGGCTTTATCCTAAGTATGGTCTTTGCTTTTGGTACTCTCATCCTCAACCTAATGGCACTCCCAGGCTTATTTAAGCGCGAAAAAAGGAGCTGGAAGCTAATCTACTATGCTACCCTACTCTCTCTGATCGACGATCTCATTACCTTAAGATTAGGTGGGTTAATTATCTCGACTCTCATTTCCTTCTACTTCCTCTTCCAGGTTAAGGGTAAATACACTAAATAAGTCAGGTGTAGTAAAATATCGTTTGTTAGGGCCCTTAGCTCAGTTGGTAGAGCGCTTCTATGGCATAGAAGAGGTAAGCGGTTCGATCCCGCTAGGGTCCACACATTTAACTAAGTTGGTTAACTAGATCTGCAACCTCTCCCATCCCTGCACTAACCCAGACCAAATTCTTGCCTGTTTCTTCATCAAATTTTGCACTCACTGCTCCCCTATCCTCCTCATCGACTAACTCCATTTTGTTTACAACTACTATCTCACTCTTCTCAACGAGTCCTTTGCCATATTTTTCTAGTTCTTTCCGAACTATTTTATAATCACCCAGTAGCTGCTCAATCAGACTTTCAACTTTCAACTTTTCACTTGTAACTATCTGTGGCGCCAGTACATGTATTAGAGTCTTTGTCCTCTCTAAATGCCTCAAGAACCATGGCCCTATCCCCTTCCCCTCCCACGCTTCCTCGATAACTCCTGGCACATCAACTAATATCAGTTTTTTATCATGCACCGTAACTACTCCTAGATTCGGTTCGAGAGTCGTAAATGGGTAACCCGCTATTTTGGGGTTAGCATTAGTCATGGCCTTAAGGATCGAGCTCTTACCGACGTTTGGCAGCCCCACAATACCGATATCAGCAACTACCTTGAGCTCTAGTAACAGATATTTTTCTTCTCCCGGCGTACCAGACTCAAACTCTTGGGGGGTCTGGTTGGTAGAGCTACGAAAATGCCAGTTTCCCTTGCCACCTCTCCCACCCCACGCACCCACAAATTCTTTGCCATGGACATCCATGTCAACGAGCATCCGCCTCTCTTTTATGAGAGTCTCAAACGTCTCGCGATCACGCAAATTCTTTTCAAAATATTCTTGATTAACTTCGTAGATCGCAGTCCCAACGGGGACATGAACAACGATGTTTCCCCGGTCTTCACCATGCATTTTCTTGGGCATCCCACCTTCCCCATCTAGTGCCAGATATTTCTTTTTAAAGTTAAATTCGACCAAGTTCTCTACATTTTCATCCGCTCGGATAATGACATCTCCTCCTTTACCACCGTCTCCCCCATCTGGACCACCCTTTGGAGCAAATTTCTCATGCCGGAACGAGAGCTTTCCACTCCCCCCATCTCCCGCCTTAATATAAATCCGCGCTAGATCTTTCATGAGTTCGCTTTTGCTAACCCTTCTGCAATATATTGTTTAAGAAGTGATTGATACGGAACACCAAGAGAGTTTGCCCGCTCCTTAGCTCTGGCTATTTGGTAGTCAGGAATTCTAATCGAGATAGGTGTCGAAGATGGTTTTAAGTTAGGTGTGATAAAAGACTGAAAATCACTCGGTTCAAAGTATTCTGTCAGATCCAAGTTAACCCAGAACTCACTCTCTTCATCTTCATTTTTAAATTTTGGAACGTTTAGTGGCTTTTTCATAAAGCTCTACCTCCTTTTTGTGCATATATCGAGCGGATAAGCATCTAACTAGACCTTTTCTCTCTACTACTACCAAAAATAGAGATCTGTTAGTTTTGTTACTTCCAATGACGATATATCTTTTTTCCTCTTTGCTATGTTTAGCATCAAAAAATATTTTTTTATACTCATCTCGAAAAACCTCGTCTACTTCTTCTCTACTCACCCCGTGCTTCTGTGCCTTTTCTAGGTTCCCCTCGTCCCACTCAAACTCTAGTGGTTCTTTCCAGATAAGCATGTATATACCATACACTACAATTCAGGGTTTGTCAATCTGCTATACTAATAGCAATATCACACTGGAGATATGTATATGGATTTTTTACTCCCAATTATTATTTTCTTAGTTCTGATCTCTCTCAAGCAAGTCAACGAGTATGAGCGCGGCGTTGTCTACACCATGGGTAAGTTTAGCTATATCATCGGCGCTGGCTGGAAGCTAGTAATCCCGATTTTTCAATCATTCAGAAAAGTTGATATCAGAACCAAAGCCGTCGACGTCCCAAAGCAGGATACCATCACCAAAGATAACGTCACCTGCAAAATGAACGCGGTTATCTACTACAAAGTCATCGATGCCGGCAAAACTATCAACGAAGTCGAAGATGTCTACTACGCCATGCTCCAGCTCGCTCAGACCACCATGCGCAGGGTTGCCAGCGAAGCTACGCTCGATGAACTCCTCTCCCAGAGGGAGAAGATTGCCACCAAAATCTTAAGTATTGTAGACAAACACGCAACAGACTGGGGTATCGATGTCCAGACAGTCGAACTCAAAGATATCGAGCTCCCAGAGAGCATGGTCCGTACCATGGCCAAGCAAGCCGAGGCCGAGCGTGAGAAGCGAGCCACCATCATCAATAGTGAGGGTGAGCTCATGGCGAGTCAAAACCTAGCCGAGGCAGCGACTAAGCTCGCCAAAGCCCCAGGTGCCCTCCACTTGCGCACACTCAATAGCATTAACGACATCTCGAGTGACGCGAGCAACACGATAGTCTTTGCCGTCCCGATCGAGGTCCTCAAAGCCATCGAGGGATTTAATAAAAAATAAACCTCTAATCGTGTATACTATTGTGTAATATGCCCAAAAAACGTCATTATAAGGCCCAATCTCGCAGTATTGCAAATTACATTTATTCTTTTGTTTTTATCTCTGCAACTCTACTCGGACTAGCATACCTTTACTCCCAGAAATATCACACTGAACCCGTTGCCATCAACTATGTAGGAAAGCAACCCACTCTCCCCTCACCTATAGTCAATGTCAAAAGTTCGATTGCAGAATCAAAAATGTATTTCAATGACGACACAGGCCGCATGAATGCCGAGGTCACACCTTGGTCACTCGGTACCAAGGCGACCGGAGGATGGTATACCTACCTTATTTCTACCTTCCAATCTTATATGTGCTCCACCCCTAATAATATTTTTTCGCTAACGACAGAAGAAAAACTAGTAAACCGCGGTTGCAAACTACGCACTTCGCCCGACATCAGTTCGTATAGCCCTAACAAATTCATGCCTTTATGGAAAAGAGATTATGTCGGAGTCTTTTCTGCTCATCTTATCCCAACCTCAAACAACGCAGCCACCCTCTATAGCATCAACCACAACGAATCCTTCAACAACGCAGACGCTCACGTATTTAACTCTTCTATTCCTACGTGCTTAGCCGCCGACGACATGGGATATGGAAAGCTACCATGCACTCCCAACTACTGGTGGGGCAGCTACAACGCCTGGATCACGATGTCCTCTATGCCCTGGAATTACCAGAACCTAACTAGTGCCACCCTATTTTCTCACCATGGTCCAATCACCTGGCCTAGTAACGGATATATCGAATCACTAGACGGGAACGCCACATGGATCAAAGCCACTGACGGAGGGGTCCGCCACCCGAGCTCTATCGTCAAAGACAACTATCTCTATGTCTTTTACGAAGATCTAAGTCAGGGATCAGAGCCAGCCGGACGTGGACCAGGCATCAAAGTTATCCGAGCTGAGATTACCGCAAGCGGCATTTCTCCCAATAGCTTCAAAGCTTACTATAACGGCGATTTTGTGGACAATGCCCTCCCTCCTAACTTTAACTTAGACACCTACTACAGATCGATTTCAAGAAAAGGTCCTCGAGCTAGCTCGCTCTTTCCCGAACTCAATAAAACTGCTCCACAACCCACTCTCGGCACAAAACGGAGCGGACCAAGGACCATCGGAGACGTAGTTAGTTTTCAGGTCGCAAAAATAAACAACTCGCCATACTATCTCGGAATCGCTCATGAGCTCAGTCGAGGTGTCACGCTCAGACTATCTACCGATCTTGTCAATTGGTCAAATTCTAGTATCGTGCCAGGCACAGAAAGTAACTGGTGGTCAGGAGGTGTAGATCTCCAAGGGCTGCCTTTCCTCTACACTCGCCTCTCAAACAAAAATGGCGACAGTAATACCGTCATCGATGCCGACGAATTCTACATCCTAGGAACTCAAACAAAAAATCATAATGGCGTCGAAGCTAAGATCGTCAACACAATGCGACTCTCAGTCCAGACACCATGAATTTCTTCTCTCAGGTATACACTCTTGTACGCCAGATCCCCCCAGGCTACGTTACGACTTACGGAGACATTGCACGGGCGCTCGGCACCAAAGACGCTCGCAAAGTGGGCTGGGCGCTCCATGCTAACCCTAGCGGTGATACTACCCCCTGCCACCGAGTCGTTACCAAGGATGGTAAGCTTTCTGAGTCCTATGCCTTTGGCGGATCCATAGAACAATACGCCAAACTCGTAAGTGAGGGTGTCACTTTCCTTGATCGTACGCATGTAGATTTGAATACAAATCTTTATAGCTTTAATCAACAAAATAAGGGGTAACAGTAAACCTCTCTCCCTGTCCCACATGGATCAAATTTTGATATACCACACTATCTCGTCCACAAATAACCGATAATCCATCATGATTATAGCGAGTTGGAGCAAAATAGTAATAAAGTGATTGCTGCGTATCAAAAGTATAAGGAAAATATGCTCGACTTACCTCGATTTTGTCCTTCATGAGTTCGACAAATTCATTCCACAGGACAAGTGCGATCGACTCAAGATTATGACCGCTAAATTCGTACAGAGCACTCAAAACAACTTTGCCATCAAAATCTGCGCCTGACGTTGGGGGTTGTCTATCCTCTACTCCAGCACCTATCGAGCCAGGAACAACAATGCCTTGAATAAGACCACCCTGACTCGTCAGGTTAAAAGACTTTAAAGTCGTGGATTTTGCACTCTTGTATGATTGCACTGCAAATCTCATTATTTCCTGGTGATCTTTTGCAGATAATACTTCGCCGCTTCCTTTTTTTGCCATGTTCGCTATTTTACTACACAAACTATACAAAGACATCAATCTATTAATTTATAATATTAACTAATCATTTCCATATCATTATCATCAAACAATCTCGCTATCACACTCGGTACTCTCTTTTTCCAATCCTCATCCCCTGCTCTCATCAGCGCTCTAATCTTTACTCCCTCCAACTCGTCCCGGTTATGCAGTCCACTCTCATAGACGCTATATCCTGCCTCGCGAAAAATCGAGAGTACCCAGTCGTTGTTACTCACAACCACATCAAACGCTCCTGCCCGTTTTTTCAATTCTTTTAGCCAGACTATATCACTCGGATTATCGGGACAGCTACAAATCCGATCTATCCTATCCACTATATTCATTTCTCTCAATACTTCGCACACCATCCGCTTGCGGAGTTTATAATCCCACGGATTATTCTCTGTCCCCGACTCTTGCGAACTCCCGACAGCAAAAACCACTGACTCAGCAATTTCTAGGCATTTTTTTAGACAATACAAATGGCCATTATGAAAAGGCTGAAAGCGACCAATAAAGAGTGCCTTAGTGTATTGCATAAATTCGAAATCAGAAATAAGAAAACAGAAACTTCGAATTTATTGTTTCGTGCTTCTAATTTATTTGAGGTACCCAAGCGGATCCACCTTACCCCCTGGCCCATGTATCTCAAAGTGGAGGTGTGTTCCTGTCGAGCGTCCCGTGCTTCCCATTTGTCCTAGAGTTGCACCCCTAGCTACTCGTTGACCCGATACAACCGCGAGTGAAGATAGATGAGCATAGAGGGTGGTATAGCCATTGCCATGATCTATCACCACATGATTACCGTACCCAGCACTACTCCAGCCTGCAACTGATACTGTTCCCGCATCCGCAGCGAGGATTGCTCCACCATCGCGGTTAGCGATATCAATCGCAGGGTGATACCAACGGAACCCTTGAGTAATACGTCCAAATCCAGGCCAGACAAAGTTACCAGTCGCAGCGACAGCTCCCGCATCAGGCGTTAAGACATTAGCAAATCTAGGTGTAGTAACAGTTGGCGCATCAGGCATTACTCCGTCTGGGACAATAAGAGTCTGGCCGGCAACGAGCGCAAAGGTCTCATCATCTGAGAAAGTGTTAAACGGAAAGTCGACTATCGCCTGCTCGGATGACTCAAACTTCTTGGCAATTGAGTAGATCGTATCACCTGGGCGCACCTTATAAACGAGTCCCGTAACCGGTGGGATCTTGATAACAGTACCAGGCTTAAGTTTCTTAAAATCAATACTCTCATTTGCCCACTTAATGGTATCAATCGATACATCAAATTTGTCCGCTACTCCCGAGAGCGTGTCCCCATCCTTAATAGTGTAGTCTCTCACTTCTGATGGTGGCTTATCAGACACCAGGGTTACCACTCCAGCAGAGTCAAGAGTTCCTAACACTTCTCCCCCTACCCCATTAGAACCTTCTTCGGTCGCAATGCTCGATTGTACTAGTGAAGGTCCAAAAGTAATGCCAAAGAAAATAAGGGCCATCATCGCAGAGTGCAGTAGGGGCTGGGCGTACATCCCGCGCTTGTGATAAAGAGCTCCTGTTATAAAGTCTTTTACGGCCTCAAAACGCCCAAAAATCCTCTTCCCATGGATTGCTAGGTATGCACCAAGTTGTCTTAAAAATTCTCTAAACTCTTCTCGAGGCGTCATCTCAGTCATAAGCAACCTCCTATTGTAGCATCTTTTTATTGATCTATTTTGAACTATTGACGGATTATGTCCGAGTACTAGAATACATACCTGTTATACATATAATGCCAAATAGGCAAAGGATAAACATGAACCCACAACAAAAAGAACTGGTGACTAGACACCTAGAACAACACCCAGATATGAATCTGGTCACAGCTGCTGCAGCGGTGGCATTGCCAGTGGCGATATTACCTCGAATGAATTACTAGAGTTTGCAGGATACCCTAAAGTTGAGCCAACTAGCTTAGTACCTAACGTCACTACCCTAGGCAACTAGTTTAGGTTTATACAGAATTTATAAAAAACCTCCTAGCAATAGGAGGTTTTTTATTCAGACATTGTATCCAACATAGATCTAGCGACATCTTGCCAGCCCTCACTCTCTTTTTCAAAATTTTGTATATCTTCGATGAGTAATTCACTTTTCTTAAGATATTTTGAAAAACTCTTCCACGACAAACTCTTAGCGAGTCTGATTACATCCCAAAGCAAATCAGTCCTTTCTGTTTCCGATATAGAAAGATTAAGCATTTTGTCTATATTTTTTAACATATTAACAAATTGATACTCTGGGAAAATTCCTCCACTTTGAACCTTAGTCAAGACTACATCCACCAGTTTATCAAGCATTGTGGTATATGAAAGAGGATCAGCATTCATTCTTAATTCAGTTTTTGGCATGTGCCAGTATCCAGCATTTCCGTGTATTCCATTCATAATTTGACCCACTTTATTCAAGGGAAAATTTGGACTCCCCATATTTTCGATAATTTCCAGCATTATCCAGTCCATTCCCCACCCAACTGCAGTATCATAATCTCTTAACAACTGTTCAATATATCCCACTACGGACTCTCTGCTCTCAATCGCCTCACCCACAACCACAGCAACATCTGTCGTATCTACCCAACCAAGTCTATTTGGTCCAAGTACATTAAAATCTGGATGAAAACTCATTCCCGGAATTATAGCAAAATCGAGATTCGGTCTGCTCTAGCCTATCCTTCTTTAAGCATCGCGAGGAATTCTTTATTACTCTTGGATCTGCCCATCCGATCCACCATTACAGAGGTGCGTTCATCATCGTTTAGCATGTCGAGCATTCTCCTCATCACCACAATGTTCTGGTAATCAGTACCGGAGAATAATAGATCTTCGCGACGTGTGCCAGATTTGTAAACGTCAATTGCAGGGAAGATGCGGCGCTCAGAGAGTCTGCGGTCTAGGACCAGCTCCATGTTGCCTGTACCCTTAAACTCTTCGTAGATTAGCTCGTCCATCCTACTTCCAGTGTCTACTAGCGCAGTTCCAATGATAGTCAGGGATCCCCCATCCTCCATCTTTCGTGCAGCACCAAAGAAGCGTTTGGGTGGATATAGGGCTGCAGGGTCAAAACCACCAGATAGTGTACGACCAGATGTTGGGATTGCGAGGTTATAAGCACGCGCTAGACGGGTAATTGAGTCCAGGAGGATGACAACATCTTTCCCCTCTTCCACTAGTCGCTTAGCTCGCTCTAGTGCGATCTCGGCAACTCTGGTTTGGTCTTCGGCTGGCTCATCAAAGTTAGAGGCTGCGCATTCCCCAACCATGGCTGACTTCTCAGTTACTTTTTCTAAGTGGCGTCTAATATCTGTTACTTCTTCTGGGCGCTCACCAATTAGTACAGCCATTAAGTGGATCTCGGGGTAGTTCTTGGCAATACCAGTCATCATATCTTTCATGATTGTGGTCTTACCTGCTTTTGGTGGTGCCACAACCATTCCCCGCTGTCCACGCCCGATCGGCGCTACCAAGTCGATTACACGGTTAGATAGAGGTTGTGCCCCCATCTCGAGCGTGATCTTTTGGTTAGGATAGATCGGAGTCATGTTGTGGAACTTAACCCGCTTATTAAACTCGGCAGGAGATTTACCATTTACCTTGGTCACTGTCACGAGTCCCCAGTATTTCTCATTTTCCTTAGGTTTCCGTGCTGTCCCCTCTACATAATCTCCAGGTCGTAGTCCTATCCGTCTAACCACCATTGATGAGATATAGACGTCTCGCTCTGAAGGTGAAAAGTGGGGGCGGAGTACGCCGTGACCATCAGCCGAGTCATCAAGGAATCCAGCTACATTCTCAATTGGCTGGGTGTTGACTGGTGCCACATATGTACCCTGGTTACTCCTACCTGCAAACTGATTGTTCACTGCTGGTCTAGGCATCATCGGGGGTCGCATCACGTAGGTGTTGGGGACTGGTGGTGCCATCTCGCGCTTTGCCACTTCCACTACTGCAGTCGGTGGGACTACTGGCTCTACTTTCTTTTCTTCGACCACTGGAGTTACTACTTTTTCAGCCTTATCGCTAGTCACTTCTAACTGGTCATTAATCTCAACTTTAGCCACTTTCTTAACAGGCATACACTCTCCTTCTGAAATATTTATGTTGTTGAAAACATTTTGTCTAACTAAATACTGGGTACTTTGTTATTTGAAAAACTCGGTTTTCCTGGGAACAAGTGATAGTATCGCAAATCTACCTCAGTTCGTCAACTATCAGTCCTGCCACGCTCAAAACCTTAAGTTTCTTATTTCTACTTTCTGATTTAGAGTTTATAACCGTATCCGATACCATCACCTCATCAATCTCACTCATCTCCAATTTTTCTTGCACCCCGTCTAGATATAGGTGATGTGTCGCAGCCACAGACACACTAACTGCTCCATGTTTCTTGAGGTATTCCGCTGACTCCATCATGGTGCTACCTGTCACTATCATGTCATCAACTATTATCACTCGCCGACCACTCACATCGCCCGTCATACCAGACACTCTCACCTCACCTGTTGTGAGATCTCTCCTCTTATCCATGTAGGCAATAGCTAGGCCAAGTTCTCTGGCAAAGTACGAGCTGGCTTTTACAGCACCCTCATCTGGTGCTACCACCACATATTCTTCTTTATTATCACCAATTTTTTTCTCAAAATAATCTTTAAAAAGTGGTTTAGCCGACAATTCGACGACTGGAATATCAAAGAATCCAGTGATTGCCCTATTATGCAGATCAAAGGTAATTAGTTTTTTGATTTTGGTGATCTGTATTATCTGTGCTATCACTTTTGCGGACAATGCTTCGCCTGGCAAAAAGACTTTATCTTGCTTGCTGTACCCGAGCCACGGCACTACGCCCGCTAATTCGCTATATCCAGCTCGCGTCAGTGCGTCGGCCAAGAGGCAAAACTCAATAATCTGCTCATCTACAGGTTTAGAAAAAGATTGCAATATCGCTGCTGACTTACTGACCTGCTGAATCGCCGATTTGCCAACATTCACACCCACTCTTTTCTCATCATTCGCAAATTTTGAAATATCAGCTTCGCCTATACCAACCCCTAACTCCCCTATCTTCTTAACCAAATCCTGATTACTAGATCCTCCAAACAGATTCATATCTCTCGATTTTATCATCATTGCTTATATTTAGCCCTTGATTACCAATTCATTTTATCTAGGTTTGCACGAAGCCCTTTTACCGCGTGTAACACTGAAGTCTTCATGTGCTCTGGATCTAGATTCATGTGTGCCATCATTCTCTTAACAGAATCGTTACCACTAGCCTGATCCAACTCATGAGTGTATTTATGAGCCTGGAGAGATCTCTCTACAGTAAGATCAAGTAATCCCCCTACTTCTATAATCGATTGTAATATTTCTAATACATGATCTCTGCCAAATCTCTCTTTAATTCCTCGATACAAACCAGAGTGCAAATCATTAAATATTGCCTT
>CAZSVV010000014.1:5351-17150 GCA_964610445.1 uncultured Pseudomonadales bacterium | reverse complement strand
GACAAGTTGCTCTACTCGCACGACAGGACTCTCATCACCGTCCTCACCCACCACTACTCGCTTGATCGGTATCCCAAACTTCTTTGCAAATTCAAAATCGCGCTTGTCGTGTGCGGGACAGCCTTGCACTGCTCCTGTTCCTACATGAGCGAGTACAAAATCAGCTATCCAGACTGGGATATTCTCATTGGTAACGTGATTAGTCACGTATAGTCCAGTAAACACTCCAGTTTTCTCTTTTCCCTCAACCATCCTGTCTACTTCAGATTTTTGCTGTGACTTCTTTACGTAATCAACAACGCTTCTCTTAATCTCTTCTTTAACTGGGTATTCCCCGCTTATTATCTTCTTAACCACATCGTGCTCAGGCGCGATAACCATGAATGTTGCACCAAAATTAACTGGAGTAGTAGTAAATACGGTTATTTTGTCAGCGTGATCAACAACATCATAAGTAATGTTGATTCCCTCCTTTTTCCCGATCCAGTTCCGCTGCATCTCAAGAATCCCCTTGGGCCAGTCTAGTCCGCATCGAGTCGGGTCGAGCTTCTTTCCCTCAATTTTTAGATCAATATCCAGGTCATTTAGTAGGCGCTCAGCATAACTCGTAATCCGCATTACCCACTGTGGTAGGAGCTTCTTCCCCACCACTGTCCCACATCGCTCATGAGTCCCATCTGGCAACACTTCTTCATTAGCTAGTCCAGTCAAGCATTTGGGACACCAGTTGATCGCCACCTTCTCCCTGTATACGATCCGCCTCCCCTGCTCATCCTTTTTTCCATACAGCTGGAGAAAGATCCATTGGGTTATCGCATAATATTGTGGATCCGTGGTTGCAAACTCCCGCTCCCAATCAAAAGAAAGGGACAGGTTTTGCATTTGTTTTTTAAAGTTGGCATAGTTATGTGGCACCATGGTTTGAGGTATCTTTTTGGCCTTGATGGCCGCATTCTCTGCAGGGAGTCCAAAAGCGTCCCATCCCATCGGAGAGAGCACTTGTGCTCTCGGAGATCCTGAGCTTGTCGAAGGATCGGCGGCTGCCTTCATCCGAAAATATCTGGCCATCACGTCACATGCAGTAAATATCCGCACATGCCCAACATGTAGCCCCTCTCCAGATGGATACGGGAACATGCCTAGGACATATGTTTTCTTCATAGATGTATTTTACAACTTTTGATAGGATCTGACACTGACCTTCAAATCGACCCTCCTACTGACAAGTAGTTGACTCTGAAATGGAGCTTTCGCCGCTATTACAATACACAACCGTTCCATCAAACAGTTCTATCGCTATAGGTGGCGGACACCATATACTGCCCCCTGTATGCAAATATCCATTATTATACTCACTACTCGTACGTTCACCGGTAGTTATAGGTTTATCAAAAACACCAACATAAACAGACTCTTCTGTTCCTGGATCATTCTTCACCTGTTCGATTGGATATAGCAACTTGACTGGACTCCCAGATTCACCTCCACTAACAGTCATCTCACAGGTATTTGGGGTCACGCGTGAAGCCTTAACTGTATACAAGATATCTGCTTCAGCAGTAGGAGCGCTTTCAATACATGCTGTCAATACGAGCATCAATAACGAAAATGTTTGTTTCATCCAAAAAGGAATCTCTACATGTCGCGGTTGTTTATCCATACATGTCTCTTTCTATACAAAAAAATTACTTACTAAAAATACCCTGAGCCGCATTATTAATAGCATCCATGCCAAACATATTCTGCGCGTTAGCAATCAGATCTGGATTTGTTCGTGACAAGGAATCAGCTATCTCGATTCCAGGGTTTTGACCTTTCAACCAAGTGGTATACAAGTCAATTGAGAGCTCGTTACTTAATCCATCAGCCAATTGCGATACTCGATCGCCCACATCTGATAATGCACTAGCTACGTGATTTAATGCAGAATTTGCCACACTCATCACATCAATGCCACTCTCTCTCAATAAAACTACCGTCCACAAAATAATCGCAGTATAGGCCAAATACGGCACGGCTTCAATCGCCCAGTTCTTCTGCTTCCTATTCATCATTTTTTCAGGTTCGTTCATACACACCTCCTACACACCTATTCTACCACATGTCCCATAATATGCAACCTATCTTAACTTTGTACTTTATGCTTTATACTTTATACTTACTTTATGCCTGCCCGCTTTATTCTCCACACTATCCTTCTTTTTGCCGCTGTCTTTGGTGTTCTCGCCTGGCTCCTCTCCCCCCTCGAGCCGTATACACTCCAGTTAGTTGGTGTTCTCACTCTCCTCTACTTCTCTACTCATAGTCTAAGGAAGCACTATCCCAAGCTATTTCATAGGAGTAGCGTCACCTTGGATCTAACTATCCTGACCACTATGATCCTCCTCTTAGTCACAGAAACAGGTGCACTCACCTCACCTCTCTTCTTTCTCCTCTACTTCCTCCTCTTTGCCACCAGTATGTTATACGAAATAGAGGCGACCTTAGTCCTAACCGGTGCCCTTATCCTTTATTTCATATTTCTCCCGGGAACCAACCTGGGCGATCTCATGCACCTCTCCCAGCTCGGTGCTCTCATCATGATCACTCCCCTCGCCCTCTTTACCGGCCATCAGTACGAGGTTAGTCTCGAAGAAAAAGAAACCAGAAGACGTCTAACTCACCACCTAAGCCATCAAGAAACTGATACGCTCCTCTTCCTCTCACTAAATCTCAAAAATACGCTCGTTAACGCACTCGACACCCTCTCTAACACCATCCCAGTAACTAGGGCGAGAGAAGTCCACGAAAACTTAACTACGTTATACAAAGATCTAAAAGCGCTCTACAAAACTAGCCTAGATCTCGAAAAAGCCATCGATAAAGAAACTGATTAGCGAGTCTCGTAAGACAGTGTGACGCTCACCACCACCTCGCTACTTCCTGCCTCAACTGGTGTCTCAACTTTTGCTTCCATGGTTGACGATACTGCCATATCACGAGCATACATTGGCACTGGGTAACCCCCACTACCACCTTCGCTAATATTTACGATCCGTCCTAGTTTCATCCCAGATAGTTCTGCTAGTTCACTGGCTTTATTTTTGGCTTTCTCGATTGCCATTTCGCGCGCCTCACGCGTAGTTTTTTCCATTAGTTCATCCGAGAGTCCAAATACTGGCCCTGACACGTTATCTAGTCCCAGGGTTCCCACTAGATCTAGTGCCTCAGATACTTTATCTAGATCACGGATCGCTACACTCAGGTTCGCTTGAGCTCTGTATAACCCTTCTTCCTGATAATCTGGGTATACGTTATATCCCGTAGTCTTAATATCTTTTTCATCTATTCCCATTCCCTTTAGACTCTTACCAACTTGCTCCATCTTCATGTTGATAGATTGCTGTACAGTCTTTAAGTTACGACCCTGATCGGTGACCCCGAGCTGGAGCGTAGCTTCATCTGGTACTACTACCACTCTACCCTCTCCACTTACGTCAAATGTTGTCATTTTCTGGGTCTGAGTAACGGCTATCGGCAGCGCTCCCACCACTTTAAAATAAACTCCAACGACCCCTGCAACAAGTAGAGCTACCACAGTCATCTCTAAGATTCGCTTCATCATATCCACACTCCTCTCTTTAACTATTATGTTACACTCAGATCATAAGCAAATCTTACTCTCATGTCAAAAAATGATTTTGACTTATTGGACTATAAAAGTCATTATTAACTTTGGCAATAACGCTCGACTTACCAGACTTACTTCAACTATTCATAATCCCACCTATATACTTGATCTAGTCCACAAGCTTTCTTTTTTGCCGCTTGCTTGAGATGATCGTAGTGATCTGTAAAATTAGGTATATTGTAAGTCGTTAATAACCACTCCAAGTCACGATCATTAAAATAAAATAAGGGATGTAGTCCCAGATAATCGTCACTAGCCGCAACGCCAACAATCTGTTGAGCATCAGCAGCCAACTCTCGATTATTATCAACCTGCTCTTCTTGAGCGACTCTTCTATCTCCTCTCATCCCTAGTCCGCGGACAACCATATACTGCTTTCCGAGGGCTTTTGCAAGGTCACAAAAATAAGTATTAAGCGCATTGGTCGCGTGAGTTTTATACGCTCGGTTGATCGATTCAACGAATTCTGTTGACAATTCGTCTGGGTGCATATACCAATTAGGATCAAGATACTCCTCTTTTGTTATACCTCTATCTGGTCTTAAGCGAGAACAGATAACATATTTCCCACTTAGACCTCTTATTTCAAGATAGTTAATTAGCTCGTCGCTGGCTTGCCATATATGTAGCTGAGTATTTTCATATTTTTCTAGTGATTGAGCAAGTATTTTATAATCACTAGGCTCTCTATCTACATTAATTCGTCTACCATTTTTATCTATACGAACGAAAGGATGGTCTACAAAAGCGAGTGCTAGTTTTTCACTCTGGATCTCCTCAATTAATTTTGTTACATTTTCTGTCTCTTTATCTGGATCGTTTGTATTATGACTTTGTAGCCTCTCTGCATGAATACTCAAGATTTTGTTCTCTCGACTAATTCTCTCTAACTTGCTCTTTACCCATGCCTCATGGGTAATATGCAAACTAGCCAAATTTTTTCCACTCAAGAGCACAACTGGCATCAGTTTTTCATCACGCAACATTTCGTATACTAGTATTTTACTAGCTTCGTACTTAATGTCGGGAGTTTGGGTCTCAAATTTAGTCTCCCATTCAACTTTTTTTTGCTGAGCATACTCTTTGTAACCAGCTCTCCAGTACTTACCGACATTGTATTTGCGTACAGAAACATTATTTTCAATGCGAGGTAGTTTAAGAAGTTCCGCTTCAATAACTTCGCTCAATTTATTAGAAATAATGCTAGTCAATTCATCCATCATCTTAGGTGCTCTATGTTGCTCGAATGCTCTTACTACTTCGATTTCTGTCATCAAGCCAAAAGCAATCCTATCTACATCTGCTTTTTCTACGTATTGCCCAATCTGCAACATGACTCCACTTTGACCTGGGAGACCAGCCTCATCTCTCAATCTTTTCATGAAATCAATGCTCATCAACCGCCCATCTACATATACTCTAAAAGGAACCAGCGTTTCCGCACGCGGATGTGATAAATCGACTGGTGTTTCTTCGACAGGTTCTACCATATAAGTATGGCCATTGATGTTCTTCTTTATCCATTCTCCGCTCTCCCCTTTCTCCCATCCGATTTTGTTAAGTTTGTTTACAGTTCTTCGTCTCA
The DNA here is from genome assembly GCA_964610445.1 of uncultured Pseudomonadales bacterium. Taxonomy (GTDB): domain Bacteria; phylum Patescibacteriota; class Microgenomatia; order UBA1400; family UBA12108; genus GWF. The sequence goes on along the minus strand of CAZSVV010000014.1, from coordinate 11,895 downwards.
GCTCGACCATAAGCTGAGGGTAAGCCCTTTTCCCCTCTTTACTAAGTTTGTTGAAATCTTTTTTAGCAGCCACAACTGGCGCCCAATTGAGTAAAGATGGGATATTAGGAATATCCGGGAGGTTTGCAAGGATCGTTTCATCATCAAGCAGTGCCCTCAAATCTCCTCTTGTATAGTACTCGCCGATCCCACTCAAAAAATTAGGATTAAGTGTAAGTTTGGTGGCCACACATTCTCTTGCAATCTGCACATAAGCTGGTGGGATATAGCTAATACCACTGAACATAGGTCCTTCGTCAGCTTTTGACCCAGTAAAATCTATCTTTACCCCTAATTCCAACAACCTATCTAGCTCTGCTTGGTTATATCTCCCTTGAGCCAAATCGACAGTGATTAGTACTTTTTGACTCTCACCATCACCATACTTTTCCCTCAGTCTTAATGCTGCTTCTAGACTAAGTCCACCCTTCTTAATACCCAATCCAGTTTTACCACCTATGGTGACTCCCAACATGATTCGACCTGATTTTTCATTTTCATCATGTCTTGCTAAAGATTTGTTTACCCACTGATCAACAGCGCGCTCTATTTCACTCTCACTAAGGGTTGTTCCATCTGCTCTTCTAAAAGGAAATTCCGTAGCATCGGAAACAGTCTCTAATCCAACTAGTTTGGCTGGAGAAGAACTTACAGCTGCATCCCAGCCTCCAACTGCTCTCTCCATCATCACTTTAAGTCTCGGGTCAACGACTATTTTTTTCCGTCTCTGACCCATCCAACCCACCTCGCTAGTATGCCGCCCACTGGCCGCATCCTTACCTCCGGTTCCTCCCTCTTCCATTAGCATAGTCTCAGTTACGTCAAATAGATGTCCAAGGAGTAACAAGTCAGTTCCCGATTGTCCTCTAACCATAACACCGTCGCGCATATGTGTTATTCCGATTACTTCTGCTATTTCACGTTCTTGCTGGATCAATCTGTTTTCTAAAGTCTGCGATATATCACTGTAGGTATTTAAACCTGATACAGCAGATCTACATTCCACCAATTGATCGAGAGACTGCTTGTGTTGCCACGGAGTCATCGTCGACCCCGTACTCGCTGAAACTGATATAACAGAGCTTTTTAAGTCAATGCCAGACTCTAGTGCACCAAGATCAAATAATTCATTAATCATTTGATCAAAATCTCCTCTATCTACGGCTTGATCATATTTTTCTGGTCCAAATAGATCTAAATACTGTCCTGGCCATGTTCCAATAAAGTTGCCATATGGAGTTCGGTTGGGATCTTTACCTGGAACGGGATGCTGTCTATGGTCCCCTACCAATCTCCAATCCAACACTTCTCTCGAAAGATCTTGTTGTATTTTTGCTGCTTTATGCTCATCAGTTAAACTCATCCAGTCAACAAAGGTTGGCTTGTTGCTTAATCTCTCCGAAATTCGATATAGTCTAGAGAGAGAGTCAAGAACTAGTTCTACCTGCTTGGGCTGTTCTTCACTTACTTCATGTCTCAATATATCGATCATAAATTCAATAATACCTCTTTTATCTAAGTCTTAATATGTATATTTAGTATCCAATGGTTGACAAAGATAGCATCCTTCTGTCATATTGATCATATGCCAAGTATTTTGCTAAAAAGAGACTACCAATCAGGCTCTTACTACCACATCAAACATCAGGCCAAAAAAGACACACTCCTCTTTACGACAGAGGCAGATTACAAGACCTTTATCCTCCTCCTCTCCTACTACCTCCGCTTCCCCGATGCTACTCCTCTCTCCTGGGTCAAACGCCTAAATCCTAAGACAGTAGTCGACAAAAGAAATAAAAGTGAGCTAGGCGCTAGCCCTGTCTCCCTCCACTCTTTCCTCCTCCTCCCTGACCACTTTCACCTCATCCTCAAAGAAAACCAAGGCGGCAAAAAACCAGGGATCAGCAACCTCATGCGCCGGCTCTCAGTAGGCTATGCCATGTACTACAACAAAACTTATGGTGTCAAAGGCACGATCTACCAGGGTAAGTACAAAAATATTCAGATTAGCCAGGATGATCTCTCTCCTCTTGTCCATTCTCTCCACTCACACGACAACGTCAACTCAACCTACATGAATAGTCCTCTGCACAGTAGCGCGAGCGACTATAGTAGTAGCGCTCGTCCGTGGCTTACCCCCCTACCACTAGGTATAGAAGATAATGCCAAGCTAAATCCTCGCTTACTACTAGACAAATAATCCTTGCTATACTAGTTTCATGCCCAAAAATAGCTCATGGTTAGTAGCACATAGTTTATGGTTAGTTATACTATTTACTATCTGCTATGTACTATTTGCTATTCCCGCTCGCGCTGAAACCATGAACAGCAATAACTACACGATCAGGACAGGGAACTTTAATATAACTAGCGGCTTAAAAAGTAGCGGCAGCTACAGTCTAACTGACACGGTAGGTCAGACAGTCGCCAACTATTTCTCTGGTACTGGTTACCACGTCAAAGCAGGCTTCCAATACCTCTACACACTCTACAACTTTAGCTTTAGCATTAGCGACCTCGCAGTTAACCTGACCCTCACCCCCAACTTCTTTAGCACCGATAGTCACGACCTCATCGTTACCGCTCCAGGTCAAGGTTATAGTGTTAGTGTTTACGAGACCGAAAAACTAACGCTCAGTGGAGGACTCGACACTATCCCCGATACTACCTGTGATTCTGGTCCGTGCACCGAGACTAGCGCCGAACCATGGACAACATCTAGCAATAACGGTTTTGGCTACAATTTAACGGGCAACGATATCGCCGCAGATTTTATCAGTAGTTCCTACTTCCGCCCTTTTCCTGATTTTTCCCTAGGCGAAAATCCAGCAATTATCATGTCTAGTGTCGAGGCAGGAAAGAACCGTACTTCAACAGTTACCTATAAGCTAAGTCCTAGCGGCTCTCAAGCATCAGGCACCTACTATACCAATATTATTTATATCGCGACTCCCACCTTTTAATAAAAAATCGAAACCAGAAATAAGAAATCAGAAAGATATGGAATACAACTTAGAAAAAAGAACTCATTTGTTCGCAAAGCAAACTAGGGAATGGATTAATGACATTCCCAAAACAATTACTACAGTCGAAGATTGCAAACAACTAACTAGATCATCTGGATCGATCGGAGCAAACTACATAGAAGCCAATGAATCATTAAGTAAAAAAGATTTCCTGATGAGAATAAGGATAGCAAAAAAAGAAGCGAAAGAAAGTATTCATTGGCTCGAATTGCTAGATCAAAAAAATCCAGAATTAGAAAAACAAAGACTCTATCTTGTTCAAGAATGTTCTGAAATAATGAACATACTCGGAGCTATTTTGAGGAACTCACAATGAAAACAATTTTGTTTCGTATTTCTAGTTTCGTGTTTCTAATTTGTTTCTTATTTCTAATTTCTAAATTCGGATTTATAAAACTCGCATCTGCCTCTACTGGTTTAAGTATTAGTCCTCCAGTCACTGAGGTATTAATTGCTCCCAACAAATCACTCCGTACCACGCTTAACCTAACCAACGATGGCGAGGACACTAGTGTCATCCTATCTCTCCACTCACTCATTCCAACCGACGATCTCGGCCACTCAACCATTAATCCGAGGCCTCTTGACCAGACTTCTATCCCACTAGTTATAAAAACCATCGGGACAGAACTAGATCAACCAATCCAACTTATAGCAGGTCAATCATTCCCTATCACACTCGAGCTCGAGGCTGCCAACCTCGACGAGCCTCAAGATGTCTATTTTGCACTCCTCGCAAGACCAATAGATCCAAACTCTAGTCCTACGATGACAGCGTCTACTCCTGGCATCACTGCTCTATTTTTAGCAACTGTCACTCCTACTAGCTCACTCCCCACTAACATTGCTCTGACTCCTCCCGAGCTCCCCGTAATCCAAGATACTACCCTACCTCTTACTATAGATATCAAAGCCGAGAACAAAACCAGCATCATGCTCCAGGTCCAAGGTAAGGTCAAATTATTGTCTCCTAACAAATCACTAATTACCGAATCAAATATTGACCCCAAACTAATCCTCGGTAATACTTCCCGCCTACTTTCTGATTTCGAATTTCAAATTTCAGATTTCGCTATTGGCCCACACACTCTCACGATCGAGCTTACAACAATCGGTGGCCGTACTCTAACTGAGCACTCTTACGTAATCTGGATGCTCCCGCTTAGATATCTATTAGTCTTAGTTATTATTCTCATCCTGATTTCTATCCCGCTACTAAGAAAGATTCGCTTGACAAGCAGTATCAAAAAAGCCTAAAGTGATAGTTATCTATGTCCAAACTGCTGGTTGGCTATTCTGCCCTAATCCTCACCACTCTTTTTACTCTGGTCAACCCAACAGTACTCAGTGGCGCCAACTTAACTAGTGTCAAAGAAACCCTACAGTCCTCACGTCGCTCGGTTAATGCGCGAGTTGATGCAACCGGTACAACGGTCGGGAGTAGTAACGTCAAACTCAAGACCGTAGCGAGTGCCCCAGCTAATACCGTTAGCACCGGCAATCTCCGTGCTCAAGATAGCTTGGTCATCGGGACTGGTACCTACACCGTCGTCGATATTATTGATGCCGACGAATTTACCGTTACCCCTGTCCTCGCTAGTGGTGATGCCGATGACAATGACCCCATTTATTTAAAAATGCGTCCTCGACATACCATTCAGTTTACTACCGCTAGTGCCGTCGCCAATGGTTATTTTCAGGTCCTCCTCCCAGCTGACACGACCACTCCCAACGACGGCAATCCAGATGATCAAGGATATGATTTTAATACCACTGTAAACGTCACTGCTCCGACCGACGTTGGCTCAACCTTTGATTTTGTCGCAGGTGTCGCAACAGCTGCAGGCGCCACAGGCTGCACTAGTCCCGCCAACTATCACTGTTTTGAGTTCCACTACAGTGGCGCGGGTGCCGTAGGTCAGGCATTCACACTATATATTGGCAACACCAATGGTAGCAATACCCCGATAGCGCCTGCGACAGGTACGGCTCATACCGAGGGCACTGCCGACACCTATCCCATACTCGTCCGTCAGTTTGCCGCAAGTACCAACCCCAACTCAGCGACACCAATCGACGCAACCAGCGCTCGGGTCGCCCACATCGAAGCGGTCCGTGTAACCGCAACAGTTGACCCAACCATTAGTTTTAGTATTGCTGGTATCGCTTCTGGAGCTACTCGCTGCGGCGTCAGTACTGACGTTACAACCACCGCAACTAGTGTTCCCTTTGGTGGTATGTCACTCAACTCCTTCAAAACCCTTGCCCAAGATTTGACCGTTAGCACCAACGCGAGTGGTGGCTACGTTGTAACTAGTAGCGAAAATGATCAGCTAGGTTTAGGTGGTGCCACTACACCTTTTATCCCTGACACTACCTGTGACGGCGGTACCTGTACCGAGAGCACTGCCGCCGAATGGGACACGGCCACCAACAATGGCTTTGGCTATAGTCTCGAAAACGTTGATGCCGCTTCAATTGCCTTCGAGTACGACACCAGTGGCGACACTTTCCGCAGCAAGCAGTTTGCCGATATTACCGGTGCCGAGACTCCCCAGACTATCTTTAGTAGTTCAACAGTTGCCAACGCCGAGAACGCTTATGTTTGTTATCGCCTAAGCGTTGGGGCTACTCAAGCTGCCGGTGATTACGAAAACCAGATTACTTATACCGCAACTGGAACCTTCTAATGATTTACACTGCCCACAAATCATGGTTAATAGCTCATAGACAGATTGCTCTTTCGCTATGTGCTATATGCTATTTTCTATTTGCCACAACACCCATTTCAGCTCAAGATATATCCCTTGTCGTCTCCCCTCCTCGCACTGATATTGAGATCAAACCAGGTGAGACCATCCAAAAAACCATCAAAGTTACTAACACTAGTGCTACCGAGTTAATCTTGGGGGCCGAAACTATCGATTTTATCGTCAAAGATGACGCGGGCACTCCAATCAAAGTTACCACTGAGGCATCTGGTCGCTTCCTCGCATCCCCTTGGTTTACTCTCGAGACCGACGAACTCGTTGTCCCACCCAAAGAGACAGCTCAGATAACAGTCATAATCGCAGCTCCCAATGATGCTCTACCAGGTGGTCACTATGCCGGCATTTTCTTTGAACCCAAAGAAAGACGCGGTGAGAAAAAGACTGTGTCCTACACAACCACTCAAGTAGGATCACTCTTTGCATTAAACGTCGCGGGCGACGTCAACTATGATGCTGTAATCAAGGATTTTAGTCTCAAAAATTTTGTGAACGAATTTGGCCCGATCGACTTTTCTCTCACCCTCGAAAATCAATCTGATACACATATTACTCCTGAGTCATCAATTATAGTCAAAGATATGCTAGGACGCTCTCAGGAACCTGTCAAACTAGACTCTGTCAACATCTTCCCTTTCACTAGTCGTACGCAGAGTGCACGCTGGGATCAGGTCTGGGGTCTGGGCAAGTATGTCGCTACCGTGACTGTCG
>CAZSVV010000014.1:0-5341 GCA_964610445.1 uncultured Pseudomonadales bacterium | reverse complement strand
ACTGTCGCCTATGGCCCAGGACTCACCACTAGTCGCGACCTACCATTCTGGATCATCCCTTATCGACTAATTGCTGCTATCTTAGTAGTTATATTAGTGTTGATCGCCGGCGGCATCAGCATTAAGAGGCACCTCGTCCACAGAAATGATCAAAGAGACGTAGAGATCGATGAACTAAAACGCAAGATTGCCGAACTGGAAAACAACAATCGCTGATATACTGAAATAATGTTATATATCAGCTTAAATCCGAATATCGAAATTCTAAATTCGAAAAAAGTTTCTAATTTCTTGTTTCATACTTCTAATTTTTTTAGTGCTTTTCTCGTTTGTTTAGTATTTCTAATTTCTAATTTCTTATTTACGCCATTAGCACATGCCGCGACAGATCCTATCTCAGCAACAGTCAGTGCCACAGCTCGCATCCCTAGTGCTAGCCCGTCTACAAGCGATACAAACGCCCCACCTGCCGTCATACTCATATCTCCACACGACGGCTCCACAACCAACCAATCACGTCCCGAACTAGTATGGAAGACAACCTTTGATTCTAATAGTAACTATGTGACTTATGCTGTATATCTCAACAATGTCGCAACCTACCTAGGAATCAGTAACACCGGCAACTCCCAACAAAATAACTATATCTTTCATATCGGGGATGGCAACATTTATCTTACCCCGACCATTGATCTCCCCGCCGGAACCTACGATTGGTACGTTAGGGCTACTGATGGTAGCAACAATTCAAGTTTCTCTACCACCTGGCGCTTTACCATTGACCAGACTCCACCCATATTAACAGTAATCAATATTGATGATGTCTACCTATCACCTATAATTTCCGAGGATACTAGCTTTGATCTACCAGGACCGCAGGAGGTCAAGATTATCTTTGCCACCGAGAGCTATGCAACAGTCTCTGTGAGCATAACTCTCGCAGACGGGACTATCACTTCAATCAGTCTTCCTACTACTAGCTCTGGCCTAGCAACACTCCTGACCTCACTCCCACTTGGTAGACACCAAGTAGTAGCAACCAGTTTTGATGCAGCTGGGCTCACCACCACCCTCCCTACTTTCTACCTTAACCTAACTACTACCACTATCCCTGGTATTTCAGAGTCACCCATCCTGCCTACCCTCAAAAACATAGTCAATCTGCCTGCAAAATTGATCGTATTGCCAGCTACAATCTCCCAGATCAATGATGATCAAGTGTTCGCATTTGGTTACTATCTATTGCTAGCAGCGTCACTATCTACACTGATAATCATAATCTGGAGCAGGAGATACAATATCACGATCATTGATAGTTCGACCAACAAGCCATATCGATCACTTATCGTATACCATAGTAGGCCTACTCACTCAGCAAAACTAGGTGATTATGCCAGTCGCATCTTCGTTACCTCACGCACACCCATCCTTTACGAGTTAGGTAGTACAGGACGAGCGTACATTAGGCGCCTAGCGCGCTACAGCAGCCTAACAGTTCGCACCCCAGATGGACTCACTCACGTCCTCTCGATCTCACGCAGTCAGAATAAATATGCGATCACACTATAGTGATGTGTGGTTACAAATGATTTCGAGTCGTAAGTACGAATACTCGAGTAATAACTTCCCCAGAAATATGAGTGGTAATTTGTGTCGTGTAAGTAGGAGTAGTCTAGTAATATTTGACTAAACGAGCACGGAGTACAAGCTAACTCTGCGAGTGACTCAAATATTACGAGACGCGACTTTCTCACAAACAAATTGACAATCGTATTTCAATCAATTTACCCTTTTCACATTACCGTAATCAGTGTAAACATTACCGCAAATGTACTGCGGTTAATATCATCTGACTTGAGTATTGACATCACCCCTCGCGTATTACTATAGTGGGTGTATATCGATATAACTACGTATAACTCCAGATGAACAACACTGTCCAATTACCCTCCACTCACACCGCGCTACTAGCAGCATTCCGCACCTACCTGGCTACACTCGGCTTAAGCAGTATCAGCCGCAAGCTTTACTCTGCAGACATATCCAGATTACTCGCCTCAAGTCTTTTTAGTGATCTCTCTATCCGTACCCTTACCAATCCCAAGAACTATGCTACCTACCTCTCCCAGCCCGAACTATCTAGCTCTAACACCCTTCTTCGTCGCACGCTCGCCTCACTTCGTCAATTTGGAACCTTCCTCAATCAGAGTTTTGACCTCCCTAGTCCTATCGGTAACCTTACTTTGGCCCCTAATACCCTATCACCAGTTGTGAGTAGTGGTTCTAGCAAGTATATCAAAGCATGCATGGAGTATCTCAAAGATAATCATCTATCGGATTCGAGCATTAGGTCCTATAAATCTGACATCACTCAATACCTGACCTACCTAGAGTCTCACTACCCTAGCACTCGCATAGAGAGTCTGCTAACTGATAAAAATCTACAAAATTACACGGATCTACTCACTCATTTGGATACCCAATCCCCAGCAACCATAGAGCGAAAAATCAAAACAATCCGTCGTTTTATCAACTGGTACAGTGACTCCAAACTACAGGTAGTAGTGTCCGATAACACAAAATTGCCCGCATCAACTCCATTCCTCTCACCTCTGTCCTCATCTGTCCAAGACAACGACAACAACTCCGCATTAACAGAGCTAGATCCACAACACCCTCAAACACAGCTACCAGATCACAAGCATAATATTGTGAAAAAAAACAATTACCGCAAACTCCGTTTCCCAACACTGAGAACAATCCTCAGTGGCGTCATTCTCCTAATCTTAGCCTCTACTCTCTCGATCTTCACTTATCGTCAGTTTGGCCGCGACGCTACACTAACTGCCGCCTTTCCCTCTACCCCCGTTACCCCCAATAGACAGCTGAGCTTCCAGGGTCGCTTAGAGAATGTGAGCGGTACTCCTATAACTAGCGCCACTAACTTTGTCTTTAAACTCCACGATGCTAGTAGTGGCGGGACCGAGTTATATAGTAGTGGCACCTGTAGTATCACACCCGACACCGATGGGGTCTTTTCTACTCAGATCGGTGGGACCTGTGGAGCTGGGATTGCTAGTTCGGTATTCACCGAAAATGCCGATGTTTGGCTCGAAGTTACTGTTGGCGCCGAAACACTTACTCCTCGTCAACAGATCGCCACTGTCGCTTACGCTCTCAATTCAGAAACTATCCAAGGCTTCCCTATCAGCGCAACAGTTAGTGCAATCAGGAATACTGTAGTTCCCATGAATCAATGGGGCGAAATTATTGTTGGGGAGCAGTCGCCTAGATTAAAAGGCGTCTCAGGAACCTTTCAAATCTCGGCTCCCTCTCTCTCGTTAGTTACGGCCACGGGTACAAACGGGAATATCACCTTGGCCCCCGATGGAACAGGACAGGTTAATATTAACGGCAACACCACTACCACCAATTTCTTTAATGTCAGTAACGCCCAGCTCACTACCGGATCCTTGATTACAGGTACAGCAGCCAACAACAATACAGGGTTCAAATTACTTGATCTTTTATCAGGCAGCTCACCCACCAGCAAATTCTCTGTAACTGATGCCGGCAACACCACGATCGCAGGTACTCTCACCCTCCCAAATACCAATACCTTAACTGGAGTTGTCAACTATGCTCAGTTCTCTCAAGGGGTTAGTGTTGGTGGCGCGACCACCTACTATATAAATAGTGCTGGAACCGGGAACCTAAATGCATTAACCCTCGCTGGTACACTCGACGCCAATGGCCAACTAGACTTAGGTGATGGAGGCGATACCATAACTCTCAATGGTAGTTCCATAACCCTCTCTGGCTTTAACTGTGCCGCTAATACTAATGGTGGCACTCTTACCACCAACGGCTCAGGAGTACTGCAATGTAGCGATGACGATAGTGGTAGCGGAGGAGATGGGAGCAGCAATTGGCAATCAACTCTCGGCGCCCTATCTCCTATCAATAGCACCTGGGACGTTCTAGTAGGTGGCACAGCAACGAGTAGTGCCAAGATCGGATTCATTAATATAAATACAGGCACCCCAACGATTAACCTCGCTAACCAGGCTAGCAACATAACCACTATCGACAATACTGCTAACGCTCTAAGAATACTCGAAGGAGCCAATAACTATCTTGCTCTAACCACAACTAATGCGAGCGAAAATCTCTCGCTTGGCAATGCCACTACCAACCCTACATTCTCATTCTTGGGAACTGGCCTGACTACCCTCAGTGGCGGTTTGACTGTAAATGGTATTACGACAATCGGGAACAACAGCTCGACGGTCGCAATAAATAGTAGTGACTGGGATATCTCAACGATTGGAGACATGAGCGGAATCGGCACCATAAGTAGCGATGGTGATTGGACCAACTCTCAAGCCACGCCTACCATCTTACTCACCGACACAACAGCTTCTTCTGACGACTACTCAGTCAACGTCGAAGCGAATGCTTTTGATATAACTAACTCGACCGACTCCAGGATCGAACTCCAGTTTGTAGGAGACGGCAGTATCAACTTTGGTGACAACACTGCCACCAAAACCATTGATATAGGCGGTATTACTAGCTCTGCTGCAGATACAATTAACATCGGTACCAACGCAACAGCCGCTGATATCATCTCAATAGGCAACAATAATGCTACAACGACCTTAGCTTTAACAGGAGGTACCGCATGGAGCGTAACAACAGCGGGCAACTTAACCACTAACAATACTACTGTCAATGGCAACACCATTCTAGGCAACGCGATCACCGACACCATTGATTTCCAGGGTCGGGTACTCCAAGATGCTGATCTCATCCCAATTACAACAACTGGAACCAACGATCTTGGTAGTTCGACTTTAGCCTGGGACAATCTCTACACCAATGCTGCCTACTTTGCTGGTGGTACTAGTTATTATGTAGATGCCTCAGGCAACGCTCGTTTTAACGACATAGTCGCTGCCGATACTGCCAATCCAGGAATCACAGTCGGTAATGGCTCTACTGGTTTTCTCAAAGTCGGATCGCTTACTGTCGGAGACAATAATGCCAGCGTCGTGACCTTTGATACTAATAGCGATTCAACACCCGAGTTTCAGCTTTACAATACTGGTTCGGCCACTGCCTCGGGTGATATCACTATGGGTGGTCAGCTCCAGGTAGGTCGTTTTGCTTCTACCCCTACAGCCCTCGGCGCCGGCACCATGATCTTTAATACAACAACCAACAGTTTCCAGTGCTACAACGGCACTGCCTGGACTAGTTGTGGTGGGACGCTCTTTAGTAATAGTAATGCTAGTGTCGCAGACGGAAGCTATATTACTGTCACCCACAATCTAGCTAG
>CAZSVV010000013.1:3663-18010 GCA_964610445.1 uncultured Pseudomonadales bacterium | reverse complement strand
GTATGAGCCTACCGAGACTGGTGAGTCGCCACTATCACGTGTCACCGATTGGGTAAACACTACCTGTCCCAGCTGTGGTGCGCCTGCCACACGCGAGACTGATACTATGCCCAACTGGGCAGGATCTTGTTGGTATTTCCTTGCTTTCCCATTCTGGGAAGCCAAACAAAATGGAGAAAAAATAAACAATCTGAATGATGCCAAAAAATATATCAAAGAATGGTCACCAGTTGATTGGTATCTGGGTGGAGCAGAGCATGCCGTACTACACCTTCTCTATGCACGTTTTTGGGTAAAAGTTTTGCAGGATCTTAACATCCTAGACTTTCCAGAGCCATTTTTGCGTCTCCGGTCGGTCGGGTTAGTGCTCGCAGAAGATGGCAAGAAAATGAGTAAATCGATAGGGAATGTGGTAAATCCAGATGATATGGTGTCAAAATATGGCAGTGATGCGACCCGGATGTATGAGATGTTTATGGGGCCATGGGAGCAGTCTATCGCATGGGATAGTGGAGCTATCTCGGGTCAAGTGAGATTTTTGGAACGCATCAAGACAACAGCGCAAATGGAAGGGAAGTTGGGCGAGGAGACCTCGCCCCTACTTGCTTCGAAAATGAAAATATTGGTGGATCGGGTCGAAGAAGGAGTCTTAAACCAAAAGTTTAACACGGCCATTGCGGGCCTCATGGAGTTTGTAAATGCATGGCGTGAGGATGGGCAAAACATTTCTAAAGAACATTTGGGTATGTTTGCAAAACTACTTTCACTTTTTGCACCAGATACAGCAAATAGTTTATGGCTCATGGTTTATGGTGAATCGTCAGATGTATTTGATTGGAAGTGGCCTGATGTATCACAAATATCAGGCATAGAAACTCTCAACGTTCGAGTGGCGGTGCAGGTGAATGGCAAAGTGAGAGCGATACTAGAGTTAAGTGGTGAAAGTGCCAAGGATCAAGAAGAGGTTATTAAGCTCGCGATGACAGATGAGAGAGTTAAGAAATGGGTGGTGGGTGAAGTGAAGAAGACGATCTTTGTGCCTGGGAAACTGCTTAGTTTGGTTGTGTAGAGAGTCTATCTGAATGGATTTTGGTGACACCTAAGTTTGTTACATAGATCACAATACATAATTTTTGCTTCACAAAGAGTTAACATTATTAGTTGAGTTCTTATGTCATCCGGGTTATCGCGTGCTGTGTGCTCTGCCACAGGTTTGCCATCATAAATACGCGGAGCGTTGGCTGATGATTTTAGTTCGATTTCGACGGTAGAGGTTTCTGGTTCAAAAGAAGAAGATCCGTTTTCTGCATGTTTTAGAGGGTTCATCGAGATATTGTACTATAGTGAGTCAAGATAATTAGTTATTAGTGCTATATTTGAAAGTATGGGGTGGGCTAAAACGTGGGGTGTTATAGCACTACTAGGAACAATGGGGATCGGGATAGTGACCTACGGTATATGGGATCAGATTAGGCCACGCGAAGTTATGGTTGAGATAATTAAGGAACAGGGAGCTAGTAATAAGGCCCAAACACACGGAGAAGTTGTCGTAGATGTGTCGGGAGCGGTCGAGAAACCTGGTGTATACAAATTACCATCAAACTCAAGGATTGGGGACGCGTTAGTAGTAGCTGGGGGACTTGCGGCATCGGCAGATAGATCTTGGGTAGCGACTACCCTAAACCTGGCGGAAAAGCTAGAAGATGGGGAGAAGTTATATATACCAGTTAAATCAGAAGCTCGGGTTATCAGCAATTCGGTGGACCAGATAGTCAGTAAGTCAGCTAGCAACAAAATGAATATTAATACAGCGAGCGAGGCAGAGCTAGATAAGTTAGAGGGGATAGGGGAGGCACGGGCAAACGCTATCGTTGATAATAGGCCATATAGTAAGACGGAAGAAATAGTGTCAAAAGCTAAGATCCCAGAATCGGTTTATGAAAAAATACGCGATAGTATTAGTGTTTATTAGCGTGCTTGCCATGAGGATAGTAAGTGTACCTATTGAAGGTCTATCCGAAGGGACTAGAGTTAGGATCAGCATCCCGACTGTCGACTACCCAGAATATACGGATTCTTTGACTATAGTTAAACGCGGTGAGTGGGAGGTGCTAATCAAGGGTTATACTGATTTTATACCTGGGAGTGTCGTGGAGGTAGAGGGAGTGATTGATGAGCGAGGTAGGGTAGTCGCGGAAAAATCAGAAATCAGAATATCGAAAAACGAAATAGGGGCAACTGATACTTTGTTGATCGCTTTGTCTAAGCTCCGGCACTGGGCGGTAGGTAGACTACAGAGTGTGCTACCTGAGCCACATGCGAGCCTAGCGGTTGGGATATTACTGGGAGTTAAACGTAATATGCCGAGAGATTTTTATGATCAACTAGTCAATACTGGCACACTACATATTGTTGCGGCATCAGGGTATAACGTGAGCGTGGTATCAGGCGCTGTGATTGGGCTTTTCGGAGGGTTTTTGGGCCAGCGCTTGGGACTACTGGTTGGGATAGTCTCGATTATATTCTATGTGATCCTAGCTGGCTCTAGTGCCTCGATTGTGAGAGCAGGAGTGATGGGTGGTCTAGCTTTGATTGGTTTGGTTCTTGGCAGACAGAGGGACGCACGACATCTACTTTGGGTTGCTGTCTTTATCATGCTATTACTAAAACCTAGGTTAATCACTGATGTTGGATTTTTGTTATCTGTCTCGGCGACTGTGGGACTACTATATATAACTCCCGTACTTATGCGATATGGCCAAAACAAGTATTTTGTAGATTATTTATATCCGACGCTTGCGGCGACTAGTGCGACCGCGCCAGTGATTTGGTGGTTTTTTGGGAGGGTATCCTTGATTGGGATCTTGGTTAATATGCTAATACTGCCAGTTGTACCAGTGATAATGCTGCTCTCGGCTCTCACTATCATTATCACGCCTGTCTCATATCTGCTTTATGTACCACTGTGGTGGATGGTATGGGTGATAAGATTGTTTGGATAGTGACTGTGTTTGTAATTTTTATTGTCTGACTAAAAATACTCGATCATCTTATGGCTCGTAGAACACCTGGTTTGTGATCAAACCAGGGTGAACTCGCAACGTTAAATGTAATCTCGCGTATTTTCTTAACGTATAGACAAAAATTTACAAACACAATCACATGATTATCGTTGAAAATCATCGCGCATCACACGGCTATAATTAATATTATTATGCAAAAAATCTGGTATGTAATCGGGTTACTGATTGGCTTGGTGGGAACTGTCATATGGCAATCGCCAAGTCCACGCTTTCGGATGATTGCTTGTGACGTGGGACAAGGAGATGGAATAATACTTACCAAGGGTAGTACCCAAGTGATAGTGGATGGCGGGCCCAGTGGGGAGCGGATGTTATCCTGCCTGGAGAGACATATCCCTTTTTGGGATCGCCAAATAGAGCTCATAGTACTAACTAACACAGACTTTGACCATATGAACGGTTTGAGTGCTGTGCTAGATAGATATGAGGTGATGCAGTTTGTAACATCTGACGGGGTACATAAGAGCGCCTCGCTCGATAAATTTCGGGATGCTCTATTACGTGATCGGGCTGAGGTAATATCTGTTGAGCAGGGTGATACTATCTATGTACGAGGTGAGGATAGTATGGAGCTTTCGGTGCTTTGGCCGCCACATGCGATAGAGGAATATGTAGCGGTGTTTACAGATCAAATGGATAGAACAGTACGTGAGCAGATACTAGGGGCGAGTGCCAAGAGAGGGGACTTGAATGAACGAAGTGTCGTCTTGGAAATACTACAGGATGGGAAGCGATATCTCCTCATGGGTGACGCTGGTTTCCAGGCAGAGAGTGAGCTAGTGGAGAGTGGGATGTTGCGAGATGTAGACTATATCAAAGTAGGCCATCATGGATCAAAGTACGCGAGCGACCTAAAGTTCTTAGAGATCATTCGACCAGAGACTGCAGTGATTAGTGTAGGGAATCGTAATACTTATGGTCACCCTACAAGCGAAGCGATAGCTAGAATAGAGAGTGTAGGAGCAAAAGTCCGGCGTACTGACCAAGAGGGTGACGTAATACTAGGCGGAGAGTGAGATCAGAGCTGATTTTCTAGATCATATTATCAATCAATATTATCTAACTGCTAACAGAGCAACATTGTGTGCTGCCAATCTCCCATCTTTTGGTCAGAAAAATGAGTGAGCAGCGTGCGGGATATGGATAACCAATGTTCGATAAAGTACCATAAATTCAGTCCTAATAATATAGGGTACTAATAATTATGATGAGAGTGGGTAGATAAAATTGGGATAAATAATAATCTTGGAACGAGTGATAATGTGAATAAATAGCTATTTTATATCTGATAGCAGCAGTTCTAAAAAAGTGTACAAAGTGGTGAAAAAGTATAGCTAACCAACTGGTAGACTAATGTTATTTAAGTATGTTTTGCCAAAACTCTAGGATAGCTGTATCGAGCTTGAGGAGGAGTGAATCCTCCAGTTTTGTGGTCTCTGAGTCGGTAGGCGTTGGGGGAAGTGGGGACGGAGCATCTTGCTCGCCCAGTGTGTCTGCAAACGGCTCGGGGAGATCATTTGCATATTCGGAAAAACTAAGGACTGTCTTGTCTTTGTCCCCTTGAATCTGGTTGCGGATTGTTAGGTCGTTGGGTAGAGGAGAGATAGTGGGATTAGCGGGGGTGATGATCATCGGAATTGTCGGGTAATCGGAGAGGAGGTTGGAGCCTTTGCCATCATTTGCTAGAACTAGCGAGCTCTCGAGATATTTGAGTTCTATTGCACCTGGCTTAATCCCGCGAATGTGAGCGGTGGCTAGTAAGCCAGTAGGTTTTCGGTACCCCGGATTAGGGATGCCGCCAGATATTCTGATGTAGCCTTTTTGATTGTCGTACTCTTTTTGGACAAAGAAACTGACAAAAGTTCCATCAGTTGTGAGATCGACTACTTCGATCATTGTGGGATCGTAGGAGAGATCGGCCTGCGCAACGTTGATACTACTTGGTATGTTCATAATCTCGATTGGGATAGGAAAGATCTCGCCGACTGGGTGCTGACTTTTGCTGGGAATAGTAAACTGAGCGATTTGCGCGATCTCGACAGGTTTTTGATACAGCATGAGTAGTTTGTATTCGAGGTAGACGATAGGGATTGAAATGATCGTGAGCAATAGAATCATCAAACTGTCTATGACTGAGTGTTTGAAAGTATGTTTGGAACCCTTTAGACGGCACCAGAAGCAGAGAATGTGCGGATAGAAGACGAGGTGGAGTAGAGGGAGAGCAAGCGCCAAAAACACGCCAAAAACAGCCAGGAAGTGGATCAGAATCCAAGAGAGGATGAGAAAGAGGAGGAGGAAAGAGATTTGTTTGAGTAGGGTAGTAATATTCATAAGTTAGCGCTCAAAATAGTATAGCAAGATTGAGAGGTCGATGAGGTTGCATTTTTGATCACGATTGAGGTCACAAGGAAGATGTTTTTTTAGCCATGAAGTAATGACTTCAAAGAGTTCGGCTATTCCTAGTTTGCCATCTTGATTCTGGTCATAGAGAGGGATAAAGAAAGGAGTGGGGGTAGGAGATGGAGAGGGCGAGACGGAGGGAGATGTATTGCTACTAGGGCTCGGTGAGGCGGAAGTAGTAGTTGAACTGCTACTAGGGTTAGTACTCGGGCTCGGAGTCTGACTAGGTGTAGGAGTAGGGGCCACATAGCTCAGACTAGTACTCTGGAGAGAGAGGAAGCTACCGACTGTTGCCGTGACAGTGATGGTTGCAGAACTAGTGTGGGTGGCAAGATCGTAGCTCCAGTTGCCGCTAGCTGGGACAACCAAGCTAGGGGTTTCGCCGCTTGAGAAAGTGATAGTGATAGTGCTGCCAGGATAGCTGCTACCTACTAGATTAGTTCCACTGAGCTCGGCGGTTGGGGGGAGTACGATGTTGTCTATTGTGGTTGTGGTATTGCCTACTACACTTAGATTGTAGCTAATGGTTGCTGTCGTCCGACTACTACTATCAGTGCCGTATAGTTCGTAGGTATGCAGGCCGGGTAGCGCGATCGAGACAGTCTTGCTCCAGTTGCCTGAGCTGTCACTAGTGGTTGTACCGATTACACTCCCATCTTCTTTGATGACTATCTGAGCCAGGGGACTAGTATAGCCAGAAAAGGTTACCTCGGTCACACCTACAACTAGCGAGACTGTTAGACTCTCGGAGCGAACTAGGAGAGTAGAAAGGAGAAAGGTAAAAGCTACAAGTATGGGGACAAAGTAGCGCATGGCTAGCACTCTATGCTTTGCCTGAAGTGAGGATTTTCCAGGCTAGAGAGAGTCTCTTTTGATATTTTTTGAGGATAATTAAGAGGATGATTAAGATCACGATGGCTACTGCAATTGCTCGGTAGGGTAGAACCGTAAAGCTAGTCGTACTACTGAGAGTTGTTTTGTCACTAAAGACAGCGGTATAAGTGGCATTGTAGCGACCTAGGCGCCACTGTGTATCCCAAGTTGCCTCTAGTTTGCGTGTAGCACCTGGGAGGACATTCTTGGGTTCGACTGCGACTGAAGCGACTTGCTGACCTAGGAGATTGGTAATAATGATTGTGCCAGTTGGCTTGGTGTGGACGTTACCCAGATTTTTGAGGCGGACTTCAAAGGGAACTGGTCCTTTTTCAAAGATACTACTTGTAGCTTTAAAACTCTCAATACTCGCACTCTCGACAGTCTCACCAGAGAGTCTAAGGAGTACTAAGGCACCGATCTCTTGGGCGAGACTAGCACCGCTACCCTCGACCTTTTCGGTGGGGATAGTGCGGAAGATTAGCGAACCAAAGTGGCCACCTGGCTCGGCTTGGAGCGGAACCTTGATAGTAAAAGTAAAGTATTGAGCGGTCTTGGGAGGGATAGTGACAGTTTTGGGTGAGACCTCGATCCAGCTAGCGAGACTAAAACTAGTTTCTTCTTCGGTTAATCCGACCGCTCCGTCCTCACCGATCGCCGTAAAGTTGCGTAGGTCGACCGCGATCTCGACCGGATAAGGGTGCATATTCTCAAGCTTGACCGTATTTTTGATACTGTCGCCAGGATTACCATTGATCTCAAAGGTTGGTGGAGTTACGGCGAGACCTGTGCTTGGGGTACTAGGTGCAGGAGTCTGCGCCCTTACTAATGTAGTAAATACGGCAAATATGATGAGTGCGGGGAGAAGAAGTTTTTTCATACCTGCCTTTTATTTGTCCGATCTGTCCCTGCGCATACATTTAAATATATTGGGCAGTACACTCGCTAATAGGCAGGGGTTGCAGTAATTATTACAGTCGAAGTACCGTAGGTGCCGGCTGGAGTTGTGCCTGAGATGCCGACTGCATAACCGAGTCTAGTAGTCTGAGAGGAGACGGCTGCGGCGTTGTAGGCTACTTCGGCATTACTAGTAGTGAAGGCAGCATACTCGGGAGCACTATCAGTAAAGCGAGCTGCTGTTCCTGTGCCGAGAGTTGCATCGTTAGTGGTATAACCAAAGGCTTCGGTGCCGGCTGACATCGCAGTGGGAGTAGCATTACTGCCAGTGTGGTCGTCAATGTCATTACTGCCACTAGTAGGTTTGGCGGTGTAACGGATATAGACAGTGTAGCCAGATCCAGCGTTGGTGGTAACTGTGGCATCGTGTGCAGCAATACTGAGTGCACCTGATGTAACGGTGCCAAATGGAATGGTCCCATCGGTGGTTGTGACAGTGGTTGTTGCGCCATTAACCGTTTGCCCAGAGCTGACTGCGGCAACGTTAAAGCTAATGGTTGGGTCGACAGTCAGGCTAACAGCTTGACCAGTAACATAGATAAAGGTACCGACCCCTGAATCGACTGGACTAGTACTACAGTCAACGTTGTTGTAGGTGCTAAAGAGAACATAGTAGCCAGTCTCGGCAGTGCTACCATTGGTAATACCAGTTAGGATGACATTACGGTCAGTTGCACCTGCGGGAGTCTCGCCACCGGCTAATGTAATACTGGTCACCCCAGTGGTGTTGTTGTTGGCCACTGTCCATGAGGCTGGGGTAGGAACGTAATCTGAAGTGCCAGAGAAAGCTGCGCTAGTAATGTCGAGACCCGTTGGTTTGCCACCTGTTCCATCGGCGGCTGTGTCAAACTCGATTCTCAAACACCTAGTAGTACTGGTAGTGACATTGTCAAATTCGATGTCATAACTGACGGATGTTCCAGAGGGACGAGAGTCAGAGAGGGCAATCTTACCCCCGTTTAGACTGGCGGCGTGAACGCCGCTTAACTGGCTTAGAGGAGTTAGGGGGGTTAAGCCGACGGCCAGTGCTAACGTTGTTGCTAGAGTTTTTTTGAGTAGTTTCAGTCGGTTCATATTGTCCTTTGAGTACAGAAATAGCAAGCGCCAATCTCCTACGATTTACTATGAAGATTTTGTACACGATTGTCAATAAGGTAAATACAGCTACAATAAGCGGCCAGGGGAGGAGCCAAGTGGTTACTGAGTTTGTGGTGATCGGTTTTTCGTCAGTCCCAAAATTTGTCGTGATTGAGGCAGTATATGGACCCAGTCCAAGTTTTTTGTCCCAGACAAAATTGTGTTCTTTGGTGGTGTGAGGGAGGACGATCGTCGGGTTTGATTTTATTTCTTCAACTGTCTTGCCCCAGATATTTTTGATAGTGAGTGTGCTGTTCGGGAGGAGATGGATACTCCCACCGTTAGTCAAGGTGCTCCAAAATTTGACTGGACCAAAACTACTCCAGATAGGTGCGATCAGCGGGCTACTAGTGAGACTGGTCTCGATGTCCCCTGGCACGCTCATCATGGCTAGGATCCCGATGCGAGCCAGCGAGATAGTGCTACCTGAGCTTACTGCATCTTGAGGGATCAGTGGCCTAAAGTAAATAGTTGCATAGTGTCCTCCAGGCTCGGCACCATCTGGTGGGTCTATAGTCACGGAGATTTTTTTGACTTCATTGGGTTGTAGGATAAAGTCGGAGGGGTCAAGAGTAAACCAACGACTTGCATTAAAGGTATCTTTACTTTCCTCTGGAATAGTTTCGGTACTTAAAAAAGCACTCACACTCCCTTTGATTGGTAGGGGAAAGTTGGTGTTGTTCTGGATGGTGACACTCGTTACTGTCTGATTCTTTGTATCTAGAACGGATTCGAGGATAGCGGGGGAAGCGGATAGGGCAGACTCACTGGCGAGGACGGGAGTGGTAAATAGTAAATAGTAAATAGTTAATAGTAGAGTAGTGAAAATCTGCATAGGACTACTATAACAGCTCAATACTGAGCAGTTGCAGTATAGACAACAGTGCTTGTGTAGTTGGTGGCAGCCTGATCACTAGGGACTTTGACTTTGTAGGTAATATTAAAGGCTTCGTTGCTAATACTCGATCCAGTCACTGTGCTAGTGTGGTCAGCCACAATGTCGCCTGGTCCGACTTGGCTAAATGGAGCATAAAGAGTGCCACTGCTAAACTTGTTTGATCCTTGGATACTAGTATCCGAGCTAGTATAGCCAAAACCTGTTTCACTCCCAGCCCAGGTAGCAGGGCTCGCGTAGCTGCCTGCACTAAAGTTGGCGATTTGATGGGTGCCACCAACACTCTTGAGTAGATCGGTCGTGAAAGCCCTGATTACATAACCGTTGTAAGCATTGGTGCTTGTAGTTAGGGTTGCTACTTCGGTATCAGTATAGCTATTACCTGCGTTTAGATTATTAAAGGTAGCGCTTGCGGGAGTGATCGCAAAGCTAATACTTGGGGAGACTAGCTGGCCGTTACTACTAACTGCACTCTGGACATTACCGGCATTATCGACAGCTCTCACGTTAACATAATACATTTGCGAAGTTTGGAGAGTGAGTCCAGTAGCAGTGACTGACGTACTAGTAGTATTATCGGTCCAAGCTTTGATGTCAGTTCCCCCAGCCGTGGTCCCAATGCTGTAGTCGTAGCGAGCTAGTCCTGAGACATCACTATTAAAGCTCGCCCAGTTGGCAGAGAGAGCGGAGAGTGAGCTGGTTGCGAAGGTGGTATCTACTCCGACACTCGTCCCATCATAGACAGTACCACCCGTTGGGGCTGTGGTATCAACGCCGACGTCCCTAGCACTCTCGGCATTGACGTCGTAGCTGACCCAGGATGAATATAGTCCACCCAAGTCTTTGACTCTAGCCTGCCAATGGTACTCTTGAGCGTCAGTGACTGTAATGGTATGAGTCACAGTTACGCCAGATCCCGTATAACTAACACCGGATCCACAACTATCTTCAGTATTGCTAAAGCTAGTGCCGAGCTGGTCGATCTCGACACAGAGCTGTAGAGTATCGGGGTTATCAGTGTCTGAGGCAGTGGCCGTAAACTTGATGCTAGTACTGTTGTGCCAAACTCCGGTGCTCAAAGTTACGTCCCCAGTGGTTTTTTGAGCGAGGCTAGTGGGGGAATTGGGGGCGGTATTACTGCCTCCGAGCGTGAGATCGTCCCACTGGAGAACGCTGCCGTCGTACCATTCGGCAAAGATTTTGTTGGAGCCTGAATAGTTAGAGGTGATAAATGTATTGGAGCCGACTGACTGCCAAGTTGTTGTGGTTGCGTCCCAGTCCCCTGAAGTGTACCCAGAGACACCCTTTTTGTATAAGACGTCATCGCCTCTTATCCAGAAAGCATACAGATCGCTGTTTGAAGTATTGATAGACAGAGTAGGGTAGGAATTGGCGCTGTTACCATCAAGAGTTACTGCTGTTTGCCAAGTACTGGTGCGTTCTCGATAAACTGTGTTGCCTGAATTATTAATATAAGTGAGGTGAACATTCCCACTCCCATCTGCAACGGCCGACAGGTTGTTGCTGCGACCCGTAGTGCCAGTTGCGATAGAGTCGGATGCACCTCCAGCATCGAATATTCTAACGAGAGTCAGTGTGCGCTCATAAGAACTCACTTGACCTGATGAAGTGCGGTATTTGATCTCGACAACGTCGCTCGGACCAATAGATGAAAGATATGCTTGAGATGTGACAGGGAAAGTATCAATGACATCTGTGTCAAAAGAATTCTCTGTATAGAGTTGACGTTCAGAATGAGTGATCTGGCTACCACCAGCATATATTGAGATATTTTGTGTGGCATCTGAAGCTGTGTTTTTCAGAGATGTGCTGAAGTATGCTAGATACTTGCCTGACCCTGGAGTTACAGACATACTATCTATTTGCGTGTCAGAAACGCTGGTCGTATTTGCAGTGACGGTATCGCTCACTTGTACTATCTGTGAAGAGTTTACTTTTTGTAGTGTGAGCGTTCCCTGCAAGATTCTCGCCGTGCCTGAATCAGTTCTCCATTTTATCTCAATAACATCACTGGGTCCGACATTAGTAAGCAAGGTTTGGGTTGCGACCGGATAAAATGTCCCAATAAATGAATCTTCTGTGTATAAGTCACGTTCGGAATGTGGAGTTTGAACGCCATCGCTGTAGACAGAAAAATAAGTATGTCCGACCGCTGTGTTTTCTGCACTCGCGCTAAAATAGACGATGTAATCACCGCTCCCCGGAGTTAGGGTAAGGTTGTCTACCTGAGTATCAATTGAACTCGTTGTCGTTGTATTAGCGGTAGCAATTGCTTGATTAAAGTTACTAGAGCTAACAGGTTGTAGTATTAGCGATCTTTCTAACGCTGTTGCGGTGCCTGAGGTTGTTTTCCATTTTATTTCGACCACATCACTTGCACCAACACCTGACACATAGGCTTGGATAGTGATCGGGATTACAAAAATATCACCTGCATCATACGAGCTATCCTGTTCGATGTATCTCTCTGTATGAGTAACTTGGGACCCTCCTACAAAAAGGCTGACGTACTGATCGCTCGAACCGACTGATTTTTTTATGGAAGTACTAAATGTTACGAAGTAATCACCTGTTCCAGGCGTAATTGTCATCCCACTCATTTGTGTGTAGCTCGTGCTAGTAGTTGTATCATTGGTGGTGTCGGTTACTTGAGTAGGATTATTGTCCGTATTGGGTAGACAGGTGGTGTTTGCGCTGTCTTGCCAATCACTACTTGAGTTGATCCAGCGGCATCCTTTGATATCAGTTCCTACTACATATGTGAGATACATGTTTTGGGAGCTAAGTGGGACTAGAGTTCCGTAAACGTTATCATTACCGTTTGATGGATCACCCAATGTATAAATGGTGTCACCTGGATCATCAGGGAGGTCATTGGCAGATCCTGTTTCTTTGATTGTTTTGAAGTAATAACTGCTATTTCCGCTATATTTGGCACCCACCCAAACATAACTACTAGAGTCACGACTAATTACTGGGTAGCTATAGGCGTCGGTTATACTAGTGCCGTTCAAGATAGTTTCTTCTGTACCCCAGCCAAATGATGTACCAGGATAAGAACTGGCTTTTCTTCCTTTTATATCGGAGCTATTCATGTAGACTACAAAGAGATTTGTACTATCTGCTTCTATTGAGTAGTCTGAAGTATTGGTACTGACCCTTGCGCTAGTATTTTCGGACCAACTTGTACCATCACTACTATATTCAAATTCGATGCGACTATCGATTATGTCGTAACTGGATCGCCAATATCTTGTTCCGTCATACCATGTTTTTCGTTGAAATGATTGAGAGGTCGGGGAACATGGGATTGACCAACCAAGATTGTTCCCATTATCAGTACTACTTAATGGGCAAAATTGAGTGCCTGTGTTACTACTATATGAAACGGTTATGTAACTGACGTTCGCCGCTGCTGGATTAATGACCCAAGGTGAAGTGGTGCTACTCTCAAGAGTTAGGATTTTGGTACTAGTGCCTGTTGCGGTCCAAGTACCTGTTACTGTGGTAGTGGTCCCTGCAGTGTAGCGGATCGTGCGACCGGCACTGTTACTCGTGGTGGTAGCAGATAGATTATTAAATGTGGTGTTACCTGTTATGGTCTGAGTAGTACTATCTCCTCCAGTTAAGTTGACTGTACTTGTGCCAGCTGTAAAAGTCCCAGTGTTTGCCCAGTCGTGCGAGACATTCAAAGTTCCGTTGCCAGTCACTGTGATGGTCCCGGCATTTTCGAGATCGTAAGTTGTTATTGTATCGCTAGTGCCAAGTGCGAGGGTATCACCGCTGAGCGTAGAGAGCTTTTCGCTAGTATAGCTATTGGTAGTACTGCCAGCACAACTATCACCCTCGACTTTGAGATGAGAACTCGCTGCTTGGTGCATGACATCCTCGTCCTCGGTACAGTCGTAGCTATTTAAGTTGGTGAGACTCAAAGATTGGTTTTGATTGCTCCCGAGACTTAGGACATTAGTGTCGAGAACGAGCGAGTTGAGAGGGGCGGCGTTGTAGAGAGTGACCGCGGTCGACTCTAAACTATCAGCGACGCCATCTATCCAGACGGAGACTACTGTCCCAACACTCGGCCGCGTGACATCGGCGATAGTCCAAGTGCCACCACTAATGGTGGTAGTCTGAGCTTGCACGCTCGCGCCGATTGCTACTTTGACGGTTGCACCGTTATTGCCATTAGCAGTACCACTGATTTGCATGACAGTCGGGATTCCTACGATTTTGACAAAGAGAGTAGAACCAGCAGGGGCATTTGCGGTGCTACCACTGGCAGTCATGGTGAAGGTGGGGGCGATGCTCGAGCCAGAGCCGGCCGTCACACGGCTCGTGACAACGGTAAGGTTAGAGTCGTTTCCACTCGTAGTGTTGTAGGTAGCAGTCTGGGTTACCTCGCCAAAAGTAATGCCACTGGCCGAGAGGGCATGGCTCGTGTAAGTGTAGGCGTCAGTATTTATCGCGTTGCCGACCAATATCACATCCCCGCCTTCTATACTATTCAGATCAATCCCGGACCCTGTTGTAGAGAACCCAGTACCAGCTGACGTGTCGGTCCCACCGTCGCTATCAATGTTCCAGGTATCGTTATTTTTGTTGTGAACGGCAATGATTTGACCAATCGCGACATCAGCAGTGGTGAGGATCACGGCTTGGGTCCCCCAACGCCGACTGGTCGCTTCGCGATAGTAGGCAGTGATCCGGGCATTACCGGCGTCGGTCCCAAAGGTTCCAGCACCTCCATTGTAGGAGCCGAGGCTCGTCCATCCTGAGGGCGCGAGGAGAGTGGGGTCGCTAGTACCACGCGTTGAGACAAACATGACAAACATGTCTCCGACCTCATGCTCGGGATAGACGAGAGAGAGGGTGGTAGTGGTTGATACGACCTGCGCACTCGCACTACGGACCCATGTGTCTGTTCTTTGAGTGCCAGTATCTTCTCTAATACGAATTGCTGAGACGACTCCGCTCGCTGCGG
>CAZSVV010000013.1:1183-3653 GCA_964610445.1 uncultured Pseudomonadales bacterium | reverse complement strand
GCGGCACTTTGGGTAAGCGTTAAGGTAGGGGTCGCGCTGTTGGTGCCGCCCCAAATGATACCAGATGCGAGGCCGACTTCGATGTCATTGCCAGTAGTACTCCCAAACTCTCCGTGTTCGTTAAATGTGCTTTTTTGAGTAACACCAGTGGCGCTAATGTCCCAGGCGCTCGTGTTACTGAGGTCACCATTTTGAGCAGCAGCTATGAGCACTAGATCACCGTTTGTCAATCCAATATCGGCACCCAACGTAGCTCCCCAGGTGACTGTGTCGGCATTTAGACTATAGCCAGATCCAGAAACGCTATAGGTACCCGTCCCACTCCTGACCTTCATAATATTGCCGATCCAGACACTAGTAGTCCCTGACTCGGTAAAGGCTAGGGTGCCGGTCCCCTCGCTGCCGTCGCTGGTTTTGGTAACGACATAAATCCCGACACTACCGGTATCTGCCGCTTCGGCTCCACCATCGGTGCCTGTGCGACTATCTACTAGCGTCCAACCAGAGGGAGTGTTCACGGTACTCGCCGCAGGCCTAATGGCAGTAACCGCAACCATTAAGTCGCCATTGCGAGGATCCGGGTAGGTGAGAGAGAGGTTAGCATCTGCCGCACTATTCCAGGTAGCTGGGGGAGTAAAGAAGCCGACGGCTTTGCTCGCGACAGTCTGCGCGGTCCCTAATATTTTGATCGCGATTGTGGCACCCGCAGGTGCGTTTGCGGTACTACCACTAGCGGTCATGGTGTACGTACCGGCGCCGCTACCACTGCCACTCGTGACCTCGGTACTGGCAATGTGTAAACCCATATCATTACCAGTGCTACCACGATACTCGGACTCTTCGTTGGGAGTCGAAATTGTACTACCTGATTGAGTTAAAGAGAGCGAGGAATAGGTGTAGGCGTCGGTATTGATGCTACTTGCGACTAGTACGACGTCGCCACCGCTCGCGCTATCGAGACTTAGACTACTAGTTGTGACACTCCAACCAGTACCACCAGTCGTATCGGTCCCACCGCCGGAGCCAATGGTCCATCCCTCGGCGTTGTCGCGGTTGATTGCATAGATCTGACCGTGGGCGGTGTTACCACTAGTGATAGTTACACTCTGAGTACCAGTTAATCTAGATGTGGCTTCGCGGTAGTAGGTGGTAATGCGAGCGTTACCTGCATCTGCCGCAAAAGCGCCAGCTCCACCGTTGTAGCTACTACCGATCAGGGTCCAACCTGTAGGAGTAGTGGGTGTAGGGTCAGTGGTGCCACGACTCCCGACGACTAGAATTAGCATGTCGCCGATGTTATGGTGTGGATATGCTGGAGCGACGCTTGTTGTACCGGCGGCAAATGGGCCACTACTCCTCACCCAAGTATCTGTACGATTAGAACCTGACCCTTGACGGATGCGCAGTGCCATAACTGCACCGCTCGCTGCAACACTTTGGGTCAAAGTGATAGTTGGAGTAGTTGTATTGTTGCCTTCCCAGATTAAGGTCTCAGCAATGCCAACCTCTAGGTCGTTACCTGTTGCAGTAGTCCCTTCAAAATATTCATTGACGGTGCTTTTGGTCGTAACATTGGTTGCTGCGATATTCCAGGCACTAGTGTTGCTGAGGTCTCCGTTTTGGGCTCCTGCAATGAAGACTAGATCACCATCATTTAGACCAATATCAGTGTCGAGAGTACCATTCCAGTTGGTCGCATCTGCATTAAGACTATAGCCTCCTGAAGATAGGTCGTACGTCCCTGTACTACTTCTGACTTTTATGATCTGCCCGATCCAAACACTAGTTGTGCCGGTCTCGGTAAAAGTCTGATTGGTTGTACCCTCTGTACCGTCGGCGACTTTGGAGAACCAATATAAGCCAACGCTTCCGGTATCGGCGCCTTCGGCTCCACCGTCGGTACCTGTTTGGCTATCCACGAGTGTCCAGCCAGAGGGAGTGTTGACTGTAATACTACTAGGTCTAATCGCAATAGTTGCGATCATTAAGTCACCATTTTTGGGATTGGGCTGACGAAGATTTAAGTTGGCATCGCCAGCACTAGTCCAAGCTACACCGGTTTGAGGAGCAAAAGCACCAACTGTTGGGTCTGTACCATCAACTGCGATCTGCCACGCGCGACTCTCGGTGAGACCCGCATAGCTGATCGGACCGAGTTGGTATAGCGCAGGGCTTTCATCTGGGGCGTCATAAGTATAGCCAAAGATTTTGGTTTGATTAGCATCAAGGTTGAGATCCCAGGTTAAGGTTTGAATGGTATTATCTGTTTCTCTGGTGTAAGGGCTATCCGAGAAATTGGAGAGGTCGTCGCTAGTTACCCAAGGAGCAAAATCTGTTTGGTTGGCAGGCGTGGTCACAAAAGAGGTGGGAGTGGTCTCGACTAGACTACTACTTAACTGGGTGCTTGCTGTCACTTTGAGAATGACTGGATAGATGTTACCCGGGAAGATACGGGTAGAGGTGAGGCGCT
>CAZSVV010000013.1:0-1173 GCA_964610445.1 uncultured Pseudomonadales bacterium | reverse complement strand
CTCGAGCGTATAAGGTAGCGATGCTTCGACTGTAAAACTATCGGTAATTGTGAAGGTGTGTTTGGGGGTTAGGGCAGTGAGAGTGAGAGAGTAGGTACCGAGCTCGGAGGGGGTAAAGCTTGCCTGGTAGTCAGGGGTAAGGGTTAGGGCTTTGCTCTTACAGACTTCGAGATTTCTTATGACTTTGGCATTATCAGTAGTGAGTGTCTGAGTTTCGCCCGATGGGGTACGGATATCCAAGATCAGGTCCGCATCACAGACCATCTCGCCGGTTTCGTCCAAGACGGCGAGGGCAAACTCGGCAGTTTGACCGAGAGTGTAGCGACTCTGATTGGTATTGAGGGTGACGACTCCCCAGCTAAATTTGATTTCATCACTTTCACCGAGGATGCTAGTCACAGTGAGTGTATATTCTCCTGGTATAAACGGGTTAGGACGCGGCAGGATGGCAGTGTCGCCGGTACCATAGTTGTAGATGGTGGGGTAGACGCTTTTGATATTGCCACGAGGATCTTTTAACTGGTAGCTAAGCATGGCGCTATTGGTTGCAAGGAGGGGGATAGAAAGCTCGGAAGCTGAGCTAGCTAAGGTTTTGTAAGGTAAGTGAATGAGGTCGTGTTTAGGGTGAGTTACTCCCAGCGTCTGACCGTTTAAATAGGGCAGTGGGTCGATCATGCCGTGGTAGCCGTTAAAGGGGTCAAAGTGGCTAGGGCGGATTCCAAAATGGAGGTGAGGACCGGTAGTTACACCGGTATTGCCGGAGAGACCAATTAGTTGACTAGTCTCGACATGATCGCCTACAGTAAGGGAAACTTGAGATAAGTGACCATAATAACTATTACCCCATGAGTGTTGGATGATCACCGTGATTCCGTACAACCCGGGACCAGCATGGAGAACCGTACCAGTGTCGGTTGCGAGGATCTCGGTGCCTTCGGGCATCGCAAAATCAACTCCGTCGTGAGCCTCAACTTCGAAGAGGTTTTGCATGAGCCGAACGTAGCTACTACCCGAGGTCTCCCCATATCCATAGGAGATGGGATGGGTGCCAGTAAAGGGGTATTTGAGATTAATTGTAAAAGGAGAGAGGAGAGGAGGGAGAGGGTCAGATGGTCGGATGATCGGCGATTCGGCAGGTCGGTTAGCCGGTGAAACAGGTAAATCAAGTGATCC
>CAZSVV010000012.1:14262-19605 GCA_964610445.1 uncultured Pseudomonadales bacterium | reverse complement strand
TCAGTTAGATCTGGTAACTACTTATCCACATTCCTCCATTTATCCACACCACTACCCATAGCGTCTCAATAATTTAATCACTTTATGAACTAGGCACTTTCGACTTATGGAGGGTCGCACAACCTATCTATATCAATCTAGTCATTAGTACTAACTAGAATATCTACATAGATCTATACATATCATATACATAGTCAAATGATATCCTATTGACACTCACCCATACAATTGCTAATATCATCTTAGTTATGAATCAACAACTAGATCTCAAAAACCTTCCTGACCTACTAACTGTCCGCGAAGTCGCTGACCTCCTCCGTGTCTCTCCCCTCACCCTCAAACGCTGGGGCAAGCGTGGTAAACTCCCCGCCATCCGCATTAACTCTCGTGGCGACCGCAGGTACAAAAAAGAACAAGTTCAGTGGCTACTCGGCATCAACCCAGATCAAGCTTAATTACCCAAAGATTTCTCAACCAACACTCTTACTTCGTCAGCATTCTTAGTTCTCATCAAAGACATCCGCAGTTCTACTGCGCCAGGAAACCCATGGGCATACCAGGCCAGGTGCTTGCGCATCGGCAAAAACCACCGAACATCATCGTCAGTCGCATTACTGGGCTTAAATACCTGCTCGTAAATGATCGCGTGCTCTACAGCCCAGCTTAGTCGTTGTTTATAGTCAGGCTCATCAACCCCCTGAAATACTTGTGGATTACCCTCTGCTGCTCGACCAATTAGCACTCCATCCACCCCATACAATTTGACTTTGTCATGCGCACCAGATAGCGACTGAACGTCCCCATTACCTAGGATGTGCAGTCCATGTTTGTGCACTATCTCTGCCGCACGCCCTATCGTCTCCCAGTCCGCCATACCTTGGTATAGCTGTTTGAGCGTACGACCATGCAGACTAATGTTCGCGGGCTTTACTTCACAAAGCGCATGCATCCACTCTTCCATTTCAGCAGAACTACTCACCCCTATTCTAGTTTTTACGGAAACAGGAAGTTTGGTTGCTGCTTTTGTAGCTAATATTATCTCTTGTGCTAACTTTGGCACCTTGATCAGTGCTGCCCCACACCCATTCTCTGACACATTTTTGGCTGGGCAGCCCATATTGATGTCGATCCCATCAAATCCTAGGCTCTCGATTAGTTTTGCCGCTTCTATAAAATATTCTGGCTTGTTTCCAAATACTTGAGCAATTTCATACGGCATTGCTGTCTCGTTAATCCGCAAATCGGTAAATCCGTGCTCCCGTGTATTACTTTGCTGGCTATACGGGTCTACAGCTATACGGCTAGACGACAATAAATCCCTAGCTTTTACAAAACCAAGTAGCATCCTCTCCTTCTTGATCCCTTCCGCATAGTGCAAGCCATCCACCGACACAAACTCCGTAAAGATCAAATCAGGTCTCCCGTATTTTGCAACCATGTAGCGAAATGGTGCGTCCGTCACCCCGTCCATTGGGCTCATTCCTAGCACTGGTCGGTGTTCGCGGCTGTATAAAGCATCCCAAAATTTCATAATTCCTATTCTACATCACCAACAGTATGGCATATCAAAATGCTCATTTCTATAACATATTATTCACTTATAATACTAACTGATCATACCATAATAATAAGCCTTGACAAGGTAAATTCCAGGGTTGTACAGTGGTATCATGAGGTCAAAAACGACATCATTTTGGATGGCGGTGGTTGTTGCATCAACAGCTCTGTTTTTGGTGCAAAAATACGCACCAACTGACTTAAAACCGCTAACATCTCGTCTCCTCAGCTATCCCAATAACGTTCCGACCGTTTTATCTTTACGCAGTGGTTACCCAAGAGTAATTCTTAAACCAACTCTGAGTCGCAAACTACCAATCTCCAGCCTAATATCCTCACCCCTCATTGCTCCAGTAACTACCTGCAGGTTAGGTCCAGAAGATTGTGCAGAGATAGCAAAAGTCCAAAAACCAACATCACCACCCAAAACAACAATAAAAAAGATTCAAGACGAAGTATATGAGGAGCAAAACGGTAACGAGCAATTTAGATACGGCTACCAGGTGTCAGCTACTCAAACGTATGTAAGCCAAGAAAACGGCAAAACCTGCAACGATGGAGGCGGCACCATATCTGGGACTTATTGTGCCCCAAATGGCGAAAGATACAATGTCAATGTCGAGTCAACCAACCAAGCCGCCGCGGCATACAACCAGGCAGTAACAGAGAAGATTGTCAAGCTGAGTGAAGAAGAGATTGTCGAAATGGCAAATAACACCAACCCTTCCCAGACTACCACTAGCTTGGATAAAGCACTAAATACCGTTGTAAGTCAAGCGCTAATAGCAGAAAAAACAGAGATGGTAAATATTGTTAAAGAGAACTATTTATTTAACCAAAAAGCCCAAGATTACATCAATTTATCTGCAAAAGAGTTAGAACAAAAATATGGGTCGTCTAACATCACAACCATTCTTCCCACCGCTGATGCAGCAGCAATCCAGGAAATCGAAGAAAAAAGAGCCAAACAGCAAGCCATCATAGCTTCGGCAAAGACAGAGACGACCGAAACAACAGTCAATGGCAAGACTGTATACACTATGACTACCACTTACACCGACCCAGAAACTGGTGAGATAGTAGATACGCAGAGGATCAGCTACACAGCCGAAACCAGTACAACCAAAGAAAAAGTTGATGAGGGCTTTATCACACATGATACCGTAATCTTTCGAGACACCAAAACTGGTGAAGTCCTAGATGCGCAGACCACTTCCTATATTCTTAAGTCATCCACTAAAACCTATAAAACTGCTGGAAGAGCCTCAGGCGGAACCGTCGAACAAGTTAGTGTTACCACCACAACTGCCACAGACGCCAATACAGGCGAACTCTTACAAACAACTCGAACCTACGCTGAAACTTCCAAGGATAATCCTAATATCACGATTATTCAAAATACCACCAAACCCGCAATCAATCCTAGTGAAAAACCACAAACAACCATCTCTAAAAGCACGATTGCTAATCCCAACTACGTCGCCCCAGTAAAAAACGAGCCAATCTCTCCCAGTCCAACAGTTTTTACCAAACAACTCGGCGAAACCTGTACTAATAATACTGATTGCGCAACTGGATTATGTGGTAGAACTTCAGTTGTAGTCAAAGATGCAACATGCCAGCCGAATCCCAATCAGTCTACATCTCCAGTAACTGCCACTCCAGAGTCGTGCCCAACCACTACCACACTCATTTGTCGAGGAAATGCCTGTGCCTGTCTTTCACAAGACCAACAATCGAATTTAGCTACCCTAGAGAACGCGGCAAATGGTAGTCTCCCCGCGCTCGCTGCAACTATTCCAGAGAACTATAATTACAAAAACGACAATAACGCCATTGGTAACTACGCCGGTGCAAATGGCAACCTAACACTTAACAAACTTCTAACGTACGCTGATACCGGCTGGAGTGTGATCCCTAGCTGGGACCGCTACAAAAACTCATTCAATCCAGTAAATGTTCAACGACAGTGGCAAGCCATGAATTATGATAGCCTCGAGGATTGTCAGGCCAACTTACCGACAACTTTTAAAAATGGAGTCCTAAATGGTCCCTTCCTTTGTAACGATGTTTTATATAACCAAGAACAGTTTACCTCCTCTGTTGCCCTTGGCACCGACTTAACCACTATTGGTGCGGCAGTTACTGGTATACCAGGGGCCATCAAAGCTGGCAGCACCTTGCTAGTTGACGCCTCGTTAAATGCTGCAGTCACCGGAGTCAAAATGACCCTTGGTAAGTCAGCACTGACCACGCTTCAAGCTAGCTTACCAGCTCTAGGTACTTTTGGCGCAATCAGTACCGTAAATCAAACAGGAAACACTACTGTTAGCTGTCTTGATGGATCAGAGACCTGTGCTCGCGACATCGGCTATACTGCACTTTCCTGGGCAAATCTTGGCTCCATGCAATATATTTCTTCAGCCATGTCCTCGGGCGTTGCCTCCCAAATTCGCGCGGCTCAAATAGTTAATACTACACTCACCGCCGCTAATGCAACGACTGATGTTTCTCTCACCATAGACAGCTGTCTTGGCCCAAATAAGGATACAGCTTCCTGCCTACTCTCTGCTGGCACCGTTGCATTTGACCTCGCCGGTGGCTTCTTTGATCTCAAGAGTGGTCAATTTATCTTTCAAAAATTACCTGATACCAATATCTCTCCCAATACACTCATCTTACTCGCAGACAATCCAGCACCCGCCGCCACCAAGAACGCTCTCGATAATATCCCTGAGCAAAACCTAAATATCACCAAAAACAATGAAACACCCAATTTAACTATTCTCAAAAATGGTAATGGCGATAATCCAATTGAATTAGCAATTACCACCATTAACAACAAACCAATCGCGCGCATTGATATTAGTCTAATTAGTGATCCAAACCTAAGAGTTCAAGCTGAGCTTACCAATTCACTCCTAGATGAATTCGCAATTAGTTTAGGCTATGAACCATATCCCTCACAAGTTGCCGAAATCTTGAGCGGCAATACCGTCCTCCAGCTTAAAGCTGCTGATGGAACTCCCTTTGCTGGTAAGACTGATGTCCTTGCTCGCATAGCCTCAGTGGGTGAGCCAAGATCAGTTATTCTAACTCAAGGCGTCACCGAAGCAACCGATTATGTAAATACTCAAATGCTAAGTACAGGCGGAAAACAATTTTATCAAAGCCAAAATACTTTTGGCCTATATGTCGACAGTGAACGAGGTTTTCTCGAAATTAACTTTAATCAAGCCAGTTTTGACCCAGCCACTGCTCGGGTCATGAGTGCTGATGAGGTAACTCAACTACTAAAAAATAATGCCAGTGATCCTAGTGGTAGTCGCCTCGTCTTTGTCGCTGATCGCCCTAACTCTGCTTGGACCCGCCTCAAGGGTAACTCTATCGAGCCAAGTAATCCAATTTCAGCTCTCTTTAGCCCCGCCAACACTTCTCCACACGGACTGATCATGAAAGATCTTCTAACCACCAACGCCTATGGCAGTGCACTAATTATTGCTGACGAGATCAGTGAAGATATCCAAGGAGTCTTTGCCGTTAGCCAAGCAAGCATTCCTCTAAATCAGGTAAAAGATGCAACCCTCTTAGGTGGCATCAACAACGGTGATAATGCGATCAATATTTTTAAACAATCAGTCGAAGACTCCAAAACTCATCAAGCATTAATACAATCTAGAAGACTTGAGCTACAAAATGGCTCAGGTGTAGCAACTAGTCTCCAAAACCTTGGTGATGGCAACTACCTTCCCGTTGACAAGGCTGTTTACGGCGGGACTCTAGCCG
>CAZSVV010000012.1:2722-14252 GCA_964610445.1 uncultured Pseudomonadales bacterium | reverse complement strand
GCCGACCTTATTGATCAATCATTAAGCAAATCAAGTCATCGTCGCATCCCACTAGCCAAGCAACTTGAAGAATTAATTAACCCGCTTCGCCTCGGTGATCCTTCCGCTATAAAACAGTTTGAAACACTACTTGCTGAATCCCCCGCTTCTCCCCTCCTTACTGATATTACTTTCCGCAAGAGCAGCATTCAATCCGATTACAACATGATGGCACGTGTTCCTGGATCAGATTTTGGCTTGGAAGGTAGCGATTTAGTGCTTCGCAAAGCAACAGCCACAACTGGTGAAAAGTTAAGTGGACCTACTGATCTCCTATCTTTCTACTATCGTGGCTATGACATGATTGGTGATTACAACCCCTACATGATCGAGAAAGTTGATCTAAGCCAAGTATCTCGGCAAGAATTAGGCAATATCAGCATCGCCCCCCAAGGATCTAAGATTACGGTTGCCGAATTTTATCAAGAAATGCAAGCAGCAGGTCATAAGCTCATGGGTCTTGATGCCACTCCCCAAGAAGCAATTAACGCTCTTTACCTCGCAGACTCTCCTATCGAAACCAAAATCACACCCAAAAATCTTTCAACGGGAGCCAGTCGCAATGATTTAGTCGATCAATTTGTAGGTCGCCGATCCACCCAATATAAAAATCAAGCCTCCGCCGTAGTTCTTGCCAAGACTAACGCCGATATGAATACGGACCTAATATCTATCGTCAAAGAAAGTCACAATAAGAATGTTGGTTATAACGAAGTTATCGTTGCCCAGTATAGCAAGAATCCTAGTGGTTTAGAGGTAGAAGAATATATTGCCTACACTATCAAAGATGGTGAAATAGACTTTAACTCCCGCCGCAATTTAGGTGACGCCAAGGGATGGAATCAAGCAATCGATGCCAAGTTAAAAGCGGAGCCCGACAAACTTCTTATTGCCTACATGGGGCGTGAGCGCGCTGCTGACCTCAAAATCGGACCTAATCATGACAAAATCCGCTGGTCACTCCTCTTCGAAACAAGTAGTGGTACATTGCCTACCGAAGTTAGTTATGAACAGATGTGGCGCCGCAACCGCGTCTTTAACACAGACTTTAACAAGAGCATGGATTTTGATCTGTATCTAACTACTACTAGGACTGACCTCACCCCATCTAATGTTCAGACCGCCTACTTCCGCGAGAATCTAAATACAAAACTAGCAACAGATCGTTTTACTGCCACCCTTGATGCAGTAGCAAAATCACCTGCTAGAGCTCTAGAGGCTATTAAAGCCTTAGGCAATACTCGCATGAACTTAATTACACGTTATCGATTTAACCAACTCATTAAACAATTAGAGGGAGAGGTAGGAACACTTGAAAATATATTACGCACTGGCCTCTCACCTGAGCTCCTTAAAGCAGAGGATCTCTATCTTGAGCTCTATAATCGCGCAAATCGTAGTAACTCTCGCATTCTCGGCATGGTCGAGCAGGTTAACAATGTCCTTGGTAATAATGGTATTCCAAATCTCAAAGATCAACTACATTTAGTTGATACATTCCCCGAATACTCTGTTTTTAAGGCCGAATTAGACAACGCAACCAACATCCTAACTATCCCCTCCTCCAATAGCCCTGTTGATCTGTTAATGGCCTACGCCAAGAACAATACTACTGATCCTAATGCTCCCACCCAATTCCAAGCCACAAAAGAACGCTATCTTGCATCTACCACTCCAAACACAGCTAACACCAAACCTGTTGCCGCCAATGAACCCATTAACAATCCAGTTAATAAGCCCACCAGCTTAACTGACAATATAGTTAGCCTGACAACTCATCCCAATCAGTCTTTGACTCAATATGGTGCAATTCTCTTTAGAAACTTTGCTGCCACCCTTAATCCCACCGATTCCCAATTACGAGTCGAACAAGCTCAGAAACACCTAGACACACTCCTCTCAAATCAAAACACAGATGTCTATATAAGTGAATTAGAGTTGTCACATGCTCAAGCTGAACTCCAAGCCGCGACCCTAAGTCGCAACAACAACCGTGATATTAAAGTCCCAATTATCGATAATGAGACTGTTTTCACCACCATTACAACCCCTGGTTCTACCCTCGGATTTATTACCAAAGATAATACTGTAATTGAGTTTGCCAACCAAAATGGCATTATTACTTATTCAGAAAACGGCTCTACTCCAGAGACTCTCACAATCGAAGATGCTCTAGATCTTCTCCCCGCTCCGCAAGATGTTGCTCTCATCTCACGCAACAACCAAACATTTGAACAAAGCGCTTATACGATTCCAGTTACACAAAAAACTAAATTATCAAACTCAACTTCAACCAAGTTGACTACTTTAGGACAATCTATAGCCACTCCACTCACCACAAGAGTCATTAATTTCGCTCACAACATACCTCTTCTACCTGCCCCACAAGAAGACAAGCCAGCGAATCTAACAACTGACGCAGAAATAGCAGAATCTCAAAATAAACTAGCTAGTGACAGGATTGCTCAAGGTCCCATGCTCAACAGTCTGAGTATAGAAAGTATCCTAACCACAAACAATACAGAGCTAACTTTCACTACCTTTGAGACTGAGGATGGTTATGTAAGAGAATTCACTGTGACGGGTGGACAACTGTTCTACTCTGGAGATCTTGAACCTCCTCATCCTATCAGTATTGAGGAGGCATTACAACTATTACCAGACCCAGCCGATGTGGCCAAAATAGAACTCAATGACCAGGAGGTCACCAATACCTACTTCCCACCAGAACTAGCAACGTCAAACACTCCTCGTTTCACCAATGATCTGTCTATAGCAATCTCCTCATTAATATCTGGATCAAAGATAATGCAAGCGCCAAGTAGCAAATACCTTCACGTCTCTGAGCGTTACACCCCTCACAACATTCATCTAAAAGAAGTCCTGACGAGTACTGGGTTTTCGAAGTCAATTGACCCAGACATTAGTTTTCTATACATCGAAACCACTGATAATGAATCAAACCCACTAACTCTCTCTTTACCTCCTGAGACTCCGAGACAATCTTTGCTTACAGTTAACAACATAACAAAAACCATAGAGCAGTGGCTGCTTGATGCTAGTAGTGACTACTACATAAAACTGAACCCAGATGACATAGTCAGATATGGTAATCTTGAGTTTATTGTCAAACCCCTAACTAGCAACAGCACCCTCGGACACACCCAAACACATGATCAGGCAAAAGATCTCCAAGCTCAGCTCACATATCTAGAAGAATTGCACACTTGGGCCACCTCGATCGACCCAGATATTGGCCCAGCTAACCGCTTTAATCGTGCTATACGTTATAGAGCCTACAAACAAGCTGTCAAAAACTTTGAAAAGTTGGTCCAACAGCGATACCAAGATTTAGATACATTGCACAACGCGATCTTCGGATACATTAGCGATCATCCCGACGACCGCGAGGGAATACTTAACTTTACTCTCGAACAATCCCAAAAACTATCTTTTACGCACGCCGAAATCAACAACATTCTCTACGCCATTAACGGATATATCCTCCAACACGAAAGAGTCTCAGAGCTAAAAACAAAATATGGTTATTCTAGTGAACAAATCAAAAAGTTGTGGCAGGATGCTTTTGGCTTTGAACCTCAAGGAGAAGTCCAAATATACTATAGCTACAACACCATCAACCTAGTACCCAATAATTTACAAGATTTTGGCCGCGCCTACCACGCCGGAGACACTACTACCAAAAATGTAGAACCAACCACTGCTGATATCGATCAAGTAATAAAAACGGTCGGTGGTTTTCATAAAAATAATGGAACTCTTATCGCTAATACTGACAATATTTTTAACGTTGTTCGTGACGATGAAACGCTCGCAGAGGTAATAACACACGAAGATCAACACGGACTATTTAAGAACCTCGAAAAAGTATTCTTGCCTAATAGAAAAAGTGCTTCGGTAAATACCAAACAGGACGCACTAAACATAGAGTTAACCCGAAGATCTGGCTTACTAGACCTTTCGACAACCACCTACGATAACCTATCTCAAGTTAATAAGTTTAACCTATCCGAGTCGGAGAAGTTAAGGATAGAAAGAGCCAATCTTAATCAGTCTGCAATTTACTTGACTCGGATAGTTAATGATGATTTAGAAGAAATAATCTTCTATGATGCTAGGCCTCGACCCAAGCTAGGAATACTTCAGTCACTTAACTATGCCGGCACAGAAGGAAAAGTTATTACCTTTCGTGGGAAAGACATAATAGACCTATCAAACAAACTTGTCGAATATGCCTACGACGAACGTCTAGATGCAGAATCAAATGTCGCTAACGAGGTTTTGGCACAGATCACTGGCAGAGTGGCTATCGGGACACCAGTACCAGATATCAAAGTCGAAGTCGCCAAAAGTTTGCGGAGTCATTTATATGCCTATTTTGTTGACGCCGATAAATCATCAACCAACTTTAACACCCAAGACTCCCATCCCGAATGGAATCAATTCCGCCGCACCATAACTCAGCGCTACTATACAACGAAGGCTCAACAAGATGTAGTTGATAACGCACTCCAGGCATATGAAACCCTCATCCTCAAGGGCTGGTCACATGCAAGCGCCAGCTTCCTGCTTCAATCCACCCGTCTTGCCAACTGGCGTTCAGTTGCCAAGAGACCTGCTGTTCTTATCGAGACCGACGCTACGCCCTCTGAGATTGACTTCTCTAAAGAGTTCGCAATATATCCGAACAGTATCAGTAACAATGTTGAGTTTACGAACGTAAAAAGCTCTCAAGAGCTTCTCGATGTTATCCGTCAGCGTCTAAATGATCACACCATTAGCATTACCAGAAAAGATGGGAGTATAGATACTTATACCACTCCGCTCAGATCTCTCACTATTCAATACTATGATGCCTATGGTAATACAAAATTCGCTACCTATACCAAAGCACCAACCATCCTATCAGATATTATCGATCAGTCAGGTATTAAAGAAGTATTTACTTACGACAACCGAGACATAAACTTAGCGTATCCAATTGATCTTTATTACAGAATAAATGGAGAAGACAAGCACGAATCTCTAAGCTTTAACCAAGCGTGGGAAATCGAACCAAAAATCAAAGAGTTTAAGGATAAAATTTTAGAGAGCGATCCCAAATTAGAAACTGACGACCTACCTATCCCCCTTTATATTCGCTTTACCAACTCTCTTGGATTAAAAGAAGTCTACTATCCCTATGGGCGCACAACAGACCCAAGCAACAATCTAGATTCATCCACTACTAGCACAACAACAAATGCTAGCGTAAGAAACTCCTCAACCATTAAATCAAACTACCAAACAACCGATCAACCAACTCTATCAACAGCCCAAGCCTTTGAACAACATCTCGCCAAGTGGGAGCAAATCGAAAAAGAAGTGATCACTCCCATACAACAAGAAATCTCAAAACCAGAATTGCTACTTTCAAGACAAGAAAAATATTTGGACCAAATATTTGAACTAATCAATCTGATGACTAAATCACCAAAAATAGGATCAGGCAACAGAATCTATAGAATGCTTAGCGATCTAGGATATCCCAATATCGCAGATTTTGGTGAATGGTCTTATTCAGACGGAACAGGATCATGGCGTGGCTATGATACCTCCAAGCCTTATTGGCGTGATGCCGCTAGATGGGTTACTGATACACACGCTGACAATGCTAGAAACGTTGCCTCTAATAACCTCTTACTAGACTCCAAAAGAGTTCAACTAGCTCAAATTGAGCTAACTCGCCAGCATGAATTACAAAAACTAACAGAACAATATGGCCAACCGTTTATCAACCTTAAACACACTTATGATGATATGTTGGCAAGATTACCAAGATTAAGCCCAGAAAGAAGCAAGTATTCAGAGATACGAAATTGGCAGAAAAGTAACGCAGGCAAATACTTTTTACTCAAGCGCAGTTATCCCAAAGAATCGCTAGAGGGTGTCGGCAAAGCAAGATTTGGCCTAGACTTTCGAGTTGATGGCCTAGATCCAATTAACACAACCCTAGATGAAGAATCAGCGTTATTCCTCTCTCGCTGGGTCCAATCCCACGCAACTGAAATTGATTGGTGGAAAATCGCCATGCAACACTCTACCATCCCTGAAAAAAAACCATATTTTGACCCCCTAATAAGCACTACTCATAACCTATCAAGTACCGATCAGTTTGGTGACACCACCATGTATATAAAAGTTCCGGCAGAAAAAATAGTTCCATATAGCATCGTCGCTAGGGAACAAATCAATTATCTAGAACGGGAATTAAGTAGTATCGAATGGCAGAATGAAGATAGAAGAAATTCCGATGAATATAGAGATCTCAGCCTCGCCCTACAAAAGCTTCGTACCACTATAGCTGACGAGGAGTTTATGGTGATTGGCCACATCAATATGGACGAGATAACTAGTGTGACCAGTGACTGCTCTGTCTGCTCAATTGAGGCGAGAAAAATAGCTGAGGCAGGTGGCGCCGCTATTCGCAATCAAGACACTCAGGCTGCGCGCCATGCAATTAATCTAGCCAATAACCACACCTACAACCGCCCCGATCTCCAGCATATGGTTAACGCGTTTGCCTATGCCTCCATGGGGATTGCCAGCAATCAAAAACTATACTTCAATCTTTCGCTCCAAGAACTGGCATATGCCAGAGCTCAATTTGATAACTACGAACAGAGCGGTCAACTAATCGGAGGTGATGCCACCATAGATCCATCAAGTCTCGATCTCTCAGGTGTAGAGCCTCGCCTAAGCAACCTCCTACTTAGCCTGCCCGAAAACGGCTCTATAGCTGCTCTAAACCCCGATCAAGTCAGAAACAACCTTCAACAAGCTCAGGACTATATATCTGAGTTGGGTGGCAACACACGTAATATTAATTGGTTAAACCCAATCGTATTGAGAGAGTTGGCCCAGAATAGAGCTGCAAGGTTATTTGGTGATGCCAATAACGTATTTGGCGGCAATCAGGAAAATAATGATAATAGTGAAGATGAAACGGTAGTACCAACTGAGGCTACTGAATTTACTGGTACTGCAACAACTGTAGTCCCACAAATGGATCAAGGCTCTCCAGGCAAAAACAATGCCATAAGTGTTAATCAGACCATAAAACTCCCAGTAGGAGAAGTCACTATAACCAAGGAGCTTGGTAGTGGCGGATTCGGAACCACGTACCTCGCAAAGCGACTTAGTGATAATTTCCAATTCGTAATCAAAGTTGCAAAGAATAATCCGAAGGCAATACAAACAACCATAGATGAATATGCCTATCTTAGAGAAATCAATGAAACACTAGAATTTAATGGCGAAGTTAGTCAGAGTAGTATCGTTTCTGCGATTATAGATATCGACGATGATCCTAACATTCCCTATGGATACATTCTTGAATATGCAGGAGGCACTTCTCTAAAAGACTTAGTTAAAGCTGGTAAGCAACTAACTCCTGGCCAATACAAAAACCTCTATCAATTAGCAAGAACTCTAGATAAGTATGAGCTGTATTTAAGTGATATTTATATAACTAATATTCTTCTAGACCGATCCTTCCCGATAGTAATAGATCCTTTACCAAAAAAACTCCGTGACCAACTACTTTCTGAAGATCCCAATCAAATGATAGGCCACGGTGATAAATTCCGAATCCCCCTCAGACTCAACAATACCCAGATGTTAGACAAACTTTTTGAA
Organism: uncultured Pseudomonadales bacterium; assembly: GCA_964610445.1. Lineage (GTDB taxonomy): Bacteria > Patescibacteriota > Microgenomatia > UBA1400 > UBA12108 > GWF. The sequence continues at coordinate 6,515 of CAZSVV010000012.1, read as the reverse complement.
CGATTCCCCTCTCTAATACCAGGCTCAAACCAAACACTGCTCGACTTCAGCCCCAAACCAATCAAGAACCCTTTTCAACAGATCGTAAATACCTCAACCCAAATCGGCATCACAATGAACATAGAGGGTATTAATATGTTCTATGACTTTGGCAAAAAACTAGCTCAATCGTTAAAATCGATCAAGATTTCTGAAAAAGGGCAAGTCGGCATTCCACTGCCGGCACTATTTACAAAACCAGATGAGCTCAAATTTAATTTTCCAGATAATACCAATCAACTTACAATAATTAGACCAGGTGATAATGAGGATTCTTTTAGTAATAAATATCTCTTAGTTGGCAATAGAGTGATGCAGTTAAGCAATTTAAAGTACTTTGACTTACCTCAATTCCTTGCTGAATTGCCCAACGATACCAACGTTACAACGAACCTTGGTGATCGCTACACTATTAGTGATGGCGAACTACTCAAAGCTTCCGCTACTATAACTGCAAGAGTAGTTGATACTACCCCTTTCAGTATAGTCGCATCAGAAATTCCAGAAATAGACGTCACGTTACAGTTTAGTAAAGACGCACCAGAATACTATGGAGCAACCTATTCACTTATAGCTGAACAATATTTCCCAGAAATAAACTTAATTCGTGGATATCCGATGCTATCTGAAAAGTTGGCAGGAAGTCTATCTCCAGGAGAAATTGTTCTCGTTTATGGAGGATACAAAGAAATGTTCTCTGAGAACATGCCAAGCGAAGAAGATGTCGATTTGGCTAATAACATTCTTCAAGAATTAGGTTTGGAAGGACATTCAATAACTAGTAATACTGGAAATATAAATGCGGAAACTAGCAACACAATAAATATAATGATTTTTGGACTTTGGCCCCAGTATTACGAGGACAGATACTTACATATGCCATGGACATCCACCTTTGGGAAAAATACCATTGATGTTGAAACAGCTGGCAAGTACTTCAAAGGATATGCCGCAATTTTTGATCCGCACGTTGAAAAACCTCTTGGAGTAATACCAGATTTAAATACTACCATGGCTCCTTCCGAACACCTTATATACATTGTGCCAAACGAAAAAATCAAGGCAACAATATTAATCGGTCTTGAAAAGTCACCATTTATTAAGAAAGAAGCTTCTCAAAAATTATCAGACCGCATTTTCACGCTCAAAGATGTAATAGATGGAAAATTAGAAAAGTATATAAATAAATAAAATTGTATGTTAATGCAAGATATTATAGAAACCAGAGGAGCAAGCGAAAATGAAATAACCATTAACCCTAGTTCACCAACAAAATGGCTAGATATATTTGTTATCAATCCAAGCGAGTGGGGCAAAAATATAGGATTACAATTACCAGAAAGTGAATGGAGAAATTCATCAAAAATTCTTAGGGTCACAGAGAGGCCGGGACTTGCAATATTAACCGCTGAACATAGAGGGGATCAATCTCAACATATTGAGAAAGTGTGGCTAGTTGTCTCTAGGCCTATTGAGAGCAATCTTTCCAATACAGAACATTGGATCATTAAAAGTGGTTCACTAGAACTACACTTCATGGACGGCAACAAGTATGCAACTTCCTTTATTTCAGGCGACTTAGTAGACGTTTCTGTGATGACAAGCGGTAAATGGATTACTTGCCCACTTTCTGACTTACCAGCAAATTTATATAGTTTTACTAAGGCTCCAAACTGGAAAAATACGATTAGCAACCTACTAAACCATCACACAACCAATCACAAACCCTAGACAATCTGATCAAATATAGTTACTATGAAATCAACACTATTCCCGAGGAGGCAATATGTCAGATGAAACATTAAATATGGCCACGAGCCAGAGTAAATTCAAATCACTACTCAAGGGTGCTGCAATCCTTGTCCTAAGTATCCTAGTTTATCTCGGTGCAGCAGTTGCCACCGGCTTTATATCTGCCTTCAGCAACAATATTGAAACTAGTAGTTTTGCAATTATTTTTGACTCCCAGATTACTATTGCCTATCTCCTCACTTATTACAGCCTCACCCACTTCTACAAAATGACGACTAGCCAAAACTATCTCCTCTTTGTAGTAGTTCTTCTTATGAGCTTTACCACTAACTTTATTCAAGGCGCCATCACCCTCCTTATCCTCCTTCCCCTACTGCGTCTATTTAAGCTTCTCAAAACTGAAGAACAAGCCTAAATTCCAAAACCCTCTGATCTAAGAAGGTTTTCGTTAATCTGTTACCAAACTCTATAGGTAACAGATACCACCTTTGCAACCTCAAAACCACTTGCTTGACCGTCCGTATTCTGGATTAAGCCTGCGTTAGAGCCACTACTCGCTTGTTCAACTGACATAATCTTTTTTAGTGGTCTAAAGCCAACTGTTGCCTTTAGTTGATCTTTTGCTGAATCCATCGCTTTCTTGGTAGCTTCCTGCTCTAGTTCTGTCTGCTTTTCAAAAGAGATGCTGGGTTGTGATACTATACTTGCCCCAGCTTCATACATCTTCACTACCATTTCTCCCACCATCGCGACATTACTTGTCTTTACTGTGACTGTGGAGCTAGCCTGATATCCCTTTGCGCCCACTACAGTGGCCGAGGCTGGCACCACCCCAACTTCTGTGCTCGCCACACTTTCTGGAGCGATGTTAATACTAGTTAAAACGGTTCTTATGTTTTTAACCTTATCCCTTGCACTCACTAGTGCTGTCGCTGGATCATCCCCAGTAGCCACTACAGTCACAGAAAAAGTAGCTAAGTTGGCTGGAACGGTTACTATTCCCGTTCCCACCACTGTAACTTCAGCTGGAGAAAAAATCCAAACACCACCGACAATAAACACTATTGCCAACAATCCAACTAACCATATTGGTAACTTATTGCTCATACCTACATAGTACACAAAATATTATTCTGTTGTCTAGTCAAAGACAACATTAATACATATCAATTTACAAATGTTACCTAAATATAAACTAATATATCAAAATACTCTCTTAAGTCTCATCCAAAGCACGATAATCCCAAACTTAAACACTTTGATTATGCGTGGCAATCGCCAGGGCTGGGTAATCAGTCTCCATAGCCACTTGCCACCTATTCGATCCAGCCAATCTGGGCAGAGTCTTACTACTCCTGCCCACTCATCCAGTACTCACCCCACCCCCATCGCCACTCTCACCCTCAGGTAAGGTCGATTATCCTCAATCCAGATATCTTGCCAAGGTGATCCATATGCCACTAGCAAATAGTCTGGTTCATACGCATTAATCTTGGCTATTGTCATACTCGCTTCTTCATTCTTCTCGACTTTTACTGTCTGGGCACCGCTATACCAAGAGATCTGGAGTTGTGGATAAATTTTCCTCAAATTATTCGCCGCACGCTCGGCAATCCCCGCTTGCCCACCCAACAAAAAGACCTTTTCTCCATTTTCCGCCGCGTGCTGCACGATTAGGCTCGACAACTCACTCCCACTCACTCGCTCGAGCGGCGGTAAACCCAAAATCCTACTTGCCCAAACAATCCCATGGCCATCTGCAACAGTTAGGCAGTTTTTTAGACTATCTCTAAAGCGAATGTTGTCCCTCGCCTCCATTACAAACTCTGGATTGACTGTCGCAATATGTAGCATTTCCTTCCTCTGGAGCCATATTTTTCTTAGCACTCCATATATATGAGTGCCAGTAATCGCCACATTCATTATTTCTATGGGTAGATCAATCTTTTTTATATTTTTACGACTCGTTTTTTGAATAAAAGTTACGCATTAACACCAAGTA
>CAZSVV010000012.1:0-2712 GCA_964610445.1 uncultured Pseudomonadales bacterium | reverse complement strand
CAGTCTCACATGGTTCACTAACCTGATACTCATCATACTCAAACTATGCATTTATTGCAAAAATGACATTAAATAACTATAAAATTTAAGACTTATATTAATATAAACAAACTTTCGTAATCGTCACCAACACTATGTCCATATCAGATATACTACAAGATTAAATAATATCATATATTATTCATTAATCTTAACATTTTGTGTACATATTGTTAACTAAAATTTATCTTAAAAAAAGAATTTTGACATATATTTAATGATTTAATAATTAAAATACTATAAAACATCCCCCAACCAATTATATACTTGCATATAATTACTAAGTTTATACATTAATGAAAAATGAAAATTAACCTGTAGTAAGGTATTTCAAAGTCTTATCCGCGGCATTCTTCCAACTAAACTGGTGCACTCTCTCCAAACCTCTTTGTTTTAATAGCTCACGACGCTCTGGGTAACCCAGTAGACTACTTACCGTGCTAGCTAGTCTCGCAGCGAACATCCTTCTCCCTCCCTCCAGGCTTACAATAATCCCCGCATCACCCACCAACTCTGGCAGCGCCCCTCCGCTACTTACTACCACAGGAACACCACTAGCCATTGCTTCTAGTGCCGGCAATCCAAACCCTTCTGTCCATGATGGCTGTACATATACACTTGCCCCCTGGTATAACACCTGTAGTAACTCTGGAGAAACGCGACCCATAAATACTACGCGATCTGATATTCCCATCTTGTCTGGCGCTGCCAAATCCTGCTCCGCGTCCCAGCCAATCCCACCTGCAATCACCAGCTTGTAGTCTGGATGCTTCTTGTGAACTTTAGCATATGCACTAATTAGGGCGCAAATATTCTTTCTGGGCTGTACAGTCCCCACAAATAAAATATATCTCCCCTTCTCAATTCCATAACTCTCCAATACGGATTTACGGATTAACGGACCTGCCTGCGCAGGCAGGTTAACGGATTTACGATCTATTGTAGCTCCCTCATATATCACAGTGGTCTTTTCTATATCAATTCCAGTTTCGGCGATTAGATCACGCTTAGTACTTTCGGACACACATATCAGCCGATCCGCTCTCCTCGCAGCATAATATGTTGATAGCGGCAAATACCAACGCTGCAACAAGTTGTTGTACTCCCGCAAATACTTATATTCCAACCCGTGGATCGTCACGATAGTTTTTATAGAACGATTCCGTAGAACTGGTAATGTATGAGCTGGTATCCAGAGTATATCAAGCTTCGTAACCCAAGTTTCATAAGCTAATCCCACTTGTGTCCAAAGTATCGGAAAATTAATTAATTTTACAATTACATTGCTATATCCATCCAATTCCTTTGGTATTTTCGCATTTGGACGGATAAAGAGCACAAATGTATGCTTTTTTGCTGTTGTCAGTCTAAGCATCTGAGTGATAAGCTCGTATGAATAGTTTTCCGTACCTGTTCTCTCGTCTATAAACGCTCTCGAGGCATCAATTCCAATAACCATATCAGAATATTACCATATATGATCAAATACTCGCGTGTCATATGACTTAACTGCGAACAAAAAATGGTGCAGGAGTGTTTTGTAAAGAAAAATTTTGCGCAGGCCGGGCAGCCCGAGCTCGAGTTCGCTGAGTCACCAGACTCAGATAGACCGCCTTTTCTGACAAAATACTCCGAACCATTATGTGAGCAAGTTACTTTAGCGCCCGTCTATACATCTCAATATTCTCAACTGCCCTCCCCGTCCCCTTTACCACACACAACATCGGCTCCTCCGCCACGTACGCCGGCACCCCCACTTCCCTGGTTAATAATGTATCTAGATTCCTCAAGGTTGAGGTCCCACCACTCATAACAATCCCACGATCAATAATATCGCTTGATAATTCTGGTGGCGTCTCCTCCAGCACTGCCTTAACCACTCCCACAATCTGGGCTAGTGGTCTCGATAACGCCGCATTCACATCGCTTGATGTAATTGTAATTGTTCTTGGTAGCCCAGTTACCGAATCCCTTCCTTTTACATCCAAGCTTTCTTCTTTAGGCAGCTTCGTTGCCGACCCTATCTTTAACTTGATCATCTCTGCCGTTTGGTCGCCTATTATTAAAGAATGACTCCTTCTAATATAATCAGAAATGGCCTCATCCAATTTATTACCACCAACTCTTGCGCTCTTGTGTACTACTACCCCACCCAAGGCGATCACAGCAGCCTCAGCTGCACCTCCACCAATATCTAGGATCATATGTCCTGCCGCTTCTGCAATTGGCACACCCGCACCTATCGCCGCAGCCAGCGGCTCATCAATTAAATAAGCTTCTTTAGCACCTGCCGAAAGGGTTGCATCCAGGGCAGCGCGTCGCTCTACTTGCGTACAACCCGCAGGGACACAAATCATCACCTCTGGTTTAAACCATGTACGCCCACCTACCGAGCGTGTAATGAAAAACCGCAACATTGCCTCGGTGACTGCGTAATCTGCGATTACCCCCTCTTTCATTGGACGACTGGCTATGATATTGCCAGGTGTACGTCCCAACATTATCTTCGCTTCATTCCCAACCGCGACCACCTTCTGGTCCATCACCGAAACCGCAACAACCGTTGGTTCATTTAGTACTATTCCTTCACCCGCCACCCAGACCAATGAGTTAGCAGTCCCCAAATCTATTCCTAGCCTCTTTGCAAACATGAACATATTCTAGCATGTTGGC
>CAZSVV010000011.1:10199-21238 GCA_964610445.1 uncultured Pseudomonadales bacterium | reverse complement strand
CGGTAGCGACAGCATCAACAGATGAGAACGGTGGGTGGGTAGCATCTGCTATCTGGAGCTGATATTTGGTATTCTCTAAATGATAGATATCACAGAGCCAGTCTAGATTGCCAGTGGATCCTGATATTGCATCTGGGTTGGTGTCTGAGCCATAGAGCGAAGTTGCTCCGAGGAGGGCGGCTTCGGTTAGGACTGTGCCTGTCCCACAAAATGGGTCATAGAGCGATTTTGTACTCTCGCCGCATAATGCCAGGTTAGCCATGATCCGAGCCACTTTGGGTGGGAGCATGCCACGTTTGATATCACGATATGGCTTATTACGATCCCGCTTTATCCAGTCTTCGGCGTCAAAAATCCAGTTGGTAAGCGCTATTACGACATTATTATCATCTGAGATATCTGGCAAAATGTTCAGCTCGGCGACGTGCTGATGAGCGAGCATGACTAGCTCGTGCTCGCCAGTGTCCATACTGACAAAGCGGATAGGGCGAGTGACATTTGATTTTAGTGTGTGGAGATCTGACTTATCTAGGGATACTTTTGCATAATCAGTTATTGCCACATTTTTGTTGGGGACTATAGCGAGTGATTCTCCTAGGAGCGTTATTACGTCATTTTTGAGACCGATCTTTAGAGTCTTAGCCACCTTGCGCAAGCCGCCAACTCTCTCTATGCGTGGCATAAGAGACTCATCCTCGGCCCCTCTGATAATGTGCGTTGTTACTGCCTCAAACTCGGAATGGGTAACACTCTCTAGTTCTAATTGACTAAGGGGTGGAGTATTGCCGAGAAAATAGTAGTACATGAGGAGAGTATATACCTCTTAAAGACAAGGGAGATAAAGAATTTACTTAGCAGCGGCTTTTTTTACTGCTGGCTTCTTTGCTACTGCTTTTTTGGCTACTACTTTTTTGGTTTCGGTTTTGGATACTTTTTCAGCTTTTTCTACTTTTTTGTCTTCTTTAACTTCTTTGACTGTTTTGGCGGGTGCTGTACCAATACTTTCGATTTTGACTAGAGTATAGGGTTGGCGGTGACCACGGAGCTTACGATAGCGTGATTTGCTTTTGTATTTGAACACCTGGATTTTGTCGGCTTTGAGGGTACCCATTGCAGTTCCAAAAACCTTGATTCCAGATAAAACAGGTGTACCTACCTCGACTTTGTCGCCGTCGACATGTAAGAGAACTTGATCAAAGACCACTGCTCCCTCTGCAACCTCGAGTTTTTCGACTTTGATCGTTTTGCCTGCGACTGCCTGATATTGTTTGCTGCCAGTTCTAATAATTGCGTAGTTCATAGATGTGGATTATATACCACACACGTACCAGATGGCAATCTTTTAGGCTTGTTCAGCCATATATTGCATCTGGGTAGTGATGAGGCACAGGCCCTAGTTATCGGATTTCTAGCAAGCGTTTGTGTTTGGCGCCGCTTCGGATACTACTAGAGAGCCCTAGGATCATAGCAGTTGCGAGTATCGAACTCCCTCCATAGGAGATGAGAGGGAGGGTAATACCGGTTACTGGGACGATGCCAATATTCATGCCGATATTTACGATTGACTGAAAAGTAAAGTAGGCGAGAGCGCCAGCTAGGATAGAGCGGCTATGGCGAGATTCGGCACGGGTAAGATGGGTTAGGTGCCAAAAGATAAAGAGGCCAGCAACGGCGAGCATGCTAAGCGAGCCTAAAAGACCCAGTTCCTCGGCAACAGAGGCATAAGCAAAATCTGTGTGTCGTTCTGGCAAAAACCTCAGATGACTCTGGGTCCCCTGCCCCAGACCTTTGCCTATTATCCCGCCTGAGCCAACGGCGATCATGCTCTGGATGACGTTATAGCCGCTACCGAGAGGGTCTGCAAAGGGATCAAGAAAAGTAGTTAACCGTTTAATCTGATAATCGTGGAGATTACTATAAACTAGAGGTAGCGAGGCTATAAAGATAACGGTTCCGATCAAGATATAGCGCCAAGGGATACCGGCAACAAAGATCTGAGTTACCCAAATAGCTGTTATCACGAGTGTAGTGCCTAGATCTGGCTGGAGCAGCACTAAGGCTGCGGGGACCACAAACGAGGTGAGATTGATTAAAATATTTCTAATATTCTTTGGCGGGAAATGCTCGAGAAAAAAGGAAAAGGCTAGGATCAAAAAGGGCTTGGTAAGTTCTGATGGCTGAAAACGAAATCCACCGATATCTATCCAGCTGAGGGTACCGCGAGTTGTGGCAGCAAAGATAATTGTCAAAACTAGTGCAAGCAAGCTGCCAATATAACCAAAAACTGCAAAGCTCTTATAGACGCTGTCCTCTTGACGTGATAAGTATAAGAAAATAATGAGCCCGATAACTAGGATGATAGCTTGTTGGACAAAACGCTCAGGAGAAACAGAACCAAGCATAACCAGGCTTATACAGCTGCCGAGAGCATATCCCAAAAGGAGGAGTGGATCAGCACGCAATCGCATAATGTTTTAGACCTTAGTGACAACGAGCGAGTCACCGATAGTTAGACTTGTCGCACCTACTTTTGCTTTGATCTCATCTGCCCATGACTCAGGGTATGAGGGGACTAATACTTCTATTTTGTCCTGAGGCCGTAGACCCTGCTTTTTGCGTGCTCCCTGGATGTCGCGCATGAGGTCCCTCGCCTTACCTTCGTCTACTAGTTCGGAAGTTAGAGTGGTATCGAGCATAAGCTCTACTCCCATCTTTACTTCTTTTACATTTAGCTCGCTTTTTATGACATCTAGGAGGTCAGTGCTTAGCTCGTGATTGATCATTAAGCTCGCTAGTGGCTGACGTAAGCGAAGATTGGCATTTTTGCGGAGAGCGTGGGCGGATTCGACGATATCCATGACGATGTTCATATCTGATTCGAGCTTAGTATCTACGTACTCTTGATTAACACTCGGCCAATCTTCGAGATGGATCGAGTCTTTTTTGTGAGGCATATTTTGATAGATCCGCTCGGCCATAAATGGTGTGAAGGGAGCCATTAAATGGGTATATTTGGTTAGGGCGTAGCCAAAAACTGCCTGACTAGTCTCGTCCTCGCGCAGTCGCTCCCGAGAGAGCCTGACATACCAAGTTGAGAATTCTTTTGCAAATGACATGAGAGGACGAGTAGCACCGACTACGTCGTATGAATCCATGCACTTAGTCACTAGCTCGGTTAAACTTTCGATCTTGGATAACAACCATCTATCAAGTGGATTGGTTAAATCCGAAATTTGAAATTCGAAATTAGAAATATTAATGTTGCAGCTTTGATAGAAAATGTATATGTTCCACCAAATATTCATGACATTTTTGCGAACATCGTCTACTGCTGTTTCGCTAAAGTTAAGATTGTCGGCTTTCATAACCACACTACTCATTAGATAGAGCCTTAGCGAGTCGACGCCAAATTTGCCTATTAGCACGTTTACATCGGGATAGTTCTTTTTGCTCTTGCTCATCTTGGTACCGTCCTCGGCCAGAATCGTGCCTGTTGTTACTGCATTCTCAAACGCAGGCTTGCCAAAAAGGGCGACAGACATGACATGTAGGGTATAGAACCACGCTCTCGTCTGAGCGATATATTCGACGATGTACTGAGCTGGGTAGCGAGACTCAAATACTTCTTTGCGCTCGAATGGATAATGGACACTAGCATAGGGCATGCTGCCACTTTCGATCCAACAATCAAAGACATCTTTGATCCTAGTCCCTACCTCAGTTTTTTCATCATCGACCCAGACTTTGATCTCGTCGACGTGTTCTCGGTGGATGTCGTCAATTTTTGGTAAGGGTGTAACCGAGTGTTTTTGCAATTCGTCGATAGAGCCGATCACTCTGATTTTGCCGGTTTTGTCGCCTTTCCAGATAGGCATGGGGGTACCCCAGTAACGAGAGCGACTGATGTTCCAGTCGGGCGCTGTTTCGAGACCTTTGCCAAAGCGGCCATTTTTGAGAAACGCAGGGTACCAGTTGATATCAAGGTTGGCCTTTGATAAATCTTTTTTGATTTTTTGGATGTTAATAAAGTAAGCTGGGAGCGCATTATAAAAGAGTGCTGTCCCACAGCGGTAACAGAATGGATAAGAATGAGTGGTCATCTCACTTTTGAATACTAAATTGCGAGTAGTCAGATTTTCGATGATCCATTTTTGAGTTTTGAGATAGTACTGTCCTTTTAGATCTGTGACAAAATCTAAGAAATGACCCTGGTCATCGAGCATAGGTATGGTTGGTAACCCCTCTTCTACCGAGACTCGATAGTCGTCCTCACCATAAATTGCCGCGGTATGAACGATCCCAGTACCGTCGTCCATGCTGACAAAATCGGCGGGGATGATGACAAAAGATTTTTGATCACCTACTGGGAGATAGTTAAACAAAGGATCATAACTAGCACCTACGAGCTCGCTACCTTTGACTGTCCGTAAAACTTTTAGATCTTTTGGGGCACGCGCTTTGGCAAACCACAGCAGTTCTTCTTCATTTTTGACTTGAACATATGATTCATTGGGATTGACTGCTAGACCCACATTGCCAGGTAGTGTCCAAGGTGTGGTAGTCCAGGCCACGAAGTACTCATTGTCGGTACCTCTCTTCTTAAATTTGACTGTTAGTGAGTGCGATTCGACATCCTTGTAGCTATTATCCATGGCGATCTCAAAATTACTGAGTGGGGTAGAACAGCGGGGACAATAGAGGATGACTTTGCGACCTTCGTAGACAAGGCCTTTTTTGTAGAGTTCGGCAAATGCCCACCAAACTGATTCCATAAATGTCTTGTCCATGGTCATGTAGGAGTTGTCCATGTCGACCCAGCGACCGAGTCGTTTGATCGTCTTTTTCCACTCTGCATCGTAGCGGAGGATACTGGCACGACAGGCATTGTTAAAGTTGGCGATCCCGTATTCTTCGATCCCCTTTTTGCCTCCTTTTAGCCCTAGCTCTCCCTCGATCATGTTCTCGATAGGCACACCATGGCAGTCCCAACCCCAGGTACGCTCGACTTTGTAACCTTTCATGGTCCAGTAGCGAGGCACGACGTCTTTGGCAGTACTAGCCAATAGGTGACCATAGTGAGGTAGACCTGTTGCAAAGGGTGGACCATCATAGAAAACGTAGGATTTGTCTCCATTCTTCTCGCTCACACTGCGTTCAAAAGCACGGACCTCGTCCCAATAAGTTAAGACCTCCTCTTCGTGCGATGAGTGATTGAGTGGTTTAGTTGTGTCGACTGGTTTTAGTTTTGTCATATTATCTCCATAATACCAAAAAAGACCCTTACAAAAAGGGTCTTTATAAATAAAGACGGTGCCACCTTTTAATTAGCTTACATTAGCTATGACGGGCAAACCCGAGGAGGTCTAATAGTTCAAAGGAATGAACTTTCTTCTCCCTGCTCGTCCCGTGATAGTGGGACTAGTAGCGCATTTATGAGCTGAGTATAGCACAAAATCTTGGTGAACTAATCAAAGTAGATGCCCATTAGATACTGGTTACCTTTGCCGGTTGCGTCGCGTAAAGCTTTGAGTGAGTAACCTCGCACCTTAAGCCAAGCATCCATGGTTTTGCCAAACTGATTGAGCTTAACTCGGCGGGAACGAGAATCCAGCTTCAAGAACTCGGCCGTTGACGGAGAACTATTCATCTCGTCTGATAGCTTATGTAGAATATCTTTTTTGAGAGTAGTACTTAGCCGACCAGAGGCAACCTCAGTGTCGAGCCGAGCCCCGATAAAATCTAAGTGTGTTTTGTGCTGCAGCGCGACGAGATCAGTTGATGGATAATATTGGTCGGTGCCGTCATCATACGAGTAGGTAACTCCACCCTGAACATAACTGGCTGGACTAGGTGTGGGAGCGAGGGTGGGTGCGGGAGTTGGGGTAGGTTGAGGAGTCGGCGTGGCGTTTACGATTTGGCTGGGATTGTACTGAAAATCGGCGAGAAAATCAGACACTTCTTTGACGTTAAGATTAAATCTAGCTGATAGAGCTTGAGCGAGTTTGTCACGATCAAAAAATGCAGCCTCGACACTCTCGACGGAAGCGCCGATGAAGACACCGATACCTAGAGTTATAGTTATAGCCAAAACGCTCGCGATTTTCATAATATTCTCCTACTTAGGGACGTATTATAGCTTATTAATTGGAAATGCTTACTGCTGGTGCCCACATACGTCATTATTTTGTTGAAAAACTACTTGTATTGCAGGACTTTGAGAAGACTTTTGCGGTATATGAGGTATATTATACAAATATGGCTAAGGTGTTCCGAAAGACTATTGACCCTATCAGATTTACTTCTGCTGGCTACAGTGCTCTCCAGCCAAAACTTGACGAGCTCTTTAAGAAGCGTGAGAGAGTACTAATCGAACTACAGCGGGCTCGGGAGCAGGGAGATCTGTCCGAGAACGGCGCATATAAAGCTGCTAGATTTGAACTAAGTGACACTGACCGGGCGATCAGGACTCTGCAACACCAGATCAAGTATGGCATAGTGGTGAATATCCCGAGTGATGGCACGATCGGCGTCGGATCAAAAGTAAAACTACGCCGTGATGACGGGAAAGAATTTGAATATACGATAGTTGGAACTTACGAAGCTGATCCGATGAATGGCAAAATATCGATCGAGAGCCCGATGGGTAAAGGATTGATGGGTAAAAAGATTGGGGACGTGGTGGTAGTGAATGAGAAAAAATATAGGATAGAAAATTGTGTATTATCTCTTTAGTGTCTCTACTCCGGCAGGATGCTCGACTGGCATGTGAGAGTAGAGTAAACGTAAGGCTGCCAATCCGGCTGGCGCTAGAGCGAGAAGGTTAAACACATTAGCTATCAGATACTCACGAAAATCAGGTGATAAAGCTACTACTCCTAATTCGATTGCAATGGTAGCGATTGACAATTTATCTATATTTTTCATTCTAGCTTTGTCTTAAGAATGCTGGGATATCAAAGGGATCAGAGTCGTCGGAAGGAGTGGTATTACTAGTACTAGATGTGCTTGGAGGATTACTACTATCGTCACTATTATCATCGTACTGGATGCGAGCGGAGTTGCCTGCTGATTGAAGTGCGGCAAAACCACTTCGACTACTATCAAATCCAGTTGCTATCACACTGATCTTGATTTGGTCACCCATACTCTCATCAATAGTTGCACCAAAGATAATATTGGCATCTGGATCGGCATGAGTACTAATCATGTCAGCTGCCTCGCTCACCTCACTCATGGTCAAGCTAGTACCACCGGTAATGTTAAATAGTATGCCACGTGCACCATCAATCTTAACTTCGAGTAGAGGAGAGCTAATAGCAGTACGAGCAGCCATCTGCGCTCTGTTTTCGCCTGTTCCGATACCGACGCCCATTAGCGCTGTTCCTGCATCAGTCATGATGGCGCGAACGTCAGCAAAGTCGACGTTAATGAGTCCTGAGACAGTAATGAGATCAGAAATACCCTGAACGCCCTGCCCTAGCACGCTGTCGGCGACCCTAAAGGCCTCTTGGAGGGTCATCTTTTTGTCAACGACGTCGAGAAGTTTTTGGTTGGGGATAACGATCAGTGTGTCGACTTTTTCTTTGAGATCTTCGATACCATCTTCGGCTACGCTCATCCGACGGATACCCTCAAAACTAAATGGTTTGGTAACGACAGCAACGGTTAGCGCACCTGCTTCTTTGGCTAGTTCGGCGATGATTGCGGCGCCTCCACCCATACCTGCAGTAATAAAGACCATGTCTGTATCGACTAGGAGTTCTTTGATCTTTTCGCGAGATTCTTCGGCGGCTTGGCGGCCAACATCCGGGTCTGCTCCACTACCTAGTCCTTTGGTTAAGTTTTCGCCGATCTGGAGTTTGAGGGGAGCTGGAGAAGCAAGGAGCGCCTGAGCGTCAGTGTTGACTGCCACGAACTCGACTCCTTTGATCTTGCCTGTCGTAACCATCGAGGCGACTGCATTGTTGCCACCACCACCAATCCCAATGACTTTTATCTTTGCAACTGCATTTAAATCTGGTTTTACTAGTCCCATAATTTGTTTATACCATAAATTCGAAATTCGAATTACCGAAAATCGAAAGATTTAGCTAAGGGCAGGGATAAATAATAGTATACACTACGGCAGACCCTTCGACATACTCAGGGTAAAAATGACTTGATAAAGTCAAGGAATGATCCGCCGCCACCAAATGGGTTTTTGAGTTTTAAGTTAAATTTGGGCATAGTGAAACTAGGAGGATTTTGCGTTTCGCTACCTTTTGAGGCTAACAAAATAAGCCCTGTTACTGTTGAATATTCTGGTGTTGTTACTTCGTCTACCAGTCCTGACAGACCAGCGGGCGTCGCGATACGTGCTTGCATACCTAGGATCCTTTTGGCAGAATCGGTGATCTGATAGGTAAGTGCGCCACCTCCGGTCAAGACGATGCCAGCAGGCGTTTTGCCACCAACCGATGCCTTGATTAGCTCGCCCTTGATTAGCTCAAAGAGCTCGTTCATACGAGGGCGGATGATACCTTCGACCACCGCTTTCCGCGATATCTTACGAGGAGCATCTTTTAACCCTAGTTTGTGGAGATCGATCTCGTCTGCTTGTTTTTTGCTCTGAGGATTCTTGGGATCTAGCACTTTACTGGCTACTCCATCTGGCTCTAGATTCCTCTTAATTGCTTCGGCAGTATCGAGACTCACTCTAAGCCCTATGGCGATGTCATTGGTGATATTTTTGGCACCGACTGGGATCACTGCTGAGTGAGTGAGTGCCCCGTCAACGTAGACACAAACTGAGGTAGTACCACCGCCTATATCAATCGAGACCACTCCTAGCTCACGCTCAGTGTCTGTAACAGTTGCCACGGCTGATGCGTAGCCACTAAAGGTTACTGCTTCTGAGTCTAGTCCTATCTCGCTCATTACTTTGGTCAGGTTTTTGGTGTTAACTGAGCTACCAGTGACTAAGTGAGCCTCAGCCTCTAGTCGAACGCCCGACATGCCGACGGGATCTCTGATCCCCTCCTGGTTGTCGACGAGGTAGTAGCGCGGGATAACATGGAGGATCTCTCGTGAATTTTCGAGTGGGACGGCCTTGGCTGCTTCGACTACACGCGCCACATCACTACGACCGATCTCACCATCTGGATTTTGGACTGCGACGAGCCCTTTGCTGTTTTGGGATTCGATATGGATACCCGAGATCGAAACCGCTGCACTCTTGATCGAAAAACCTGCCATGCGCTCTGCCATCTCAACAGCACTGGTCGCTGCGTCTATCGTTTCTTCGATATCTACAATCTGGCTTTTGCGTACACCTTTACTCGCTACACTAGCTACTCCAACTACGCGGAGCGATGTGTCAGTTTCACCTCTAGTTGCAATCAGACAAGTTACCTTTGAACTCCCAACATCCAGACCACAATAGATAGAAGATTTTTTCATAGCTTAATCCCATTATAGACTACTACTGTCTTTAATGATCGGTTGGAGATATCTAACGTCGATCACTGTGCCACTACCCGAAATTGTAACTCCCTCACGAATGGTGTGCAAGGCAGACAACTGAGCATCCAGATCACGAGTTGTAGTAAAGATTGCCTGAGTATCGCCTGGAGGCAAAATTACTTGGATACCCCCATCCTTAATTGTAAAGCTAGTAGTACCTGGAACCTGAGCAGCAATTTTTTGACAGGCACTAAGTATCGTTCTTAGCTCTTCCTGCTCGATTCGCTCGCCTACGCGTATCGACAACTCTTGGTCATAGCGAATAACAGGGACATTAGACGATTCTTTACTAGACTTGATTATCCGATAATCAGAGTCGAGGATGAGGAGATCCTCACTCCCCTGTGTGCCGAGTGCGAGACTAGGGTAGACAGATTGGATCTGCAGTGTCAGCTTACCTGGGAGAGTCTTTATGTACTCTAGGGAACGGATAGTAGGATCTCCTTTTTTTAGCCTTTGTGCCATCGCCTCTGTATCGAGCAAAAAGATATTTTGACCCAAAAACTGATCTTGGTCTTTGAGTAAAAAGCCATTTTGACAAGGCTCGTCTACATCCTGGTAACATTCTATATCTGTGATCTTAAAATAGCTTGAAAAGAAAGTTAAATAAATGGTGGCTATAGAGAGAGCTATAGCAGCTGTTGGGAGCAAGAACTGGCTGGTAGCGACAAAATATTTAGAGGCAGGATTGGATATCATCGTAGATCCTTTTTGTCGCATCACTAGGCAGGCTAGATTTGATGGGTACTGCCTTTGTTAAATCCTTAAACCCTGCGACAATCTTGTTTATTTCTAGTTCTGACTGATTGATTATGATCCCCTGATTAAGGCTAACTAGCTCGTTGGCATTTTTCTGCTGCTCGGACTGGTGAGTACTCGGTAGAGGAACCAGAATAGACTTGAGCTTCAAGAGCATTAGCTCATAGATGATATGAGCACCTGATCTGCCTAGATAATAATCGGCACTCTTTAGATAGGAGCCTATGTCATTCACACTAATATATCCGACAGGTAGATAACAATCAGCGAGCGAGCCTAAGCTATCCTGAAGTGATATCGCTTTTTCTAAATCACGGGTTTTGCTACTAGTGCCGGTTTGATGGATGATATTAAAGTGCTGTAGTAGAGCAGAGAGATTGTTAAAGATAAAACTATTAATAACGTGCGCACCCTGCTTGCCGCCCATGACTAAGAGAGTGGGACGTCTCCTACTAAAGAACGCTTTGGCTTTTGCACTCAGGATACTCTTACGTAGTGGCAGTCCTACTACGAGTGTTTTTTTGACTGGGAAAAATTTTTGAGAACTATCCCAGGTTAGATATACCCTGCGCGCGATAGCACCTATCAATCTATTTGCCTTGCCGGCTACGACGGTCTGCTCATGCAGGAATACCGGGATACCGAGTACAAATGCAGCGAGTGCAGTAGTTGCCCCCAGGTAACCACCAAAAGAGATGACAGCTTTAGGTCTGTGACTACTAAGCAGTTTGAGCGCGTTAAAAAAACCAACAGGGATCTTGAGTATCTCTGTCACACTT
>CAZSVV010000011.1:0-10189 GCA_964610445.1 uncultured Pseudomonadales bacterium | reverse complement strand
ATACTCTGCCGAGTCATTTTGATCCCCCCGACTACTTTTTTTGTGACCGTACCAGTAAACAGTGTGCTTGTTGCTCACAAAATACTGAGCTAGAACTAGAGCACTGTTGTGGTGACCACCGGTAAAGACAAAGCTAGGCATAGTCTAATGATATACCAATAAACACATAGATTAACTAGACTTTTTCGACACGCGCGACAGCAATGACCAAACCTATACCCATGAGGATAGTCATGAGAGCAGAGCCACCATAGGAGACTAGAGGGAGCGGCACACCTGTTAGCGGCGTGAGTGCGACCATGGCTGCTAGGTTGAGGACTACCTGTAGACTGATCCAGCTCCCTACGCCTGCCGCGAGCGCCGAGTTAAAGGGGTGCTTGCACGCAGCAGCGACTTTGAAGATGCGACTTATCAGGTAAATAAAGGTGATCATAACTATACTTATTCCAACAAAGCCTAGCTCTTCACCGGCTACTGCAATAATGCTGTCGGTAGTGCTCTCGGGCAAATACTCATATTTTTGACGTGAGCGACCGATACCAACGCCCGTTGCTCCACCAGACCCTAGAGCTAGGATAACCTGCCGAATATGATAAGAGCTACCGAGTGGATCGTGGGTGGGATCTAGGAAAGTTTTGACTCGGTCGATTCTGTAACTACTACTACCGATAAACATGATTATCGCCATGACAGCTACACCCACGATAGTCATGAGCTGCTTTACTGGATAGCCAGTGATAAAATAGAGGGAGATCGCGAGACCACTAACAACTAAGGTAGTCCCGAGATCTGGCTGGAGCATAATCAAGCCTGCTATTACTGCCACATATGCCATAAATTGAGTAAGGGTTACACGCCGTGAAGTCATCCAAGCTGAGAGATAAATAACCTGAACCAATTTGATTAGCTCGGATGGCTGCAGGACGATGCCTGGTAGTACTAGCCAGCGCCTAGCACCCAAAACCTTGGTACCGATACCTGGGATGATAACGAGGAACAAGAGTAGGACACCAACTCCGAGTATAGGAACAGCAAGTTTTTGCCATAACCCTGGGTGAATGCGAGAGATGACGAACGAGAGTACTCCCCCGGCAGCTGCCCATTTGAGCTGAAGGAGCACAAAGTGCCATTTGTTACCAAAGTCACGTGCCCCCTCGGCGACACTAGCACTCCCTATCATAACTAGGCCAAACGCAAGGAGTACTAAAGTAGTGATAATTATTTGAGATGAGAGAGTGATACTAAGGGACCGTGTGAGCTTCATCATTTCATGATATACGACACACAGTGGTTATGACAGAGCGAGTACCTGAGTATTAAATTGGTCCCCCCGGTCAAACTCGTTTTTGAAGAGATCAAAGGAGGCAAAACCTGGTGATAATAAGACACTATCGCCTGGCTTCGCTAGCTCGCTAGCTAGCTTTACTGTTTTATCCATCGAATCTAGTTGACCTGCGATTTTATGAGCTGCATTCTTTGCTATCGCCTCGGTAAAATCTGGGATGTGATGACTACCCAAGAATATTACCTTTTTCACGCGATCATTACTTATGATCTCTTTCACAAAATCTTCATGAGGAAGTTTTTTACTCTCTCCTCCACAGATCAAGATAACGTCGCCTTTGATAGCGCGCAGTGCAATGAGTGCGGCCACCGGAGTGGTTGCGGTTGTATCGTTAACAAAATTGATACCTCGTAATGTTCGCACTAGTTCGAGTCGATGTGGGACTCCCTTAAAATCAGACACAGCTGCTCGGATAACATCATCACTCACTCCCAGTTTTTGGCATAACACTACTGCTGCTGCAATATTACTCTGGTTGTGATCACCTACGAGTTTTGTCTGATAGCTTCTGGCCTGGCTCGAAGTGTATGGATATTTAGTGACACTAGAGTGACTCGCGATCTCCACACTACCCTCGTTATCTTGGTTATAAACATTAAACCCTGGTACTTTTTGATACTTAACTATTGCTGTTTTATCAGCAGCATAACTCTGCATATCCGGGTAGCGATTGAGATGATCTGGATAAAGGTTGGTCACAACTGAATAGGTAGGAGAAACCTGTAGATCATGGAATGAGTGGAGCTGAAATGAAGAGAGCTCGAGAACAGCGTATTCTTTACCCATACTCTGGTCAAATAATGATAATCCGGAGGTGCCTGGGATATTGCCACCCAAAATAATTGTCCCAGGACTATTACGGTCCAAGATCTGATATATAAGGGCGGTAGTGGTGGTTTTGCCACGAGTACCAGTGATGCCTATAGTTTTGACGCTCGCATATTTGACAAAGAGCGAGATCGCTGTAGCGACCTCTACCCCACGGGTTCTAGCGCGCGATAACAGAGGGTGATCATCCGGCACTGCAGGATTTTTGATGAGTATGTCACACCAATCGATATCTGCTTCTTTGTGCTCTCCGAGAGTGAGCTCTAGGCTCGCTTCAAAGTCAGCTTGGGTATACCCGAGCTCGGTCATAGTTTTCATGTCGGTCGCACGGACTGTGTAGCCATGACTTGCCAAGTAGTTAGCATCACCTAACCCGCCGCCTTGGCGGCCGATACCGAACACCAAAATCTTTTTACCTTGTAAATATTCGTGGATTGTCATAGACCATACCTCCGAGCCTGCTCCTGTAATCTTAACACGCTCGCACTACTCTCGTACTCGACTACACACTGTTTAGTCGTGGCACGCTTGTCTAGTTTTAGTGTGCGTGCTACATGCAAAGCTACAGCACTCGAAGGATCATAAAGCGTAACACTAGGAAAATACTCTTGAATCAAGGGTTTGATAAGTGGGTAGTGGGTGCATGATAAGCCGATCGCGTCTACCTGATTTAACTCAGTTACTGCTTTCTTTAATATTGTATTTATTGCGACTGTGTCGTTTTGCTCTATCGCGCTAGCTAAGCCAACTGGTGTGTAATATTTGATGTACTCGCCATGAGTGAGCCGTAACTCTTTGGCGACGCCGGAGTTAGTCGTTACCTTAGTCCCCCAAACTACAGGATTCACGTGATCCTTGAGCATCTTGGTCACTGGCTCGACCCCAAACACTGGGACTGATAACGCGGACCTCAAATAAGGTAGCGCGGTCACTGTACCGCTATTGCAGGCGACTACTACCGCGTATGGATTATACTTTTCAAAAATTTTTGCGAGCTCGACAAATCGGTTGTTTAAGTAATCTATTGATTTGTCGCCGTAGGGGAAGTGAGCCTGATCGGCATAATAGAGTATACGGACGTCGTATTGGGTTAATTCTTTGAGAATAGAGAAGCCACCGATACCTGAGTCAAAAACAATTAGTGGACTCTTAAGCATATCTAAATAAAGGCTAACCAAAGACCAAATAGAGCCAAGATAATACCAGCTAGCCAGCTACGGGCGACAATCTTGGGTTCTTCCCAGCCGATGAGCTGGAGCCAGAGATGGAATGGAGAGATAGGCACTAGTTTGCGACCTAAGTACCTTTTGCCAAACATCTGAATACTAGAAGTTGCGATCTCCAAAATAAAGACTCCAATAATAACTACGACTGCAACTACTTTGCCAAGCAAAAGCGCAATAACTGCGAGAGTAGCACCAAAAGATAGTGCGCCAACATCACCTAGATGGATACGAGCCGGATAGGTATTAAAGTATAAGAAAGCTATAAGGCCACCTAGCCAGAGTGCTAAGAACAAGGAGATAGGTGTATCGAGAATAGATGCAGCAATTAGAGTAAGTGCAAAGAGCGTAATCATGAGAAGACCTGGGGCTAGGCCATCTAGACCATCGGTAATGTTAACCGCGTTACTAAAGGCTACGATAATAAATGAAGCAAAAGGAACAAAGAACCATCCCAAATTCCAGACTCCGAGATAAGGGATATTGATAATGCTGATACCCATGATGCTGTAGAGATAGTAACTAATGCCTAAGGCGAGAACCACCTGGATGGCGAGCTTTGCTTTCATGCTAATCCCTACTAGTCCGGAACTTTTACCAAAGAACTTCATTATGTCATCGTAAAGCCCGAGGAGTCCAAAGAGGATAAAGGTAGCAAATATGACATTAACCTCTTGCTGCATCGGGTAGACGCTACCCATGGGCGCACCCACTAGTTTGAGCATGCCGGTAACTAAGATGTATAGTAGACAGGTGGTGATGATGATCAGGAGGCCTCCGCCGACAGGCACACCTGCTTTCTTCTTGTGTAGTTTGTTATAGACATTGTTGATCACACCCATAAAATCGGACGTTTTTTGGCTGGGTCTCTGGAATTTGAGGGAGTAGAGAATATTGATAAAAGGGACAATGAGCGCGGCGTTAATGGTAAAGCTAAAAAGTAAAAAACCGAGGAGTGTATTCATAATAGTTAATAGTTAATAGTTAATAGTTAATAGTTGATAGCTCATAGGAGAGACAGTATTTTTGGAGTAAAAATAATTACACCAATAATAATTGCTAGGATTGATACTACCAAAACTGATCCAGCGGCGACATCCTTGGCTTTTTTGATATCTGGGTTTATCTCTGTAGTTATGGCGTTACAGGTAAACTCGATAGCAGTGTTGATCATTTCTGCAACGAGTACCAGGCCAACAACTAGTATAATCTCAATTAGTTCTTCGGTGCTTAGACCTAAGTAGTATCCAAATAGGCTGACTAGTACAGCAATAATTAGGTGAATCCGGACGTTAGACTGGGTAATAAGAGCTGTTTTTACTCCACGGATAGCATGCGAAAATGAGATGAGTTTGTTCTGCATATAGAGGTAGTATACAGCAACATTAGGTCTTTTATTCTTTAGAATACATGCCAGCTGCCACGCATGTTTCATCTGTCTGAGGAGCTATAATTACCTTACCTGAGCAGTGCGACTGGAATGGACACGTGCCATCTTTAAGCTCTCTACAGGTTGCCATAATAAATAACATACTTTCGTTGTGCCTATTCTGGACAGTTACTAACGAGCCAGTAGCCAATTCTGCTAGGGGAATATTTACAAATCCAGAATCATAATAACAGTTAAAAACTGATGTTCCTTCTAGAGAGGTACCACCTAGATCACCCACTACATCTCGATTAGCTTCTGGACAGAAAAATTCTTGCTCGCCACCAATCTTCATATAACACCAAATAATTAGATTAATATTGTTCGAGCAATTATATATTACATAGCAAGAGTTATCAGGTTTTCGAGTATTAAAGTCAAATTCTAGCAAAGGAGAAGTTGAGATGTTCAATCTACGTTATATTGAGAATGTCCTCTAATCCTCTAATCAAATCATCATGAGAAGTGTAACTAACTATTTTGTCAGTAACCACCTTCAATGATCCCGAATGTTTGGAGTCTGCACGGTGTACGCAAACAATGGGAATGCCGCAGCTATCTGCCCATCCTAGTTCTATACCAAGACCAGTCGATGGATACGAGACTTCTGCGACAATCAAATCTACCTGTGCAGTAGAAATTAACATCTTAGAATCGTACGGATCATTACTATGCTCGTGAGGGAGTATGAAACGATGCTGACTATTTAGATCGCTTTGGCGTATAGGAAGATAAAGCTCCTCTTTGTAGTCAAAACTTGTTGAATGAGCTACGTAGATCCTCATAATTTGTAAACTAAACTTATTTACGCGTAATGTTGGCGGAGAGCTGGCTCAACCTCTCGTCAAACTTTTCGTATCCCCGATCAATTAGCTCGACATTGTGGATCACACTCTCCCCTTCGGCCATAATTGCTGCCATAACTAGAGTAGCGCCGCCTCTTAGATCTGGGACGGTGAGCTCACGCCCGACAAATAGTGATGGGCCAGTGATACGTGCAGCGTGTGGATAAGCTACTTTTTCGGGGTAGTTAAACTGATAAAACTCGGTAGGGTCACTGGGACTCGGATCAAAATATTCGATACTTGCCCCCATCTCGACTAACTGCTCTGTAAAAGCCAACCTGTGCTGTGTCACGGCTTCGACTACGTTTGACACTCCAGTAGCCTGAGTCATCATGGTGGTCCAGAGTGGCTGCCAATCAGTCATAAAACCAGGTTCCGCTGAGGTGATGATATCTGCCGCAATTAGTGGCTTGTCATACCAAAATCGGATACCATAATCTGATTTCTCATACCTTCCACCAACTTCTTCGAGTTTGGTCAAAAATGCACCAATATGCTCAGCTTTTGCACCTTCAACGATAATGTCCCCTTTTGTGGCTATGGCCATACAGGCATAGGAGACAGCTTCGTTGCGATCTGGCATGACGTAGTGGGTGGCACCGTATAGTTTTTTGACTCCTATAATCTCGATCACGTCGTGATGCCTAGTGATTTTGGCACCCATTTTGTTGAAGAATGAGATCATGTCATCGATCTCTGGCTCGAGTCCTGCATTCTCGAGTATAGTCTTACCATCAGCGAGAACTGCAGCAATAATTAGTGCTTCGGTGCCGGTGTGGGACTTTTTGGGGAAGCGATAGGTGGCGCCGTGCAAGCCTGTTGGTGCTGTCATCTCGATCCCAATCTCGGTTAAGTTAACGATAGCGCCCATGGCAGTAAAGCCATCTAGATGGCGCTCGATTGGTCGATCACCCAGCGCACATCCGCCAGGCAGTGGGATGATGGCTTTTTTCTTTTTGTTTAAGAGTAGTCCGGCAAAGAGAGTAGCGGCACGAGTTTTTTCACCAGTAAATTTGGGGATTATATGAGTACTTAGGGTATCACCCACGACATAGACTGTGTTATCACCAGGACGACTAACCTTGACCCCAATTGCCTCGAGTGTTTTGTAGGTCACTTCGACGTCGCCGATCTTACTCATATTGAGCAGACGAGACTCGCCCTCGCCACAAGCAGCTGCAATTAAGAGTTTGAAACTAGCATTTTTGGCTCCACCCAATCTTACTGCCCCTTTGAGTGGTGTACCACCTGTGATATGAAAATCTGTCATAACATGTTAAATCCAAAATCAGAAATTCGAAATTCTAAACAAATTCGAAATCTGAAAATCGTAAATATTAAACAGTAAACGAATTGTATCCGAGTTTGTTAATTTGTGCCAATTGCGATGACTTCTTCGACCAGGTCAACGCCAAATTTTTCTTTAATTATTGCTTTCACTTGAGTTACAAGGTCCCATACTTCGGTTGCTGTTGCACTGCCTTCATTTACTATAAAGTTAGCGTGAATGTCGCTGACTACAGCGCCGCCAACACTGAGTCCTTTGAGCCCTGCTTTGTCTATTAAGTATCCAGCCGAAGCGGTTGGGACACCTAGACGCATACGGTCGGCTAGACTAATGTTTTTGAACATACATCCCGAGCTAGGTTTGCCCAGTGGCTGAGTAGAACTTCGTCTTTTGACTGCGGCAGTGGCAATCTCCCAGAGCGCAGCTTTATCTCCTCTTTTCAACTGAAAACTTGCAGAAAGAATAGTTTCTTTGGTCTTGTGAAAAATACTATAATCATAATCAAATTGACATTCTTTTTGAGTATATTTTTTGATCTTACCCTCGAGATCTAAGACCTCTACCTCTACTATATGATCTCCCCAGAGCTTGTCCAAGTGATGACTATTGTTGTAAACTGCGCCTCCCACAGTGCCAGGGAGTCCTAGCATATCCTCTAGTCCGGCGAGGCCTTCGTCGAGCGTGTAGCGGATGAGATAATTGGCGGTGACACCACTATCTGATTCGATAATTGCTTCTTTGAGATCGACCTTTCCTTTATCAACTCCCCCTGCAAACCCTTTTATTTTGACCCCACTAGTTCTATTTTTGATAACCAATCCGTGAAAGCCCAAGTCACCTATTAACACGTTGCTCCCTCCCCCGAGTACCAGATAAGGGAGTTTTTGATCGATTGCGTATCTAACAGCTTCGATTAACTCTTCTTTGGTCTTAGCTTCGACAAAAAAGTCAGCAGGACCGCCTAGTTTGAAATAAGTATGTTTGGCTAGATTTACTTGAGTTTGAATATTCATATTTTCTTAAATTGTTCGTGTAGTTTGTAGACAAAACCGGCTCCCATGGTGAGGATGATATCACCCTCTCGACTCGCCTGCCAGACAGTCTCCGCAGCATTGTCCCAGGTTAAGGGAGTAGCTCTGGGGATGAGCGCCGCAAATGACTCGGGAGTGACCTGATGGGGTTGCCCTTTCTCCCGAGCTGACTCAAATATGGGCATGATAAATGCTAGATCAGCGGCTGATATCGCTTGAGCAAACTCGGAGAGCAAACTCTCGGTGCGCGTATAGGTGTGTGACTCAAAAACTAGTAAGACTCTACTCTTTGGAAATTTTTGTTTGAACGAATTAACCGTGACACCTATCTCTTTTGGGTGATGGCCATAGTCATCATAGAGGAGTCGTCCTGCTACCGTGCCATGGCTCTCCTGACGCCTACCTGCCCCACGATAGGCCATAATCGAATGCCTTGCTTGTTCACTACCTATGCCTGCAGCAACAGCTGCCTGGACTGCAGCTTGAGCATCTAGCTGGTTCTGATCGCCAAAGACAGAAAGCTCAATAGGCTCTAGGTTCAAGTTGTAAGGTAAAAGTTTACACGTAGGATTCAGATTACTCAGGATCTGTAGGGTCAGAGGATCGGTATCGTTGTAGATCCAGGTCCCGTCTGCTGGGATGCGTGCGATGAGGTCAGAAAATGCTCTAAGTGTGTCATCCTCACTTGGGTAGATATCGGGGTGATCGTGGATGATGTTAGTCGTGATCACGATCTCAGGGCTCAGGAGTGCAAATTTGGGACGTGGATCAGTCTTACTGATTGCGTATTCATCTGCTTCGATAATGTAGTAGGGATCGGTGCCTGCGTGTCCTGGACCACCTAGCCCGGCAATAGTACTGGTGCCAACGTAGTAGCCGACGTCACGACCCGCGTCATGAAAAAGTGCAGCTAGCATGGCACTGGTTGTGGTCTTACCACCAACACCCGCGACCGCAATCACGCGGCGACTCTCGACAAAATCTGCTAGTGCCTGAGCTAATGTCTGGGTGGGGATGCTAGTAACCGGGACGGGATAAGCAGCAGAGTGGATGATGAGGTCACAAGGGGGAATAGGATCAGTTAGCAGTGAGATTTTGATATTACGCTTAGTCAAAACATCATCGGTAATAAAGACTTCGGTGGTATCACTACCCGAGACTACCCAACCTGCATCCTGCATGGCAAGAGCAAGGCTAGTCATACCGACTCCCTTGATCCCGATAAAGTACACACTCTTAGGCATTACTAGCTTTCTTTTGAGCTCTAGAATAATCACTCCTATTATTCACGCCGTGCCAGATAGAACTGTCAGGTCGAAAATAGGCGGAGACTTTTTTTTGATTATTCAGTGCGATCTCGACCATATCTGTTGCGTAATACTCGCCAGTCAACGGATTTTTTTTGATCTGATCAATATATTCTTCTAAGAAAGATCTATCAAAACAGTAGAAACCTGTGTTAATCTCTTGGATTTTGCGCTCCTCGTCAGTTGCGTTTTTTTCTTCGACGATCCTCTCCACATCCCCGTTCTGGCTCCTGACAATCCGACCGAGACCAGTAGGATCATCTTTGTGAATAGTTAAGAACAGGAGATCGCACTGTTTTTCTCTCAATTCTTGGACCATCTCCTGGTAGAGTGATACTGGATAAAATGCAGAGTCATCGCCGTAGACAGTTAAGACAGTGTCGATGTCTGGTTTTAGATTAGGGAGAGCAGCTTTTAATGCATGACCTGTACCTAGCGGCTCACTCTGGGTCGCGTACTCTACGCTATCCCCTAGCGCCTCCCGGACACTCTCTGCTGCAAAACCGACGACTGCAATAATCTGTGCAACTCCAGCCTCTCTCAGGTGATCTACAGTGTGTGCAACCATTGGCTTGCCATGGAGATTAAAGGCTACTTTGTTTTTCTTTTTGGCTTTCATCCTGGTCCCGCGACCAGCAGCTAGGACGATTGCGGCGGTTATTTTTATTGTTTAGCGCATCTTCCATAGCTTTTTGGTCTGACCAAGGTGTCTCGGTCCAGCCATCGAGATTCATCGAGTTTTCGTGTCCCTTGCCACAGGATACCACCCAGTCACCAGGTCTTGCAAACTCGTTGATGGCGCGATCGATCGCAACACTTCGATCTAGCTCGACCACCACTTTGCGACGCGCGCCACTAGGTATACCACTAATTATATCTTTGACGATATCTCT
>CAZSVV010000010.1:0-25028 GCA_964610445.1 uncultured Pseudomonadales bacterium | reverse complement strand
CGCTCAGCTCAAAGAATATGGCATAAAATATGCGCTCATCGGCCATACCGAGCGTAGGCGCTACTTCCACGAAACCGCAGTTGATGTGGCCAACAAAGCTCGGGAGTTATTATCAGTCGGCATCATACCTGCTATCTGCGTTTCCCGGGAAGATATAGAGCCTCAGTTTGCCGCCCTCGATGACGGGATCCAAAATGATTGTATTTATTGTTTTGAGCCACCAGCTGATATCGGCGGCACAGTCGCAGCTCCAGCTGATGTTATCGAGGATACCCTAGCTATGATCCGCCGCTATGCAGATGCTCCAGTTCTCTATGGTGGTAGTGTCACCCCAGATAATATCGCAACACTCCTAAAAACTTCTATTAATGGTGTCCTAGTCGCGACCGCTAGTCTTGACCCATCCCATCTCAACCAGATAATCGAAACCGTATCCCATGCGCGCTAAATTACCGATTATTCTCTCTATCTTGGTAGCTCTCATGCTTGCCGCCGCTTCTTGGTTTAGACAAAGTCAAGAAGCGTTGGATTATACCCGTGGCATTACACAGCCCCCGATCGAGGTTCTAGATACTACAGCTGGTCGCACCAATATCGCTCTCCTGGGTGTGGGCGGAGCCGGTCACGAGGGAGGGGAGTTAACCGACAGTATTCTGATCGCATCCATTCACCACGACTCAAAAAAAATCACTCTCATTAGTATCCCGAGAGATATTTATTTAACCTCTTATCGTGCCAAAATTAATAGCATTTATTACTATAGCAACAAGGCAGAACCAGGGAGTGGGTTAACCAAACTCAAAGAGGCACTAGGAGAAGTTACTGGCCTTAAGATCCATTACAGTTTGCTAATCGATTTTTCTGGCTTTATCAAAGCAATCGATGCGGTCGGAGGTATTACGGTAACCGTTGATCAAACTTTTGACGACTACAAATACCCTATCCCCGGCAAAGAAAATGCCGAACCCGAAGCAGATAGATACGAACACCTCCATTTTGAAGCAGGCACCCAAAAAATGGATGGGGTGACCGCGCTCAAATATGTGCGCTCTCGCCACGCACTAGGTGACGAAGGGACCGATTTTGCCAGGAGCAGGAGACAGCAAAAAGTAATCAGAGCTTTTATTAGTAGCCTCATCTCACGCAGTACAGTCTTTAACTCAGAACGCATCTCCACACTCAAAAAAGCACTTAGTGATTCGATCAAGACAGATATCAACGAATCAGCAATCTCTTCATTTACCAAGCTGGGACTAAGTCTTAATTTTGATGAGATCAAAAGTGTGACCATCGAGAGTTTGTTATATAACCCAAAGAATCTGGCTCCTTACGCTGGTCAATGGGTCCTGATCCCACAAGGTAGCTGGGCCAAAGTAAGCGAATATGTTTTGGAAAATCTTTAAGTCTCATTATCTTTTATTCCTGATAGCACTCACTGCTCTCGGTGTTCGTCTCCATGGTCTCACTCTCCCGGCTCAGCCCTATGATATCGGCACTTATCATGCCTGGGGTTCACACTTTCTCACAGTCGGTCCACAATCTTTCTTTGGTAGTATCTGGTCGGACTACTTGCCTCTCCCGATCCTGACTTTTGCAATTCCAGCACATATTAGCAATCTCTTTTCTCTCGACTTTACGCTCGTCTTCAAATCATTTAACACAGTGATCGAACTCATACTCTTAGGTTTAGTTATCCGCACAACAGGTCTGAAAAATAAATTTATTATTGCTTTACTCTTACTCTCACCCGCGCTCATTGGTAACACTACCTATTGGGGCCAGGTCGACGCTATCCCGAGCCTCCTCGCACTACTCTCGCTATCCTGCCTTGTTACTCCCAAGATCTTAACTCCAAAGACGTCCCTCATAGCTGCAATTCTTTATGGTCTAGCTGTTGCATACAAGTCCATTATGCTCCTGATCTCACCCATCCTCTGGATAGTCGCGATCAAAAAAAAGCAGGCATGGCAGTTCCCGCTCTACTCCGGAACGATATTCTTTTTGACAGCTCTCCCTTTTGTCAAAATGCCATGGGAAGTAATAACATTCATGTACTCTCGTGCAACAGAGCAGGCTGGCACCTACCCCTACCTTAGTATCAACGCCTGGAATCTCTGGACGATTACAGGCAACATCGCTTGGGTCCCCGACAACCTAACTCTCCTCGGCATCTCGGGTCATGCTTTTGGTTTGTTTTTGTTCTTTACTTCGCTATTGTTAATATTTAAAGCTTGGGCAAAGCGTGGCTTTGATTCAAAATATAGTTATACGCTAAGTGCACTCATTCTAATCATCTTCTACACCGTGACCTCTCGGATGCACGAGCGACATCTCCTCTTTGGACTACCTTTCTTAGTCATTGCACTAGTCAATAATCCCAAGCTCATTACCCATTACACAATTCTAAGTTTTTGCTACATCCTCAACCTCTACTCCGCTTTTTCCTGGGTCATGAACAATCAAATCTGGCCATTCCCGATCTGGGTAACTATTATTACCTCTTACGCAACCGTGCTCTCCGCGCTCTCTCTCTTAATAACTACGATGGTTCCTGACATATCTCAAAAGTTTATCAGTCTCATCAGAAGTAATAAGCTCTTGATGGTGATTTTAGTATTCGCCTCACTCTTACGCTTTGTTAATCTCTCACATCCCCAAGCCTATATTTTTGACGAGGTCTATCACGGCTTTACCGCGAGAGAGTACCTAAATAATCATGTCGAAGCTTGGGAGTGGTGGACCAAACCACCCGAGGGAGTAGCCTACGAATGGACACACCCTCCAGTCGCCAAATACGGGATGGTCCTAGGTATGCTATTACTAGGCGAAGGGGAGCTGGGGTACCGTGTGGGCTCTGCTGTCATGGGGGTGCTCGGCATCCTAGGTCTGTACCTCTTTGTAAAACGACTCACCAATAACAATAATCTCGCACTCCTCTCGTCATTTCTCATGACTATCGAGGGGACTCACATCGCTCAGTCTCGTATTGCGATGAACGATAGCTATATGCTAACTTTTTATCTTTGGGCTCTCTATGCCGCCGTCAAATCCAGGTGGAAAATTACCGCCATCTTATATGGTCTGGCTCTCGGTAGCAAATGGAGCGCGCTCTATGGTGCTATACCACTAGCTCTACTCTACTGTTACAACAACTCATTCTTTTCTAAACAAAATTTCACTCACTACCTCAAACATCTCCTATTTGCAATACGCTACGTCTTGATCGCTCTCGCAGTCTACGTCCTGACTTTCGCCCCATTTATCCTCGCAGGTCATACCTGGGCACAGTGGTGGGAGCTGCATAGGCAGATGTGGTATTACCATACGACCCTGGTAGCGACTCACGGCTATCAGTCCACCCCGCTGCAGTGGATCTTTGGTGCACGGCCTGTGTGGTACTGGGTGCAGTATGGTGAGGGTGTGATCAGTAACATCTACGTGCACGCTAACCCGCTAATTCTCTGGTTAGGTTTGGTCGCTCTCATTCTTCAGTTACCGCTTATTCGCCGCTTCCCATACTTCTTACTTTATACGTTGTACTTCATTCTCTTTTTACCGTGGGTTATCTCCCCTCGGATCATGTTCTACTATCACTACCTACCCAGTGCGATATTTTTGCTCCCAATCCTCGCTAGTTGGCTCCTCACACTCCCCAAAAAAATCATGTACCTGTCCCTTTTCACTTTGATCTTGTCCCTACTATTCGTCTCCCCAATGCTCTATGGCTATCCGCTCCCGGTAGGGTACTGGGATACCTTGTTTAAGTTCTTTCCTACCTGGAAGTAATGTTATAAGAGAAGAAGTCCTAGTGCGCCGAGGATGAGGAAGACTACTCCGACTCCGATCGTCCCGGCTGTGACCTCAAACACACCTGCAACAGGTAGCTCTGTTGGTACTGGAGATGGAGGAGTCACGATCTTGCCGGTTGCATCTAGTTGGACGCTACAGCTATTCCTCTGACCGTTACTAGAGAATACTTCGGCAGTGTTAGCAATAGAGGTGTTGGATGAGACGTTGATACGAGCTCTGATAGACCTTTGAGCCTGTGCTCCCGCTGCCAAGGTGCCGATCGTGCAGGTAACGGTGCGAGTTGCACTATCAAAGGTACAGTCCGAGTCAGCGTCTACAAATGTTAGGTTAGAAGATAATGTGTCGGTGATCTTGGTATCAGGAACGGTTGATCCACCATGGTTCTTGGCAATAATACTGTAGACTACCGTCGTACCAGAAGCGAGGGATGATGCTTCTGCTATGCGTGACTCTAAGTAATAGAATCCAGCGCGGTTCCTCGCGTCGTCAGCATATACTTCTTTGGATACACAGTCTAGGTCAGCTGAGGCAGGGGTAGAAGGTGAGGGCGATACATAAACCATAGGAGTGCCTGATGGAGAAGGGGAAGGAGATAAAGAAGGTGAGGGTGATGGTGAGCCAGCACAAGCAACCGTAAAGGTCAAAGAACATTTTGCTTTTGCTGCTGGTATTACTTCGTTGATTCCGACCGGAACAGGTGTGGAGGTGCTCATCGCTACTTTTGGTGATGGGGTAGGCGTGGGGCGAGTTGTTGAAGGCTGTCTAACCAAATAAACTACACCGAGTGAGATCGTAATCACAGCAAATGCTGCTAGACCGATCTGAAGAGATTTTTTGAGTGTTGGCGATAGTGGTTTCATTGTGTTGTTGCTCCTGCCCAATTAGGATCACAGGTAAGTACTCCATTAATTGTGCCACACGCCTGGCACTCTACGCTATAGTTACCACAGGCGGCGATAGTCAGTTCTGAAGTAGTAGCTGTCTTGTTGGTAAGGTTGATGTATGAGCCACTGTTTAGACTATAGCGGAACTTGTAACTGAGATTCACGCTTCCGGCAGGTACTGATGCGCCCACGCAGGTGAATGTCACTTTGTCACCGACAGCTGGAGTAGTGGTAGGTGTTCGAGTCAAGTTAGAGCACATCAGAGTGCTAACTACAGGGACAGAGGGAGTAGGTGTGGGAGACGGGTTAGGGGTAGATTCTGCCTCTGTACACTCTGGATTAATTCTAGTTCGTGACGTTTTATAACCACCACATGTTACATCGATTTGTTCTACAGTGCCACATTTATTACTAAAGGTTTTAGAAGTTCCTGTTGTCATGCTATCTTTTATATATGCTGAGCTAGAGTCAGTACAAGAATTACCTGTCACTGTACCTTTGCATTTATAGTGGACAACTACACAAGAAGCATCACTGGTTTGACATCCGTTTAAATCACAGAAATAGTTATACTTTAGTGATCCATCCGCATTAAATAAACCTTCATACTCCTTAAAGACACCAGCAACCTTGGATCCCACCAATCCACACATCCCAGTATCAACTACACTATGATCTAGTCTAACTATGGGAGTGCTATTACAAGAGCCTGGCCGGTCAAAGCAGTATGTTTCTGTTCCACCACATTCACTAGGACCACACTGGGTATGGAGTCCACTAGCTACTTTTGCTGGGTCACAAGCACCTTTGCCTGGGTTTGCACCATATGTGGTAGGAATACCATAAACTTTTTCCCCATATTTATTGCACCCACCTCCAGCTGATGACAAAGCGCCGAATGAGACACACTTGCTGATACCTCCACCACACCACTCGTAGCCTGTTCCACAATTTCCAGGTGATCCTGCTTTTTCATCTGGAGTGGAAGGATCTGGTGGTTTGGGGGTATCTTTTATAGGTTTATCGCTATTACAAATACCACTGACTTTACACTGCCCACCTACCATTTTTAGCCATCCTCCGCCACATCCAGGCGTGTCGCATGAGCATCCATTACATTCTGCCGCAGATTTGTCACCAATTACCGCGATAGTTGCAGGCTCTATAGTTCCATATCTCTGGTATGCATATAGACCTACTCCGCCTGTTATACCCAAAAATGCAAGAACTGCTACAACTACCATTTTTACTTTAGACACTGCACCCTTGCTCTTATTTACTGGCGCGGTTGGAGCGGGATTGGTCAAGATTGGGGGTACTACGTTATTTACTGGTTCAATAACTGGAGCAGTCGCATTGCTCATGCTCGCATCAGCAGCTACATCAGCAGGCATTCCAGCAAAGGCTAATGGCATATCCTCACCCATTGGTTTGGTATCTACTGGTGGCTCACTCATAATAGGAGCAACATCTGGGGTAGCTGTAAGCTCGGTGGGAACAGACTCTGTGGGTGGCAATACTGTCTCTGTGCTCATCGGAGCTTCTTCTGTAACTGCAGCTGTAGGAGTAAGAGGTTCTGGTACTGGTAGGGTAGGCGTGGGATCAGGAGTCACCGCTGGAGTAGGAGTACTTCCGAGTGCCTGATCGATCAAATCTTGTGGATTATTTGTTGGTTGTGTTGGTGTATTTGGGTCAGTCATAGTCATCAACCTAAAGCGCTAGTAGTAAAGCGCCTACTACCATAATGGCAAACCCTAACGCTCCCGTCAATAGCATAGGAGTCATTACACCTGTAACAGGAACACCACTATCAGTCGCTGGGAGGTTAGTTCGTGGTGAAGCTGTTGCAATAGTAGTAGTTGTACTCGCCGATGGGGTCGAAACGAACGCTGGTTCGCTAGTAGTTGTCGCAGCAGTCACACTAAAGTTTCGCACTATTGTCTGTGCCTTCCCATCTTTATCTTTATAAGAGAGTGTAATCTTTTGCTTGCCTAGTGATAGGGCGATGGCTGGAGTCCAGCTCCAGCTGCCACCAGCAGTTACAACTACCGAATCACTAACTGTTTTTTGTCCTGTCACCGAAATAGATATAGATGCATTAGCCGCCCCAGTCCCTCTAAATTCTGGTTTAGTGGTCGATAGTACTTCACCCTCGACCGCAGGGTTGGTCAGAGTATAAGATCCTGTTGTTACCGCGTTGACCTCTGGGTTAGAGAGTGGCTCTACATTAAAGATTTCCACAGGCTGTGTCGTCGTTGTGGGTGAGGGTTCACTTGGTTCAATAAGTTCAGTAGTCTGTGGCTCCACTTGTGCTATCTGAGACACTGCTGGCTCCTCTTGTCCTGGTGCGGATCGGTAGTCTGCATTCTGTCCCATCGCTATCGTTGGCACAGGGGTAATATTGGTGGTCGAGACATTTACTTCTGATTTGGCGACCCCATTATCTAGTGTCAGGGCGACTATAGTCGCTGCTGGATCATATGACACAAACTGTGTTAGGTCACCGTTTCTAATAGTAGATAAGGGTACGGAATATGAGCCACTAGAGTTAAGAGTGATCGATGCCGGCTGCGCATCAGGTAGGGCGATATAAACTATCGTATCTTCACTCGCTCCACTCACATTGCCATAAAGGCTCCGTGCCGCTGGCACGCTACTAATCGTAATACCAGTCTGAGCAGTATAAACGCTTCCATTATTATCAAATCGTTGGGATTTCTCTCCCGACAGGATCCTAAATGCATAGTTGGTCGCAGGCTGTAGGTCAGTCACGGTGATATGGTGGGTGAGGCCAGCATAGCTCTCCCCACGATCATCACCTTTTTGTTTGTCTAGTTTCTCTCCTACGCTCCCATACTCTACATACCCAACAGTTGGTGCCTGAGTCGTCCAGGATACACTAAATTTGTTATCTGCAATGTTGGTGATTTTGACCGATTGTGGCACTATCTCACCACTCAGTACCCCCACTCTATTTCTTTGCCATATCCAGACCCATATCCCAATAGATACGAGGAGAAGTAGAGCTAGAATAGTGGGGATCTTTTTGCCAAGCATAGAGCGAGCTTATCTAATATAATTTCATGCTATCACATTTAAGGGGTTGATACCTCAGTATTTACATCTGTTGCATCCTCTACCGGGATCTCACTAGTCTCTGGTACAACAACTACTTCATTTATAGTTACGGCACTCTCACTACTAGCTGGTGCTTCAAAAGATAAACTGTTCAAATTCTCTCGTCCTGTTATTTCGGTAAAGACCGCCTCGTCAAATGTGGCATTGATAGGTGATTTGATATTAGCGTCGACCGCTACTTCGGTGAGTGCTGTCATTGAGTTGTAAATAGTAATAATTAGCCACAATACAGCAGTGACCAGCGTAATCACCCCTACGTGCATGTAAGTTTTCTTGACCATTACCATGGTGCGGTGAGCCATTCTATTTACCTCCCTCAGTAGTTAGTGCTTTGGTAATCGCCCCAGTGTCTCCCATGTAATACATACTGCCACCTATTGTCATCGTTAGTGCTCCTGTCCCAGTCTTACTAGAGCTAGTCCCATCTCTAATTATGGCCACACTCTCGATACTAGTTAATCTGATGGTGTTCGCGAGCCTGCTCAGGTAAGAGACAATCTGTGGATATGTCCCATTTATCCGGATAGTTATTGGACTCGGGATCACTTCGTTCTTTTTATTTGGCTCATAAGCCTTAATCAATCGTGATGACAGTAGCGAGCTACCCAAGGTAAATGACTCGAGCTTGACCTCGGTATTCTGGGCTAGTGCTTCGAGGCTGAATGAGATCTCATCATAGTTCATACCATCAGAGGGGATGCTGCTATCTAGTAGAGGCAGTTGTGGTTTGATCTTTTCGAGTAGTGTCGAAGCTTTGCCGAGCACAGACACTTTGGTCTCTAGTTCTTTTAAGGTGTCTCTTGATTCAACAATAGTTTTTTGCAAGCTCACGATGGTTGCAAACGTAGGTCGAATGGCAAACATAATAAAGAAAGCAGTAATAAACAAAGCGAGAACGACGCCAATCGATACCTGTACCGATGGCAGTCGATAGTAACGCATTAGATCTAAGCGTAGTCTTCGTGGCGAGCTCATTTGGCGCTCTCCTTAGCTCTACTCATACTAATCTCAAACTGCATCTGGGCATTTTGGGCTCCGCCATCCTGTATCCTGGCGACTGACACTCCGGTATATCTTGGATTGCTCTGTACGCTAGACAAAAACTGGCTAAAACCTGGTAGTGAACGACTATATGCAGATAAAGTGGTCGAAGTAGGGGAGAGTGTAAGTTTTTCGTACCACACATCAACTGGTGTCGAGCTCGCGAGTACTGAAAGCTCTTCGGTAATCGCTTTTTGTTGACCAATCACGGTCTTAGCTGTGGCGAGGCGCTTTTGCGTAAGTACAAAATCTCGCTCTATTTGTTCATAAGATTTGATAATCGCCACATTCTTTGCGATCGATTTTTTTAGATCGGTCAGCTCACGGTCCAATGAGAATCGCCACAAGAATGCACCCATGACTATTAGTTGGGTAACTATGACGGCCCATTTGCCAAAGGACAAAAGCCACGCTAGCACTATACCTGCCTGACTACTCTCAAACGAATCTCTCGGTAATAAATTAATCGCACGTCGACGACCAAAAAAAGCGGGCAGCTGCATGACTTAAGTGTAACACTATAACAAAAAAAACTAAATCGAGGCTTTTTTCTTACTCAGCTTAACCAATCTAGATTTTAAGCGTGAGGCTGTTCTTTCTGGGATTAGGCTCTTTTTTACTGCACGATCAACGGCGGTATAGAATGCACCAATACTCTCTTTTGTAGGTTTGCTGCGCGCAGCTTTGAGGGCGCTTTTGACCTGACCCTTAATAGGTGCGTTGACGCTAAAACGCTTTTTGTCGACTCTTTGTTTTTTGATCGCTGATTTGGTTATTGGCATATGGGCGGTAGTATACCAAGATACAATCAAAAAAACAATGGACTTTTAACTTTTAACTTTTAACTTTAAACTAACCCTATATGTTCAAACGCTTAATTAATAATGGCCGCTCACTCTTTGTCAAAGAAAATAGCTCTATCCTCTCTGCAGCGACAGTGATCATGGGTGCCTCTCTGGCTTCGGCTCTCCTTGGCCTTATTCGTACCCGACTTCTCATTACCTACTTTTATAACGATACTGCCATTCTCGATGTTTTCTGGGCTGCCTTTCGGCTCCCCGACATGGTCTTTCAGATTATTATTGTCGGCGCTCTCTCCTCTGCCTTTATCCCTGTCTTTTCAAAATATCTAGGGAATAAAAGTGAGAGTAGTCGTCTAGCTAGCTCCATGATCAACGCGGTCATGTTGGTCATGCTCGGTCTTACCATCCTCCTCTTAATCTATGCTCGCCCGCTCAGTGGCGTGATCGCTGGGGGTTTTGAGAGCAAGCAGCTCGATCTCATGGCCAATCTCACTCGGATTATGGCTGCAGCCCAGCTCTTTTTTGGTTTTTCCTCATTCTTAACAGGTATTATCCAGTCCAATCAGCGTTTTTTGATCCCCGCACTCTCTCCTATTTTATATAACCTAGGGATTATTATCGGCATTATCGTACTCGGCCCCTCCATTGGGATCTACGGGCCAGCTGTTGGAGTAGTGCTCGGCGCTGTGCTCCACCTCCTAGCGCAGCTCCCGCTCGCGCATCAGCTAGGGTTCCGCTATACCCCGACCATTTCACCCAAATCTCCCGCAGTCTCTGAGATGATGCGGCTCATGGGTCCACGTGTCCTAACCCTCTCGCTCACTCAGATCGAAGCTACCATTATTGTTACCTTTTCTTCGTGGCTCAGTACCGGCACAGTCACCTTGATGGCGATCGCACAGCAGCTCTCAGCCATGCCAGTACGCCTGATTGGTGTCCCAATCGGTCAGGCATCACTCCCATTCTTTGCCAAAAATGCGAGCAGTCGTGAGAGAGGGGAGCTCTCGACCATGGTCAATCACACGATCCTCGAGATGCTCTATTTGGCACTTCCATTGTCCGCCATTGTCCTCGTTTTGCGCATCCCACTCGTTAGATTAGCTTATGGAGCTGATTCTTTTCCCTGGGCTGAGACTGTCTTAACCGGAAAACTGGTGGCTATTCTCGCTCTCAGTATCGCCGCGCGCTCTTTGACCCACGTTCTGGTCCGCGTGTTTTACGCCCTACACAATACGACCGTCCCGCTAGTTGCCAATCTCCTCTCGACCATTATTAACGTAAGCGTTAGCTACTACTTTCTCTTTGTGGCTCAATCCGGGATCCTTGGCATGGCTTTTGCAATCACGGTTGCGAGTATCCTAGAAACTATCGTTCTAACTGCTATCCTCTATGGCTACGCCAAGTTCTCGCTCCGCGATCTTTTGATCCCACTGAGCAAAATCCTCCTCTCTACAGTTATCACTGGCTTTGCACTCTGGGTGCCACTGCGTGTCCTCGATAGGATGGTTTTTGACACTACCCGCACAATCCCGCTTATTATGTTGACTCTCTCTGTTGGTCTGATTGGGATCGGAGTCTATATCACGCTCTCATACTTCCTCAAAATCCGCGAACTCACTGTCTTTGTTGCGCTGGTTGAAAAAATAGGTAATTGGCACAAAGCACTCGCACAGAGCAAAGAAACCCTCGACTCCGACGATAGCTCGGTATAATCCCTGATCTATCCCGTATAATATACCCCACTGTTCTACGTTATAAACTTAACAACTAGGTACTAGGTACTTTTAACTAACATGAAACATATTCGAAACTTTTGTATCATCGCTCATATCGATCACGGCAAAACTACCTTGACCGACCGCTTGCTCGAGGAGACTGGGACTGTCGCCATGGGGGGCTCTGCTCGGCTCATGGATAGTAACCCTATCGAGATCGAGCGGGGGATTACGATCAAGCTCGCTCCTGTCAGGATGAATTATCAGGGATATCAGTTAAATCTAATCGATACTCCCGGCCACGTAGATTTTAGTTATGAGGTGAGCCGTGCCCTCTATGCTTGCGAAGGGGCAGTCCTCGTAGTCGACGCGACCAAAGGTATCCAGGCACAAACACTCGCCAACTACGACAAAGCCAAAGCCGCAGGTCTCACAATTATCCCAGTCCTTAATAAGATTGACATGCCCGCCGCCGAGCCAGATCGGGTCGAGGCCGAACTAATCGAAAACTTAGGTTTCAAAAAAGATGAAATTCTTAGAGTCTCCGCCAAAAGTGGTGAGGGAGTGCCAAAGCTACTAGAAGAGATAGTGGCAAAAGTACCAGAGCCAAAAACACTATCAGAATCTCCTAGCTTGCGCGCTTTCATATTTAACAGTACTTTTGACAGCCACAAAGGTGTGATCGCTTTTGTCAAAGTACTAGAGGGAGAGATTAACAAGTCTAATCGCGAAAATCTTTACCTCTACGCTACCGACGAAAAATTTTCACCCCTAGACATTGGCTATTTTGCCCCGCTCATGAAGAGTGCGGACACGATCAAAGCCGGGGAGGTAGGTTTTATCGCAACTGGCCACAAAGATATTAAAGCAATCACAATCGGTGACACAGTAACTACAGTTGGCGCCAAAATTACACCGGTTCCTGGTTATCAAAAACCACAACCCATGGTCTTTATGGACCTCTACCCAATCGACGCCGACGACTATCGTGACTTTGTCGATGCCATGGGCAAACTGACTTTGTCCGACTCTGCACTCACCTACCACGCCTCAAGCAGCCCTGCTCTCGGGCACGGTTTTCGTGTCGGCTTTCTTGGCATCCTCCATGCCGAGATCGTAACTGAGCGCCTTTCGCGCGAATTTGAGGTCTCGGTCGTTAATACTAGTCCCTCGGTCCCTTACCACATGACTCTTAATAATGGTGAAAAAGTCGAGATCAGCTCGCCCGCCGACTGGCCGAGACCCGAATTAATCAGTAGTGTGGAGGAGCCAGTGGTCGAGATGACCATCTATACTCCCGAGCAATACGTCGGTGGCATTATGGAACTCACCCAGAACAAACGTGCCGAGTTTATTGACATGCAATACGTGAGCTCTCGAGTTAAGTTGAGCTATTTGATGCCTCTCGCTGAGCTTATTACCAATTTTTATGATCGCCTCAAATCCGTTAGTTCTGGCTACGCGAGTGTGAGTTACGAGCATGCCGGTTATCAGGCGATTGACGTAGTCAAAGTAGATATTCTCCTAAATGGCGATCCCGCCGAAGCTCTCTCTTTTATTGCTCCTCGCTATCAGGCTGAGGGTCGGGGTAGGGTGCTAGTCGAAAAACTAAAAGACGTCATCCCCAGAGCCCAGATCGAGATCGCGATCCAGGCGGCAATCGGTGGCAAAATCATCGCCCGCTCGACCATCCGCGCTTATCGTAAAGATGTCGAGGCCAAACTCCACGGAGGGGATGTCTCTCGTAACAAAAAGCTCCTCGACAAACAAAAACGAGGTAAAAAGAAAATGAAAATGCTCGGCCGGGTCGAAGTCCCCCAGAGCGCGTTTACTGAGGTGTTAAAGATATAGTAAACTCACCTAGTGTCACTTCTAAGATCAACAGAACAACCAGCAGAGCAGAGAATCATCGATGCTATCGAACAGACAAAAAGCATGCCACCCAATTTTAGTGGTGATGTTGCCGATATTTGGAACATAGATGGTGTGCTTGCGGTGAGCAAGCCCACTAATGCAGTTCAAGGATTCAGTATAAACACTCAAAGGTGGGAAGATAAAATTGAAGCATCAAAGATAATTGGATCAATAACTAAAGATGATCCTAGACTCCAAATTCTTCAGGTTCCCAAACTTTATTATCACAAAAACCATGTTGCTGTTCATGAATGGGTTGGCGGCTACTCACTCGGATCCAACAAGAGAGAGGACCAATATCTTAGAGGATACGATAGCAAGTTGAGAGGAATGAAAGAGTATTTATTAATGCTTGGTATTCTACACGGTCGAGGTGTTGGTCTTTTTATTGATCACAAGCCTGGTTCAATTATTGCCAGGGCTAATCCAGATACACATGTTCGAACCAATATCCAAGAAAAATATTATAATTTCTATGTCGTTGATGCGTCAGTTGTCAAGCCTACAGATGAAGAATTAATTAAACTGCCGCTAACAAAAACTACTGGGTGGAGTGCAGAAACCGGTCAATCACAATATTTAAAAGCCCAAGGCGACGGCCTACGACAAACATTACGGTCATTTTTAATACCAAATCCTCCACCTGAGTCTAGAGCGTATGACAGGATTATTTATGGACTATTATTTCCTGAGGCGATACAAAAAATGATGAATACTTACATAGGAATCGGATCCTTGTCCATGCATGAAACATGGGCATCTCAGTTTGTTAACGAACTGGAAAATTGGTCAATTGGTGCAGAGAATCCAAGTCATAGCTCATCAATCGAAACTCATAAGCAAGCTTACAATTTTCTCAAAGATTCAGAAATACTCAGGAAAAGATATGCCATACAACTCGAAGATGTAGCAGCATCACTTAACTCAAATAGCACTGATTATGAGCGATCAATGTTAATCGCACAGTGTGCCGCATTTTATCATGAAGAAGTATTCAAGCGACAAAACGAGGATTGATACTCTTCCTAGTGCTTGACAACACCCTAGCACTCTCGCTATCATAGTGCTAACACTTCTAAATGGAGGTTAGCAACATGAAACCACTTAGTCCACGACAGATCAGCATCATTAAAGCGATAGTTGAGGAATATACCTCAACCGGCGAGGCAGTTGGTTCCGAAACTCTCGACAAAAAATACAATCTTGGCGTTAGTCCTGCCACCATTCGCAACGAAATGGTGAGACTCGAAGACCTTGGTTACCTCAAACAGCCCCACACTAGTGCTGGCCGTGTCCCGACCCCCATCGCCCTCAAGCTCTACGTGTCTGAGCTCATGAGTGAGAATGATCTCCCAGTGACCGAAGAGGTTAGTGTCAAAGAGCGTATCTGGGATCACCGCATGCAGCTCGATCGACTCTTACAGGAAGCCGCTCGCGTCCTCTCCGAAAAAACCGGAACCATTGGTTTTGCCACCACCGGGGAAGGAATTATCTATAGTAGTGGCTACTCTAATCTCCTTAGTCTCCCCGAGTTCTACGATATCGACGTTATGCGCCAGGTCCTTTCCATTGTTGAGGATTCTCGTGCTATGGAGAGCAT
This sequence comes from uncultured Pseudomonadales bacterium, assembly GCA_964610445.1. GTDB lineage: Bacteria > Patescibacteriota > Microgenomatia > UBA1400 > UBA12108 > GWF. Next base: position 10,123 of record CAZSVV010000010.1, on the reverse strand, counting down.
CTTTGCTAAGACCATCGACACGCAGCCACTCCACATCGTGGTCGGCGACGAGTTTGGCAATGAGTATCTCTATCCCTGCGCTATGGCGTACATCGACTGGAACGCCGGCAAGATGCGCGGGCACGTGGGTGTCCTAGGGCCCGCTCGCCTCAACTACCCATACGTTATGCCGATGCTTAGACACATGAGCAGTTTACTCGACGAAATATCAGCTAGTTGGAGTTAAATATGACAAAAATCAAACCAACCCACCCACCTCAAACACCTAATATTGATCCAAAAGATCAGGAACTATCATCACTCAAAGAACGCCTAGCTCGCGCGCTCGCCGACTATAGTAATCTCGAAAAAAGGTTTGAACGCGATAGCTCAAGCATCATCAAATTTGCCAATAGTAACCTACTGGGCAAACTGCTCGAGGTCAGAGACCACCTCGGTATGGCAGCCTCAGCCGGCGACACTTCTCTCAAAATGATCCTCGCCACTTTTGACAAACTACTCGTAGACGAAGGTGTTACCGAAGTAAAGGTTGATGGCATGTACGATCCCGCAACCATGGAGTGTCACGAGACAGTACCAGGGGAAAAAGACAAAGTTATTGGTGTCCAGCTCCGTGGCTACCTGCTCCACGGCAAGCTCATCCGCCCCGCCCGCGTCACCGTCGGTAACGGTCTGCCTGCGCAGTCAGGTGAATTAAATCAGTCAAATTAAATATTTGTTAAAAAAGGAGTCAAAAAATATGACAAACACAGGCAAAACCATTGGTATCGATCTTGGTACCACCAATAGTTGTATCGCCGTTATGGAGGGTGGCAAATCCAAGGTCATTCCTTCTGCCGAGGGTAGCAACACCATCCCCAGTATCGTCGAACCCGTCAAAAACCTCGTTGGCCAGGTCGCCAAAAACCAAATGGTCCTAAACAGCAAAAATACGATCTTTAGTGTTAAGCGCTTAATGGGTCGCAAGATGAGTGACGCCATGGTCAAAGACACTATTAAAAAAGTTCCCTACGAAGTCGCCGCCGGCAAAGACGATATGGCAGGTGTCAAGGTAGATGGCAAAGTCTACACTCCTCAGGAGATTAGTGCCAAGATCTTAAGCAAAATCAAAGCCGACGCCGAAGCCTATTTGGGCGCCAAAGTCGACTCCGCTGTTATTACCGTCCCTGCCTATTTTGACGATTCTCAGCGCCAAGCTACTATGCAGGCCGGTAAGATCGCAGGCCTTGAGGTTAAGCGCATCGTCAACGAGCCGACAGCCGCCGCCCTCGCCTATGGTCTTGATAAAAAGAAATCCGGCAAAATCGCCGTTTATGACCTTGGTGGTGGCACCTTTGATATTAGTATTCTCGAGATCGGAGACGGAGTGTTCGAGGTCAAGGCTACCAATGGTGACACCTTCCTCGGTGGTGATGACTTTAACCACAAACTAGTTGACTACATCGTCGCTGAGTTCAAAAAAGAAAATGGCGTGGACTTAAGTACCGACAAGCAGGCTCTGCAGCGCATTCGTGACGCCGCCGAAAAAGCCAAGATCGAGCTCTCTAGCAGTAGTAGTGCCGAGATCAACCAGCCCTTTATCACGCAGGGTAAGGATGGCACTCCTCTACATCTAACCATGAGTATAAGTCGCGCCAAGCTCGAAGAGTTGGTCGATGATTTGATCAAAAAAACCATCGAACCAGTTAAGAAATGTCTAGCCGATGCCAAACTCAAAGCCAGTGACATCGACGAAGTCGTCTTGGTGGGTGGTCAGACCCGCATGCCAGCAGTCCAAAAAGCTGTCGCCGACTTCTTTGGCCGCGAGCCCCACAAAGGGGTCAATCCCGACGAGGTCGTCGCGGTCGGAGCCGCCATCCAGGCCGGTATCTTAGGTGGCGAAGTTAACGACGTTCTCCTTTTAGACGTTACTCCGCTAACTCTTGGTATCGAGACTATGGGTAGTGTCAGAACTCCTTTAATCGAGCGTAATACCACTGTCCCGACCAGTAAGAGTCAGGTCTTCTCTACTGCCAGTGACAATCAGCCCCAGGTCGAGATTAACGTTTTGCAGGGTGAGCGCCCCATGGCCGCGGACAACAAGAGTCTTGGGAGATTTGTTCTCGATGGTATCGCCCCCGCTCCTCGTGGCGTGCCTCAGATCGAAGTCACTTTTGACATCGACGCTTCTGGTATCCTCCACGTAAGTGCCAAAGATAAGGGGACCGGTAAGGAGCAAAAGATCTCGATCCAAAACGCCACTAATCTTAGTGACGAAGAGATTGAGACGATGAAAAAAGAAGCAGAGCTCCACGCCGAGGAAGATAAAAAGAAGAAAGAGTTAGTCGAGAAAAAGAACGAGGCCGATTCTCTCATCTTCCAGACCGAAAAAACGCTGAAAGATGCCGGTGACAAAATCACCGAGGACGAGAAAAAGGAAATAGAGGAAGCTGTTAAAGCCTTAAAAGAAGCCAAAGACAAAGAAGATGCCACCGTCGAATCTATCGACGAAGCATTCAAAAAAGCTTCTGAGTCTCTTAGTAAATACGGCGAGCGCCTCTATAAGGCGGCTGCCGAAGCCCAGCAAGGCGCACCTACCGGTGACGCCAAAAAAGACGAACCCAAAAACGGTGACAAGCCTGAAGAAGGTGAGGTCGTCGACGAGGGTGGCGATAAGAAATAATTAAATGGTACTGCGTTGTTAAGGTAAAAGCCCCCGCAAGGGGGCTTTTAGTAGACAATAACCACAATGATAAAGAAAATAACTCCAATTAATAGTATTGATTTTGATGTTGATTATGTCGCTAATCTACTTAAAGTGGCGAGAAAAAATGCAATGGAGAAGAGTTTGGATGAACTATTTATATCTGCAATGTTGTATGCGAACATAGCAGAATATCTTACCGAAAAACTAATATATGCAATGGAGCTTCAGATAAACTACTCTCTCTCACTGAGAGAACCCGAACTACCTATATCAATAGAATTAAAAGACAACAAAACTAACTTGGAATCTCAACTAAGTCGGATTAAAAAAATATCATTTCCACACAAAGAAGAATTATCAGATATTCTCGGGAAGATAAAACAGGGTAGAAACATTTTATTCCACAACGTAGTCGCAGCACCAGCTAGAAAAATTGACCTGAAAACTGAGATCAACAATATTGCCAAAAATACTGAAATTTTTATCAAATTATATTTTAAGATTTCACATAAAATAGATGGACGATAAATATGCGCACCCATGTCAACTCCAACTACACCTGTCACATCTGCCTCGGAATAAATTAGATAAAAAGTAGTTTCCGAAACTTAATAAAGTGCTCAATTTTGATTGTTTGCGAGCAAAATCTGCTTAACCAGTCTTCAAGTATTATCCTCTCCCCACAACATCGGCTCATCTGCGTAACACGTAATTAAGTCTGCTGTCATCCCAGATAAACCTCTCGCCGCCATTGCCACCAACTCATCTATTGGTAGTCGATCACCTACTTTAACTATCTCGTCCAATGATGTGGTTCCTCCTACTGAAATATATTTTTCTCCCTGGTCGACTAAAATCATTGAAGTGCCAAGAACATCCCCTTTAGGGTACCCTGGAATTCTCAACCTAGTTACAACATAATCAGCAGATTCTTTTCCAGTCGCAATCTTAGCTGTTCGGGAATGTTTAATAGTTACTACTGATCCAACAAACAATTCTTTCATGTGCGTATATCATCAAAGATTTTCAAAATAACTCGCTAAACCTTCGTCATTTACATTTCCAATCACGAAATCTGCAGCTGCTTTAAGATCAGCTACTGCATTTCCCATCGCCACCTTGGTGCCCACAGCATTAAATAAATGCAGATCATTATGACCATCACCTATTCCGATAGAGTTTACTTTGTCTACTCCCAATCTACTGAGTAGCTCATTTATCGCATGCTCTTTTGTAGCTTGTTCGTTAACAATGTGTAGATCACGACAGCCAGGTTTTTGTGCCACTACCATCACACATGTTACACCTTCAATTTTTTCAATTTCCTCATGTAATTTAATCGCCAATTCATCTGGAACAAAGCTTTGTGACATCCAGTTTACTCTTTGAGTAATATCAAAATCTCTTGGGAATATTCCACCATTAAAATAATCGTCTTCTGTGTAGTCATTAAATATTAATCGTTGGTCGCCATTTGTTTTAAATACTTCAATCACTTTTTCAAGAGCCTGGGGAGTTATATCTTTTTGCCAAACCACTTCTCCTGTTGTTGGATCACAAATCTGGGTTCCACCAGATACTATGCAGAGATCTTCAAGTTTTAACTCTTGGATAATATCCTTAGCAAATGTCCAGCACCTGCCTGTTGCCGCACAAACATAATAGCTATCTTTTAGATTGCTGACTGTTTGAATTAGTCGATCAGTAGGGAGCTTTTGAGAAGGAGAGTCAATCGCAGTCCCATCAAGATCAAATATAATTGCTTTACTTTTCATTAGGAGATTATAGTACAAGTTTGATCATAGGGTTAAAATATCGTAATGAAGCTACTTATACTCGGTGCTAGTTCATACATCGGTGCGCGTCTATTTAATGACTTATCAAACAAATTCGACTTGGTTGGTACATACTTTAACAATCAGACTGACCCTAGACTCATTAGTTGGTAAATTTGGCCAATAAATATCAGAAAAAGATTATCTTTGTATCCTCGATGGCATCGGTTACAAAATCAAATCTCTACGGCCAACTCAAAGCAGAATCAGAACAATTGGTAAAAGGAGTGAACAAAGGATATTTCATTCTCCGCCCTTCGGCTGTGATCGGAGTTAGTCCTAACCAGAAAAACAATAAAATTACGGACAAGATTATCGCGACTATAAATGGCAATAGACAATCATTTGACACTAGCTGGCTACTACAGCCCACATATATCGGTCATATTACTCAGGTAATTGAAAAAATAATAAACGACAATGTGTGGAACACCGAGCTTTCTCTTTATATCAATCATCCAGCCACTCAATACCAAATCGCCTCAGACACACTATCCAATTTTGGTATGGATGCAGATCAAATTGATTTGGGGATAAACATCCCACTCATGTCAGACAATGCTGAAGAGGTAAAAAAATATGGTGTCAGTCCCATGGTTTACTCAGAAATCATTCAATTAATCGTTAAAGAGATTAAAGTGTTGGTACAAAATAATTAATATGCACAATCACGCAGACTCAGACTACGCTTGTCCCATCTGCCTCGGAGTCAACGGGGTAGAGAGTGGTGGGACACTGCTTAGGCTCCAAGATATTGTCTATATCGATGAGACCGTGACCGCCTTTATCAACTCCTTTTGGATCAAAAATAACCCCGGCCATGTAATCGTTGTCCCGAACGAGCACTATGAAAATATCTACGACCTGCCAACCGATGTCGCCGCCCACCTTATGGCTATCACCAAAAAGATAAGTATTGCGATGAAAGAAGCATACAAATGCGAAGGAATTACCCTCCTACAAAACAACGAGCCCGCCGGTGGCCAGCATGCGTTCCACTACCACCTTCACATTTTCCCTCGCTACGAGAATGACGAACTCCACCAGAATATGCAGGACAAACAACTCGCCGACCCAGCAAAGAGAATTGAGTATGCAGAGAAGTTAAGAAGTGTTCTAGTGCCACGCGGCTAGCACGCATGACACTGTATTTTGGTTATTAGCAGCTACATTCACTCCCACAATCACAAGTTCCACAACCACATCCAGTATTTTGTTTGATCATTTGTCTTCACCTCCTTTCGCAGATTGGGCAATTTGTCCGAGTACATTGCAGCAGTATTTACACTCACCATGATCATCACAGTCACACACTGCCACTTTTAGCTCTTCTAGTTTGTTTTTTAGTTTTGTCAGCTGGGTGATCTTAGTCTTTAGTATCTCCACATAACTCTTGATCTGTTTACTCAGATATTCTTGGTTATGTAGACATCCACCATCATCACACCCCACCATTAACTTTTTGATCTCTGGGATTGGCAGACCGAGATCTCGGACAGTCTTTATGATTCTTAGCTCCTCAACCATCTCTATTGAGTAGCTGCGATATCCATTCTCAGCACGCTGAGCTTCTTTAATAAGGCCGATCTCTTCATAGAATCTAATGGTTTTGGTTGTCAATCCGGTCTCTTTTGCGAGTTCTCCGACAGTTAGAGTATTCTTCATGTTGTCACTATATACATTCCAGTAGCTGTAATGTCAAATATCTCATATTTGACAGTTAATGAGAGAATACTAGGGTGAAACCAATCAGCTACCCACTTGCACGACCATATCTAAAATATACGTAAAACATATGCTCAAACTCTGTCTCATAGAATCAGATATCCCAGAGACTAAACAGAATGGCGAAGTAGTACTGCGAGAAAATGGCATGGTTAGTGGTAAGAAGCACACAATAATTAACAGTCTTCAAAAAAGATACAACAATCGTTTGAAAGACTTTGCACAGAAGAATGACATCCTTGTAATTGGCGCCTTTCTCGAACAATGTGTGGGCTGGCTCGCCCTCTCACTTCTTAGCGAGTACGATGCTAAGCAGTTAACCATAGATCTAACCCGTTCGTTCTCTCTCCTAGAAAAATATAAATATATGCAGTATCGAACAGTCCTCAGTCCCAGAGAAAGAGGCGAGATCCTCTGGCAATATCATCCAGAGCTGCATCCATTTGAAGATAGATTAATATTGCACTATAAATAGTAGCTTGCCGACTAAGTTACAATAGTAATCATGAAAGCTTACGACGAGTTACAACTGTTGGAATCCGCTAAGTCTGACAAATCACTCAAAGTAACTATTGTAAGTAATCCCCTAGTTCGAGACGCACTTCGCACAATCAGAGACAAACAAACAGACATGCACACTTTCCGCTCCGCCGTCTATTCACTCACCCCGCACCTCATCTACGCCGCAACAGCCAATCTAAACGAGAAAAAAGTAATCACCAAAACCTAGCTCGCACCTATCACCACCTATACACTGGAAAACCAGGTTGTCCTCATACCTGTGCTCCGCTCTGGCATCGGGATGCACGCACCCGCGCAAAATATTTTCCCAAATGCCCCCACCATCTTTGCTGGTATGGCTAGGGATGAAGCTACGGCAATTCCTCACTGGTACTACGACCTCAAAGACCTTAAATATCTCGATCAGGGGAGCAACTCTGTCTTTTTAATCCTCGATCCCATGCTTGCAACAGGCGGCAGCGCTAAAGAAACGATCAAGCGCATAAAGGAGATTTATCCCAAAGGACAAATCAAAATGGTCTGTCTAATCTCCTCCCCGGAGGGAATTAAAAAATTAAATCATTCCCATCCTGACGTAGATATCGTCACAGCCGCAGTCGACGACCATCTAAACAGCCAGTCCTACATCGTCCCCGGTCTCGGAGACGCAGGGGATCGCCAGTTTGGCACGATCTAGCTTCTATTCAAGTTCTTGAAAAGACCTATAACTATTGATATAATTCCGCGATGGCAAATTTTCCAGAGTATGACTATCAGAGAGCACCTTCCGTCGTTGGCTCGTACGGTCGTCATCTCGATTTACTACTCGAAGCAACTGCCTTTAGATATATTAGTCAACATAGACGCATCCTAGACTATGGGGCTGGGGATGGAGTGTATGCCGAGCGCATGGCTACCCAAGCAACCTGTGTTGCATTCGACCCCGCCCCCAACTCTCTATCAAAAGTAAAAAATGCAATTCCCGTTCGAGATCCAAAACTACTATTGCCTCGTTCATTTCATGCCATACAAGTAAAAGAAGTGCTAGAGCACGTGCCGGATCTAATATCATTCTTTTCACACATCGCAGGATTGCTTGTCGAGGGTGGGCTACTTATGGCAACCTTTAGAGAGATCTCTCCTAAAGAGTCAATGGAACTAAATGAGAAACATAAACCTACATATCCAATATATCCACTTAACGAAGGGTCGGTTGAAGCTGCATGTCAGGTAAATGGTATTTCGATCACTCTCAGAACTAGCTGGGTTCCAGAGACTAATGAAAAAGTTTGGTACGACTACTCTATTCCCAGGCATGTTTTGGTTGGTCAACTAACTGTACCCGAATAATATAGAATATAGCGATACGTATGGAAGCTAAATATCCCAAAGTAGTAGTCGGTTGCTTTATTAAAAACAATAAAAACGAAGTTCTCTTAGTTCGCTCTTATAAATGGCCCGGATTATGGGTAGTGATGGGTGGTCACGTCGAATGGGGGGAATCGATCGAGGCGGCAGTAATCAGAGAAACAAAAGAAGAGCTAGGCATAGGCGTCATCTTCGACCGAGTAATCGAAGTCGCAGAGTTTATTAATGATCCCACCTTTCACAAATTTAAGCATTTTGTTGCACTACAATGTGAGTGTCACTTATCAGACTTTACTCAGACACCTCATCCAGATAACAATGAGATTCAGGAATGCCGGTGGTTTTCGCTAGATGAGGCACTACTCCTAGGTGACATCCTCCCTCAGACTAAAAAAACACTACAAAAGCTATCTCAATTTGCATAAGGTATAATTTGCGGCATGCCAAGCAAAATCATACTTGTTCGCCACGGTCACACCCCTCACAACAGCACTGATCACAAATCAAATCGTCTCATGGGTTGGGATAATGATCACGTTGGTTTGTCCGAAGAGGGGAGACTTGACGCACAAACGACGGCCGCCAAACTAAAAAAATATTCAATCGACTCTATCTACTATTCAGATTTAAAACGAACCACAGAAACAGCCGAGATTATTACCAAGATCCTAGGTATATCAGCCACTCCCCATCCACTCATTCGCGAACGCAATCTAGGAACTTTTGCGGAACACACTATGCACGAGCTTAAGGTAAATAGATCAACAGAGTGGGAAAAATTCCTCGATCATCATGACCCAGATTGGCAGATCCCAGGAGGAGAATCACTACGAGATGTACACACTCGCTTTGCCCAGATGCTAGCTCACTTGTCTACAAATCATCCTAATCAAACAGTTCTTTTGATAACTCACTCTGGCTACATTCACACTGTCCTACGTGACCATTTTGGCTTCTTTGCTAAAGAGAGTTTTGTTGAGGTAGATCACACTTCGCATACTTTACTGTCAAAAAAAGCAGACTCATACGAGTTAACCCTTTATAACCAATAAATACACACCTCAAACTCATCGACTGATATCTTCAAAAACTGTCTAATTAACACGTAAGGTGGCAATATTTGATGAAAGATGCCTTACTGATGGTCGTGTAAAGGAATTGTACCTGTTTCTTCTTGCTCAAAAAAAACCATTAAATAGTGCATGGCGCAGTACTAGCGCAAACTCAGAGAAGTCTGCAGAAAGCCAACAGTTAAGTCGTATACTCGAAGCTATAGATTTGTGTAACCTTTCCATGTTATCCCCCACCGATTATGCTCTCATAGCTAGTCTGAGTAGTCTCCAGGATGCTTAGCACTCTCACTTGTCATCTGCTACAGATCTCATTATAATCGTCACATATGGCAACCAAACGCGACTACTACGACATCTTAGGAGTAAATAAAACTGCTAGCGAGGCAGAGCTCAAGAGTGCATATCGAAAGCTTGCCTTACAGTGGCACCCGGATCGCAACAAAGATAAAGGGGCAGAGGCCAAGTTTAAAGAGATAAACGAGGCATACGAAATCTTGAGTAATAAAGAAAAACGCGCCAAATACGACCAGTTTGGTCACGCTGCTTTTGATCCTTCTGCTGGCTTTGGTGGTTTTGGAGGCGGGGGACAATCCTATCGCTCTGGTCCATTTACCTATACCTATAGTTCGGGAGGTGGTTTTGAAGACCTCTTTGGACAACAGGGTCAGGGTGGTTTTCAGGATCCCTTCAATATTTTTGAGAGTTTCTTTGGTGGCCAGAATCCTTTTGGATCTCAGTACAGGCCCAAACCACACTACAGTCTCGCGATCGAGTTTATGGAAGCAGTAAATGGTGTCGAGAAAAGTTTTGTTCACGAAGGTAAGACCTATACAGTCAAAATCCCAGCCGGAGCAGATGACGGGACTCGTATTAGATATAACGAGTTTGATGTAAGTATTAGCGTCCGCGATCACGCCAAGTTCCGCCGCGAAGGG
>CAZSVV010000009.1:14657-26749 GCA_964610445.1 uncultured Pseudomonadales bacterium | reverse complement strand
TTAGGCTTAGTGCGCCCGCCCTAGTCTTTCCCTCTAATCTAGATCCCACTACCACTTCACAAAAACCAGAGTCTAGTGGCTCTACCATCCGCACTATTTCTTCGGATTTGTAGGTCGCATCTCCATCTAGCATCACGACGTAATCAGTATCAGGGGATAAAAAATGAAAGCCCATTTTAATTGCGTGGCCTTTTCCTGTTTTCTTTACTAGGTGCACTGTTGCTCCATGCCGACGAGCTACTTCGGCAGTTTTATCAGTAGAGTTGTTATCTACTACGATGACCTCAGTGTTAAAGCCAAGGAGTTCTAACTTTTTGTATGGGATTCCATCTAGTACCTTGCCTATCCCTAGCTCCTCGTTGTGGCATGGAATAACTACCGATATTTTTTTCACTTTCGCGCCTCCATCCAAAATGCTATCTCATGTGTAGAGTCACCAGTTATCTGTGCAACAATCCTCGTTCGGATGTTCTCAATCGGCGAAACACTAGTCTTTACGGTCTCATATTTATCGTGATCCAGAGTAAACTCCTCTTTAGAGAGTATGGTCGACCCATTTTCAGTTATGGCATAAACAATGTACTTATATCCGACTGTTTTGTTCTCTAAGTTATGCACAGTAAACGAGAAGGGGAGTGGTTCTGTCTCTGGGATTGTTTTTGGAAGGTTTAGATGGTCTTCGAAGTATAGCTCTGTCAAACTCTCTGGGATCCTGGTTGTCGCTAATCTCCATGTATCTTTAATAGACGCGCGTAGGTCCGGGTAGGTCCAGATACTATATATAGTTAATGCAATCACTACGGTGATCACCTGCCCAATAATAATCTTAGATTTATTCATACTAATAAGTCCTGTGCTCACTTATAAACCGCTCCAAATCATTATTCTCTATCCTGTATTTGCGACCAAATTTGGCTGCCCTGATCTTCTTGTCTCTAATATACCCATAAATGGTAAGCAAGTTTAGCTGTAGTTGTGCCGCTACTTCTTGTGGAGTGAGATAAATTTTAACGTTGTTCATCTCTGGTATTCTACAGTGATAACCAGATATACACAATGGTTATATATATTTGAATATAGTTATCTATATATCCGACTCACCAATTATCAGTCTGATTACTATAATTATGATATGATGCAATTAATGAAAAACACTCTCATCCAAAAACTGAGTATCACCTTAACGCTTTTTAGTGCGCTCTTTGTCATGTCTACCCAATCAGTCTATGCACGCGGTAGATCATCAGCTGAGGTACTAGGTTATGTTAGTAACTGCGATGCAAATGTCCCATTTGTACCAGTTACCGCTACCTGTGGCACCCAGACTCTATCTGGATTAACTGGTTCTACTGGTGGTGATAATGGTAAGTATAGTCTCACTTTTAACAACGCTTCTTGTAAAAAAGGTTCTTCCTTTACAGTTTCAGCAGAAGGAGTTACTAGTAATGGGACTATCGGAAACTACTTTTTCTTTAGTAGTATCGGTAATGCCGATATCCAACTAGGCACAGACTGTGAAACATCTAGCGTTCCAGAATTTGGTATTATCCAAAAACTAATCATAGTAATGGCTACTATCGCTACTGGGCTATATCTGCACAACAAGTCAGTAGTTTCAAACAATAGCTAGCTTTTTAAATTTTAACCAAAACGATAGCGCTATTGTCTTATAGTGTATAATCCGTCGTTATCATGAAGAAGAATATATACATCGTAGCGAGGCTCGGCATACTTTCGGTATTACTATCAGCTTGTGGAGTCAGATCTGAGGGTGGCTTTATCACTGAGCCGGGGATTTACAAATACGGTAGTGGCCCGGAGAGGACTGCATTTGTTTATAAAGTCGAAGTGCCTTTCCATGAATCAACCATTGCTGCTGCACCATTAGACTCAGATAAAGATTGCACATTCTTTGATATAGAAGAATATGCAATGCTGGTTTGCCAACAATTAGTTAGTATCAACCAATAATTCATCATTAAACAATGAGATTTTATGATTAGTAAAGACATTAAATTAAAATTCGTAGGGGAAAATCCTGGAGCACAATGTCTCACCATCGCGAATACACATGATTACGGAAGTGATGCTACGCAGCTCGCATTAACGCTAAATGAAATGGATCTGGAAGAAAAGATCGGCTGTGCTAACTGCGTAGCTAGATTGGACCGAAAAAAGCCACCATGTGTTAAAGCATATCCAGCTGGCAATAGCCAGTTAAATGTACTATGTACAGTTACTAGTGACAAAAATTACTATCATTATCCCAAGCCATGCCAAGGCGGAGTAGTAGTAGGATCGGATACGGATATGACATTGCCGACTGGATGTTCAATAGAGACCTCTCAACCAGTTCATATCATTCTTTGGGAATCACTAGACACATTATCTGTATAATGTCCTCATGTCCTCAAAAGTTTACTTGGTAATCGGCGCAGTCCTACTGTATATAGTAGCTATCCGCTTGCCTTCCCTCCTCCGTCCTATACCCGAGAATATCGTCTCCCCACGACCTAGTCCTGCTCCATACTGGCAAGTTAGGAGTATTGATACCATGAAGTACAGTCGTGATATCGCGAGGGAAAAAGCCGAGGATGTTAGTTTTGACACTGTAATTGAGGAACAGGTAAAAAATATCGCAAATACTGGGGCTAGTCATGTAGCGATAGCAACACCATATGATCCCGAGTTCATCCCGTTCCTCGCCCGTTGGGTTGACGCAGCGCGCCGGTATAATCTCAAAGTCTGGTTCCGTGGTAACGCTAGCGGCTGGGAGCGCTGGTTCGGATATAAACAAATTAGCAGGGACGATCATAAGCAGGTAATAGTCGACTTTATCAAAACTAACGGCGATCTCTTTGAAAACGGTGACATCTTTACCCCCTGTCCAGAATGCGAAAACGGAGGGGAGGGCGACCCACGCATGGTTGGTGGGCTAGAGGGGTATCGCGCATTCTTGATAGATGAATACAACATCTCCCGCGGCGCATTTCGTTCCATCGGCAAAAACGTACAGGTCGGCTACTTCTCTATGAACTACGACGTCGCCAAACTGGTCATGGATAAGCCAACTACGAGTGCACTCGGTGGGATCGTGGCGATCGATCACTACGTTCTCACCCATGAGAGGTTAGCACAGGATCTAAAAGCTATCGAAGAGAGCTCAGGTGGAAAGCTGTATTTGGGTGAGTGGGGCGCTCCGATCCCCGATATCCATGGAAAACTAAGTGATGATGAGCAGGCGGCTTGGATCAAAGACGCGTTAGAAGTCTTTAAAGCTGACAAAAATGTTATCGGTCTAAATTATTGGGTAAATGTAGGTGGCTCTACTGAGATCTGGAACGGGCGAGGTGAGGCATCACCCGCCGTGCAGGTGATCACCGAATATTACTCTAGGCTTGAAATCCCGCAATAACACGCTATAATACGTCCTATATAAGTCGCTATAGCGACCCAGGGACTGGATATATGCGTAAAATTATAGCTTCACTCTTTATCTCTCTTGGTCTCATAGCCAATTCTTATATCCCAGCTTATGCTGTGACTACCCCCAACTTTCCCTCATGTTTATCCCCTCAGGGCACCCTGCGCGTCTTTTATCCTAACGGCACCCACGGTATCGTCGGCTCCAGCCAGGAATATGTCGGTAGCGACACAGTCTATGATCTCGATGCCACAACCATTCTTCAGTGTTTTTGTAGTGTAGATGGCACCGGTATCCAGACCAATTGGTGGAACGCTAGCTCACTAACCGAAGAAGAGGTGGAAGTCCTAAAAAAAGAGGGTTGGTTCTATGTCCCCGATGGCTCTCTCTGGGGACTGGTCGCAGATCCATTTGTTGCCAAAAACGTGAGTTATAGCTGCCGCAACACTCCTGCTCCTAGCTCTAGCTCCAGCAGTTCGAGTTCGAGTAGTAACTCTAGCTCAAACAATAGCTCTAGTAGTAATAGTAGTAGCGAGGGCGAGGTCCTAGGTCTAGCCGCAACTGGCGACTCTCTAGTCCTACTAGCTCTTACCGTTCTCGCACTCATCTTTATCTTTACTGGCCTGCGTCAGTCTCGCCATGAAAAGAACTAAATCTCCCAAGAGGTCAAAGAGTAAAAAATCCAAGTATCCCAGTGTCTGGGTCGTGGCTGCTGCGCTGACTCTCGCACTCATTCTCAATAGGCTATATCTCCGCTACCGCGTGATCGAGGTCAAGCATACTGTAGCTCCACCTAGTATTATGGACAATTCCGCCCCCGACTTAGCAGTACCTACCCCCATCTATCCATTTATGAGTATCGAGAAACTTGGCATTACTCTACCCATCTATCCCGCATCCGTTGTGGGTGGCAAATGGCAGACTACTACCAAGGGGTTATCTCACGCTAGTAACTCTGCAGCACTCGGTGACTCTGGTAATACCGTGATCTACGGCCACAACTGGCCGAACATGCTCAAAAACCTCCCAGAGCTAAGTCCTGGCGACACAGTTACTGTCAGCCTCAGCGAGTCAGAGATGCTCACATATACAGTCACTTATACTGCGACCATAGCACCCGACGATACATCTCTAACCAAAAACACTACCGACTCCCGCCTCACTCTCTACACCTGTATCGGCCTGCTCGACCGAGACCGCTATGTGGTAGTCGCCCACCTTAACTAGCTCTCATTGTGCTACTCTATACATAGAGTATGCAAAAACTAAAACCTCATTCAAAGTTTACCCGTGAATTCTATTTTTGGTCAGGGATAGTGGCGACCTTTGCTTATCGCATCATCGTAGTCCTAAACAACTACTCTACTCTCTGGTCTACCATCTCCTGGTACATCGGCACTGTTGGCTTTATTATCTATTTTGCCCATCGCTATCAGGTCTCCGAAAAAAGGTACGAGCTCCTCAAAAAATACAGACTATTAAATAAAATCAAACGATCAAAAGAGTTTAGTGAGGCCGAAAAAGAGGCGAGTGACTATATCTTAGGGACGCTCCTCTCCACCAAAGAACGCTGGAACTTTATCTTTATCTTTGTCGCCTCAACCATCGCTCTTATCTGGGGTCTCTACCTCGACGTATTCTTGCTCAAATAGACACTTGCTAGTCATGAGGTTTTGTGACCATAATAAAGCATGTCATTTAGCGCCAAAATTAGGCATTATTTTACCCCTCATCACACCAACAACTTTCGGGCCAAGCTCCTGCACAACTCCGGGATCTTTTTCTTTATCGGAATGCTCTTAACAGGCAACCTCTTTCTCCGCTTACTCGACTCTACTCCTTATCACATCCTCGGCTTTACTAGTAGTATCACAATTAACGAGGTAGTGAGTGCGACCAATAGTGAGCGCACTAGGGCCGGGCTGCCCACACTAGTATATTCCGAAAAACTAGCTGATGCGGCTCGTCGCAAAGCCGCCAACATGCTCGAAGAAGATTACTGGGCTCACAACTCGCCTAGTGGCAAAACTCCCTGGGTTTGGTTTAAGTCTGCTGGCTACGGCTACCTCTACGCCGGCGAAAACCTCGCCAAAGATTTTGGTAGTACAGACCGCATGCTCGCCGCCTGGATGGCCTCGCCCACACATAGGGACAATATCGTAAACGCCAAATACAAAGAAATCGGGATCGCTGTAGTCCCAGGGACCCTCCAGGGTAAAGATACCATGCTCGTCGTTCAACTCTTTGGTAGTCCCGCAAATGGGACAGTCGCCGCAGCCGACACGAGTAGTAGTACAGTAGCTACCAAAGAGGTAAAGCCATCTGCCACTCCCGCCCCAACCATCGTCCCAACAGTCTCCATAGTTGATGAGCCAGTGCCCGATGTTCAGTCAGCCACTCCCGAGAGTGTCGAGGCAGTCGTTGCCGAGGTGCAGGTGCAGCCCAAACTAAATGAGTTTACCCTCAAAAAAATCATGAGTTTGGCTACCACCTTGCTCTTTATCCTAGTATTAGTGATCGACCTAATCCTCGCTGAGTCTAAGGTGATCTCGCGTAGAGTCGGCAAAAACTGGGCACACATTGTCTTTATCAATGTGATATTACTCGCAACCACGATCCTTAATGCAGGATCTATTTTGTAAGAGGGTATTTATATGATGCAAGATGTCCAAAAACACAAACTCGCCTACAGTCTACTCGCGGCAACCTCTATCGTCTACCTCGGCCTCGTCTATACCCTGCGCAACATGCCGCAGATTTTGCTTTATGCAACTATAGTCTACGGCGTGATCTATCTCATCTGGGGCCTCATCCACCACCTGACTCTCAAAGATCTGACAGGTCGGACCGTGTTAGAATATGTGCTGGTCACTGCCCTAGGTATAGTAGTCATGAGTACGCTCGTACTCTAAAGAAGGAGTCTTTTATGAAAGGTGTTATTCTCGCTGGTGGCAAAGGTACTAGGCTATATCCCCTAACTCACGCGACCAACAAACATTTGCTACCCGTCTACGATCGTCCCATGGTGTATTACCCCATCCAGACTTTAATGAACGCAGGTATCACCGAAGTCCTAATAGTCACAGGCGACGTCCACGCTGGCGACTTTATCAATGTTATCAAAAACGGTCGCGACCTAGGGTTGTCTCACGTCGAATATGCGTATCAAGAGGGTGGTAGTGGCGGCATTAGTGACGCGCTAAAGTATGCCGAGGATTTTGCCGATGGCGAGAGTGTTGCTGTGATCCTAGGTGACAACACCACAGATGCCGATATTAGTAGTGCAGTCTCTGGCTTTAGTGACGGGGCCATGGTGTTCTTAAAAGAAGTCGCCGATCCCAATAGATTTGGTATCCCTCGCTTTAGTGAGAGTGATCCGAGTGTGATCGAAGAGATCCTCGAAAAACCCGAAGTAGCTCCCTGCAATCTCGCAGTCACTGGCCTCTACCTATACGACAACACTGTCTTTGACAAAATAAGGGCACTAAAGCCAAGTGGCAGGGGAGAGCTCGAGGTAACAGATCTCAACAATGCCTACATCAAAGAAGGCAAGCTAAAATGGGCCACACTAGATGGCTTTTGGTCTGATGCCGGCACTTTTGAGTCTCTCTTTAGGACCAACGCCTACTGGGCCAAAAAAGTTCTTGGCTAAAGTCTCACCTGCTTGATTTTTACCGAAAAAAGGGCGAATATATAGTCATGGCACAACCCCTGGCTGATTTATTGCGACCAACATCACTCGATACCTATATTGGCCAATCACACCTGGTCGGCCCGGGTGCACCACTGCGTCGTATCATCGAGACAGGTAGTGTTAGCTCGCTCATCTTTTGGGGTCCACCAGGATGCGGCAAGACTACACTCGCAAAAATAATCGCGAGCTCAGTGGGCGCAGATTTTCATTACCTCTCGGCCGTATCAGCCAAAAAAGATGATATAAGGATGATTGTCGAGAAGGTCGGCCAAAATAAGACCATCCTCTTTCTCGACGAGATCCATCGCTTTAGCAAATCTCAGCAAGACTACCTCCTCCCATATGTAGAAAATGGAGTGCTAATCCTCATCGGTGCCACCACCGAAAATCCTAGTTTTGAGGTGATTAGTCCGCTCCTCTCCCGCGCTCACGTCTATGTGCTCAAGCCACTGAGTGAAGAGGAGCTCAAGACACTCATCAAGCAGGGGGTCAAACAACTCAAATCAAAAATAGATCCAGATGCACTCGACTTTTTGGCACGCTTTGCTAACGGGGATGGTAGAAAAGCGCTAAACATTATCGAGTCCGCCGCAGCACTGTACCCTCATATTAGTACAGAAGCGCTCAATACCACACTACAATCACCCTATCTCCGCTATGACCAGAGTGGTGAAGAACACTACGATACTATTAGCGCATTTATTGAGAGTATGCGTGCCAGTCAGGCTGATAGTGCTCTCTACTACCTCGCCCGGATGGTCGCAGCTGGGGAGGACCCGCTCTTTATCGCTCGGCGCATGGTTATCTTTGCCTCCGAAGATATCGGGGTAGCTGTCCCGACCGCACTAGTTGTCGCTAACGCCGTTTTTCGCGCTTGCGAGACGATCGGCTATCCCGAGTGTCAGCTCAACCTGGCCGAGGGAGTAGTCTATCTCTCTAACTGCAAAAAGAGCAGGGCAGCCAACGACGCATTTTTTGCGGCCATGGAAGATGTCAAAAAATATGGTAATCTCCCGATCCCACTCAAAGTGAGAAATGCCCCAACCAAGCTTATGAAAAATCTAGGTTATGGCCAGGGTTATAATATGCGAGATACCGAGTCATTCCTGCCAGACCAATTAAAAAATAAAAAATACTACACAGAGGACTGATATGCCAAAGAAAATATACATTATTAGGCACGGCGAGACGGACTATAATCTAGTGCGTCGCATACAGGGCTGGCTCGATGTCCCACTAAACGACACTGGCCACAAACAGGCCAAAGAAGCTGCCAAAAAACTAGCCGGCCACAAAGTACATGCACTCTACAGCTCCGACCTAGTACGTGCAAAAGAGACAGCAAATTATGTCAGTGAGACATTGAGCATCGAGATCAAACATACTCCTGCGCTCCGTGAGACTGACATGGGTATCTTTGCGGGCTGGGCCTGGGAAAAAGAACCGGATGAAGAAAAAGATAAATTATGGGAAGAGTTTGAACACGCTCGCGATAATCACATATTAGATTGGAACGCCCACCAGGGAGAGACGATAGGGGAGATGTTAGAGCGAATTAGTGGTTTTTTGTCGGAGCTCCCGACCCGCCATCCCGACGAATCAGTAGTGATCGTGACCCACGGCGGCACTATCAACCGGATTCTAGAATTTTACGGACTCAAAGAGAGTACCGAAGGATTTAGAGCAGTCGGTAACGGCTCCATTTTTGTCCTCACAAAGGATGGTAGTACTTATACACTCGATACCTTATGATCTCTGACCTTACTCCAATAGATACTGTCATCAAGCACTTTGAGGGAGTTGATCCGGCAATCGCTCAGGTCCTACCTGAGATCAACTGGGCAGATTGGTTTGAGGATAGGGCGAGCTCGGATCATTTTTACAACCTCACCCGTAACATCATTTATCAGCAGCTAGCAGGTAAGGCAGCCTCTACCATCTTTGGGCGCTTTGAAAATCTAGTTGGTAGTGTTACGCCCGCTAGCGTTTTGTTGCTCGAAGATCAAAAACTAAGAGATGTCGGACTTTCGTGGGCCAAAGTGAGCTATGCCAAAGATCTAGCAGCCAAAGTAGAGAGCAAAGAAGTATCGCTAACTCACCTAGAGACTTTGGATAACGAAGCAGTAATCACCGAACTAGTCAAAGTCAAAGGTATAGGTCGATGGACGGCCGAGATGTTTTTGCTCTTTACGCTCCACAGAGAGAATATCTTTAGTTATGGTGATCTCGGTCTCAAAAATGGTCTCGCAAAACTCTACAACATTGACTCACCCAGTCCATCACAGATCAAAGAGGTTGTTGATCGCTGGGCGCCTTACGAGTCATATGGTTCGATCGCACTCTGGCATACGCTCGACAACCGTTAGTCCATAGCTGTATAGTGGCTAACTATGTCTCCAACATTATTCTTTGTTCTCGAAATTCTCTTGCTATATTTTGTCCCAGTCTTTGGGATGGGGTATAACCCAGTACTCCTCGGCTATCGTCCCTACCTTTTCTTACTCGGCGGCATCTATGTGCTCTGGCGCGGGATGTCGCGTAAAGTTACACTGAGTGACTGGGGCATCACGACTAAGGGGTGGCACTACGGCTGGACTCATCTGCTCGCTATCACAATCACGCTCCCAATCCTCGCATTTGTGACACTCTGGTTTTCACCAGAAAGTCTTAGAGTCTGGCTCGTTGGTTATGACGAGTTGCCACTTACTCTACCTATGCGCATTACACTATATGTTTTATGTTCTGTCCCAATACAAGAATTTATTTTTCGCAGTTATCTCACATGGAGAATGGAGAGAATAGGGTATAGCAAAGAGATCAATCTCACTATCTCAGCCATACTTTTTATACTGGTACATCTACCATTTAGAAGTACTCTCCTCATGGTTATAGTAACAGTCTTGGGTTATGTTTACTCTCGCCACTACATTAATCATCGCAACATACTCCCCATCCTAATCTCTCATGCAGTAGTCGGGTCATTGCTCATACTGATACGGTACTATTTCCTCCCATACTAGACACATTATCCCAGGATGGTATACTGAGAGCTACGTAAGTTACTAATAATAAGGAGATTTCTTATGGCTAAAAAAGCAGCCGCAAAAACAACCAAAAAAACTACCAAAAAAGTAGTCAAAGCTACAAAGCCTGTAATGGTAACTACCTCTACTCTCCCAGTCATGGATACACCCGTAGTAACAGCAGCGCCAAAATCATTTAAACTCCCATCCCGCATCCTCCCACTCGCGCTCATTGTGGTAGGTATTGCACTTTTGACCTACAAAGTAGGTCCTTACTTTGTCCCAGCGATCGTTGGCTATACTCCAGTCACTCGTTTTGAGATCTGGAACAAGCTAGAGCAGAGCTATGGCACACAAGCTCTCGATGATCTAGTCAACGAGAAAATCCTCGATAATGCGATAGCAAAATCGGGCGTCAAAGTCGAGCAAGCAAAAGTTGATGAACAGGTCAAAGGTCTAGAAACTCAGTTTGAAGCTATGGGTGGTCTCGATGCAGCTCTTGAGCAGCGTGGGATGAGCCGAGTCGAGTTAACCAAACAGATCAACACCCAGCTCGCAGTCGAAGAGATCCTCAAAGACAAAGTAAATCCAACTGACGAAGAAGTAAAAACTGCATTTGATGAGGCAGCAACTACTACCTACAAAGACAAAAAATTTGAAGACGTCAAAGACCAGGTCAAAGATGAGCTAGTCCAAGCCAAATTGGTCGAAGCTTTCCGCGACTGGTTTGAGATGGTCAAAGCCGAAGCCAAACTTAAAAACTTTGGACTCTAAAATCAAATGGGGCTCCTGGGAGCGATAGTCTTAACGACTGTAGCCATAATCATACTAAGTACCTTGCGCACTTGGCTCCACTTTGAGTTTGTCGCTCTCTCACTATTAGTCTTTAAGACCAATAGAGTAGGTAAATGGCTCTACACACTCATCTTCCTGCCAGGCACTATCCTGCACGAATTATCCCACTGGCTCATGGCCGAGCTCTTAGGTGTAAGAACAGGCGAGATCACAGTCCTGCCAGATTTTGACTCTCCAACTGAGGGCGGTCGCGAACGCTTGGGTAGCGTCGCAACAGCCAGCAGTGGTCCAGTTCGTAGTTTTTTGATCGGCGCTGCTCCTTTTTTTACAGGGTTAGGTATCCTCTGGATACTCGGCAGTTTGCTACAGAGTGGCGATTGGCTCCTGTGGCAGTACGCCTTAATCTTTTATGGCATTGTGGTCGTCGGGAGCAGCATGCTCTTATCAAAAGAGGATAGGCGGTCATGGCCATTTATCGTGATCTTAGTCGCTATCCTACTCATTTCGTATTATTTCCTGCCTATAACCATTCCTGTCACATTTACCACTGCCGCGACCAATCTACTTTCCAGGCTAAATCAAGTATTATTCGTGACAGTGGGGGCAATTCTTGTTATTATCGGCATCTCATACGCACTTCGTCGTATAATAGAGAAAATACTAGGTAAAAAAGTAATAAGGAGATAGGTATATGAAACTCATGGTAGCAGGCGGAGCAGGCTTTATCGGCAGTAACTTTATTCACTACATGCTAGAGACTCATCCGGATTATGAGATCATCAGCTACGATCTCTTGACCTATGCGGGCAATCTCGACAACTTAAAAGATATCGAAAACAATCCTCGTTATCATTTTGAGCAGGGTGATATTACCGACCTAGCTCGTATCAACGAAGTTATGGCTAAGCACGGCGTGACTCACCTCATTAACTTTGCTGCAGAGACTCACGTCGATAAGAGTATCCACGGCGGGATCAAAGATTTTGTCTTAACCAATAGTCTCGGTGTGCAGATGCTCCTTGATGCAGTAAGGGCAAACAAGATCGAGCGGATGATCAATGTCAGTACTGACGAAGTATACGGTGCCCTCAAACTAGGTGAGAACACTTTCTTTACTGAAGATACTCCCATCATGCCCAACATGCCTTATGCAGCT
>CAZSVV010000009.1:7676-14647 GCA_964610445.1 uncultured Pseudomonadales bacterium | reverse complement strand
GGGGGTGATCTCATGTGTCATGCATACTGGGTAACCCACAAAACGCCTGTGATAGTTACACACTGCAGCAATAACTACGGCCCCTACCAGTTCCCCGAAAAACTGATTCCTTTCTTTATTTTCAAGGCCATGAAGGACGAGAGCGTACCAGTCTATGGTGACGGGCTAAATGTCCGTGACTGGATCCATGCGCTAGATCATAGTAGTGCCCTCGACCTGCTTCTCCACAAAGGGGTAGATGGCGAGGTCTATAACATCGGTGTCGACAACGAGCGAAATAACCTAGAGATCACCAAGATGGTGCTCGGGATCCTGGGCAAACCAGAGTCACTCATGACCTACGTAGCTGACCGTCCTGGTCATGATCGCCGCTACGCAATAGATGCAACCAAGATTATGAACCTCGGCTGGAAGCCAAAATATACTAGGGACATGTTTGAGACAGGACTAAAAGAGACTGTGCAGTGGTACCTAGACAACTCTGCCTGGGTCGACAAGATCAGGGCTCGCATGAACGAGATTAATCAACACATAAAGTAAGGGAAAAATGAGGAAAGACATATTCAAAGGCTTAGCTCCCAAAGAAGCTTACGAAGCATACTTAGCACAAAGCGGAGAGGGTATTTCTCCTCATGTCATATTCGAATATGTACAGGATGTATTACAGACTTTACCTCGAACTGAGGAGGAAATGTTGAACATAACGCAAGATACTGTTATGTATACTTCACATTTACTAGCTACTCTATCAACTCATGGGTGGGAGCAAATAGATGAGAAATCCTGGGAGCATATGATGGGCTGGGCATCGCACTCACGAACACTAGTTGCAGAAGCAAATCCTAAATATCCGTGGTTAACTCACATCATTGGTATAGCAAAAACAAATCGCGATAATCATAATCCACCAAAATAAAAATGACTTACAAACTATTTACTCTCAACAACATCCACTCTCCCAATTTTCTCATGACTCCCTTGGAGCTCAAAGATTACTTAGATTTTGAGGTCAAGCGAGTTTACTTTATCTCGAGTCCTACAGGTGACACCGGCAACCACGCACACAGAGCCGAAGAAGACGAATTATTTGTCCAGATCCAGGGATCGAGTACAATCAGTGTCGACGATGGTACAGGTATGCAGGAGATAAAACTTGAGGGTCCAAAGTCAGCGATCTACGTCCCACACATGGTCTGGCACGGATTCAAAAACCTAAGCAGTGACTGTATTATCCTCGCACTAACTAGCACCAGCTATGATCCGACCCGCGCCGACTACGTCGAGGACTACGAGGAGTTTAAACAGCTATGCAAAAACCAAGCCTCATCCTAACAGGCGCTACCGGTCTAATTGGCTCACGTTTTGTCGAGCTCTACAGTGACCAGTTTGAGATCAGTAACCTTGATCTAGCGACTGGTGTCGACATAACTAATGCTGAGCAAGTCGAAGCATTTATTAGTGCTCACCCTGCTACCGCGCTCATTCATCTCGCCGCCTTTACTGATACCGCTAGGGCAGAGAGTGAGGCAGGCAACAAAGATGGGATCTGCTACCGCGTGAATGTCGTAGGGACAGAGAATATTGCAAAGAGCTGCCGAGACCACAACATCTTTATGATCCATGTCTCGACCGATTTTGTTTTTGACGGGACCAAAAAAGAACCATACCTAGAGAGTGATCCACGCAACCCAATTAGTTGGTATGGTAATACTAAAGCCATGGCCGAAGAAACGGTCGAAAAATCTGGGGTTAAATACGCAATCGCTAGGCTGAGCTACCCCTATAGAGCCAACTTTGACCAAAAGCCAGATCTCATCAAAAAAATCAGGGAGGCTCTAGAAACTGGTACCCTCACTCCTAGATTTTCAGATACTTTAATCACTCCAACTTTTGTTGACGATATTGCAAAAGGCTTTGCCAAGCTAGCGACTCTCCAGACTGAGGGTATATATCACCTAGTCGGGACTGGTAGTATCTCACCTTATGAGCTCGCGTGTGAGGTAGCGGCAGCCTACGACCTGGATCAGAGCCAGGTAATAGCGAGCACACTAGTTGACTATCAAAAAACCAATGGAGGGAGCTTTGTCAAAAATGGCGCGCTTAGTAATAAGATAACCAAAAGAGTATTGGGTATCGAGATGGTAGATATCAAAAATGGGCTTGACATCATCAAGCCACAACAAAAATGAAAAAAGCACTCTATATTGTTTTGATCTTAATAGCCCTTGGTTTACTTTATGTTCGATTGCGCTACAGTAGTACCACACCACTCAGTAGTCCTACATCAGAGGCATCACCATCACCTATCGCTTCCATTGTCCCTGCCGCTCCAGTACTATCTGAGAAGTTAGACAATGCCTACTTTACGCTCAGCTACCCATCCAGTGCTACTTACAGTTCCAGGACTGCTCCCGACTCTCGCGAGTGGGTGATCAGCTATAGAGCAGAGGGGGATAGATCACAGGGTGCGATCAACGACGGATATCTAGTAAGTATTATGAGATTTGAAACAAATGGTGGTGATTCTGATCGACTCCAAGCCGAGGCAGATCTGGACAAGGCTCTTGATACCTGTAGCAAAGAAACTAGTATGGAGATCAAAGATGGCAAGCTGGGATCACTAGCTGCACTTACTTTTAGCGACACCTGCAGTTCGAGCGTCAATTATTACGTCTTAATGGGAGATATCCTTTACCGGGCTAACGTGCTCACAGTTGGGGCTGATGCGGCAAAAGCAGAATATCAGGTAGTAACTAATGCAATATTAAACTCACTTAGCTTTAAGTAAATCTGGCCGGCGTAGTTTTGTCCTCTCAATTGCTCTTTCTCGCCGCCACTCGTCAATCTTTGGATGATTACCAGACAATAGTATTTCTGGTACAGCTTTGCCATCATGCTCAGGGGGTCTAGTGTATTGGGGGTATTCTAGTAACCCTTCGCTATGTGACTCATCGTGACTACTCGTATCATCACCCAGCACGCCAGGTAGGAGGCGTGAGACAGAGTCTACGACTATCATTGCCGCTAGCTCGCCACCTGTTAAGACATAATCCCCAATGGACAGCTCCATATCCACGTATTCTCTAATGCGTTCGTCAAATCCCTCGTAGTGTCCACAAATCAAGATTAGGTTATCAATTTTTGATAGTTCTAGTGCTGTCTTTTGTTTGTATACTTGTCCCTGAGGGGTTAATAAAATAGTTTTCGTATTTCTAATTTCTAATTTCGGATTTGATTTAATATCATTCAGTGCTCTAAGCATTACATCAAAGCGTAAAACCATCCCTGGTCCACCTCCATAAGGGTGGTCATCGACAGTACCGTAGCTGTCGGTCGCCCACTCACGTAAGTTATGTGCATGTAGCTCGACTTTGCCACTCCCAATAGCTCGACCCACAATACTATGTGATTTGAGTCCTTCAAAAAATTCTGGAAACAGCGTAAGAATATCTATTCTCATAATGGACTCCTAATATTATGTAGTGCAGTACTAGCAACATGAGTATAAATCTGGGTAGTCGTAATACTAGCATGGCCGAGTAGTGTCTGGATATACCTAATATCCACACCTTGTTCAAGTAGGTGGGTGGCAAAACTATGCCGGAGGCTATGAAAGGTTGCAGCCTTGTTAATAGCTGCACGTATTAGTGATTTGGCAAATATAGCTTGGAGTGTTCTGGTTGTTAGAGTCCCACCTCGCTCACTCAAAAAAACATGGTCGTCCATTTTGCGTCCCGCGATATAAGATCGGAGAGGGGTGACTAATTTATCTGGTAGTACCGTTGTTCTATCCTTATTCCCTTTGCCACTTCGTACCATAACCCGCAAGTTCTCAAAATCAAAATCCATAACTCTAAGGGCTATTATTTCGCTAACCCGCAGGCCTGTGCCATATGCAAGAGCTAGTATCAACTGATGTTTTGGATTAGTTGTCACCTCGATTAGTTTTGAGGTTTCGCCCTTTGTTAGAGTTAAAGGGATTTTCTTTGGTCTTTTGGCATAGCCAAACTTAGGGTTCCATGACTGAGCGAGTACTGCGGTCTTAAGTAATTTTAAGGCCATGTGATGCTGATTGAGGGTATAGGGTGACATGCCAGCGAGATATAGCTCACTCAGATATTTTTCTAGAGTTGGTTCATCAATATCTTCTGGTCGTTTCCTAGTTTTTTTCGATATCCGTTCAATCGAATCGATATATGCAGATATGGTTCGTTTGCTGTATGCGCGCGCCTGCATATATTGTTGTAATCGTTCTTTCCACATGCTAATATTCTATCAAATCTATGTGTATGCGAATACTATTCGCATACACACTAGTTCTACGACATACATTTTTGTACTATTTTCATTCCGTTTTTCAATTTTTTGTTTTTATCAAGATAAAAAGGGGTTTTAAGATTTGCTATTTATATAGGGGGATGTGGTGTCGCCTTCGGCGACTTTCATTAACTAAAGTGAGATTATTTGTAAGTATCTATAGATTTTAGTACATCATTAAATCCACCTGCTTTATCCATTTCTAACAACTTATTCTGTATAGTTGCAATCCGCGACTGGACACGACTTTCGAATCCATCCAACCTATTTCGAATAACAAAGTTATCAACTTCGACTAGTTGCTGTTCCGTTCGCTGTACGAGATCATCGCTATAGATATATTTCAAATAATCGGCTGGGGTCATATATGTTTGATCGACCGATGTACTATCATTAGTCATTTCCCCTATACCATGTCGAGCCAATAAATACACGAACTTATTTAACCTTAATATCACAGGAGTATCACCATCTTGGAAGCCGACCTGTGTGTCATAAACTGCGCCAATATTTCCTGCACCATCAGCTTTATAGGGACTTTGGGCTTGAACATGTGTTCTACTATTTCTAATATTGTGCCAGATCACCATTTTATCTCGATTCCAAGCAGTTTCTCCCATAAGAATTACACTGCCTTCATTATGCCCATTCGATACATGAATGTTTTGGGTTAGATTAGTCGATATTCTCAAGATGCCACCAAGAGAGGTTGTGAGGTTGGTGTTATGGCTATCAACAAAAGCCAATAATTTTCTTAGGTTATCCAAGTTAGCATCGCTTATTCCATCTAGTAACTGTGACCAGTTTTTCAACCCCAGATCTCTTATTGCGGGAGACATAGACCCTACCATGAACGAGAATAAATCGAATAATTGCTCCTCAGTCATTATATTTTCTGGGTGCGCCTCCTTTATTCGATCTAAATCCCCGCTTGTCAGCCACTTTTTGCTAGTACTATCAGCCGTGTACAAAAGTGGTTTTTCATCTCCTACCATATTGCAAAAAATCGCATCTTCCGGTGCATTGGTAAATAATGGGTTTTCACCCATACCGAGGCTATTATTTAGGTCGTCATAATGTACTCTAATAGGGCTTTTTGCTCCGGCTAGTTTTTCCCTTCTAGGCTCTGTAACTGGATTCATTCACTAATGGTAACATTTCGGCTCAGTATATTCACCCCTAACCCCTCTATACTGAGCCGAATGGAACAAATCTTAAAACAGAAGACGGGAAGATAAAAACAAAAAATTGAAAAAACGGCTTTAAGGAACAAAAATGTACGTCTGCGTCACTTCGTTCCTTGACCACGTTGCACTCTCACTGCGACTGCTAGATGAGGAAGGTATTTTAGCAGTCTCCGTTCGGGTCGTAGAACTAGCGTGTATCTGGTTCACTTCGTTACACTCGTTCTCCCATATTGCTCGCGAGTTGCGTAGTATAATTCATTTTAACTCGCGGCAACATCAGATACACACGCGACGTTAGATGACATTATAAGAATCAATTAACTGTATTATGTACCCATTACACTATCCCAAAAGAGTTGAAGTTGTAGTCGGTGAGCAGTATGTGCTATCGAAAGTGGGACAAGAAACTCTTCCCGACTGGGCTCGTAGCATAATCGAATCTGCGTATCTATGCCGACTAGGCGCAGTAGCCTTTACCCTGATTGGCGATACTCTCAAAGTAATAGAATACCCCGATCCTGATGTTAGCATAGCCTGGGAGGTGAGAACGGACAGGAGGCTAGAGTTTCTTGACCTAGAAGGCACATACTGTCATGGAGTACCAGAGCACACAGATAACTCAACAAACATAATCATTTTTGCCCAAGCCTCTGGTGGCACCAACATCAACTCTTTTGACTCTTTGGTGAAATAGGTATTTACTCGACGTCCAATCATTGATTCTTATAACGTTGCGTCGCTACGCTCCTTACCCCGCTGTGCTCTCCTTCTGTGTGGTAGGGGAGTATTTTGCCACACATCAGTCGGGTCATCTAACTAGCGTGTATGCGGTTCGGACTCAGCTCGTCCTCACCCAGATTGCTCGACTGATGCGAGTATAATCAATTTTATCAGTCGGCAACCTCGCATACACGCGAGACGTTAGCTGACATATATTTGTACTATTTTTATGTTTGCGGGTCACTTTCTGTAACAGAAAGTAATTGTTTTAGGGGGGATAGCGCAAATCACATAAATACGATACAGTAATGATATGGACGAAGCAAAACAAGTTCCAAATCAAAATCCAGTAACACCTGTTCCACCTATATCCACTTATCCGATACCTCAACCTGTTCCCACAAGTAAAACGCCTTGGATACTAATTTTTCTAATAGTTTTTTTGGCTGGAGTCGCTAGTTATTTCGGATTTCAAACTTATCAGTTGCGCCAAGAAATAAACAAACAAACAGATGATAATTCGTCTGACACAGAGATTGTAGTATTCTCGCCTAGCCCGCTCGATTCACCCCAGCCCAGTACAGCAACACTCCCAAGTGGTTGGAAATACACAACAGCTGACTCATGTGATGTCAGTTTTGCGATCCCACCGAAACAAAAACCATATCTAGGAGCAACAGATAGTAGATTTTGGGACTTTCCAAGAGGTGCAACATATCCCAATATGCTCGCTAAGGTCGTGTCATA
>CAZSVV010000009.1:0-7666 GCA_964610445.1 uncultured Pseudomonadales bacterium | reverse complement strand
CTACCGAAGAAGCTAGTGGCTATATTGCACAGAGTGTATCCGTGAGTTGTAGTGCCAACAATGGACAATTTGCTAACAATACAGACCTAGTAAGTAAGCTCACAACCGCAATTAACAAGCATAACCAGTCAACCGCCGAAAAAGGTATGGAAGCTAACACTTACACTATCACCACGCAAAAGATATCAGAACGATGGTCTCAACAAGTTATTGATTTAACCGTACAAGAAGACAGTCGCTTGGCTCAATATACGATTTTTGTAACCCCTAAATATATTTACGAAGTCAAATTATTTGGTGATTCAGATGATAGCTTCATTAAGCAGACTGGCAAGCAGATTTTTGATTTGTTGCAATTCTAATAATTTTCAGCTCGCATTCACCCCCAGCCCCTCTGCTTCCCTGAAAATGGGGACTAGAGTAACAGAAAGTGACCCGCAAACTGAATTAAGGAACAAATATACGTCTCCTTCCTTACAGTCAGTCGACCGCGTTGCACTCTCAGCCCACCCGCTTTGAGTGGAGTGATTTTAGCTTGTAGGCTTCGGGTCGTACAACTACTGTATATCTGGTTCGCTTCGTTGCACTCGCTCTCCCATATTGCTCGCACGGTGCGAGTATAATTGATTGTACCGTGCGGCAACATCAGATACGCTTCACGTTAGGCGTAATCGTGGTCTGCTAAAATCAAATAATATGATCCAACTAGAACTAAGTTCCCAGGATTACGCAGCGCTTTTAGCTTCCGGAGAGATTAAACCGGGCGACTTAGTTTTCGTACCTAGCAAACACTGCATGACTTACGAAATAGGGGATGATGGTAACTTAGTTGGTCTTGCTGCCACTCACTCACCAGAAAAAGTACTTGGTGAAAATGTTAGTTGGATTGTATATCGGTGGGTCGCAGACCACGACTCTGCGTAGGCTTCGCCTCCTTACCCCGCTGTGCTCTCCTTCTGTGTGGTAGGGGAGTATTTTGCCACACATCAGTCGGGTCATCTAACTAGCGTGTATGCGGTTCGGACTCAGCTCGTCCTCACCCAGATTGCTCGACTGATGCGAGTATAATCAATTTTATCAGTCGGCAACCTCGCATACACGCGAGACGTTAGGTGAAATATTTTAGTACTATTTTTATGTTTGTAGGCGGCTTTATATTACATATAAAGTTATTTTTTAGGGGTTATTTTTAGAGGGGGATGAGGAGTAGTTTTCAGCGACTTTAATTAACTAAAGTGCTTTCTTAAACTGATAACAAGGATATTTGCTTTTGAAGAGCATCAAGAGATTCTATACACTCAACATTAGTTCCGTCCCATTTCATGATTATGAATGGCGGAGATACCCAACCAGTATCCACTTTAGTGAGATCAGTTTCTGGCCCTTCATACACATCCGCAATCCAACCACCAACATGACCTTGGCGATCAACCCAAGCACCCATATAATATCCCGGCTGTTTGTCTTTTAACTTACTCAAATCTGCCATACCAAGTAATTTTACACCACCCGTCTATAGTTGTGTGGTCTGGGAGCATTCAGCTCAGTGTATTCACCTCTCACCCCTCTACACTGAGCTGAAAAGGAATACACGGTACATATAAAGGCGCGCGCGAACGAAAATTGTGGAGCAAGTATACGTCTCCTTCCTTACAGTCAGTCGACCGCGTTGCACTCTCAGCCCACCCGCTTTGAGTGGAGTGATTTT
The DNA here is from genome assembly GCA_964610445.1 of uncultured Pseudomonadales bacterium. Taxonomy (GTDB): domain Bacteria; phylum Patescibacteriota; class Microgenomatia; order UBA1400; family UBA12108; genus GWF. Next base: position 5,958 of record CAZSVV010000009.1, on the reverse strand, counting down.
AGCGTGTGGGCTTCGGGTCGTACAACTACTGTATATCTGTTTCGGGTGTTGCACCCCCTCAGCCCATATCAGGCGGATTTGCGAGTATAATCCATTATAAATCCGCCTGACATCAGATATACAGGCGACGTTGTACGATATATGTCTACACTATCTTTATGTTCGCGCGCAACATTCTGAAACAGAAAGTAATCTAGAGGGGATAGGGGAGTAGCACTACTCGCACAAAAGCTATACACTAAATTCTATGGAAACAAATCAAATAGTCACAAATCAAACTCCATCATCGCCAATAACACAGTCAGCTACCACTCCTCCCATACCACCCACACATATGCAACTAGCCCATGCCAACAAATCACCGTTGCCATTGATCATTCTAGTCGTAGTTCTTGCAACAGTTGCTGGATATTTTGCATTTCAGAACTATCAACTTAAACAACAATTAGCTAGTCGAGAGCCATTGCCAACTCCTCAACCAAATTTAAGCAGTGCATCTCCAGTGGCAGAATGGAAAACATATACAAACCTCAAATATAATTATGAAATAAAACAACCACAAGATGCCCTCGTTGGATATTTCGACGTGAGAAGTGGGCTGTTTAACGACGGAAAAGGTGATGAAGATCAGCTTGACATACTACTTACTTCTCAAGCAGAGTTATTTAAGAAATTCATACAAATTGAAGTTTCAGATGCTGCCGCATACAAAAAAACATTGTCAGCCGCGGTTAACGATATTTACTCTCAGCAGAAAGAGCATTTTCAAACAACCAAAATTAGTGAACTCAAACCTATCAAATATCTAGGATTTGATGGTTATGAGTATACATTTTCCGGTCAAGCAATGATTGCTCTTAATTGGGGAGGAGTAGTGGAAGAAGGTGAATATAAAGTTAGAATATTTGAAAAAGATAAGTATTATTTTTCATTCTACAGTAGGGCAGATCAAGTATTTGATCAGATTCTTTCCACTTTTAAATTCACAAAGTAATTTTCAGCTCGCATTCACCCCCAGCTCCTCTGCGATCTGAAAAGTGGATACAAAGGGAACAAAAAGTGGCCAAAAAACAAGAATCAGAGAGCAGATATACATCTCCTTCACTTTGTTCGGTCGACCCCACTGCGTTCTAATTCCGCGCGGTAGCGAAAGGACGTGATTGTACCGCGCTCCATTCGGGTCAGCTAACTACTGTATATCTGGCTCGGCTCCTGCTGAATCTCGACCCATATCAGGCAGATTTGCAAGTATAATCCATTAAATAGATTTATGGTAAAAGCAGTATTATTAGGTCTAACCAATTCTGGTAAATCGACAGTATCATAGCGTCTTAAAGAGATGGGATGGCCAGTGGTCGAGGTAGATGATATCGCCCAAGAAAAGAATAACGGGATCTGGCCAGAGAGCGAGGCTGTCTTAGGCGTGTTATTTGAAGAAGTAAATTGCGAAGTGATTAAGCGAGACGAAGTAGTCTACGTCACATCATTTCTAGATAAGTCTGACGTAGAGCGTTTTTATAACGCCGGCTTTAAGATTATCGAACTACACGCTACCTACGAAGAACTAAGACAAAGAGTTGAGAAATTAAACTAACGTGTATGTTAGACTTTGAATAATGAATAAATCAGCTTGGGACGAAATCGAAAAAATATATTCACTCCCACGCGTTGAACAGAGCACTATCTCCCAGTTTCGCGCGCTAAAGTCTGACCAAGAGTCACATACCAAAGGGGAGGGTAACCCTCGTCACTACTGTTCGTTCTTCCTGCCATTCAATAAAACAACTAACAAAATCTATTTATGCCATCACATCAAAGCCGATGACTGGATCCCGCCAGGTGGACATATCGAACCAGGGGAGACTCCGAGTGATGCGGCTATCAGAGAGATGAAAGAAGAGTTAAATGTTGATATAAAAAAGGCGCAGCTCGAAGCCTGGAATCTGAGTGTCAAAGAAATCAATCGTCCAGAATCCGGCTGCATGGCCCACTATGATGTCTGGCATCTCGTACATATCAAAAATCAAGTCTTTGACTACGATCCCAGAGAGTACCATGATGCAGGCTGGTTTGGTATCCCAGAGGGAGTATCCAAGATCGCCAAGAACCCAGATTTTGCCAAAATAGTATCTATATTATCTCAAGCGTAGCCAATAACTGCCCCGGGTGCTATCATAATCGGAGTATGAAAATAACGTGTATCGGGACAGGTTTTGTTGGTGTAGTCACTACAGCTGTGCTAGCAAAGCTAGGCAACGAGGTTGTTGGTTTAGATATAGACGAAAATAAAATTGCCAAACTCAAAGAGGGGATCGTTCCATTTTTTGAGCCAGGGCTGTCCGAACTACTTATAGAGACCCAAAAAAGCGGGAACCTGACCTTTACGACCGACTACTCAGTAGCCGTCCCCGGATCTGATGTCGTTATGATCATGGTCGGGACCCCGAGTGCTCCAGATGGCTCGGCAGATCTTAGGTTTGTTGAGAGTGTAGCCAAAAGTATTGCCCCACACCTCATGGATAATGCAGTCGTAGTAGTCAAGAGTACCGTCCCACCTGGCACCAATAAGCATGTTAGAGAGATAATTAGTGCAATCTGTGACAAAACTTTTCACATGGCCTCAGTCCCCGAATTCCTCAAAGAAGGGACAGCGGTCGAAGATACTCTCCACCCAGACCGAGTCGTAATTGGCGTCGAAAATGATTTTGCCAAAGAAGTATTGACCAAGCTGCATGCACCACTCACCAAAAACATCCTCGTCATGAACCCTGAGAGCGCCCAGATGACCAAATATGCTGCCAATAACTATCTCGCAACTAGGATTACCTTTATTAATCAGATCGCCGACTTATGTGAATATAATGGTGCCGATATCGAAGAAGTGATCAAAGGGATCGGGGCCGATCGCCGCATTGGTCCTCAGTACTGGTACCCAGGTCTCGGATACGGCGGCTCGTGTTTCCCCAAAGATGTCAAAGAAATGGCAGCATATGCCAAAAAAGTGGGTGAAAATAATAGTCTCTTTATAACCATCGATGATCTAAATGAAAAAAGAATCGAGAAAAAGTTTGCAGTGTATAGCCAGGAGATAGGTACATTTAAAGACAAAACTGTGGCTGTACTCGGTCTCTCATTCAAAAAGAACACCAATGACACTCGTGTCGCCCCCTCGCTCGCTGTTATTCCCTGGCTCCTAGGTCAGGGTGCTACAGTCCGCACTACCGACCCACAGGCTATAGAAGAAGCAAAAGCACTCCTCCCAGATAGTGTTGTCTATACAAGTACTGCCTACGAAGCAGCAAATGGCGCTGATGTTTTGATCCTGTTAGTTGAGTGGGATGACTATATTGGTCTCGACTTTGCCAAACTGGAGTCAGTCATGAAACAAAACCCAGTATTTATTGATACTCGTAATCAGTATGCACCCAACCAGGTCGAGCCATATGGCTTTAAATATCTGGGCGTAGGTAGATAAGTTATGACAAAAAAAATCTTAATTACTGGTGCAGGTGGGTTTGTGGGTAGCTACTTAATCAAAGAACTCCAAAAAGATCCTAACAATGAGATCTACGGCTCTGTCTACAAATCAACGAGCGACATAACCAATCTCTTGCCGCATGATCACATCTTAGCCGGAGATCTAACACAAAAAGAAGTGGCAGTTAGTCATGTCAAAACATCCATGCCAGATGTTATTTATCACCTAGCTGCACTCTCAGTCGTCCACAATAGTACATTAAATGCGCTAGCTACTCTGCAGGGTAATACAGCAATCTCCTACAATCTTTTTGAGGCAATTCGCGAACACTCTAAGAGCTCTCGCACCATCGCTATCTGCTCAGCAAATGTCTATGGCTCGGTAGATCCAAAAAATATTCCCACTAGCGAGACTGTCTCCTTTAGACCACTAAACCCCTACGCAGTGAGCAAAATTACCCAGGAGATGATCGCACTACAGGCACATCTCTCTTACGGACTCGATGTAGTCATAGTCCGTCCCTTTAACCATAGCGGTCCAGGGCAAACTGATGATTTTGTTCTACCCAAACTAGCCAAAAAAGTAGTCGCTATCGAGCAAGAGAGTGCACTCCCAGAGCTCGAATTAGGCGGCGGGAGCGCGATCCGCGACTGGACAGACGTGCGCGACATGGTCAAAGCTTATGTCTTAGTTGCTGGTACTGGTTTAAGTGGCGAAATCTACAACATTGGCTCAGGTGTCGGCACCAGTATTAGGGCAGTCGCCGATATCTTTTCCTCACTCTCAAAGAAGCCATTCCAGATAGTAGAGAAGCCCGAATTGTCCCGAACCTCCGATGTGCCTGTGCTCGTGGCTGACATCACAAAATTTAAGGAGCTTACAGGATATTTCCCGCTCATCTCGCTAGAGCGGACTATTTCAGATATACTAGAGTACGAAAGGAAAAATTATGGCAAATAAAAGAGCGCTTATCACCGGTATCACTGGTCAGGATGGTAGCTACCTCGCAGAGTTACTCCTCGAAAAAGGCTACGAAGTCTACGGCCTAACACGTCGGACCAGCACCCCCAACCACTCTCGCATCAGCCATATCGTGGACCAGATCCACATGATCTCAGGGGACCTACTAGATCAATACTCACTCTTTAGAGCGATCCAAGAAGCCGATCCCGATGAGATCTACAACCTAGCCGCACAGAGTTTTGTCAAAGCCAGTTGGGAGCAGCCCATGTTCACAGGTGAGAGTACCGCTCTCGGCGTGACCCGCATGCTTGACGCTATGCGCATGAGCAAACCCACAGCCCGCTTTTATCAAGCTAGTAGCAGTGAGATGTTTGGCAAAGTTGTTGAGATCCCCCAAAAAGAGAGCACTCCTTTCTATCCTCGCTCCCCATACGGTGTCGCCAAAGTCTATGGTCACTGGATAACCGTCAACTACCGCGAGAGCTATGATCTCTTTGCCGTCTCCGGTATCCTCTTTAATCACGAGTCGCCCAGAAGGGGATTAGAGTTTGTAACCAGGAAGATCAGTAACAGTGTGGCACGCATTAAGCACGGCAAACAGGACAAAATCTATCTCGGTAACCCTGATGCCAAAAGAGATTGGGGATACGCCAAAGATTACGTTGAGATGATGCATCTCATGCTCCAGCAAGATACGCCAGATGATTATGTGATAGCAACTGGTGAAACTCATGAGGTTAGAGAATTTGTCGAAAAAGCCTTTGCTGTTGCCGGGATCAAAAACTGGGAAGACAAAGTGGTCTGGAACGATCCTCGCTACGCGCGACCTGCCGAAGTCGATCATTTAATCGGAGATCCCGCAAAAGCCAAAGAAAAACTTGGCTGGGTACCCAAAACTAGTTTTGACGAACTAGTGAGGTTGATGGTCGAGTCCGATTTAGAAATTGAAAAAAACTAGGTACTCGGTACTTATGGCTAAGAAAATCTTAATTACCGGTGGCGCTGGTTTTATCGGAAGCCATCTAGTCGAACATTTCCTCACTCAGGGTGATTCTGTTATCTGCGTCGACAACTTTATTTCTGGTAGCCGCGACAATTTATCCAATTACCAGGATAACCCCAACTTTCGGCTGATCGAACATGATTGCTCACTCCCGCTAAACGAGAATATAGAGGGTCTTGATGCTATTTTTCACTTTGCCACACCCGCATCCCCTAACCCCAGTAGTCCCGTCTCCTACATGGCGCACCCCGTAGAGACCATGATGGTAACGTCGCAGGGGACCAAGCACATGCTTGATTTGGCCCGTGCCAATAATTGCCAGATAATCCTAGCTAGTACCAGCGAAGTATACGGTGACCCAGAGGTGCATCCTCAACCAGAATCATACAAGGGGTCGGTTAATCCGATTGGCATCAGAGCGTGCTACGATGAAGGCAAACGATGTGCCGAATCGCTCTTTTTTGACTATCATCGCACGCGTGGAACCGATATAAAAGTTATTCGTATTTTTAAT
>CAZSVV010000008.1:22640-29801 GCA_964610445.1 uncultured Pseudomonadales bacterium | reverse complement strand
CTGACCTGCTGGTCAGCCGCCTCTAACTCGGCCCGTCGGCCTGCGTAAACTTTTTCAGTTGTGAAACGCGTCTGCACCTTAAAATGTTCGCTACTTTATTGCAAGAAAAGTCCGAGGAGGCTGGTCAGACCATAATCAAGTCCACCTATATAGAGTCCAACGAGGAGGGAACCACCTAGGACGATGCCGGTTAAGAACTGGGTGTCTTCGCGGGTTGGCCAGGTGATGTGGACCATTTCGGCTTTGACTTCTTTAAAGTAAGTTAGAATATTGCTCATAGTTAATAGTTAATAGTTAATAGTGATGGAGACTATACACCATGTACTATTCGCTATAAACTAAACTTATTGTAACAGTAAATTGTGATAGACTACAAATTATGAGTGATGTCATATTGGCAAATCTAAAGAGTCGACTCGAGCAAGCAGTCGAAGTAGTGCGCAAAGACCTCAGTAGCGTGAGAACTGGTCGCGCCAAACCATCCATTGTCGAAGAGGTAAAGGTTGAGGCATACGGTACCTACATGAGCTTGAGAGAGCTAGCGACCATTAGTGCGCCAGACCCGTCTCTTATCACAATCTCTCCCTGGGACAAATCGCTAGTTGGAGCAGTGGCATCGGCTATTAACAAAGCAGGACTCAATTTAAATGCCGTAACTGATAGTGATGTGATCAAAATCGCTATCCCACCTCTTACCCAGGAGAGGCGAGAAGAACTAGTTAAGCTAGTGCACCAAAAGATAGAGAGTGGCAAAGTGATGATCAGACAGATCAGGACTGAGATCAAAGAAGAGATAGAAGCACAAAAAGGGGAATCGGGGATCTCCGAAGATAGTATTAAAGCATGGCTTGAATCGATGCAAAAGAGTGTGGATGCGACTATTGTTAAAGTTGAAGAAGTGGGGAAAGATAAGGAGAAGGAGTTGATGACTCTGTAAATCAAAAGTGCCTAGTTTGTAAAGTTATAAAACAGGAGATTGATATGTCATTTCAAAAAGTTCGTAAAGCTGTTATTCCTGCTGCTGGGTTTGGGACCCGTTTCCTCCCACAGACCAAAGCAATGCCTAAGGAGATGCTACCTATCGTAGACAAACCAGTGATCCAGTACATAGTCGAAGAACTAGTTGACGCAGGGATCGAAGATATCATCATTGTAACTGGATATCACAAGAGGACTATCGAAGATCATTTTGACAACCCTTCGACCGACTTAATCGAGAATCTAAAAATGGGTGGGGAAAAGAAGAAGCCACTACTTGATTCAGTAATGAAGATCTCGACCATGGCCAACTTTGCATATGTTCGCCAAAAGGGGCCATATGGTAACGGTACGCCTCTTATGAATGTGCGCCATCTAATAGGGGACGAGCCTTTTATCTATACCTGGAGTGATGATTTTATTGCAGCTGATCCATCCCGCTTTAAGCAGTTACTTGAGGCTTATCAAAAATATGGCTATTCCTGTATGGCGAGTGTCCGGGCCAAATCTGATGCAGACTACGATCGCTACGGCTTTGCGGCAGGGAACGAGATTGAGCCAGGGGTAATTGATTGTACAACTATCATAGAGAAGCCAGGAAAAGCGAACGCACCAAGTGACCTCGCTAATGTCTCTGGTTTCTTGTTTACGCCTGACATTTTTGAGTACCTAGATACAGTACTTGCAAACCTGAAACCAGGCGACGAATTTTATTACAATGATGCACTCAAACTCATGCTCAAAGATGGAAAGCACGTGCTAGCGACTGAGATCAAAAATGGGAAGTACTATGACACTGGCAACAAACTAGAGTACATGAAGACTCAGATCGAGTTTGCGCTCAAAGATCCTAGCATGAATGGGGACTTGAAAGAGTTTATTAAGAGTTTGCAGATCTAAGCTAGGGTTTGTGCCCGTTCGACAGGCTCAAGGTCTAGACCACTCGCCAAAGCCATAGTCGCCAGGGAATAGGGTAATCTCGTCTTCGCGACTATCATCTTGCATAATTTCGATTAGTTTGTAAGCGACCCATTCTGGGGTAAAGTAGGCTTTCCCGTTCAAGCTTTCTTCGACTTTTTTATCTAGTGACAGAGGTCCAAAGGGTGTCAGGGTAGAGCCGAGAGTAATAAGGCAATAGTTGGGGTGAGTCCCGCGAGCTTCTTCGGCCAGAGAGAGCATGAGTCCGCGCAACGCAAATTTGGTAGCACAATATAGCGAGCGGCCTCTCATCGGGATGGTGCCTGCGCCTGAGCCTATGGTAAGAACTAATGAGTTAGGAGATTTCTCTAGTATTGGAGATAGTGCTTGAGTGAGAAAGAAGGGGGCTTCGACGTTTAATGAAAATGAGTTGTCCCAGTCTGCTTGGGTCAGATCAACTAGTGGTTTGTATACGCCTATCCCTGCGCTATGAATTAGTAAGTCTAGCTTGTTATGTTGTTTTAGGATCGTGTTAATCAACTCTTGCCTGCTACTTTGATCTGAGAGATCTGCGTGATATGTGGCAGGCTTGTTGGGATCACGACCCACTGTAATGACGTTACTACCTAGATCCTGGAGTTTTTGAGAGAGGACACTACCGATCCCGCCTGTTGCTCCTGTGATTAGAATTGTTTTATCTGCTAGATTCATCTGAGCCAACGTCGGGGATCGAACCCGAGACCTCGTTCTTACCAAGAACGCGCTCTACCAACTGAGCTACGTCGGCTAATTAACGGAACTATTTACTTGTCTAATAGTACTCTACCAACTGGCATCCCAGATTTCTTCGAATCTGGATACATTTCTCATGTGCCTACGGCACTTGATGTGCTCGCTACGTCGGCTAATTAACGGAACTATTTACTTGTCTAATAGTACTCTACCAACTGGCATCCCAGATTTCTTCGAATCTGGATACATTTCTCATGTGCCTACGGCACTTGATGTGCTCGCTACGTCGGCCCTTCGACAAGCTCAGGGTAAACTGTCTTGTTCGAGTGCTGAGGATAGGATTCGAACCTATGAAGCCGTGAGGCACTTGATTTACAGTCAAGTTCGTTTGACCACTCCGAAACCTCAGCTCTTTAGATATTGAGCTAGCGTTTTGATATCTTGTAATATCTGAGCAAGCAACCTTGTATCAGAGTAAACAATATGACAAACGCCGTGTGTTATTTTAACATGTTTTTGTCCCTTTGGTTTGGCAACGTAGGGCATAGTAAATTGATGTACTGGTATGTTGGTTAATTTTGACCAATAGTTAATCTCATGATCAAGATTCTGGTTGCTGAAGCAGTAAAGACGACATCTTAATCGAGATTCTTCAGGGTTGTATATCTTACGTAAAAATCGCAGAAAAATGTCAATTGAGTCGGGATCAGTATTGGTAAAATTAACCTGTCCATTCGGCGACTTGGAACCTTCTCCTAAGTAAAGCATTAGTCCTGCTGCCTTGAGCAATTTTTCTTGTTGACTCAGATCATTTTTTACTACAAAGGAAAGTGGTGATTTGTTGAATTGGTAGGTGCGGGTGGTAGAGGAAGGCCTTCTGGGTATATTGTGACGTTTCATGGTGCTGACTATTGCGCGTACTGATTTGCCATATCTTATGCCTACCTCACGCATACTAAGACCAGAATTATAGAGTGACTTTAGTTTTTGGAGCTCCGTATCTGTCCAGAACTTAGAGTAGGACATGACTTAAGTATCGCCAAATAAATACCGAATGTCAAGAAATAAAAATGCCCCGCGACCTAGGGGGTTGCGGTGAAGCTTTCCCCGGAGATGAATCCAAGGTGGGTGAGTTGATCCTTGCCCCAATGGAGTAAAGATACGCACTCTCCCGTAAAGCGACATTTTGTCGAGGAAAAAATTCCTCGCAGTCCCTTATTAAGGTCGCAGGGCAAGTTCATCGTAGTTGATAGTTTGTAAAGTTGCAAGCTTATCAAGTTATAATTGGAGCATGCGCATGAAAGACGAGTTACTAGGTGGTTGGCAAGAAGAGATAGTGACTGTCTCGCAGCGAGATCGTCTAGGATTTAGAGCTGTCGTTAATGAAGAAGCTGAGTGGGCGACCCGGCTTAGGGTGCGTTTAATCTGGGTGGTCGCGATCCTCGCATTTACCGTAGTCGCGGCACGTGTCACATATCTACATATTTTTGACTCTAATCAACAGTTGCTATTATCTGAGACAAATCACATAGAGCAAGTGAGACTCACGGCAAAGCGAGGGAGTATTGTAGACAAAAATGGAGTAGTACTAGCTGAGAGCGTGTTAAAAGAGGGTGTAACATCCGCTACCCAAAGTGCGTGGGTGCGCAATTATCCATTAGGGACAGCTGCATCTATAGTGCTCGGATACATGTCAGAGGTTAAGTCTGATGAGTTGGGGTGTCTTGAGGGATTGTGTTATGGACTCGGGATGCTCATTGGGAGATCGGGACTCGAGCGGACGCTAGAGCCACGGCTGCGCGGCAATGATGGTGGGTTAATCCAAGAGATTGATGCAAGAGGGAACGTGGTCCGGGAGCGTGGGAGGAATGAGAGTGAGGCTGGAGAGACAGTCAAATTAACCCTCGACTCTAGATTGCAGTCTATAGTGTATCGAGCCATGGACCAAGCCCGTGTAAAAGATAAGCCAATCAAAGGTGCAGTAGTTGTGATGAGTATGCAGGGAGAGGTGTTGGCGCTCGTCTCTTACCCAACCTATGATCCAGCAGAGGTGCCAAAGTATTTGAGCGATACCTCTGAAAATTATTTTTTAAACAGAGCAATCACGGGACAGTATCCACCTGGGAGTGTGTTTAAGATGGTCACCGCATATGCAGGGCTAGCCAGTGACAAAATAAAAGCAGATACAGAAATCGAGGATACTGGGGAAATAAAAATAGGTGAGTATAGGTATGGCACCTGGAACTTTGATCAGGCAGGGAAGAAAGAAGGTAACCTTAGTTTAACTCGTGCGCTCTCGCGGAGTAACGATATTTATTTTTATCGGGTGGGGGAATTGGTTGGAGTAAAGGATCTGGTAACAATGGCTCGCAATTTTGGCCTAGGCAGTACTACGGGAATAGAGTTAGGAGGAGAATCAGAGGGATTGGTGCCTGACCCGCTCTGGAAAGAGAGACGTACGGGAGAGTCCTGGTTTTTGGGTAATACCTACCATCTCGCAATAGGTCAGGGCGACCTCCTAACCACGCCACTGCAAGTCGCTCGGATGAGCGTAGCGAGTGTGACTGGCAGAGTTTGTCAGTCCAAGATCGTAGATGATACCGAAGCAGAATGTAGTGACCTAGATATCCCTACACTTGATATCGAGGCTATCAAAGAAGGGATGAGAGCGGCATGTGCGACTGGCGGGACAGCGTACCCATTCTTTAACTTTGAACCATATGTGTTATGTAAAACAGGTACTGCGCAGCATGCAGGGCAAACAGATGAAGATGATCTCCCTCATGCCTGGATTACAGTCGCCTATCCGGGTGAAAATCCAGAGTTAGTTATAACAGTACTTGTTGAGTCGGGAGGTGAGGGGTCTGCAGTCGCTGGACCGATTGCTAAACAGATTCTCGAAGAGTGGAAGGGGTTGGGTAATTAGCTAGGATAGGATAAAATAAAGTTACTGCCACCTTAGCTCAGTTGGTTAGAGCGGCTGTTTTGTAAACAGCAGGTCCAGGGTTCGATTCCCCGAGGTGGCTCAGCAATTAAAAGAGGAAAGAAAAATTTTACGAAGGATTAGGTGGTTGGAGCAGGAGCGGGCGCTGGATTTGCATCTGCTGCGACACCTGCTTTGAGCGACTCTAGTTCTTTTTGGATCTCGGCAAGTGCGGCTTCGTCACTACTAGGAGTAGATGCTGGTCCACCTAGTGGCTCAGGGGATGGGAGTGGTGCTTCTGTCGGCATAGCGGGTGCTGGACTAGGTGTATTGATGGTTGGTAGAGGTGGGAGATCTAGTGGAGGGACGCTGAGAGGAGTGGTTGGCGCGACGGGTGGAGTCACTGGCTCGGCAACTGGAGGCATGGCGGGTGCGACTGCTGGTTCGAGAACAGGAGACTCTAGGGTAGGTAGAGGTGGTAGATCCAATGGAGGCGGTGTTAATGGCTTAGGTGTTGCTGGTGCTGGAGCATCAGTAGGTTGTGGTGCTATCGGGTCGGTGCCTGGCTGTGCGGTACCACCTAGCTTAGCTATAGTCTCATCAGCTAGCTTCATCCGACGCTCGGTCGCCTTTTGAAAGATCTCTAGTTCTTTGACAATGGTTGGAAAGACTTTGGGGAGATCAGGCTCAGTCGTATTATTGATAATATCGATGAGATTGATTTTGATAGGCTCACGCAGTGGTGAGTCAATCAAGAGATTGATAAGTGTTTGCTTATTTATTGTATCGGGCATTACATACACTTTATAGTTTTAACTAGCTGCATGTCAATAGGGTATTATCACTTGTTAAAGTTGGTTAAGATGTTGTTGAAATCTAGGATGGTATAGGGATTACCAAAACTCGTGATCAATAGATTAAAGTCTAGTAGATTGACGCGTCCGTCTTTGTTTAGATCGCCGGGAGTTAAAGATAGGACAGAGGGCGAGGGGATAGGTGAAGGAGGGAGAGAGGGACTAGGAGTAGGAGTCACTTGATTTAAGGTAGCAGGTTGAGGATAAGCGTTAGCCAAAAAGACTGCAAGCTGAGCGCGCGTTACTTCGTTATTTGGACAAAAGTTGAGAGGACTCGCGTTACAACCACTCGTGATTTTATCTGTATAAAGTTTTTGGGCCCAGGGTCCAGCGGGACTTGTGAGTGGTAGATCGCTAAAGACACTGCTGGTATAGCTCGGGATAGTAGGTCCGTATTTGGCTCTACCGAGCATGATGGCGAGGTCAGCTCTAGTGACTATTTTGTCTGGACAGAATTTGTTGGTTTCACAAGGTAGTGCAATGCCATCGATACCGAGCTGGTTGATCCAGGGCGCACTCCAGAGAGCTGATGGAACATCGCTATATATAACAGTTCGTGAGCTCGGGACATACCCTGGCCCGTACTTGGCGCGCATTAGAGCTATAGCAACCTCCGTTTTGGTAGCTTTTTGGTCTGTCACAAAATTGACCTCTGAGACAGGGAGGATCTGCATGCGCAGTAGCGAAAGTTGGATGGGTCTAAAGAGGGGATGGGTTGGATATATATCAAAAGCAGGGTAGAGAATAGATCCGGCA
>CAZSVV010000008.1:6028-22630 GCA_964610445.1 uncultured Pseudomonadales bacterium | reverse complement strand
TCCGGCACTAAGGAGTACACTCTGCACAGCTACTGGGTTAACATCACGAGGTTTGATTTGATTAGCTGCAGAGAGCGCCGCGAGCGCGCCAGCCGCTTGGCCTGTTGCCATAGTGATGGGCTGGAGTCTAGCGGCACCGTTTACGAGACGAGAGACAGAGATGTTTTTTTCGGCTGCTATTAAGCCGTCGATGTTGTTTGAAATCAAAGACTCAATTGGTATCTGGAATGGCCCAGTTCCGCTATTATCACTTTTATTTTCAAAAATAGTTTCTAGAGTATTGTCAGTATTACAATTATGCAAATCCGTATGATAATCTCCGACAGCGATGCTAGTAGGTATGATTCTAATCGCTCGTTTGGGGTTACCTGTACGATAGATATCTTTGGCAGTGAGGGTGGTTAGTCCTATCATACGGCGAGCTTCACGAACATATGGAATAACGGGCAGGTTATACTCTAGTGCTTTGAGCTCTGCAGGGATGTTAGAACATGCCTGAGATCGGTTGTATGGTGTGTCGTAACCCTCTTCTGTCGCAACGGACCAGTCTGATAACCCAAGTTCAGTTTGGAGATAATAGATGAACTGGAGGGTATGCAACTTTGCATTACAGTTGGCATTTTTACGCGCAATGGGATCCTCTAAGTAGCTCTGTGCATTAGGGATAGCAAAGTCGTTAGCCCAGTTGATCCCAGTCTTGGTAATATCGCTGCTAGTCGAACTGGAGTTGGGCATACCACGATAGGCGTTATGGAGCGAAACTGAGTAGGGGTATTGACCGTTAAATGATTCACTCCCATTTCTAGTGACTATCGAAGCAAATTTTTGTCTGGTTGATGCATCATATCCAGGGGGAGGAGTTTTGATTTTTAATTCTTCGGGTACGCCTGTTGGGTATTTTTTGACGACTGCTAAATATGTGATGTCCTGGATGCAGGCGTTTGGATTGGGACTAGTGTTAGTAGCGTTACCATAGCGATAATCTGCCTGAGCTAGGGGGAGGATGTCGCCGTACTCTGTAGCATCTATGACCAATCTAGTTGATATAGTTGTTTGATTGTTTAGCTCAACACCAGTGATTTGAGATCCATCTTTGTTTACCTTGGTTATTTTAGTATTGTATGCAAGAGTAATGTTAGGTTCGTTTTTGACCATATCCCCCAAGATCTTGCGAGCTACGTGTGGCTCAGGGCAGACAGTGTTGGGCATAAAGTAGCAGGTACCTGGACTTAAGCCTTTTTGCGCGTAGTACTCTTTGACTTTGGTGATATATTCTTCGGAGAGTCCAGAGTTCCACTTCCAGGATCCTATATCGGTCGAGGTAACAGCTGCAGCTCCAATCTGGCCACCCAGTAGATCTGTCTCTTCGGTTAAGAGTACGTTACTACCCATTCTGGCAGCCTGGATTGCAGCCGATATACCGCCAGTTCCAGCACCGGCAACTACCACGCTATAGCTCGAGCCGGATCCTATCTGATTGATCCCGAGAGGCGTAGGTTTGAGTTGATAGAATCCGAAGGTAGCAAGTAGTAATAGGATGGCAGCGAAAATGAGTGCTTTTTTTGACATAAATATCGATCTTAATCAAATATACTACAGCTCGCTGATCTACACACTTGTATGGCGGTAGGGGGCAGTGGTAGAATACCCACATGGCAAAAGCAAAAAAAGGTCCACGACAATTGTTTGGTCTCGCATGTACTGTGTGTAAAAAGTTTAATTACATCACTACACGCAACAAACTAAATACACCAGAAAAATTGACTCCAAGTAAATATTGCTCTACCTGTCGCAAGCATACAGAGCACAAAGAGTCTAAGAAGCTAAAATAGTCTAAAGTTTCAAGTACCTAGTTTGTAAATTTGTTTAGTTTATTTGATTTTTCGGTGAAGTTTGAGGATGTTGTCGGCGCCCCTAGCAATAGTAGGAGCGAGACGGCGCGCGCGAGTGAGTGCTAGCTCAACCCAGGGTAGTTTGCCCTCGATTGGCATCGTAGTAATAGCTTTTAGTTGAGGGATGATGTTTTCGATATCGGCTCTTAGAGAGACTCCCCAGCTCTCGGTCACAGCTCGGATATTTTCTTCCCATTCACCCCAAGGTTTTAGGGTAAGAAGGAAACAACCAGCAGCCACGGCTTCGTAAGCCATATCACCGCTCGGCTTGCTGATAAATCCATCTGCCCAGGGAAAAATATAATCAAGGAGTAGTTCGTTAGCACCGATGATGTCATTGTCCCTAAAGATTCGGAAAGAGGATTGATCATCGTTTAGTTCTCCTACTTTAATACTGTGGGTTTTGGCGAAAATGTTAAACATGGTCTCAAAATCTTCGTGAACCCCGGCGTAAGCGGCTATATGAACTTCGCCTTTTTTGATTGCGGGCGCTAGGTGAACTAGGAGATTTTGGATTTCGTCTTTGTTGGTGCCGAGCCCACCAGTAGTTAGAGCGAGGCGGAGTGGGCGGTAGCGATAGCCGCGAATAGCAGTATTTTTATCTTTGACTGGGATCCGTGGATCTACAGGGCAGCCTGTCACATGTACGCGGGACTGGTCGATCTTGTGGCCGAGGATGTAGCCTAGTTCGATTACCCGAGCCTTAGTAGCTTCGTCAAAAACGGCCCAGGTTAGTTTGGGATTATCTGCGTGAGTCAGGTATTGTGGGCGAACGTGAGGATCGGTTACTACCTGCAACACAGTTTTGCCATTTTCGAGGAGGATATTGCCTGCTTCGTAGTGGAGACTAATGATGGGGCGCTGCACACGACCGGTTACGTAGGTGAGACCACCTCTGATAGCGGACGTGAGTGGGAGCTGATTACGAAGCCTAGTATCCATGAGATCTTTGAGTTCTTTTAATAGTGGAGAACGGGCAATGAGGCGACCCATCCTCTGTGTAAACATGATTTTGGGCCAGTCCCGAGCCGAGACGTAGTTGGTAGGATCAATCATCCAAAAGGTTTTTTTGCCACGGGTCGCTGCAACAACTAATGCGTTCGCCATGCTGTAGTGGGCGCGAGAGAATGTGACATCGGGAGTATCAACACCGGGGTCTTCGCCGAATTTTTCCTTTAGTTCGTTCTTGAATGTAGCGCTCACGGTCACGATCGGGATATCGACTGTCTCTAATAAATGGCGTTCTTCGTGGGCGGTACGTTTGAACTCTAGATCTTCGGGGATAGGGGAGTGAGTGAGATTGGGCATAACTACACTTTAACTGTTTGGTACCTGGTTTTGCAATAGCAAGTTACTGGGATCAAGGTAGCTAATTAGGTGAGTTGGTATCCATTCTTCCAACGTGGCGCAAACCCAGCCATAAATGCAAAAAGTTGAGCTTTTAGTCGAGACTCTCCGCGACTAGTTATTGCGGAAATCATGGCTTTTTTGAACTCATTAAAGTTGTTGCCTTTATAATTTAGCTTGCCATTACTAAAACAGTATGTGCAGAACTTATCGTGTTCACGGTTTATCCCCTTAGGGTCTTTGGCAAACGGCATCAGACAGCTATCACAATTACCGATTAAAGATTTTTTCATAGCTTAAATATATCAAATTTTTGAATGAGAAGAACTATCCTAATGTATCCAAAATATAACTGCAGAGAATGGCGAAGTGCGTGAGAACGTTGATGGCTATTGTATACTTGATTATTGATGACTGAGTTTGTTCTGACATTATTAGCGTTACTTATTTTAGTTAGAGGGTTGTGGGGATTTGGATGTTTCGTGTCCGGTAGAGGTGCAAAGTACTACAATTTTCGCTTGAGTGAATCAACTAGACACGACCTTACTTGGTTTCAAGAATATGTATTGTGGAAAAGTACTTTACTCTGGGTAGGAACAAAAAATAATCCTAATAATTCAGAAAGAGTATATCTTCTAGTCTTAAGTACAAGTCAGATCGTCGCAGGAATTATTTTGCTAACAAGTGATTTGGTAAGATAGTTATTGCTTTAAATATAAGTATGCAGGGATTAGTGGAGGATGTGAGAACTTTGGTTCGAACAGTTGAGGTGTCTAGACAAAAAGCAAACTAGTCCTATAATTAGTGAATGGCAAAAAAACAGAAAGAAAAAGAACCATTTGGAACTCGTGGGTATGCAGTTGTAGCAAATGACCCACGAGCTCAAGCAATAATTAACGAAACATTAAGAGATACTGGGTCAGGTGAATTGGAAATTTACAACCCAGATGGAACATTAGTTCCCTTTATGCTCCAAGCGGAGAGCATTGAAGAGCGTGACACCTTCATTGTGATGTTAAACACTTTATATAAGATTTCACTCAGTAATGGTAGAAAGTAGACTGAATAAATACATCAAAATGTATCACTGCAGGGACTGGTGGAGGATGTGAGAACCTATCTAATAACAGATTCTCCTACAAGGTGTGGGGAACCGTCCTCTGCAATGGTAATATCATATCCTTGAATGCTGATTATGTCTGCATTCTTGTCTAATGTTAGTTGGAAAATGGTAGATTCTGTAGTCCCAGGTAGAGTTTGATCAAAAGTGGTATTGCCAAGTGAGTAGAAAACAGGCTTAGAGTTGACATATGAAGGAATTTGTCCGTTTTCTGTTTGCACTACATGTGGGTGAGTGCCAACTACCAGATCTGCACCAGCTAGTGTAAAAGCATTCGCAAAGTTAATTTGAGAACTGGACGGGGTGGTTTGATATTCTCCTCCCCAGTGCACGGAGAGTATAAGAAAGTCCACAGCTGGATCATATTCTTGAATTATTGATGCTGTCTCATCTCGTAGAGAGTCATAGTGTCCGTTAGTTGCAAAATCGAAACCAAGAAAACCAATTGTTATTCCATTGATTTCTGTGGAATAAAACGTGTGCTCTGGGTCATATGAGTTGTAAAATGGGACTTTGTTTTCTGTTAATATTTGCTGAGTTGATTCATATCCATTACCTTCTGGGAAATCATGAGAGTGATTGTTGGCGGTACTGAGTACAAATGGATATTGGGTAAATTGATCTGCAAATTCTGGGCTGCCACAGAGTGTCATGCCATTTGATGTTAGTCCGCAGTTGGGAGCGATAATACTTTCTAGGTTGGCTACAACTAAATTGCTTGCTGACAAAAGAGCTTCGAAATTTGGATCGTCGTCGAAGAGGTTAAAGTCATTGTCTTGGTGAGCAGTGACATTAACCTTTCTGCCAACACTTACATCACCCAAAAGCGTAATGGTGGTTAGCAAATCGTTTGTTTGTCCTTGTTCTGTGCTATGAGGAATAGTAGTGCTTGAGACTGTAGTTTCTTCGAGAGTTGGGCTAGGAGTTACTACATAGGTTTTGCGTAAAGGAGTGTGGTCGGGTTGAGAAGATGCACAAGCAGTTACTATTGCTATCGTTAATAGTCCAAGTAAAAAAGTAGAAATAGAACGAGATTCAAGTCTCTTCAGGAGCTCTTTCATTGCGGGAATTTAACAGAATAGTCTGGAAAAGTCAAGTTATAGGACTATTTGCAGGGACTGGTGGAGAGAGTGAGAACCTATTTGCTCAATTCAAGTGCTAATGTTGCTGTGACATAATGATTGTATGAATGATGGTGGTGCTGAAAAAACGATTGTGATTCACACTGATAATTTCTTGCGAAATGAATTGATTACAGTAAAACGACTTGTTGCTCTTCAGGAAAATTTGAGGAGATTATTAACAGAGGCGGAGAATACTGGTAAGCGTATAGTCAGAATGGATCGCTCATCCCCGGATGAAATAGGGGAAGCTGATGTGTACATAGTTGGTGATGATATTTCCTCTAAAGAGGCGTTGCGAGTAATAAATCCAGGCGATGTTATTAATTTAGCTGGTTTGTATGAAAATGTTTGTCTCGCGATGGTTTTTCGTGAGGCAGAAAGCATTGGTGCTCATCCGACAATTCTGGAAGATATGACAATTGACATGAGTGGTGATTGGGGTGAATAGATGACTATATCAAAATAGATCACTGCAGGGATGGAAGGAATCGAACCTTCGTTAGAGGTTTTGGAGACCTCCGTCCTACCGCTGAACGACATCCCTAGGTAGTGGGCTTATTTTAACCTATCTCGTATAATCTGTCCCTATGAATCGTAAATTCGGAGGAGAGCTTGTTACTGGGGCATTAGTGTCGATCATACTGAGAGAGGGGTGGATGCAGATACCTGAGGAGACTAGAGTGTTAATGTGTTCGATTATGGTTTGTCTCGGACCGGTTGGGGTGGGATTATTTTTTGCTATTGCTAATAATGCTAAATGGATGCGGAGTGGTAAAGACTAAAGTAATAGATTGCTGACAAAGCTAATCGCAGGACTAATGAGTGCAGAAATAGGGGAGGTGCCGCCGGCGATCGGGAGTAAGAGCATGATCAGGATTAATGTCCCATACTGGCGCATAAGATTGTCATATTCGAGCGCGAGATCAGATGAGAGAAAGCCTTTGAGAATTTTTTCTCCATCCAGAGGAAAAACGGGGACTAGGTTAAAAATAGCGAGTGAGATATTGATCATGATCATGAGGGGGATAACCCCAGCAAGCAAACTGCCAGCGACAAAAAAGTTGGAGACGATGGATAAAATGATGGCGAGGATTATATTGCTCGCGGGTCCGGCGAGTGCGATTAGAGCTGTATCTCTCCTAGGATTACGTAGGTTATAGGGATCAAACTCGACGGGTCTACCCCAGCCAAATCCGACTACTAAGATCAGGATGGTACCGAGTGGGTCCAGGTGGGCGCGGGGATCTAGAGTTACGCGACCGTTTGCACGCGGCGTTGGATCTCCCAAGGTGTCGGCTACTTTGGCATGTGAATATTCGTGAATGGTTAGGGCGACTACAAGACTGATCGCCCAGATAAAGAAGACAACGGGATTAGTAAAGAGGGTTGACAGCATCTGTATAGTATAGCGTATGAATCAACACGAGATCGAAGCTCTAATGAATAATGAGGAAGCTAAGCGTATCAGTAGTAGTATTACTGAGAGTGCCATGAAATTGGCTATCAAACCAATACCTCCAGACTATGGCGTGTTCTTTGTGCTTAATTTTGACATTGAGATATATCGAGAATATCTGAAAGGTCGTGACGATCATAGCGATCTCGAAAGAGTTTTGGGTATTATGAAGACTTTTCATGAAGCTCATGGAATAGGACTGCTCCGAAACTTAGGTTTAGTACTTGACGATTCAGATTAAATTTGATACACTATGGGACATATGAAAAAACTCATTGCACTGTTTGTGTTTAGTTTTTTATTCGCTGCTGCCACCCCAGCTATAGCTAGGGAAGGTGCGATAGATCTAACTAACTCTAGCGTATCCTGCAAAGGAATTTCGCTTTTTCAGAGTGGATCTTACCGTGTATTTGGACGCTGCGATGGCCTAGTTTACCCACACGAGACTACCTATAACAAGTATGTTCTCTGGGGCAAGACTGTCTCTAGAGGTGAACTTATCAGAATAGGGGCAGTGGATGCTGGATATTTCTCTGGCAACATTGCTAGCCCGTTTGGTGACATGGTAATAACTGCTGAGACAGACAACCTAGTGCGTAAGCCTAGCGATAAAGTAGTAGTCTCTGGTAAGTTAACTGTTTTTGATTTTGATAAATCCAAAGTAACCACTACCACTACGACAACTGCCGCGACTCCTGTAGCCTCGACTACTAATAGTGGTATGACCGTACAAAATGCGAGCACCACCACTACCAGTACTGCGGGCAGTGTGGTTGGGCGTATCCTGACATCACTCTTGGTTATCATCCTAGTGATAGTGGGTATCGCGATTGGGGCATCACTGATATTTAGAAATAGGGGTAGTGTAAGTCACTAAGAAGAGTAGGTATGGGTTTTGCTTGTAGCGCGTTAAAGATAGAATCATGGTCAAATGGTAACAGAGGACATATTAAGTATAACTTCTGCGACTACTTTATTGAACTAGATAAACTCGGAGTTCCAGTAGATCAGCAGGTTGAACTGTTTAATCAAGCACTTAAACTTGGTGCGGCATATATGGGAGCTATTTATAGTCCAATGAATGACAGGCCAGCCCCAGCTTTAATGTGTAATAAAAAAGATGATTGCCCAATAAGAGCGAGAATACTAGCATCGAGTCAAACTTCCACTGAATAGATTTTTATGTTAGAATAATATTCTTATGGCAAACATGTGTGATTTTTGTGGTAAAAAGCGTGATGTAGGACACAACGTTTCTCACGCCAAGAACCGCACCCAGAGAGTACGCAAACCAAACCTCCACACCCACCGTATGCAGCTAGGTGAAGCTAGGCTTAGACTACGACTCTGCACCAAGTGCTTGCGCAGTGTTAAGGGTCGCGTAACCAAAGTAGCTGCAGCTACTGCTTAAACCAAGTTTCTCGATAGCGTTTTGGTATATACTTGAAGGGTATGACTGCTGCCCTAACGACCCATCTGGTTACTATCCCACGCGAAACAGAGGTTACGCCTGAGTCGGCGGCCACATTCCTCTCAACCTTCCCTCGTATTCTACACAAATCTCTCTTTGATATCTGGATTAAAGGAGAGCCAAAGCCTGTTGTGGCTCTTGAGATAGGGGTATGGGAGCAGAAAATACGCTTTTTGGTGACCTGCTCCACTTACCTCTCACAGTTTGTGACTGCCCAGATCCAATCTACTTATCCGCTCGCAACCATTACCCCCATAACCGATCCACTCTCAAATATAGGAGGGGAGCTTAATGTGGGAGAGCTAAAACTTAGACTAGCTTCTTTTTATCCATTAAAAACATGGAGCGACTTTCGCGACACAGACCCCATCAATTCATACCTATCGGTACTGTCCAAAGCTGAGCCAGGTGAAGTAATCTGGCTGTCCTGGGTCCTATCTAGCGCACCTGAGGGCTGGCAGGGTGAGGGCAGGAGTGCGCTAGACCGAGGGCGATCCATGGGGGTGACCCAGAATGCGCAGGGATACTCCGAGCGTCGGGGGACACTACCCAATGCTCGCGGAATTGAGGAGAAGATAGGACATGAGGGATTTGGCGTCAGTTTTCGGGTAGGGACAAACCGATCTGGGAGGTTAGCGGAGCTATCTAGTGTCTTTGGCGTCTTCTCGCGACCAGACGGGAATAGCTGGTCTCTCTCGACCCCATTATTTGGGATGGAGGGCGCACGTCGGGCGCTAGTGATGCGTAAACCGGCTGGCAAGAGAGTAATCTCTGTGCCAGAGATGGCGACCCTATGGCACTTACCTAGTGAAAAAGTAAAGATCCCAATGATCGTCTGGGGAGCACGTGTATTCTCCGAACCTCCCGAGAACCTACCGGTTGCCGAGGGAGCGAGTGATGAAGAAAAGGCCAAGATTAACTTTTTTGCCCGAACAATATTTAAAAATCGTGATTTAATTTTTGGAATAAAAGAGACAGATAGGCGTCGCCATATCTGGAGTATCGGTAAGACGGGGACGGGCAAGAGTACACTCATCGCCAATATGGCGATTGATGATATTAAAAAAGGGCGGGGGATCGCGATAATAGACCCGCACGGCGACCTATCTGAGACGATACTAGACTATATCCCAGCGAGCCGGATCAACGATGTTATTTACTTTAATCCAATAGATCGAGACCGACCAGTTAGATTAAACATCCTCGAAGTCAAAGACCAGACTCAGCGTGAGCTGATAGTCAGCGGAATTGTAGCGATTTTTAACAAGCTCTACGGGCACTCGTGGGGTCCGAGGCTCGAGTATATTTTGCGCAATACACTCCTGGCACTATCGGAGACTCCAGGGGCTACGCTCGTGGACATCCCCCGGATACTCACTGAGCGAGGCTACCGAGCGCAAGTAGTTGCGGGACTAAAAGATCCAGTAATCAAGAGGTATTTTGAGAATGAATTTGAAAAGATGCCAGATAAGATGATGCAAGAGTCGATCTCGCCAATTCTTAACAAAGTAGGACAGTTTATTAGTTCACCCTTGATCAGAGCAATAATCGAGAGGCCGCAGAGCTCGGTAGATATAGAAGAAGTGATGAATGATGGCAAGATCCTGATTGCCAATTTGTCACAAGGCAAACTGGGAGAGGATAATGCAGCTCTCATCGGGGCGATGCTTATCACCAAGTTTCAGCTGGCTGCCATGAATAGGGTGGATCAGACCGAATCTGATCGGCGAGATTTTTACCTCTATGTTGATGAGTTTCAAAACTTTGCAACTACTAGCTTTATCAAGATCCTGTCCGAGGCGCGTAAGTACAAGTTAAACCTAATGATGGCGAACCAGTATATGGCGCAGATCCCGATAGAGGTCCAAAAGGCGATCCTCGGGAATGCTGGGAGTATAGCCGCGTTTACGATGGGGGCAGATGATAGCCGGATCATTATGAAAGAGTTTGGCGATGTCTTTACAGACAAAGATCTGGTAAATCTAGAGAACTTCCAGATCGCTCTTCGGCTCATGGTAGACTCGATGTCAGGACGGGCTTTTGTAGCGCGCACTCTGCCGCTGCCCAGCAGCCGGAACCAGAATAGGGATAAGGTGATCAGGGTATCGAGGGAGAGGTGGGGGAGAGTGTAGAATATGGGAAAAGATGATGATGGTTTAAGTTTATTTGAAAGGGTTGTACTGGGTAAGAGGATTGAGACTACTGGCGAAAGTGATATGAGCAAGAGGATAGAGAACAGGAATAAAAAAGCAGCTGCGGCACAGAAAAAACATGATGCAGAGTTGAAAGCTCTGGCAAAAGAAGCTAGGCTGAAAGCAAAACAAGCAGAGATCGAAAGTTACTTTGGTGGTTCGGGTAGTCATCAAGATGCAAATGCAGGTCTATTCGGATTTATGCAAAGAATATTCGGACCTCGAATTACTGGAGGTGGGATTACAGGCGATGATCCAAAAGAAATGATAATTGATGCACAAGCAACAGATGTTGACGGCGTGAAATCGACTAGATTAGACCCCGAAGTACTCAGAGGGTGGTTTAGACGATCTCGACCGGTAGTAGGAGATGCAAGTATAAACGCTCTTAATCTAGATAAGAACCAGCATATTAAACAACGACTACCACCGAATAAACCCTAGTTACTAGTCTATGTTTGTCCCAGGATAGTTCGAAAAAAGTATCGCATTCGTAAATATGAATAGAACCAGGATCTGCAATCTGGGAAAGTATCGAGTCCCTGCTTAATGGTTCTGGTTAGTGACGGTTCCCATACTGTTTTATCAACCGTGGGGTCAGTATTGATCCCATTCGCATGTGCAAGCCTTCGAACCTCTTCAAGATTACCTTCTACAAAATCCGTGACACTACGATCTACTGGCTGCGTCTGATGATAATTTGGCTTTAGTTGACCTTTCAGAAAAGCTCTTAGAGCACACCCTCCAGCTGGAAGACCTTCACATGCATGACATGTCATAGTATAAGGAGCTATTCTAGCACTAGAGATAATTAGACAAAAATTGAGAGTATGAGATTGGCTTGGGTTTGCCTGGGATTAAGACCATAATTTCACCGGTAGGAGAGAGTGATAGTGTGAGCTGGAGTTCGCCTTTTTCCCCACTTCGCTTCAGCTTCGCTTGGGGCACGGTGGTCCAGACCCGCTCGTAGGTATCTAGGGCGCGGATTAGATCTCTGAGAATGTTCTGCGTTCGCTCTGGGTGGTGGGTGAGCCGGAGACTGATTAGCGGGTTAGCTGCTTCATCTTTTGTGATCGGCTTATTCACTATTAGTTTTTCTAATGTATCCCACTCGATGTAGCCTGACTCTCTCTTTAGTTTGCGGGTAAAGATGAGTTCGGCAGAGCTCATGACTGGGATATCCTTTGTAAGCGTTGGATTGTCTGGCTCATCTAGATATTTGAGAAATAGCACTGTACCTATTTTGAAGAGGCGAGTGAGGAGGGTAGAGGTGGTGTCCTCTGAGAGTATATCTTCTTTTTGTTGGGCGACTAGCTCGCCATTGTCGATTCCAATGCCTATCGGGAAGAGCGAGATCCCAGTTACTTGATCGCCCATAGCGATCGCGTAGGGACCTGGAGCTACATTGCGGTACTGCGGGAGGAGGGAGGGGTGGAGGTTAAAGAGCTTGCTATCAAATGCAGTTATGACTGAAGGGGGGAAGAGGTGGGGGAAGGAGGCAGATAAACCGGTTGATTTTGACTGTTTAATATAACTGATCAATTCATCTTTATTATCTTGGTAATATAATACATTTATGTTTTGACTATTGGCAATTATTTCGACTTCGTTGGGGCCAAGCACTCTCTCTTTTCCTTTGGGTTTTGGTTGGTCGGTAATAATACGTAAATCCGTATATCCGTGTACCCGTAAATCCGTGGAAAGCAAGTAATTTAAAACAATCGCAGAGTACTGGTCGGAACCAAAAAAGATGAGTGAGGTCATGGTAAGTAGTATACAGCAGGAAAACTCCTGCTTATTATGTAGTTAGTAACTCTAATTGCATTGTAGAAATTATTTTTTAATTTGTTTTTTTAATTGATTAACACGGAAATTGACTACGATCGGACGTAGCCAATAACTACCTAATCCGGTTACAATTCCCGCTCCGACACCAATTATTAGTTCGCCGGTTGCTAAACCACAGATTATCCCTATTACAGCAGCGCTTCTAATGGCGGCAATAGACCTATGCGGCTCAAGTAGTGTTTTCTTGTGCACCAAGGATTAATTCTTCTGGTGTACGTTTTTTCATAATTTTATAGTTTCTGCATTACCTCTCGTGCCTGGTTATGCGCATAATTTAAGTAGAGTTTATTACTTGAATTAGTTGATCCTCTAGCTTTGCTTCTCGTGCGGTTAGTACCTTCTCGTCTCTCGCCCATTTTTCACTAGTGATAGAGTTTATTGTCTCCCAGGCGATTGAACGATCTTTTCTTGTGGCATCTAATATGTATTTAGCTTTATCAACCTGTACTTGGTGATATTTTCTTCTAACCTCTGCCAACTCGTCCTCGATTGCTGCCCTGGCTTGGGAGTATATTATATTGCCCTTACTTCCTCTGTTTAGCTTTTGATCTAAAGCTAGAGCTGGCAACATATGTCTGATCATTTTAGGACGAATCGGTTCTTTAAGTTCAGCATCGATTTCTGTTAGGGGCTTGTTGATGATTGCGTGCGTTGCTTCGGCATCACGATTCAATTGAGCAATTTTAGAAATAGATCGACTTGCTGTTGGCGCATCTGGGACTGCCAATACTATTGGATCAAATGAAGCCTGAATTTGTCTTAAAACGACTATCCCGCCTAATTCTGGTCCGGTGAACATGTCGATATATGGTTGCACAAATCTACCAATATCAATACCAACAACGGGAAGGGTGATTCGACTAAACCGTTTTTTTAGGTAGTCAGCATAGGGGGGTGTGCCTTGTGAGGATAGTACTCCCTGAGGACTCTTTGGGTCATTAATTAACGCAAGATCTATTTCTCTTTTATCATCACCAGTAGCTTCAACTTGAACTCTTTGGACGAGGAGTTGAGTAGGACTCATGCCCCACACAGTGTCTTCAACAATGACCTGCTGTGATTTGGGGAACATCACTTCGGTTGTTAGCCATGGAGCAAAGTATAGCTCTTTAGGCCTTTCGGCTTTTAGCTTTGCGTATGCCTGGTTAAAATCTGGTGCGATTCTGGCAAGTGTCGCTTGTTGATTGGCGAGTGCGATGTCTGCAGCTTGGGCGTATACTCTATCTTGAAGCCGCTCCATGAGTTCGCGCGGTGAGCAGTGGCCCACCATGAGTTCGAGTTGTGCAGCGAGAATTTCTTCTTCTCTAGTTGGTTTTTCGAATGGACTAATATCTTTTTGATTAAGTATGCGTGCTTGCTTTGTGGTCTCTAGGCGAATATTGGCCAAGAGCTGTTCGGGAGTTGGGAGATTAGCCACTCTTCCACCTAGCAACGATCCAAATTGTGCCTCAATTTCTGCAATTCGTTTGCTTAGTTTCTCTGGAGTTGGCCTCTCCCTGGGTACGTCAATTCCCTTGTTGTTGAGGCCTAGATTTATCTTTTCGGTTAACCATGCTTCTCCAGCTTCAGCAGCTGACCTATCAAATTTTTTAATAACATTACCTGTTAGTGGATTGCGAATTTCTGTAGCTGTTAGTAACTTGGCAGCAGCCAAGTGCCAAAGTGCCTCACTGGTAGTGATTTGAGCTTCAACTTTCCCTGGTAGTTGTTTTTGTGGTTCGGGAGTTTCGAGATTCCATTTTTTGGCAATGGCCTTTATGTTGGCGTTGACATCAGGCAACATTGTTTCACCACCCTGTTTCCACGCCTGAGCGGCGAGTGCATAAGCCTCATGCGAAGATGTAGTAGGTTGTGCTTTGCCTGCGCCCACATTCCAGGCTCGAGCAATAGCTAAATAGTTCTCGTTATCGCTCATATTATTTTTTGGGCCTAAACTCTTCTGGTAAATTCGCCAGCAACAGCGTTGTAGCAAGTTTCAACAACCGATTACTGGTTTCCTTTACAGCGGTGGCACTCTTGTCAAAAATGTCTTCTTTTTTGTTGGCGGGATCAAACATTGGAGGGATTTGCTCGGCACTCATACCTTCGGTACCATTCATAAATGTTTGTAGAGCACTTTGGAACACGTTAGGGGGAACTTGCTTTTTCCCATCAATTTCGGCTTGTTTGGCAGCCATGCCTGCCTCAAATCCTTTTGCTTCGGACTCATGTGCTACGGCCAACATGGCTAGGGCTTGTAGTTGTGCGGGAGGGATGGCTTTGACCCCCAGCTTATCAGCCAGATTTGGTTCTGGAGCTGGAGCAGCTGTGGGCTCACCTTCTTTACCCCCATTGCCTTTGGAGTTGTTACCCCAAGCCTCTATTATTTTTTGATATGCAGGATCTGTCATATATTTGTTCTTTTACTATGTAATTAGTGTGTATGTAATTGTACATTATGGGTCAAGTGCTGTGAACATGTGTGTTCACTTGCCGTACTTTGGTGACCTCCATAGGTCAGGGCCAAAGTACGGCAATAAGTTGTGAACATTGTATTTGATTGTTTCACCGTGGACGCCTGTAGGGGCGGAGGGCGCAAAAGCGTCCACGGTGGTAGGTATATGCCTACTGTTGCGTCAGCGCCGAGAGATGCACGCACACGCCAGTGCTGGTGAGTCCGCGGAGACCGGGAATGTTGCTGGAGGGCCAGGTCTGCACGATAATGACAATTGTCCCGAAAGGGATGTCGCCATTGGGGATCTTGGGATCGTTGTCTGTGCAGACTCCACCAGTCGGAGTGCGGGTCGTCGCGCCTGTTGAGTCGGTGACTTTGTAGGTATTGCCGCCACCACTGCTGGAGGTGCCACTGGTCGGGGTGGTGAGCAGGGGTTGTCCACCGTCGCTGGGGATCTTGGTCGGGGCGAGTGTGGGTACGTTCAGGTTGAACAGCGGCTGTTGATTGCCCGAGATCGGGGGTGCGGCGGGGGTGAAGTTGAGCCCGTCGGAAGCGACCACCAGCGCGGCATTCCCGAGGCGGGGCGCCACCCAGATCCCGGCGATGAACAAGACGATGAAGATGCACATTACGAACAAAGTTCGTAGTAGCATCGCGAACCACTGTGGTCCAAAAGCCATCTGGGCGATAGCCTTATCCCACGCGGGTTTGATCAGGAATTTCCATCCTGCCAGACCGAGAAGGACCATAGGGAGTCCGGCGCAGAGGAAAACCAACCATTGAACGATCGGGGCGAGTCCACCCAGGAAGGTGTGGAACCCGTCTACGAACGTTTTCAACATCAGAGCGAGAAACTCTTGAATTGTCATGAGGTTTTTACTCCTATTAACTTTGGAAAACAAACAATTTCACGATTACTACAAACAATTTTCGTTTGCAGGTGCGCGGTCGGCTCGTGAGGGCACTGACCTATTTTTTACCACCTCCTTTCGTGGGTGGAGTTTATGGGATTGGACGCGTGTTCCAGGGGGACTGGGACAAGACCGTAGTGGCCTGTCTGCAGAAAGAATCCCCGGGAGAGCGCCAATCCACGATGGTGGGCGAACTCATGCCATTGCTGGCTTTGAGCTCGTTGTAAGCGGGTAGCGTAAGTGCCACATAGCGCTGCGTTTCGGCAGGCCAGGAGGACTTGGGTCCGCTTACACCACCACTTCCGCCGTTGTAACAGCCAAACGCCCTTTCGGGATCGTTGGGCCAGTACAACTTAAAGCAGGTGTTCAACCAGGCATAGCCCTTTTGAGCGTTCTGCTCTGGGTTTTGCATGATCGAAGTGACGCGCTCTGCAGCGGGCCAATGACTTGGCATAACCTGAAACAGTCCCTGGGCTCCGGCACTGGAACCTGCTGTGGGGCGACCGCATGACTCGAAAGTCATGATGACGGCGCCAACCAGCGGATCTTCGGTGCCATTGGCCCCGTATTGAGCCGACCATCTTGCGATATCGGGTGCCCAATACTGGACTGAGGGGGGTAATCCCTGGCCTAGCACTGTGCTGTCTACCACAGGTGCGGGGGGTGTTGTGACCGGAGGCTCGAAAGCCTGGATCAGATTAACCCCGGACACCGTGAGGAGCAAAATGACAATCAAATTTGCCGAGACGACAAACTTGACAAAGCTCCACAGACAGCCCGTCTTTTCTGGTGGGGTTTCTTTGACGT
>CAZSVV010000008.1:0-6018 GCA_964610445.1 uncultured Pseudomonadales bacterium | reverse complement strand
AACGTTAACTACGTCAAAGTCTGGGCCAAGCGCCTCAACGGTCGCTGGTGAAAGGGACGTACCCCTCTTGGGTTTTGATGGTTTTGGCCATGAACCATTTTTGAAGTACTAGGTTCACGCCAAAAGCGAGGGAGAGGACAACCAGCATTTTATTGCTAATCGTGGTCTCACCCTGTACCCAGGAGAAGAAGCCATGCACCGCAATAGAGCGAAGCGCCGGAGTCATGATCACCGAGAGGGCGATCAAGAAAAACCACCAGCGAAAACCTTCTCGCAGTGCGTATTTCCAGGTGTTAACCATAGTAGGGGCGGTATTACTAACCCAGACCATGGTCTTCCCAACTGCACCAGGATTTAGCCAAAGCAAAATGATCAGGAGGATGGCAAGAGCGCCAAGGCTGATCAAAATCACTTTGGGATCCAGGTGGATCGGGGTGGACGGGTTTGGATTTTCGACCACTTTGATGGTGATCTCTTCTCCATTCCCGTAAACCCAACGACGGACTTGCTCCCACGTGACAGTGATGACTTTCACGTAAGGCGCATATTCCGGATGGGATTCTGCCCATTGTTTGACCTGTTCCTCCATTTCTGGAGTTGGGGTGACAACGGGGAGAGTAGACTGGGGTTCGCCAGTTCCTGGCTTGACTACTCGCAAGGTCAATATATCTCCGGACACCGTCCACTCAAGTCTTGCCGACTCAAAGGGGTTGGTGACGAAAACATCCTGACCATTTTTCACAGCCGGGTTAGTGGTAGACGATGAAGTCGCCACGGCCAAGCTGTAGAGCGAGTTGACGCCAGGGATCTGCGTGCTGTGATTTACATATCCTTCCACTGTTGAGGTGGATGGATCATCACGTGGCACGTCGAACCCAGCGGCAGCCAGTGTCTCTGCGACAAAACTCATGACGTCACAGGCACCGCCACCTTCTTTCACTCCTCCTACCTCGGCCATTGTCCATCCCGTGGGGATGGTATATGGACCAAAGATCCCGTTGAGCCAAAAAGAGCCACGGCTAAACGTGTAGGAACCAGTGAAGCCGTCCGCGGGTATAGCCGCATATGCACCTTGGTATTTGGTGCCTGGGCTAGTTCCCCACAAGGTCATCAACATATTGGCTTTGTAGCCAGCCATACTTTTGTAGTTGGCTTTCATGTCGTAGACCTTGATGGCCAATACCTGTGAAACAGGATTTTCGGCCAATCGGTCGGTGGGCGAGCGGGATAAATCTACACCAGTAGTTGGATCCTGGAAAAAGCTCCAGCTCAAGTTTGCACTCGAGATGGTACGAGGATCTACAACTGAACGCATCCAGTGGAGATGATCGTCATCACCAGTACCAGATCTTTCGATCGGGCCGGTAACGGCGATTTGCTGACCAATTGTGATCTCATTGCCAACGGTGGCATGAGCCTCTTGGTCATCGAGATGGGTGTATCCGAAGTAATTACCGTCGTGGCAATCAATCCAGATCGTGTTCACCCAACTTCCTGAACCAGTCCATGGCCAGTCATTCCACCAGATAACTGTTCCAGTACACGAGCTGTAGACTGGTGTCCCTGCGGGACCCCAAAGATCTACGCCCGTGTGTTTGCCCTGGTAATCCCACGAGGCGTTACCGCCAAATGGAATTGATCCTGGGTAGATTTTATATGGCCACGTTGGTGGTCCATATACGCTTGTCGGCTGTTGAGCCTGCACTGTCCCGTAGGGGGACAGAAGAGAAAGTAGCGCAATGAGGATAAGTCCCCATTGAGCCAAGTTTTGCTTGGTTTTCATGAGGATTCTCCTTTCTTTGAGATTTGAAACCAGCGCACAGGTGACGAAATGAATCATCCACTAAGTGCTGGCTCCAAAAACAAGAGAAGGTTGCGACTACTGTTGCCTAAATTTATAGGTCGTGTTTGTTTGTATCCAAATAAAGGAGAAAAAAATCTCTTTTACCAAATACGAATGTTCACATGTTAATGTACTTAGCTAGACAGACGCAGAAATACTCCACGCTTTGTAGAGATCTATACGTGTGTAGCTATTGAGTATAATTATACTCCTGTGAGTCAAGTTATAGGTTGAAAAATAGTAAAAAAATCTGTTATAGGATGTTACGGTCGTGCAATGCTCGGCGAATTATACTCTCTCCAGTATTGATGGAAGATTCTATGCCTTCTAGTCGGCGATTGAGTCGCTCTAGCTTTTCTAAGTCTGTTGTAGGTGTAATAGCAATTTGTTCTAACAATAATTGTCGCGATTTTCGATTTTCCTCCAAAGCCCAAGCCTCCTCGGTCACAACATCTCGATCGTATATTGGTAAGTCGAATTGACTGATAGGCACACTTGACTGGATTGAGGTCTTCTCTTGCGTAGGTTTTTCTGTCAAATATATCCTATAACAATAGAATTGTAACAAATCATTCTCTCTAGTCAAGCCTTAGAAGTTATTTGGTTGTCACCACTTAATAATTTTGCTGGGATCTTCGACCTGAATAAATTTGTCCTGCTCGTTATCGAGGAAGTAGAGGGGGAGATTGTGCTTGAGAGTGTAATCGGTAAAGAGGATGCCGTCTAGGTGGTCTTGCTCGTGTAAGAAAACGCGAGCTGCAAAACTAGTGAGAGTTTTGTAAACTTCGACACCGTGCTCGTCTACCGCTTTAATTTTAATTTTTTTTGCCCTCGGGACAGGGCCATAGAGGTGAGGGATGGAGAGACATCCTTCGAGAGTGGGGCGCTCGGGAGTGCCGCCGAGGGTCGTTTCTTCGCTCATATCAATGATCTCGGGGTTGAGGTAGATGCGGATTTTCTTTTCGAGATAGGTGGCAAAGCCACGCTTATTAATACCAATCTGAGGAAGGGATAGTCCAACTCCTTCTGGATCATGGGCACCCTTTAGCGCATCGATTAGATCGTGGATTTCTTCTTGAACTTCGCGTGTAATGCTCGGTATTACTTCGCATTTGGCGCGGAGAGTGGGGTGAGGGACTGCGATTATCGTTGACATGGAGATCATTATATCAAGAAACAGATGATGTGGTATGATGCATTTATGTCGGGAAGTGAAATTGATTCTAACATCAGATGGTTTAATAGCGTAATGAGGAAGCTAGGTTTTAGCGCGGATGTTGAGGTTCGGGTGAGAGATAGTGTTCAAGATGCTAAGAGCTGGCTCAAGGAGCCAGTTAAAGGGATTCAGACAACTGAAGCTGAGAAGATATTAGCAATGTATGAGGCAATGCTACTAAACAGCCCGGGGAATGCGTCGATACTAGAAAAAATTAGGAAACACCGAAATAAGTATGGGTTGTGGGACTAATTTTAGTAGAGATTAACTTTCTCCCTTAGTGCGCTGCTATATGTAGCTAGGTGTTGTTTTGCACCACTGAGTAAATCTGGAATAAACTTCTTTTGATCTGTTTGCTCGTAGAGGAGAGTGAGGGCGTAGTAGGGACTCTCATAGTTAGGTTTGAGGTTGATTGCCTGTTTAAACTGCTCCGTAGCTTCTGTGTTTTTGCCTAAGCGAGTGTAAATGAGACCTAGATTGTAGGCGAGCTTGGGGTCTGTTGGAGCTAGTTTGACTGCATTCTCTAGTTCTGTGGCTGCTTTTTGGTAGAAATCGGCATTAGTTGTAGAGAGTGTGAGGTAGATCTTGGCACGGCTTTTGTAAAAGTTTAGGTGGTAAGGATTTAATCTTTTAGTTAGCTCGGCTTCTTTGACCGCTTGCTCCTGCTGACCAAGTAGTGCATATGCCTCACCGAGCGCGCTATGGTAGAGATCTAATCCTGGTCTACTATTTGTGGCTTTTTGGAGGAGTGGGAGAGCACGGTCAGGCTGATTGGCATCGAGATATGCTTTGCCTTTGGCGTAGCTTATATCTGCGAGGAATAAATGCAGAGGGTAAAGCAGTGGGACTAAAAGTACAAAGTACAAAGTACCTAGTTTAGCGTTATTTGGTGATGGCTCGTTGTTGAGTGCATATGGCAACGCTGCTATCAGGGTCATGAGTAAGTAGACAGGGATAACGGAAAAACCAAAGAAGTTGGTGATGGCAAAACTAGTAATACTGGCGCCGAGTATTGGATAGAGCGAGCGGAGTTGATCATCTGTTGTTTGGTCGATCTTTTTGGTACGTGGGATTACTGATAGGCTATTTTTGAAGATAGCAAAATGGAAGTAAAGGTAAGCGAGGAGTCCAAGTACGCCCGTAGTTGCGGCAATGTTTAGGTATTCATTGTGAGCCTTGTTATATAGGTAGTCCCACTCAGAAGTATTGTTGTGTGTCGTAGGCCGCTCCCAGTAGTAGGTATACGCAAAGGTCTCTGGACCAGTGCCGAGTATTGGATGTTTTTTGATTAATTCTAGGGCGCCGCTCCAGACAATGCGACGAATATCACCACTCTCTGTTCCTCCGTTTTCGAGCTGGGTACCACCACTAGTTATCGCAGGCAAGTTGGCAGGTCGACTCTGGATTAGGGTAGAAATGCTTGGAGTATAAGGGGTGCCTACCAATACAGCTACAAGTAGAAAGTAAAAAGTAGAAAGTGAAAGTTCGCGCTTGATTTTGATAAATGAGAACTGACGTAGTAATAGTACCCAATAGACGAGATAGCTGATAGCTAGCGCGATAAACCCAGAACGTGATTTGGTGAGGAGGAGGGCGGTGAAAATTAGTAGATAGTAGATAGTGAATAGTGAATAGTATTTTTTAGAATTTTTAGTTTGCAAAAAATATAGTGAGAGGAAGAGGTTGGGGAGGAGATAGGCGGCTAGCCAGTTGGGCTGGCCGAGGGTGCTAAATGGGCGGTTGACCACGTCCTGGATCCAGAGCGTTTTGTCGACTCCTAGGCGCTGAGCAATAGCATATAGGCTAATAACAACGGCTGTTCCCACCGATACTTTGATTAGTTTTTGGACACTTTTTTTGTCCAGGTAAATAGAAGCTGCAAAAAAGAGGATTGTGTAGCAGATAGTGGTTAAGAGACCCTGATGATAGCGGCTATAGTAACCCCAAAAACTGGTATAGGGATTGATACTAAATAAGGTTGATAACAGCTGCGTGGCGAGGATTGCGAGTACAGCTATAGAGATGGGTTTTTTGATTAAATCTAGCATAATGAATGATTTTTTGTTGAGAGAAGTGTCCATGATCCAAGCGGTGAGGATGGTGAGACTGGCTGATAAGAGGAGGATGAACTTGGGGAACTCAAATAGCTCGGAGTTGAGGGTGGTAAAGGTGAGGGGGATAAAGATGACGGATGCGTAGAGGATGGTCTGGATGAGTGTTTGCATATTAAAAGTATAACAGGATTTGTTTATCAGTTTCGACTTACAATTTTTTGCTTTTGATAAATTCGTTTCAGGAAAAACATAGTTCGACCGTTGTCACTTGCTCACACATATTTTTCTTGATTTCTCATACTTACAATGCGCAAAAAATTAACGTCTGCACTGAAATGTGATTTTAGGTACATTTTGATGTTATTAGATACTATATGATCATGTTGCGATGTCCTGATCCCAGATCTGTGCTATCATATAGGACGCATATGTTAAATTCACTTTTGGGACTATTTTCGATGGATATGGGGATCGACCTGGGAACTGCGAACACGCTAGTCTTTGTAAAGAATAAAGGCATACTCATTAGAGAGCCGAGCTACGTGGCGAGACACAAAAAAACGGGTGCGGTCCTAGCTATTGGGAGCGAAGCCAAGCTCATGGCAGGCAAAACTCCACAAGCGATAGAGGCGGTGCGACCACTGCGCGATGGCGTGATTGCGGATTATGACGGCGCGCTCGCAATGCTTGATTTTTATATCAAAAAAGTCCACGAAAATTCTCCTTGGATCTCAAAAGTACCGAGACCACGCGTGATCATTGGAATCCCATCAGGTGTGACGGAAGTTGAGCGACGGGCAGTGTCCGAAGCGGCGGTTGCAGCGGGCGCGCGCGAAGCATTTTTGGTAGAAGAGCCGATGGCAGCTGCGATCGGAGCAGGACTCCCAATCGATGAGCCGAGGGGA
>CAZSVV010000007.1:0-30296 GCA_964610445.1 uncultured Pseudomonadales bacterium | reverse complement strand
TGAGAAGATAATAAAGAGAAGCCCGGTTATAGCGCTAGTAAAGAGCTCCTTACCCTTTTTTACTGCTTCGGCGTTATCTCCACCAGTCATAATCTGGATAGTGGCAATCAGCATGATAACTAATGAGATAGCACCGGCGGTCCCAGCGAGAAAAGTGAGGAGAGAGACGGTAAAACCCTTGGTGTCGACACTTAAGCAGCCGAGAGCTGTATCAATAGCCTGTTCACCACAGCTACCGTTTGGATCTATAGCGTGAGCGAGGCGAGTAGAAACTAGAAAGTAAAAAATAGTAAGTAGAGGCGCAGAGAGCGCGTGTGTTAGGATGGAAGTATGATTTCTGCCTGGAAAAAGCTTTTTCATAGCATAGTAATAGTACTGATTCTTATCCTGACAATTGTATCACACCAGACAGCGCGCGCTGAGAGTCTAGAAGAGATCGAAAAGCAGCTAGCCGACCTATCCAATCAGCTCCAGTTATCACAAGCAGCAACTACACCACTCGAAGCTGAGGTCTCAAAACTGCTTAAGCAGATCGGGACGATCCAGAGTCAGATCAAAGACTATGAGAGCAAAATAGAGGACTTAAGCTCAGACATTGAGGAGCGAGAAGTCAAGATCAAGACTCAGTATGTGGTTTTGGGTGCAAAAGTCCGTGATTACTACAAAAAATCTAGGTTTTATTCTCCCCTACTAACCCTACTATCTTCCCAAAGCGCGGGGGAGCTCACACGCGAACTCACATATGCCGAAGCAACAGCGGATGAAGATAAGGAGATGATAGTCTCGATTACCAAAGAAATTATTGCTCTAGAGGACGATAAGAAAAAATTAGAGTCTGACAAAGTGAGGCTGGCCGCCCTCCAAAAGAAGATTGATAGTCAAAAAGCGTTTTTTGAGAAAGAAATAGCAGGAGCTAAGAAGTGGCAACAAGAACTCTCGGGGAAAATAGCGACCTTAACGGCCAAACAACAATCAATCCTTTCGGAGAAATCAGGAACATTCCAGACTACTGTGGGTGATGTGCCTCTAGCTGATGATACCGCGTCCAGACCTGATTATAATCCTGGATTTTCACCGGCTTTTGCGGCTTTTTCATTTGGAGCGCCTCACTTTAAGGGTATGAGCCAGTACGGAGCGTATGGCCGGGCCAAACAAGGTCAAAATTATGAAACAATTCTTAAGGCTTATTACGGGAATGGAATAGAAATAAAAGATCATAATCCTGATGCGCAAATAGTGGTTGAAGGATACGGGAGCTTTAGTTTGGAGGAATATGCAAAGCGAATTTATGAGATGCCAGGCTCATGGGGAGATGAGGGTGGAATGGAAGCACTAAAAGCACAGGCAATAGCTGCTCGGAGCTATGCTCTCGCTCGCGGAGGAACAATATGTGCTACCGAAGCCTGTCAGGTATTTAAACCTAGTCCAAAAGGTGGGAGATGGGAAGAGGCGGTAAATGCAACGAGAGGCAAGGTGGTATATGCAAATGGTAGCCCTTTTTCGACATGGTACGCATCCACATCTGGGGGATACCAACTCAGCTATTCGGCTAACGGGCACTCGACACCAGGATTTTGGGACACCCCATCTGGGCAAGCTGGCTGGACTGGCCAAGCTTACGAGAAGGTCGCTGGCTCTCCTTGGTTTTACAAAGCATGGTACAAGACTAGATCAGGGGATGCGTGTGGTAGGAGTCACCCATGGCTAAATTCTGAAGAAATGGCAGACATCTTAAATTCTTGGGTAGTTCTATTTAATGGTGGAGGGGACGCTGGGAGAGTGACCCCCGAATCATCTTGTTGGGGAGGTAACCCCTATAATAGATCCGAACTCAGAGATATAGGAGGATTTAGTAGTGTTAGCGGGGTGAGTGTTACATATGGGAACAACGGTGTAACTGCCAATCTCACTTTTCAGACTAACAAAGGGAGTACCACTATTGCTGCCGCTGACTTTAAGAAGGCATTCAACTTACGTGCTCCAGGTAGAATATCGATAAAATCGAATCTATTTAACATTGAAAAAAAGTAATTACCAGTGTCGTGTAAGCGATTTTGCAAGCCTCACAGCTATCTGGCTGCTGGCGCACCAGAGGAGACGCTCCGGGTTGAAAATCATCTTACACAACACGTTTTAATCAGGATTAGTTCTATGTGATACGATATACATATGCCAGATGTGTACGTAGCACCAAAGCCTGAAGGATCAAAAGTTATGAACAAGCACCCTGAGCGCAAGTCAGTTACTCAGCTAAAGAAGCTAATTGGAGCAGCGGGTGGTGACTCTTTGTTTTCTTCGTATGCATCTTTTCCAACTCACATCTGTTTTCAGACTCAAGAAGATGATGAGGCAATAGTGCTCTTTATGCGACAGCACTTTTTGGTGAATACACCATGGATAGTTCTTTCAATATTCATGCTTACTCTCCCATCTGTTTTTGCTTTCTTTCCTCCTTATGTAGCACTATCCACTAGTTTTCAATTTGTCGTATCTCTAGGCTGGTATTTGTTTGTATCAGGCTATACCCTAGCCAAATTAATGGGGTGGTTTTTTAATATCTATATAGTGACAGATGAGCGGATTGTGGACGTTGATTTTAAGAATATATTCTTTAGAAAAGTATCGACCGCCAAGATCGAAGAAATCCAAGATATCAACGTAGTGTCATCGGGGTCATTTCAAACATTCTTTGGATATGGGAGCGTGTTTATCCAGACTTCTGCCGAAGTCCCTGAGTTTGAGTTTGTCGCAATCCCTCATCCTGATCGAGTAGGAAAGATTCTTAATCAACTAATTGATCATGAGGAACAGGAAAAGCTAGAGGGGAGGGTCAAATAATATGGACGCCATGTTATTTATGGATAGTCTTAATCTAATGACACTGGTTAAGTTTTTGATAATTACTCTTCTGACTGTATATACAGTGTTTGCGCTACTGATGATGAGACAGATTACAGCTATGACTAAAGCAGTCCAGATGCAGGATGATTATATTATTAGGGGATTGGGAGCACTGCATTTTGGATTTGCCGTGGTTGTGTGGATACTCTCTTGGCTCCCATCTGTTTAAGACTTGAATACAATGATAACTATAAATGCCCATAGTTTGGTAGGTAGTCCCACTAAAAATTGTTGGTCACAGGCACAAAGTTTGAGCATTTCGGATCTCTCGGTTTCGCTCGTCTTGACACTTAAAATTAAGGGCGAAGAGGGAGTGGTCGACCTGTCTTCGATTGGCGGAGCAATATTTGAAAAATTTCATGAATACGGAACTGTTGCCCACACGCCACTAGAATGGAGTGATTTTGTAGAGTCAGAACTCACAGGAATAGCTCCTGGGGTAGATAGTGCAGCCATAATCTCGTGTATGTACAACGAAGATGTTTGGATCTTTGGAAGAGGTGAAACTAGAGCCTTGCTATATCGAAATGACAAGTTTGTAAAACTAGAGAGAGATCATAGTTGGAGTCAAGGAATAACAGGCAAAATGATGAACAATGACACCTTAATCCTCGGAACCAAAATGGGGATAGAAGCATGCATTAGCGACGACGTAAAAGAGTCATTTAAAACTGGTCTGGATAATTATGTAGAGACTCTAGCGCCGCTCATCCATCAAAAATCTGGCCAAGCGGAGATTGCCCTATCACTACAAGGATTCTCGAATACAGATGAGGTCGCTACCAAGCCCGCTAGCGATACGGTTAAAGAAAATTTCCCTGAGATAGTAGTGAGGAGAATGCGAGAAGAACCGAGTCGATTTAACCTAGTTGTTGGCACTATTGTGAGCATAGGATTAATAATCCTAGTTATAGCTGGAGCGATGGTTAGAATAGAAAAAATAGCTAAGAGTGAATACGAAGAGACAATTGGTCGGTCAACCGCGATGATAACCGAAGCTGAGAGCGTGGCACAGAGCAATCCGGAGCGAGCCAAGATCCTACTTTCGCAGAGCATAGAGCTACTGGAGATTTATCTAGCAGCTGAACCAAAAGCTAACTATCAAAAAGAGGCTGTCCTATCCCTGGAAAATATTAAGAGCAAAGAACAGGAGATCCTTAGGGTTCGTGGGACTAGTCTCGAATCAACTCTGGAACTCTCAATAATATCAGAAGGACTAAGAGCAGAAACTCTAGTTGATGACACTCTCGGATCAATGTATTTTTGGGATGATAGTAGTCGAAGTATTGTCGGTATCTCGACAAAAGATCTCTCCAAAGTAAGTTTTAGCGTCGAGAATGAGCGATTTGTTAGACCTTTTAGTGTGAATGACAAAAGATATGTTGGTATAACGAGTGGTGGGGTGTGGAGTGGGAGCAGTGATGAGCAAAAAATAGTGATCCCAACTGATGAAGAATGGGGTGAAATTAGCCAGATTGCGACATTTGGGAATAACATCTACCTATTAGATAGAGGGCAGGGTGAGATCTGGAAATACGCGGCGACAGATGCAGGTTATGGTGAGCGGAAACGCTGGTTT
The DNA here is from genome assembly GCA_964610445.1 of uncultured Pseudomonadales bacterium. GTDB lineage: Bacteria > Patescibacteriota > Microgenomatia > UBA1400 > UBA12108 > GWF. Next base: position 25,816 of record CAZSVV010000007.1, on the reverse strand, counting down.
GGGGCAGGGATAGTACTAGATCTATCGAGAGTAGTGGACTGGGTAGTAGATGGGGATGTATGGCTGCTGACGAGTAGTGGCAAACTAGAGAAATACTCAAGAGGGGCGCCTGCCAAGTTTGCTCTTACTGGTTTCCCCAGTAATAGCGACACAGGAGGTTTTTTGGATCCTATTGCCTTCACTATAGTTGATGAAAAAGTGTATGTACTAGAGCGAGGCGCCAAGAGAGTGGTATCACTAGATATGAATGGTCAGTATCTGGAGCAGTATGTGTCAGAGGATTTTGGGAGAGCGAGTGACCTAATGGTGTACGGCGGGAAGGGGTATGTTCTCGTGGATAATGTGGTTAAAGAGTGGGGATTATAATTAGTTGCTCGATTAAAGCTCATCGCATTTCACCAGAAAAAGCGGTCTATCTGCGACTGGTGTCGCAGCGACCTCGAGCTCGGGCTACCCGCCCTGCGCAAAATTCTTCTTTGTGAAATTGCGATTCGCTTAGTCTCTCGCGTACTTGAGTTACAATATACTCATGATTATTAATAAGTTGGCCAGACGGGACTATGACATTACTGACACGTGGGTGGCAGGGGTGGTCCTTACGGGTGCGGAAGTAAAGAGTCTAAGAGGAGAGAGAGGGAGTGTGAGAGAGGCTTATGTCAAACTAATTGGTGGAGAGTTATTTTTGGTTGGGGCTGATATTCCGATGTATGGACACTACTCTGGACAGACATATGATGCCAAGAGGTCACGCAAGCTACTCTTAAAAGCTCATGAGATTGGAAAAATAGTGCAAAAAATCGAAGGTAAAAACCTGACATTGGTCCCGATGCGTTTGTTTTTTAAAGGTAGATGGGCCAAGTGTGAGATAGGGCTGGGTAAAGGTAAGAAAGAATGGGAGAAGAGAGCAGATATTAAGAAGAGGGATGTAGAGCGTGAAATGGCAAAAGCACTAAAAAACTAAAAAGCCGCCGAAGCGGATTTTTAGAATGTGGACTCCCAGACAATTGTCTGGAGTCACTTCTCAGGTTATTGAGTAACTTGATGTGTGGAGACGGAGGGCAGTGAGCCCTCGTCCGGAGCGAGTTTTTAACACCATCTACATACATAGATAAATTTATTTTTTAACCTCTCAACTATTAGGTAATTATCAGACCAAGATAGTCTCGAGGGTAGTCGTTTATATGGCCACGCCTGACTGGGGCGGGGTTACGGCTCATGTTTGTTTCCACCTACACCATTGCCATGAGCGACTCGGATGTAAATGCCGTTAGATTAAGCAGTTTGACGTGCGTAACCTGCGGGAGCAATGCCTAGCATGCTGACGAAGGTTTGACCCATCTCATCAAGTTTGGCGAAAGCTGTCTGTGCAAAAGATTTGACAGATATTTTTTGACGCTGTTTTACGACTTCTCTCGTCAAAGTCGGTATGCAGATGTTAAAGAACTGTCGCCTCGTCAAAGCAAGACGTCCCCAATGTGAGATATAGTACTATAAATCGGTCATTTTGTCCAATTTTCTGATTGTCAGATTGTCAGCGATTCGGCGAAGCCAGTACATCGGCAGGACATGCTGATACTCTGAAATACCGAATTGCTGAACTGCTGGTATGCTGATAACCTGAATATATGTCAATTTTGGATTGGATATATCCGAAAAAATGCCTGGAGTGTGGTGAGATCGGTAGATATGTATGTAAGCGTTGTCAGGGAGGCATCCAGAGGAAGGGTGAGAGTCTAAAATACACTGGGATAGTGAGGAAGGTAATTAAAGAAATAAAGTACCGTGGTAGCTATGACCTAGTGCATGAACTAGTAGAACTGTGGGTGCCTAGGAGGCCTGCAGGAGACGTGTTGGTGACTAGTGTGCCTATGTGGGCTGGAAAGAAGAGGGTTAGAGGATATAACCAGGCAGAACTAATCGCTAGGGAGGTGGCTCGGATATGGGGGGTAGGGTATCAAGAGCTATTAGTCAGAAAGAGAGAAACCAAACCGATGTATGGGCTAAGCCGAAAAGCTAGATTAGATAATATTAGAAATGCTTTTCGGCTAAATCCTAAATTCGAAATCCTAAATTCGAAACAAAATCAAAACTCAAAATTAAAATATCAAGATAAAACAGTGGTTTTGATTGACGATGTATGGACTAGTGGCGCAACAATACTGGAGTGCGCTAGGGTTCTAAAGAAGAGTGGAGTAAAAAAGATAATTCTACTAGCGCTCGCTAGTTAATTATTCTTGAGTCTCTGGCATTGTGGCGCCGTATTTTTTGGCCATTTCCTCGATCGCCTTCATGTCATATTCCCCTGTGGCATTAGGTGAGGGGATGACCTTGGTCATTTCTGAGAGATCGGTGAACTTGACTGATTGAGGTGGGACAAAGTCGGCATCGGTCGCAGCTGATTTTTCGCAGTTGATTATGTAACCTTCGTTCTCTAGACTATCAAAGCCAGATTCGGAGTTAAAGTCGGGAGTCTCTGGAGTGTTTTTACTATATTCTTTGGCGGTTTCGGCCATTTTTTTGGCTTCCTCCTCAGTGGGTATAGCCATCTTGGTACCTACGTCTTTGCCGTCCTCCCACATATAGAGGTATTTTTCGTCGTTAACCATATACGAAGTCTTTTTGGTGGACTCGACCATTGTCGCCATGGTGGTTTTCATCTTTTTGCCGAGGATTAGGTACTCTGTTTTTTCTTCGCCCTTGGTCATGGTGCAGAGCGTTGGTTTGCCAGAAGCGATAGCGGCAGCCCACTCAGTAGCCTCTTTGACCTGCGTCATACTAGACTGTGGCGCATCAGTTTTTTTGTTGTTCATGTAAAAATATCCACCAATGGCGAGTAGGACTACGAGAAGTACGAGAGGGAGCGATTTTTTCATTTTATGCCTTTCTTTAAACATTAAGTTTATAGACAATGAGGACTGTGAGCATGGTTAGGATGCCACCCCAGAACATGTCGGCGAGAGCGAGACTCCAGGTATAGCCGCGCATAACTGCGAGGTTGGTTAGATCATAGGTAGCATAGGCAGCAAAGCCAAAGAGGAAAGAGTGGGTTAGGAGAGTGTTGAGTGGGAGCTTGGAGGAAATGGCTGGGATTACGAGGATGTAAAGGAGGGTGGAGAGATATATTAGATAAAAGAGGCCTGCTGCTAGGAGATTGGGAGTAGAGCTCATGAGGTGGGGGACGACTTTTTTCATCCAAGGTGAGGCCACCTGGGTGATCCAGATACTGTCGATAGCGAGGAAAGCAACGAGAGATTGGAGTAATAGCTTGATAAACATTAAGGATACTATAGCAAATTCTAGTAGGCTTGGGGAGGCAACATGCGCTTACCTAGTGGTGAGAGGACTAGTTTGCAGGCTTTTGCATAAATCTCGGCGATTTGAGATTGGAGCAAATCGGTATCTATGTTTTGATCTTTTAGATTAGTTAATACTTCGCTAATGCCGGCATCATAGTTGTTTTTATGTTTGGTCATGATATCTTTCCAAACAATTTTGCTTAGAGGACCGAGAAGTGTTTTGTCATATGTGAGGTCACCTCGCAACATGAGGAGAGTGATCATTGGGTAGCTAATGCTATGCGTAAAATAAGCTGTGTTGTCATTACTCATAATTTGGTGGGTTTTGGGGTCATAGGTTACGGTGTAATATTTGCCACGACTACTGCTATAGAGCTTTAATTCGGTGTCACTAACTAACTCATACCGATGATCGGAGATGGCAGTTAGTGCTTCATAGATTTTGCTTAGGTGAGGGGGAGAGTATGGTCGAGACATATTTTATATGATAGCATTGCCTGATGAGAGACAATAATGACAGCAAACTAGCTCTATTAAGCATTGCAAAGAGAAATGAAGCTATAGGGGCGATAATAGCTTTTTATAAACGTGAGCGAGATGAGGAAATAGGAGTTATTGCGGCCGAAGAGATATTAGACCTAGTAGTTGATTTGGTTGGTAAGGACATTTTTAACAAAGGAGTTGATGAGACAGTTACCCTCGTGCAAGATAGGCTCGTGGGAACTTGGGTAGACGTCGAGGCAGTGTTAAAGAAGACCTAACTAGAGATATTGGGTATTTTTTTCAGATTCGGTGGGATAATAGTACTGAGAACAATATCCGCTGTTGGAACCTATTTTTTAAAGTAAATACTGCACACAATTTTCTCACCTGACCTTGACTTGACTGTCACGGCGTGACTGGGATCTGGTGAGGTTGGGAAAGTGTCTAAAACAGCTACTATCTCATCATAGTGGTTTACAAGTTCTTGCAGGCTATTAACTTCGAAAGGGAACCATTTTTTAAATTGGCTATTTTTACCCAGGTTAAATCCTATGCCTATACCACGATCTTCGGGGCAAATGAGCACGGTATCAAACTTGCCTATACGCCTGATGTGTTCTAAGCCGAAAAGTCCATACATCACTGTGACGATACCCTTGTTGAAAACCTCTATATCCGCGAGAGTTCCACCTTCAAATGTGTTGCGTATTTTACCCGTTGCTTCTGGGATGGTAGCCATTTCATTTAAAAATTTTTGTTCAGAATATTGATCCTGAAATTTAGCTATAAAAATTATGGTAGCAATAAGCATTGCCAAACAGCCGATTAGCAATACTCGGATAATTTTGAAAATATTTATCGCATGTTTAGGTTTCTTCATAATTCGACTATAAAGTACTCTGGTTGAACTATAGTTTATTTATAAACTGCGGCATCCCAGACTACTACGTGTCTGGATACATTTCTCATGTCTCTACGAGACTTGATGTGCGGAGACGGTGAGATTCGAACTCACGCGTGCATTTCTGCACAGAGGATTAGCAATCCTCCGCTATGGGCCAGCTAAGCGACGTCTCCAGACTGAATAATTATATCATTGGGATGCGGGAGGTGTGGGATTCGAACCCACGGTTCGATTACTCGAACGATGGTTTAGTAAACCATTCCAGTATGACCACTGTGGCAACCTCCCCTTGACGAAGTGATTATATCATCTGATTTTCTTAAGGAGTCGTGAGTTGGAGCTGCCGATTACTTTCAAATATCTTCTTGATTCAACTTGAGAGTATAACCAAATTTTTCTCGGTTGCTTATTATTTGGATTGAACCCATTATGTTTAAGAGTGTCATACACGAAGTTAAGTAGTGGTTGAGAAGCGTTGGTAAAGTTTGCTTTAGGATAAATGTATGATTTGCCATTGATTGTGTAGGAATTAGTGAAAATTCCCCCGTCTGTGTCCATGAGACCTCGAAGGCACCAGCGAGAAAACTCCGGATTTTGTTTTATCCATTTTGGGACATCAACTTGCTGTCTAACTTTATCGCCGACACGTAAACCGATACTTTTTAGATATGATATAAAATTTACTCCTGTAATTACAACATTTACCGCGTTACAGCCTTTACTCTTAAGAATAGAGGGGGAATAGTTGAAGAGGTTCTTGATTTGAGTTTGTAAATAATAAGCATATCCAATATCAAGTTTGGAATTGAGAGTGATGTGTAGCTGGCTATTTGTAATACAACCGTCGCCAAGAATCGTGCCGATGAGCTCGGCTAGTTCTATACAATAGCCAGGTTGAGTGAAGTTGTTTGTAATAATACAACCCAAGGAGCCGTAGTAATCGGGATGTGCTTTTCGTGCAACTTGAGAATTACGACCACCTTTTACTCTGTCATTGGTTGATAATGTACATCCATATTTTTCTTGTCGAACAAGCCCAGCTTTAACTGGTCCCCAAGTGTCTGATTTAGTTTCTAGACTGGGTGGAAGGGGAGTGTTTGAGAGGTCTGCAAGCATTTTTAACTTTTCGAGACTTGGGAGGAGCTTGTCTCGTCTCCAGTCGTTTAAAGTGTGTCGCTCCACAGAAATAATCTGAGCAAGCTGAGGAAGCGACATATTGATTATTGTTTTACAGCTGGTAAGGAATTGATCTAGTTGGCCTTTAGCAAACACTACGCGGGTCATATATCAATCCTAATAAAACCCAAAATATCTGTCAATATGTGAGATAATGACCTTCATGCAGTCAACTAAAATAGGTAAATACACGGTGTGGTACGAGAATTCAGAAGAGTTTAACGAGCTTAAACGCGAGATCTGGAGTCACCATACCTACTATTTGGAGGACTTAGATGAGGTGAGTAGAGTAGTGGACCTAGGGGCGCACATAGGTCTTGCAACACTGTACTTTGCGCAGATCTACCCAACAGCGGAGATTGTGTCGTATGAGCCAGATCCAGAAAATTACTCATTACTAGTAAAAAATATCGCTGAGAACGGGCTAAATAATCGTGTTAAATGTATTAATGCAGCTGTGGCACCTAAAACGGGAACGCTAAAATTACAAGCTCCGATCTATCCGGATGAGTGGAGGAGTGGAGTTGGGATAATACCAAAAGGATGGCGCAGCGTGCTACACACCAAAGAAATGGAAGTTGAGGCTGTTGGAATAGGAGAGATATTAGATGTGGGAGCTGACCTAATTAAGATGGATATTGAGGGGATGGAATACGAGGTGGTAACCCATGGGAGATGGGATAGAGTAAAGAGCTTGGTAATGGAAGTTCACCCAAGGGATGGTAAGCGAATAGGTGAGATAGAGAAGTATCTGATTGATCAAAGATTTAAACTGGAGAAGAGGAGTGATGAGAGTAAGTATGGGGTGGGTCTGTGCACGATCATCGCACATAGAGTATAAATAGAGTTGATGGAAAACTTGTTTCAGCGGATATCTACAAAAGTGGCAGTATGGATGGGGAGTGCAGGCGCATTTGTTTGGTCATGTTTTATAGTTTTGATGTGGGCATTATCTGGTCCTTGGTTTAACTTTTCTGATACATGGCAGTTAGTAATCAATACTGGAACCACTGTGGCGACATTTCTTATGGTATTTTTGATCCAAAATACGCAAAATAGAGACGCCAAAGCTATCCACATTAAACTGGACGAGCTGATTAAGGCAGAGGGTAAAGCACGCAATGGCGTAGTATCTGCTGAGGAGCTGTCTGAGAAAGAGCTAGATCACCTACTGGCTGAGTTTCATGATATTCATGCTAAATACGAAAGAGAGATAACCAAGAAAGGAGGTAAACCAATTAAAGTTAGTTATAGCGAATAACCTGAAATGGAGGATTGTTGAATGAGATTATCATTTTTGTTTGATCGCGTAGAAAGTGTCGGAGATATTAAGATAAAGATTGCTCGTAAAATTGCATTGTTAGATAAGTACTTAAAGCATGTTTCGTCTGACTTGCGAGCCGGAGTGATTAAACTGTCCAAAGGTGAGAGGTGGGGGTACAAAGTAAAGGTAGATCTAAAAATACCAGGTAAAGATGTGATTGCTGAGTCACAGGACACAGACCTACTTAGTGCAGTAGATGGCGTGGTTGCAAAGCTAAAGCGTGGCCTACAAAAAAGAACTAAGACGAGAGATCACTGACGACGCAGTTTTGCTAATTGGCTATTTAGATAGAACGTCGTTAGGACTAGAATAATCGCCGAGAGTTGAAATGGCACGTTTTTGCCGATTACAAAATATAGTTCACCAGCCATGGCTGGTCCAATAATACGTCCGAGAGAACTGGCTGATTGTAATACTCCGAGAGTCTCTCCGTACTCACTCGGCTCAATGTTTTCGGTAGCGAGAGCATTTAGAGTAGGGTTGGCGAGACTATTTCCGAGAACTATAAAAAAGTTAGCAAGGAGGTGCAAGGGTAGCGCTCTAGTCAGAGATAAAAATAGAAAGCCAAGTGCTAAGAGTGGTAGGGAGATTATAAGTAACTTTTTTTCACCAAAGTAGGATATGAGGCGATGCAATAACTGGGTTTGAATAATAATGGAGAGGATGCCGATGTAGGCAAAAATTGAACCAACCTGTGATGGGCCCCAGTTAAATGTGTCCTGTGCCCAGATAGCATATGTTCCCTGCATGCCAGCGAATCCGAGCGAGATTAAGAAAGAGACAATGATTAATAGGCCAATAGGCTGCTTGCTGAGGAGTTGACGAAATTTTTCCCAAGTGAGTTTGGTGTTTGATGAGCGAGTAGAGACTTTGAGGTTAACCGTTTCTTTGAGGAATAAGACAGTCATAAGAGTAGTTAGAGTGCCAATTAAGGCTGCGACTAGAGCTGGAATAGCAAATCCAAAGCGAGATAGATAACCACCGGTTGCCGGGCCCAACATAAACCCGAGTCCAAAAGCAGCGCCGAGTAGTCCCATTCCTTTTGCCCGAGTTTTTTTATCTGTAATGTCAGCCATGTAAGCCTGAGCGATGCTGATATTCCCACCTGTAATACCATCAATGATGCGAGATAAGAATAGGAGTGGGAGAGAGTTGGCGGTAGCTAGGAGTAAGTAACCCAATACCGATCCAATTTGAGAAATGATTAAGATTTTTTTACGTCCATAGCGGTCAGATAATCTCCCGAGTATTGGTCCGGCAATAAACTGGAAGAGGGAATAAGTGGCAGACAAAACACCGATTACAAAGGGGTTTGCAGCATAACTCTCGGCGATATAAGGGAGTAGGGGTAGGATTAAGCCGAAACCCAGCAGGTCTATAAAGACTATTAAGAATATTGTAATTAACTTTGAGTTGTTGTTACTTTGCATACAGTGGGATTATACTCGTAGTATGAGCTGGCAACAGATTTATTTTTGGAGTAAAAAAATTCATAGACTAGCGATGTGGTTTTCGATAGTTTTTGGCGTACCACTAGCTCTTAGTGGAGTAATGATCCATAAACTAATGGAAGGTGAATTTTTCTTGATCCCATTTGACGAGTCAACAGTTAGATTTGTACATAACAAAGTGAGTAACCCATTTGCGCTGACGCTCGCTATTATGATGGTGACAGGATTTTTGATGTGGCTAGTCCCTAAGATAATGAGTGCGAGAGCCAAACGATGAGTAAATCAAATCGGCTACAACAACTCCTACTCCCTAACGGCAAAATTGCGATAGCTGCCTTGGATCACAGAGGATCACTGAAAGAAAATCTACATCCCGAAAACCCTGAAATCACTAGTGATACCGAGATCCTCGAATGGAAGAAGCGGATGATTGCTTTATACAAGGATAGAGTATCAGGACTCTTAGTAGATCCGATTTATGGTGAAAAACTGATTGATACATCACTTACACCTGGTTGGATGATGTCGATGGAGAAGACAGGATATCGTGGGGGCAAAGAAGCGAGAGTGACCGAGATCTTAGACGGATGGAGTGTAAAACAAGCCAAAGAGATGGGAGCGTGTTCGGTAAAACTACTTTTATATTATGATCCTGACAACATAGAGCTAGCAAAAAAACAAAAAGAAATAGCGCTCAAACTCTCAGAGGAGTGTGAGCGTGAAGGGATTGTATTTTTGCTCGAACCTCTTAGTTACCTAGTTGAAGGTAGTCGCGAAGATGAAGTAATAAGGATTGTTCAAGATCTCGCTGACATCCCAGTTGACATCTACAAATCCGAGTATCCAGGGAGCAGGCGAGCCTGCGAGGAGATAAGTCGATTGATCAAAGCACCGTGGGTACTACTCTCAGCGGGGATGGAGTATTCGCAATATAAACAAGCTCTCGAAATTGCATGCCAGAGTGGAGCCTCAGGGTTTGCGGTAGGGCGCGCACTGTGGCAAGAGTTTGGACAGTACGAAGGCGCGGATAGGGAGAAATATTTTATGGAGGTAGCCTCACCCAGAATGGATGAACTACTCTCGATAGTTGATCAATATGGGAAAGCAGTCGAGGTATGAAGTTGAGGAGTGTTGAGACTGTAGATGTCAGAAACAAGCGGGTAGTAGTGCGGGTGGATTGGAATATAACACTAGGTAAAGCTTTGCAGATAGTTGACGATACGAGGATTGTTAGGACGCTACCTACATTAAAACTACTTATAAAAAATGGTGCGAGACAAGTAGTGATACTGAGTCATCTCGGTAAGGCAGAAGAAAAGAAGAGTATAGAGCCTGTAGCGAGATATGCGAGCCAACTCCTAGATGAAGAAATAAGAGTGCATAAGAGTGTTTCCGATTGTAGGTCGGACAAAGAGTCTCGGGTTTTGATGTTAGAAAATGTGAGACTGTGGGAGGGAGAGGATAGTAATGATCCAGAGTTTGGAGAGCAGCTAGCATCACTCGGAGAGATTTATGTCAACGAAGCATTTGGCGAGTGTCATCGAGCTAGTGCGAGCATAGTTGGCATTACAGCGCACTTACCAAGTTACGCTGGTATCTGGTTAATCGAAGAAGTGGAGTCGGTACTAAAAGTACGAGAGAATCCAGAGCATCCATTTGTGGTTGTGATGGGAGGGGCAAAAGTCGAGGACAAACTACCACTACTAAAGTTGCTAGCTGAGCGGGCAGACACCATATTGGTGGGTGGGAAGCTGGCCAATGAGCTACAAGCTGAAGGTATAAAGTTAAAAGGTAAAGCGAATTTAGTATTACCTGTTGAGGGGATCGACATATTGGATATTGGAGAGGAGACGAGAAAAATCTTTGCCGAATTGATCAAAAATGCAAAAACAATTGTATGGAATGGACCAATGGGGAAGGTAGAAGACTCGCAGTATCGAGCGGGTACGCAAGCGATATTTGAAGCTATTGTTTCAAACGATGACGCTTATACTCTGGTCGGGGGTGGAGACACACTAGCTGCGGTTGGGAGAGATGAGCAGATTGCGAGGATTGATCATGTGAGTACAGGGGGTGGGGCGATGCTTTCACTACTGGAAAAAGGACAACTACCTGGTCTGTTGATGCTAGAATCATAAATAATGAAACTACTAGTATTTGATGTCGAGACAAAAAAAGCATTTGATGAAGTAGGTGGTTACTATCCAGAAAAACTAGGGGTTAGCATTATTGGTACCTACTGGAGAGATGAGAATGGCGAGGAATATGTGGGGTATAGGGAGGGAAATTTTTCACCATTTTGGAGGAAGCTCGAAACAGCAGATCTTGTAGTTGGCTTTAATATTATTAGCTTTGATTACGAGACCCTAAAGCCGTATTACACAGGATCATTTAAGCAGTTCCCGAGCTTAGACATAATGCTCGAGATGGAGAAACACTTAGGTCATCGAGTTTCTTTGGATGCGGTTGCCAAGGAGACACTGGGTGAGCAGAAGAATGGTCATGGACTCGATGCGATACGCTACTACCACGATGGTGACTGGGAATCACTAGAAAAATATTGTTTGCAGGATGTAAAAGTGACAAAAGATATTTATGACTACGGGGTCGCTAATAAAGTGTTGAGATTTAAGAATAAATGGAACAACATAGTTGAAGTTCCAGTCATTTTTGACCGAGGTGGTGAAGAAGTTAAAACAGTGCAGACAACGCTTTTTTAAATTAAAGTTCTTGATTTTTAATTAACTTGGATTATGATAGGTATAGTTTCGGCCGATAGGCTGACAAGTATTGGTAGGTAAAGGAGAATTGCATATGTCGTCATTTAGATTTCGTAAAAAAACAGAGTATGGACTAATGATGGTTGCCTTACTCGCAAAAGCGGGTGAGGGGAAACTAGTATCTGTTGCGAGCATGCAAGATTACGGGTTGCCTAGATCATTCCTGGTTAAGATTGCGCGTGATTTGATAAAAGCAAAACTAGTTGTCGCCAAAGAAGGTAGGGGTGGTGGATATAGCCTGACACAGGACCCACAAAAGATTACTCTAAAGCATGTAGTTGAAGCGATAGAGGGACAGGTAGCGACAGCCTCTTGCCTGGTTCATGGAGTAAAGAAATGTCCACTTGAGGGCAAGTGTCCTCACCGCAATTTCATGATCAAACTAACCGAGCATCTAGGCTCTGTGCTTTCTGAGTATAAGCTCAGTGATCTGGGTTGAGTATGAAGAACCTATTAGAGATCTCTGACCTCGCGGGAAGTATTGGTCAAAAAAAAGTTTTAAAGAATATCTCGTTTCAGCTGAAAGCAGGATCGCTACTTGCGATAGTGGGAGCTAATGGGGGCGGCAAAAGCAGTTTGGCACAAATCCTAATGGGTAATCCTGAATACTTAGTTGAGCAGGGTAGCATAACATATGATGGTAGCGACCTAGTAAGTCTTAAAGTTGAGGAGCGAGCAAGTCTCGGATTGTATGTAGCGTGGCAGAACCCCGTAACTATCCCAGGCGTTACTGTTTTTTCACTATGCAAAGCTGCATACGAAGCAAATGGTCATACGATTAAGAAGCTGGTTGAGTTTAAAAAATTATTAGAAGAACTGGCAGTCTCGGTCGGACTGACTGCTGAGCATGTTGCGCGTTTTGTAAACGATGGGTTTAGTGGGGGAGAGAAGAAGAGGTTAGAGCTACTACAGCTATTACTCCTCAAGCCAAAACTAGTAGTCCTCGATGAGATCGACTCCGGACTAGACCAGGACGGTCGTGCATTAATAGTAAAAGTAGCGAGAGAGCTAAGAAATGGTGGCACTGGTTTGATTGTGATTTCCCACTACGATCAGCTAATCAATGAGTTAAAACCAGACAATGTATTGGAGATGGCGAATGGACAACTACAAGCTAGGATTTAAAAGTGAAACTGATAAATATCAATACATTGCACCTCAAGGTTTGTCGAGAGACATAGTAGAAGATATTTCTCGACGAAAAGATGAGCCACAGTGGATGCTCGACTTACGGCTCGCGGCTTTGGATCAGTTTGAGAAAATGACCATACCCACATGGGGAGCAGACTTAAGTGGGATAAAGTGGGATGAAATACATTATTACCTTAAGAGTGTAGAGAAACCTTATCAGAGTTGGGAACAGGTGCCGGATGGGGTTAGGAGAGTATTTGAAGAGATAGGAGTACCAGAAGCGGAGCGCGAGTATCTAGCAGGGGTGGGTGGGCAATATGATAGCGAGGTAATATACCACTCCCTCAAAGCTAGTTTGGCCAAGCTGGGAGTAGTTTTTTTGTCGATGGATGAAGGTTTAAAACAATATCCTGAGATAGTAAGAGAACATTTTGGCAAAACAGTGCCTTATGGAGACAATAAACTTGCGGCACTAAACACAGCTGTGTGGAGCGGTGGTAGTTTTGTTTATATCCCCAAAGGAGTTGTGGTGGACCTCCCACTCCAAGCCTATTTTCGAATTAATGCTGAGAATGCAGGTCAGTTTGAACGAACGCTAATTGTGGCAGAAGAAGGTGCGAGTGTTCACTATGTTGAAGGATGCTCGGCGCCTGCTTATTCTAGCGCCAGCTTGCATGCGGCAGTTGTTGAGGTAGTGGTTAAACCGTCCGCAAAAGTTAGATATACCACAGTGCAGAACTGGTATAAGAACGTCTATAACCTAGTTACTAAGAGAGCGATGGTATCTGAGAGTGCACGGATGGAGTGGGTAGACTGTAACCTAGGGAGCCGAGTAACTATGAAGTATCCGTCTTGTATCTTGGCAGGACCAAATGCACATGGTGAGATGCTCTCGATAGCAGTTGCAGGCTCAGGCCAGCAGCTAGATGCAGGTGCCAAGATGATACATCTAGCACCTAACACGACTAGCAGGATTGTATCAAAGTCGATTAGTCAAAATGGGGGCAGGAGTAGTTACCGTGGTCAGGTTAAGATTACACCTACCGCAACTGGATCTAGGAGTAAGGTGATATGTGATGCGTTGATAATGGATGATATATCTAGGTCTGATACCTATCCCAACAACCAAGTAATGACGGGGGATGCAACGCTCGAACACGAAGCATTTGTATCTAAAATTGGGGCAGAGCAACTATTGTATTTGATGGGAAGAGGACTGAGCGAAGCAGAAGCCCAGACGATGATTATTAGAGGATTTTTGGAGCCTGTCGTATCGGAGTTGCCGCTTGAGTATGCGGTCGAGCTAAATCGGCTGGTTAAGATGCAGATGGAAGGGAGTGTGGGATGAAATCCGTTGTTAAAAAGTTTAACAAACCAGGTCACTGCGAAATAGTAATTCCATTTGATAAAGAAGGGATGGAGCAGGAATGGACGGGAATAGTTGATGCACGAGCACCGGGTGAGTACAGCCTAACCGTTATTGCAGAGCACAGTGTAGCCAAGACTCGAGGGAGGGTCACGATCCGAGCTGTGTGTGGAGAGAACTCGGTAGTTAAGCTCAAAGGAATAATTAGGATCGAAAAAGATGCTCAAGAAACCGATGATTTTTTGGAGCTTAGGGTCCTCACTCTCGGCGCCAAAGCCCGTGCGACTGGTGATCCAGAACTAGAGATAGAAGCTAATAATGTTAAAGCGAGTCATGCAGCTAGTGTGGGACCAGTGGACTCTGATCAGATGCTATATCTAAGGAGTAGAGGACTATCAAAAGACATAGCCGAAGAGCAAATAATCCGGGGATGGTTAGGCGTATAATTGGCTGCATGTTTGATCCAAAAGCTATAAAAAATGACTTTCCGATACTGAGTAGAATCATTAATGGCATGCCTCTCGTATATCTAGACTCGGGGGCAACATCACAAAAGCCCAAAGTGGTACTGGACTCAGAGCGGGATTACTATGAACAACACAACTCTAATGTCCACCGTGGGGCGCACACACTGGGGGATGAAGCGACATCACTCCTCGCTTCATCGAGAGCAAAAGTTGCAGCATTTATTGGAGCTGAGGAGACAGAGACGATATTTGTAAGAAATACAACAGAGGCAGTCAACCTAGTGGCTTACGGTTGGGGACTAAATAATCTGGGTCCTGGGGATACGATTTTGACTACAGAGATGGAACATCATGCCAACTTGGTGCCTTGGCAACAAGTGGCAAAGAGAACTGGGGCAAAGGTACAACTCATCAAGATCACACAGTCAGGAACACTAGACCTAAATGACTATAAACAAAAACTCTCTCTTAAACCCAAGCTAGTGGCACTAGTCCATGTATCTAATGCTCTCGGAACGGTGAATCCAGTTAAAGAAATGACCAAGGCTGCGCACAAAGTCGGAGCACTAGTTCTAATAGATGGCGCGCAGGCTGCGCCTCATATGAAGCTAAATGTTACCGATATCAGCTGTGATTTTTATGCTTTTTCGGGGCATAAAATGCTCGGGCCGATGGGAATAGGTGTCTTGTGGGGCAAGAAAAAATTACTTAAAGTGATGTCACCATTTTTGACTGGTGGCGGGATGATAAACGAAGTGTATCCAGACCACTCAACGTGGGCAGAGCTACCAGAAAAATTTGAAGCGGGCACACCCAATGTAGCGGGTGCAGTCGGTCTCGCTACTGCGATCGACTATCTAAACGGACTGAGGATGGATAAGATCAGAGAGCATGATAAAGCGATGGTTGCTTATGCAATCCAAAAACTTCGAGTGGTAGAGAATGTGAGATTACTCGGTCCACGAGAGAGTGAGATCCGGAGTGGGAGTGTTTCTTTTGAATATAAGGGAGTCCACGCACATGATGTAGCTACAATCCTAGATTCGGAGGGGATAGCTGTTAGATCTGGTCATCACTGTACCATGGTGTTACACAAGGCGCTAGGGATAGTTGCTTCTGTCCGAGCTAGTTTTAATGTTTATACCACTGTCGATGATATAGATGCTTTGGTTCGTGCTCTTAGTAAAGTCAAAAAAGTATTTGGGAAGTAATTATGGATCTGTATAA
This sequence comes from uncultured Pseudomonadales bacterium, assembly GCA_964610445.1. Classification (GTDB taxonomy): domain Bacteria; phylum Patescibacteriota; class Microgenomatia; order UBA1400; family UBA12108; genus GWF. The sequence continues at coordinate 10,211 of CAZSVV010000007.1, read as the reverse complement.
AGAAGAGGTAATGGACCATTATGAGCACCCACGTAATCAAGGGGAGATTAATCCTTCGGCAGGCTCAGGACAGATTATGGAGGGCAGGGATAGTAATGCTAGTTGTGGGGATATGGTCCAGTTCCAGCTTCGGATAGTCAGCGATTCGGCAGGTCAGCGAATCAGCGAGGTAAAGTGGAAAGGGATCGGGTGTGCCGTTACAACTGCCGCGGCTAGCAAGCTGTCGGAGTGGTTAATTGATAAGAAGGTTGCTGAAATTAAAAAAATGGATGAGGAGCAGTTAATAAAAGAAGCGATAGGTTTTGAAGTTAATCCAGGCAGAATTAAGTGTTTGACTCTACCAGTACGACTAATTGTAAAAGTTATAAGCAAAACATATGTCTGAAGATTTAAAGCCTAATCTTGACAAGTCTTCTCTAGTTTACTCTGGAATTATAGATATGTTTACCACATTTCTGAATGTTGACTTAACAAAAGAATTAAAAGTATTGCGATCTGAGGTACTCCCAGAAATACAGAAAGAAATTAAAAATTTGCCAATAAAAAGTTTCTTACTTTTGCCAATTAGCTCTCTTTTAGATGACCTTACCATTATTACTGCACACGATACTCCAGGAGGAGTCAGTAGGGGTAGATTATTTTTATCTTATGCAAGGTTGATCTTAGACAACTTAAAAAGCTATAAAGATAGACTACGAAATTAATCTATAGGGGAAAAATTGAGGTTGGGTAGGCGATCAAGCGCACTGGGGTCAATAAAATCTTTACGCAGGTATTGGTAGTATGCAGCCACGCCGATCATGGCGGCGTTGTCTGTAATTAGTTTTTTGTTATAGGCATAGTGGATAGGGAGAGCATATTCTTTTGCGAGATTTCTAGTAGTAGTCCTCAGCTCGGTATTACTAACTACTCCACCACCGAGGAGGAGCATCTGTGGGGAGTATAAGTCTATAGCTCTGCGGAGTCTCTTCATTAAATGTTTAAAGACTGCTGACTGAAAACTAGCGGCAAAATCCTGGATAAACTCTTTCGTTAATTCTGGCTTTTCTCGCTCAAGATACTGCCTGGCGGCGGTTTTGAGACCAGAAAAACTAAAGTTGAGGTCGGGACGAGTAGTCATAGGCTCAGGGAGATGGATTTTGGGTGTGCCTGATTTTGCCATCTCGGCAAGGATGGGACCACCTGGGTAACCGAGCAAGAGCATACGGGCGACTTTGTCATAGGCTTCGCCTGCGGCATCATCTAATGTGACGCCCAGGAGTTGATAATCGCCAATAGCTCTCATGAGTACTAGTTCGGTGTGTCCGCCTGAAATGAGAAAGCCTAGAGCTGGATAAAGAGGGGTGGGTAGACCTCTGGTTCCATTTTTGGTCTGGGCATAGCTACTGAGGAGATGACCCTCCATATGATTTACGCCTATTAGGGGAAGGGAGAGTTTTTCTGCGAGTGTTTTGGCGTAAGCAATTCCTTGCTCGAGAGAAGGTGCGAGACCAGGACCACGGGTTACTGCGATCGCGTCTAGCTTGGGATTGCCTGCGCGACGTAGTGCAAGGCTAACAACTTTGGGCAACCACTCCTGATGCAAGCGCTTGGCGATATCAGGGACAGTGCCTCCCCAATCTGCATGATAGCTAGTTTGGGAGGAGACTACGTTGCTGATCACCCTAAGTCCGTTTGTTACGGCGGCACAGGTGTCGTCGAGACTGGTCTCGATAGAGAGAATGGTTGGATCTGACATAGTTGGTATTATACCTGGAATTAACATCCTGTTTTCTATTATTTACTAGTGAGAATCTCGTTTCAGACAAATAATAAGTCGCTCATAGAGAGCTTCGCGGTATTCGCTTTATTATTATTTGTTTGATTACTCGTACTTACACTGCGTAAAAATAAAAAACAGTATGTTAGGATATGTTTATGAGTGATTGTATTTTTTGCCCCACTTCGCTAAAGCTACGAAGGGGCACGGCAAGATCGCGGAGGTGTATGTGAATAAATGTCTTTTCTGTGAAATAGTTGATGGAAACATCCCTTGCTACAAAATATATGAAGATGAGAATTATCTAGCATTTCTAGATATATTTCCTTGCACGGAAGGCCATACCCTGGTTATTCCCAAGAAGCACGTAGACTGGGTATGGGATCACGATAATTTAGGGCAATATTTTGAAGTAGTTGGAAAAATAGCAAGACATCATCGTGAAATAGTAGGTGAGGGTGTGAGAGAGAATATTTTTGGGTGGAATGTGCTACATGCACATATTCATATTAAGCCGAGAGAAAACGATACGATGAAAGCCATGCAATTGGATGACGAATCACTCAAAAAAATTCAAGCTAAGTTCAAGATGTTTTAAGTCCATTCTGGATGAGAAATGGTGTAAGTAATAGAGCGGGTAGAGACATCTTTTTCTTTTATTTCGATGTAAATGATTAAACAGTGATCTTTGTATTCTTTGAGTAGGTCATTCGCTTTGGCTGCCCACTCCATAGAAACGATGTTACCTGGTCTAAGAAGACTAGATAAATGGAGCGTGGATTCTAATTCGCTCGGATCGGGCAAGCGCCAAGTATCGAGATGGTAGAACACTCCCTGATATTTGGGAGTAGTGTATGGATATTCGTGCAATAGAGAATAGGTAGGTGAGGAGACATTGTCCTCGATCCCGAGAGCTAGGGCGATCCCTTTGCTCAGCTGTGTTTTGCCGACCCCTAGCTCACCCTGCAGCGCAAAGATCAAGGGAAACTTGCGGGTAGCGTTTAGGTATTTGGTGGTCAGTATTTTACCTAGCTCTATAGTATCTTCTACGCTAGATGTTAGGTGAGTGGTGGTAGGAGTATTTGGGAGAAAAATCTCGCCTTGGCGCATGATCTCGGGTGCGTTTAGGGTGGTGTCCACAACAGTACTAGTCGGACGCTCCAAGAGTACTCCAGCGTCCAAAAATAGGTCTACCATCTCCTGCTTGGGTTTGGTTGTATATTTTTGCCAGTCTCTGAGCGAGTAAGGCTCTTTTTTGCCGCTAGTGTTTGCGCTAGTTGCAGTAATTGGTTTGCCAAGCTGTCTGATTAGCTCCAGGCAATAAGAGTGATCGGGGATCCTGACACCGAGTGTCTGGCTCGCTGATTCGAGTCTCTCGTCTACAACTCTCTTTGAGTTTGAAATTACCGTGATAGGACCAGGGAGAAACTGGTCATAGAGATTAGCTGCTACTGAGTTGATCGAGACGTAGTGATCGGCCATACTCTTATCTGAGACGGCAATACTAATTTGGCGATGGCGGTCACCCTTGTAGGCCAAGAGCTTGGTGACAGCGGCTGAATTTGCGGTATCGACCGCAATCCCGTAACAAGTCTCGGTCGGGAAGATGACGAGACCACCCTCACCGAGTACTTTGACTGCGAGCGGAATTGAATCGGGCATCGAAGTATTAATTACTTGCATGAGAGTATTTTACCAGGAGGATATTTTTACTCGCTACCTGCCGATTTTGCAGTCCTCACAGCTATCTGGCAATTCCAGAGGAGACGCTCCGGGCTGAAAATCATTCAGGTAGCGAGTACTCATGACTCGCAATAACCACACAGTCTGGGTTACTATATAATCATGTGGAAGAGAGTTACGGCTTTTTTGGTAATACTATTTTTTGTGCTACTGTCTGATGCTGTTTTGTCGGACTGGGTCCCAGGGTATTTGCAGAACACGCTAGGGTCACCACTTGCCATGGGTCTGATGATGGCACTATCATCTGTCGTTGGATTTGTCATGGATCTCATCTTCCCACAGCTACTGCGTAGCAGTGGGGTAAGAAAACTAGCGGGTGGTGCACTACTTGGAGCCTTAATTTTTTTACTCTCGATGTTATCTTCGACATGGTGGAGTTACGTTGTTATTTTGGCGATGGGGATGGCTGCCTGGGGGATCTACTACGAACTAGACTCGTTTATGACACAGCAGTTTGTGGCAGGAGTTGCTCCCACCCATGAGAGATCAAGTGTGTGGGGTGTGGTGGGAGTGGTACGCAATGCTGCCTACTTTTTGGGTCCTATTGTTGGTGGTTATGTAGCTCTTTACGGTGACCGCGCGGTAGTAATGGGAGCGATGGGAGTTTTGATATTTGCTTATCTACTATTTTTGCTTGTCAGACTCCCTAGAGACCACGAGATCAGTCACCATGATAGCTCGATAAATATAGCTGAAGAAGTTGGTCATTGGTACAGACTAGGACTTAGAGTCTGGCCGATCTTACTGACTAGCTTTGTGGTAGGACTGATTGACGCGACATTTTGGACGACTGGAACAGTTCTGACTGACCGATTAGCGCAAGAGAGCAGCTATGGAGGGATGTTCTTGTCGGCTTACATGTTCCCATTCTTGTTTGCCGGCCTACTGGTAGCTCGGTGGGGAGTAGACGTGGGCAAGAAAAAATGGGCTGCTAGGTTTTTGCTGTTGGGAGCTCTGTCTCTAATGACAGTTGGTTTTATCGATTCTGTATTACTGACCCTCGTTGCAGTGGGGGTGGCCGGACTATTTATTGCGATGGCGTTTCCTCTCATTGATTCGGTTTATACAGACTTGGTAGCGAGAGCGAGAAAAGGGAGGAAACATATTATTGGGATGTCATCTGCCACCTTTAGCCTGGCATATGTAATCGGTCCAATTGTTTCTGGTTATGTCACAGGGAGACTGGGTGAAGAGATGACCTTTACGTCGGTTGGTGGAATAGTTGCTATAGTTGCAGTCTATTTGATGTGGGCGACACCAAAAAAATTGAAACTACCACAAGATGAGATACAATCATGGGAATGAAGCTTACAGCAAAATTGAGCGATAGATATTATCTAAGCGAGAACGAACGTTTTTTGTTACTAAAATTTGAATTAATTGAGCCAAACGAAATAATATTTGAAGCAGGTCAATATGTTTCGATTAAGATTAATGATAAAGGCGAGCGGCGTAGCTACTCTATTGCTAGTACTCCAGACAACAAACACGGATTTAGTCTCCTTGCCGAGATCGTGCCGGAGGGACAAGGCAGTACTTATCTAAAGACTCTTTTGCCAGGCGACAGCGTAGAAGTGCTCGGCCCGATGGGAAGATTTATCGTGGATAAGAGTCAAGAGGCGACTACACGGAATAAGTTATTTGTAGCAACAGGATCTGGGATTGTTCCGATCTGGAGCATGATTAATGATTTACTAATTAATAAAAAAGTTACAACCCCTATTAGGTTGCATTGGGGCATGAAGAAAGAAGTCGATCTCTTCTGGATGGATAATCTTGAGAGACTATCAGAAGCACATCCTAATTTTGTTTATGATGTAGTACTCTCGAGAGCAGGCGACGAGTGGGATTTATGTCGAGGACATGTTCAGGATTGTCTCTCGAGAGATTTTGACCTCTCTAGCGGACCAGGACTTGAGGGTTGGGAGGGGTATGTTTGTGGAGCCAAGGAGATAGTATTAGATATTTGCGCCAAACTAGAGGAGCTTAAGATGAAAAATGAAGTTATTTACCACGAAAAATTTACATAATGGATAAAAAAATAATCTGTAAAAATTGTAAAAATGAATTTGTTTGGAGTGCTCAGGAGCAGGATCTCTATACACACAGAGAGCTTCCTCCTCCAGATTATTGTCCTATTTGTCGTGGTATTATAGAAGCTCGGAAAAAAGATAATGCAAGGAGTAAATATGAGCGACGAACCTAAAACAGTTCGAACTGTTGGTAAATACACAATCAAGGTAATCCAGAGTAAGTGTATAGCCGCTGCCTCATGTGTGGCGATATCTCCTGACATTTTTAAACTTAATGAGGCTAATCTAGTAGAAATTATCGAGGGTGGAGTAGATGCAGAAGATAATATGTTACTTGCCGCACAATCATGTCCTACCGGAGCTATAGAAATATACGAAGGTGACCTTAGGGTGTGGCCACCACTAGATTAAGGCGAGAGTAAAAAGTACAAAGTAGAAAGGTATTTGTGTATGAATTTAAAAACAATGCTGACATTTATGGGAGTGACTATAGGGATATTAGTTGGGGTGGGGGCACTACTCTGGCAGTTTGGGAGTGGGACAGCCAAGCCACTAACAGATGTAGCTGGTGAGATGAGACTCAAGCGAGGAGAAGGTAGCGTGGTAGTTGTTGAGTTTAGTGATTTTCAGTGTCCTGCGTGTGCATCTATTCATCAGCCACTCAAGCAGGTACTCTCAAAGTTTGAAGGAAAGGTTACGTTTGTCCATCGTCATTTCCCTCTTACCTCTATCCACAAAAATGCTCTATCAGCATCGCAAGCTGCCGAAGCAGCCCACAATCAAGGAAAGTTCTTTGAGTACGGTGACGTTCTCTTTGCCAAACAGAGCGAATGGGAAGGGCTAGCTAATCCAACAGATGCATATGTAGCATATGCCAAGGATCTAGGGATGGATACGTCTAAATTTGAGTCAGACCTGAAGAGTAGTGAGGTAGCTGATCGGGTGAGTGCAGACATGATTTATGCCAATCGACATGCTCTCTCTGGGACACCGACATTCTTTGTAAATGGGACCCAAGTAGACTTTACTAACCTGGAGAGTAAGCTAGCTGAGCTCACTCAGTGATATCTTGAGTATCACTTCGTGATATTTTTCATCAGCTTGCTAGGCTTGACACCAGATTACCACCAGGGTATAACCAGAGGTAGGTAACAATATTAATCTGGAAGGGGGTGAATCTACACAATGGCATATTCATACACAAACAGTAAAGGTGACACTTATTATCTCCATGGTAAAAAAGTAACTCTAAAGAATGGTCGTACTCAACAAATCTATTACTTCGCTCGCGACGTTCGTCCAGAGGCTCTCAATGAGGTTCCTGCCGGCTACCAAGTCGTCGAAACCAAAAGAACAGGCATGCCCGTTCTTAAAAAAGCCTAAATGGTACAAAAAGCCAGTGGATACTCTAGCAATAGATTTCACTGGTTTTTTGATGGATTAGAAGTCTTTGATTAGTTTTTGGATATTTTTGATGAATTTGTTTTTTGATTTGCGTGTTTTGTTGAAGAGGGTTCCGCCAAGCATAGGGTAGAGTTTTTTGGCTTGCTGAGCATGAAAATCAGAGCCCAAGAATTCTGCTAACTCCATCTTGGCGATATTTGTGGCCATTTTTAAAGCACCATACTTGCGGAGTCTTCGGAATGAAAAGATGTATTGAGGCTCTCTGACGGATTTTGTTTTGTAGCCAGCTAGATCTAGCTTACTAATCAAACCTTTACCTTCGGCATAATCTGTTGATTCATCAAAACCATCTACACGCGCAAAAGATAGCTTAGATATAATTATCATGGCTTCTAGTAAATACTTGGGTTTAATTGATATAGTCATTTCAAAGAAGAGATTAATAGCATTTGCAATATTGTGGTTGGCTCTAGTAGACACGTCTGGTTGGAAGAATGGTGAAAGGATGTCTACGCCCTCTTTTTCCCATTGATATTTGATTCCCTGCAGAAAGTAAGGGGGTAGGCGATTGTCGGCATCGCTAAAAATCAAGACTTCTGCTTGCGCGTGTTTTGCTCCGAGGTTTCTTTGTGTACAGACATGAGCGCGAGCGGAATTGAGCACATTAATCTTGGGCAGCTTGTCAGCAAAACTATTGGCTAGACTGATAGTTTTATCTTTTGATCCACCGTCGACGATGATAACCTCAAAATCCCGGAAAGACTGCTCACTGAGATCGCCAAGAAGTTTGGGTAGATATTTTTCCTCGTTTAGCGCCGGGATTATGATCGAGAAGAAAGGTTTTGGAGCCATAACTTTAACCTCATGATGTTTTCATCGCTTAATTTGAGTAGACTATCACCTACTCCTAAGACTGGTGTCTGTATTGTATCCCAAAACTGTGACGTTTGAGTCGTATCAAGGTCAAACATCCGCACATCTGGATCTAGATTGAGCTGAGGAGGTATATCTGCCATTAGAGTTTTTTTGAGCATATTAACTCGAGCTTGGTAGACAACCCTATTGATGATTTTAGGTACGAAGGGTGGCAGTGCAGTATCTTTGCTAACCCTAATTACATCTACCAAATTACTTGATTCTTCAAAAGGTGCACCGCAGGCGACTGTTTCGATATGAGGGTATGTGTTTTTGAGATAGGACAACAACCATGTTAGATGAAGCGTGGGTATTGTGGGAGTTTTGTGGTTCGGGTCAAAGTAGGGGGCATAGAGGAAGTCTAGTTTAATCAGATCTACACCCCATTTTTCTACTGCAAGCTTAAGATATTTTTTGGTGTAGGACTTTACCTCAGAGAGATCAAAATTGAGGAGATATCTCTGCGGGATAAGTGATTCCCAGATTGGCATGGTTTTGAGTCCTTGGACTGGTTTGTTTTTGTGTTTTACAAACCAGTCTGGGTGAGACTGGTAGAGATCTGAGCTACTATCTGCTAGAAATGGTGAAAACCAGATTCCAGCCTTAAGTTTGTGTTGGTGAATAGAATCAATCGTGTTTTTGAGATCGGGGAATTTGGTTGGATCTGGCTTGAGCCAGTCGCCACGAGCTGTCCAACCGTCATCTATTAAAATATGGGTAAATGAGAGTTTGTAATCCTTTATGATTGAGAGAGTTTTATTGATTATTGAATCATTAATTTTGGTGTCGTGAGCGTACCACGAGCACCAGTAGATTATTTTAGATTTTAACTTTCTTCGAGACTTTAGATTATGGTGATTGAGGATTGATTTGTGTGGTGAGTAGTCCCAACGTGGAAAACCGTGCCAGGCAGCATAAGGTGGGCTCCAAGATTGCCAGCCAAGAGTTGGTTTCTTCATTACTTAAATACTAGCAATTAAAGCTAAACCTGCAATAGTTGCCAATAAAAGTCGTGAGATAACGATAAATTTGAGTGAGAAACTGGTCCAGCCGATGTAAGGGAGAGCGATGCTAGGCTGATCTGCAAGCCAATCATTAAACACTATTTTCCCAAATATCATATCCCACTGTACTAGGAGTAAGACGATTAAATAGATATATACTTTTGGCCACCCGCCAATAGCGTATGAAGCTGCTATTGGGAAGAATAGGGGGAGTACCACTAGTAGTATTGGCCCGATGTATTGCCACTCAGGCAAGGTGTATATTTTTTGCTTTAACTTGTGCTCATATGGTAGCGACGCGTTAGATCTGAAAACTAACCTATTAAACACGCCGTCTATAGTAGCGAGTGCAATCACGTAGAGAGCAGAGATTACGATGAAGATTAAGTCGTCCATAAACAACATTATATATTGAGATTGCATTGGTTACTCACATGTATAATGCACTGGTGACAACAAAAGAAATTGTAATGGATAAGCTCAGAAGTGTCATGGATCCGGAGTTACATATCAACATAGTAGACTTGGGACTGATATACGAGGTGGAGATTAAGAGTGATGAAGTGAAAGTCATAATGACGCTGACTACACCTGGATGTCCTCTAGCGCCAGTGATCGATAAACTAATCAAAAAGGCACTAGGCGAACTAAAAGCGGACAGTGTGACTGTTGAGCTCGTATGGGAGCCTGCTTGGAGTGTACGGATGATGAGCGAAGAGGGTAAACTACAACTAGGAATGATATGATCCCACTACGTATTTGCGACTTCGCACTCACTGCTGACTTAGCCGTATTGCGAGTCGAATACTTCGAGGGACGAGAGATATGCGAATAGTAGTAGGTAGTAATAATCCAGTAAAAATTGGAGCTGTAGTAGACGCGTTCTCTCAGTACTATCCAGATTGTGTGGTGATCGGGGAAAAGGTATCCTCAGGAATTTCGGAGCAGCCGATGAGCGAAGAAGAGACAGTAAAAGGTGCTACTAATAGAGCCATGGCCGCACTAGAATATGGTGATTTTGGGGTGGGGCTTGAGGGTGGGGTGACTATGATTGACGGAATATTGTTTGAGTGTGCATGGTGCGTGATAGTAGATAAAGAAGGAAAGAAGGGGATCGGGGGAGGACTATATTTTGAACTGCCCAAGAAAGTAGCAAATAAGATAAAGGAGGGAGGCGAGCTTGGGCCGATTATGAATGAGCTAACAGGAGAAGATAATGTAAAAGAGAAGTCGGGAGCGATAGGGATTTTTACTCGGGGCCGATTAGATCGTAAAACTGCTTACGCTCAGCTCGTGACGTCGGCTCTTATTAAGTTTGTGAGTCCAGAGTGGTTTGACTAGGCATTGCTCGCT
>CAZSVV010000006.1:0-30338 GCA_964610445.1 uncultured Pseudomonadales bacterium | reverse complement strand
GAGTCGATGATTGAAAAGGTGGATACAACCAGCATTAGAGGACTAAGGGATAGAGTGATCATGGAGGTGCTATTCTCAACGGGCTTACGTGTCTCGGAGCTGGTGTCACTAAATAAGACGACAGTTAACCTAGAGACTAGAGAGTTTGGGGTGGTTGGGAAAGGTCGTAAGATTAGAGTAGTCTTTTTGTCTCCGAGAGCGGCTGGGTGGATCGAGAAATATTTGCGTGAGCGGAATGATCACTATCACCCGATCTTTATTAGCCACCATGGAAAGAAGATGGATATCGCTGATCCCAAGGCAGGTGAAAAACTCCGTCTGACAACAAGGAGTGTGCAACGAATTATTGGCCATTATGGCCGCCTAGCCCACCTACCAGTCTCTATAACACCGCATGTGATGCGGCATAGCTTTGCGACAGATCTACTGTCACACGGAGCAGGACTCCGCGAAGTCCAGGAGATGTTGGGTCACAAGAATATTGCGACTACCCAGATCTATACCCATGTGACCAACCCTCAGCTAAGAACTATCCATGAGAAGTATCATAGTGGGAACGAAGAAGATCAGACAACCTGATAAAGTGCTCCACGGGTAGTGCCTAGCTTTTTGATTAAGCCAGCTTTTTGGAGCTCTTTAAGATCGTATCGGATAGTGCTCGCTGCGGACCCTGCAAAATTGCGATAAAGGTAATCGGCGCTGATCATTTTTTGCTCGAGTATTGTTTGATAAATTGCATGTCGTCGTGGTAGAAGTCGCGAGACTTTTTCGGCTATTTCTAACTGTTGTTTGATAGATGATATATCAGTCATAATCTAATATTAGCAGATATTGGCTGTTGTTAGCGAATGTTATTGAATGTTGTCTAATCTAAGTCTGTATAATGAATATATGAAGCAAGTAGCTGTCGATAAAGTGATATGGAGTTATATCGAAATAACTGGCAAAGGCACTCCCATTGTCATCTTGCACGGGTGGGGACGCAGTGGATCTGAGTGGGAGATAATGGGTAATGATCTACATGAGAAGACAGGTAGGCCAGTCCTAATCCCCGACCTCCCTGGATTTGGTGGGACAGGGATGACCCAGAACATTACTGATATTTATGATTACACAAAATCACTTGTTAGCTGGATGACCTACTTGGATATTAAGCGGGCGAGTATCATTGGCCACTCTCTGGGTGGGCGGATGGTAATAGTACTCGGGGCCAGATACCCAGAGCTAGTCGAGAGTATAGTATTGATAGCTCCCGCGGCAGTTAAGCCGATGACATTTCGACGGATTATATTAAGACCGCTGCGCACTCTGTCCAGATTGATCCCAAGGAAAATACGAGAGTTTGTGTCTAGAAGCGTGAGCGATGTTGATGGACGGAATATTAAACTAAGAGACTTATATAAAGCAGTAGTTAAATATGACCTAGCGCATGAGTTGGCAAAAATAAAATCCTCGACGCTAGTTGTCTGGGGTGAGCGAGATCCAATACTCCCCTTAGGCATACTATCGGTATATAAAAGACAGTTACCGAGTGCAATAGTGAGAGTGGTCTGGGAGGCGGGACACGACCCTCACCTAACTCATTTTAGAGATTTGTCGAGAATAGTGGAGGAAGTATGGATCTAAGAGACATACGAGACTATCTATACGGCATGTGGATCAAGCGGGAGATGAACAAGCTGCATACACGAGGGACAAAGGTGGTCATGATTACGGGAAGCTACGGTAAGACTTCGGTCAAGGAACTGACCTACGACCTACTTCGCCACAAATATCGAACAGTTGTAACAGGCCGCAATTACAATACGGCTGTCGGTATAGCAAAGACGCTAAGACATGAAGTAATGGATAATACAGAAGTACTGATCCTAGAAGTGGGTGCATATCACGTGGGAGAAATATCTAGATTTGCTGGCTGGATAAAGCCTGACGTTGGAGTAATTACAGGTATTGCTAGGCAACACTTATCACGCTTTGGAGGGTGGGAACAAATAAAAATAGCCAAGACCGAGATTGCTAGGTATATTGCTCAATTTGGTGGAGTGCTAATAGCTAATGGAAGTGATGAGACGGTTAGAGAAAAGGTATCGCAAGCCATCTGGTATGAGGGAGAAACGAGAGAGGAGATAAATAAAGCAGCTGCACGAGCCATTGGGCGAGCTCTCGGGATGAGCGAGAGTGAGATAAAGAAGGCTGAAAAACACTTTCGATCTGTCCCCTCTAGATTTGAAACTACGACAGATCGCTATGGAATGCGAGTAATTGATGACAGCTATAATAGCAACGAAAAGAGCATGCGAGAAGCTCTGTGCTACCTAGGCAAACAGACAAAGTTTACGAGGATAGTTGTGACTCCAGGACTACTCGAACTAGGTGAAGAGAGTGAACGGATACATACTGAGCTCGGTAGAGTGATCGCAGGTAACGTAGATTATGCAATCTTGGTTGGTGATAATGAGAGGACTAGATCACTGTACGAAGGGATGAATGATAGAGTTAAAGTCTTAAAAATTGATAAGACTATGGACTTTGTTAAGGTTGTCAAAGATTTAAAACTCAAGAAAGAGCCATTAGTCTTAATAGAGAATGATATACCCGAAGGCCTTTAGGTAGACATTTTCTTGCCTAGTTTGCCACCCCGACCAATGGTTTCAAGAATTGGTGAGGTAAAGTCTGTCTGGAGTAGTTTTTTCTCTTCGTGCATGGATAGAGCGAGCTTGATGAGATGATCTAAGAGTTTTGGATATGGGTAGCCGACTTTATCCCAGAGGAAGAAGCTAAGACAGCCGGGGATAGTATTGATCTCGATGCAATAGATGTCTTTGCCTTTGACCAGGAAATCTAGTCGGACTAGGCCAGCACAATCGAGGAGGTTAAAGACTAGTTTGGCTGTTATTGCTATTTTGTCTGAGACTGATTTGGGGATATCTGCAGGGATCACTCGGTCGGCCGCGGCCATGCCTTCTGTTTTACCAGAAGCTAGATATTTGTCTTTGAAATCTAGAAAATCGGATCCCTCGTGAAAGACTTCTTCGCAGACAGAGCACTCTAGGGGATGTCCGGCGTTGCCCATAACTGAGATATTGATCTCGCGAGCACCTGTGATCCCCTCCTCTACTACAATGCGCGTGTCCATAGCAGCAGCCAAATCTATGGCACGGATGAGCTCTGCCCTATTCGTAGCTCGTGTTGTACCGATTGAGGAGCCCCCGCGACTAGGTTTGACGAAGATAGGATACTTAAGACTTTTTTCTATAGTAGTTGTAAAGGTTGCTTGCTTGGAATACCAGTCATTACTGTAAAACCAAATGTAAGGAGCCTGGTTTATATCAGCACCGTCAAATGCAGTTTTCATGGCCACCTTGTCCATACCGAGTGCGGCGCCTGTTAAGCCAGTTCCGACCATGGGTATGCCATAGAACTCGGACAGTCCCTGGATCCAACCTCCCTCCCCTACCCCACCATGAAAACATGGGAAGATTACATCAAAGGGTTTTTGGGATTTGTTAAAAAACGAGGGTGTGAGTGGAGTAAGTGCGATATTCTCAGATGAATTTGGGAGTGCCATAGCCTGAGACATCTTTTCGAGGAGTGGTAAGTTTTGATAGCTAGAAATTGATTTGAGATGATCTCCGGTTAAGAGTCTACCCTCTTTGTTTACATATACAGGAATTACTTCGTAATTACTTGGCATACTTGCCATAGCCTGGACTGCGGTGATTATACTAACCTCGTGCTCAGGACTCCGGCCGCCGTAGATGACTGCTATTCGTAGTTTTGACATTGAATGCATTATATCTTACTGTGCGTAAGAAAGTCGGTAGATAGAATCGTTTAAATCATCGCTAATCAAGATTGATCCATCTGGGAGCTCGAGGATATCTACAGGTCTACCCCAAGATTCTCCCTCGACTAGCCATCCTGTGACCAAGTCGGAGTAGCTACGTGTAGCTGGATTAACCAGAGATACTTTATAACCAATTGGATCACGTCTGTTCCAAGAGCCATGCTCGGCGATAATGATTTGGTTCTTATACTCTTTGGGAAACATATCACCACTATAGAATTTCATCCCTAGTGCGGCCACGTGGGGACCAAGTTCGACTACTGGCTTGGAATGACTCTGACAGCTGTCTGTGGTGCCAAATTGAGGATCCTGGATACTATTACCATGGCAGCGTGGGAAGCCAAAATCGAGCCCAGCGAGTGGTGCTTGATTGAGCTCGTCGGGAGGAAGATCATCACCCAGCAAGTCGCGGCCATTGTCGGTGAAGTAGAGGGCATTATTGATCGGCGACCAGTCAAAACCCACTGTATTTCTAATGCCTGTTGCAAAAGTTTTTACTTCTTTTGTATCGACGTTGAGTGTAACTATGCGAGAGTAAATCCCCTTATCCTCGCAGACATTACAAGGCGCACCAATCGGGATATAGAGTAGTCCGTCAGGTCCAAAGGCGATATACCTCCAGCCGTGATGCTTATCTTTGGGTAGCTGGTCATAAACTACTTCGTAGCTTGGATTTTGGTCATAAATATTATCAATATTATTAAAGCGTATGATCCGACTCACCTCGGCGACGTACAGATCACCGTTTTTGTATGCTACGCCGTTGGGGGTATCTAGACTACTACTAATTGTGACTGTCTTTTCGCTAAGACCATCCTTGTTTTGATCTAGTACTGCAAAGAGTGAACTATCCCTAGTACCTACGTAGATGATGGTCCCATCTGTATTGGATGCCATGGAGCGAGCACCTGCTACATCTTTGGCAAAATAGGAAATTACAAAACCATCGGGAGTGGTTAGACCTGGGATCCCCTCTGGTTTTTTGGTAGTTTCCCCTACCCTATCTTTGTTAGAACTCATCGGGGGATTAGTATGTTGTTGGGAGTACGGGAGTCTAGACAAGCCGTAGTATCCTAATGTGAGAATGAGTATTACTAGTGGGATAATTTTGCGGAGCATGGTCTTACTATATACTATTAAGTATGAGAAAGTATTTACCAACATTTTTAGTGATTTCTCTAGTGGTATCAGGTCTATATTTTTACTCGCTGAATAATGCTGATAATACACTGAATAACCCACTACAAACAGATGAGAGTGCTGAGTTAGAGATGGGCGGGATGAACACTGAGAGTGAAGAGTCTATGCTCTCGATAGAAGCGTTAAAAAAGACTAAGCTTAGCCCTGGTGAGATAACTAATGTTGAAACTATTACTGGAGAGAGTCGATACCAAAAATCCATAGTATCTTATGTGTCTGATGGATACAAAATTAATGCGTTACTAGGCATACCAAAAGGTGTGTCACCAGAAGGTGGCTGGCCTGTCATAGTATTTAACCATGGTTATATTGATCCAAAGATATATCGCACCAACGAAAAGTATGTTGCATATTTTGATCGGCTGGTCCTAGCCGGCTAAGTGGTAATTAAGTCGGACTATCGTGGGCATGGTAGTAGTGAGGGAACTGCTGAGGGAGGATACGGGTCGGATGGCTATGTGCGAGACGTAAGGCAGCTAGTTGCTAATATGAAAAACTACCCCGGAGTAGATCCAGGCAGGATTGGGATGTGGGGACACTCTATGGGAGGTCATATAACTCTTAGGACTATGGTCAGCTCTCCTGATATCAAGGCGGGAGTGATCTGGGCTGGAGTGGTGGCATCGTATCCAGACCTGCTAAACAACTGGCGGCGAACAAATAGTAGCCCCCTACCCTCGCCTAGTTATCCTGGTCGGAGATGGCGCAACCTCTTGCAAGAAAAGTATGGGACACCTGAGCAAAATCCCGAATTTTGGGATAGTATATCGGCAACCTCGTTTTTAAATGAAATTTCTGGACCAGTGCAGCTGCATCATGGGACAGCTGATACCTCGGTGCCTGTTGTTTTTTCGCGCACTCTGAGTGAAAAGTTGAAGACAGTAAATAAGCCAGTCGAGCTGTATGAATACCCAGGCGATGATCACAATATCTCACAGAATTTTGGGACTGCAATGAGTCGAACCATCAAGTTCTTTGATGAGCATCTAGCGAAGAAGTAGAATGGTTGGATTTTAGTTTGTAGAGTGAGGCTGCTATGACGAATGAGTAAACACCTAGTTTGGCGCAGATGGTCAAGAGCGGAGAGTCCAGTGAGACCAGGATGCCGGTTATGATCGAGACTACGGAAGATATTGTCAGTGGGGTGAGTAGTTTGGATATAGGTCGAGCCCAGATGAGCGCGCAGATGATTAAAGTGAATACGGCAGTTATGATGTGAATGCTTAGTAGCGTCATATCTCTAAAATTGTAGCAGAGACATATCAAAAATACATACTTGAGATGCGTGGCTATAAATTGTCCGATAATGTTAGATATAGAGGTGATTAAAGATTTAGGACCACATCACGCAGAGATGATGATACCTCATTGGAGAGTTAGACGCCGAGTTAGTGAAACGGCTAGGGAGTGGAAGGGTCGCCAGAGCGAAATCGCAGAGACGGAGTCAGTTATTTTTATGACAGTCCTTTCTGGTGGAGCTACCTTTGCAGAAATGTTCTTAGATGAACTTGCAAAAATGCCCGGGAGCGAGGAATACCAAAAAGATAATGTGAGAGTTGGTAGTTATGGTCACGGGATGACTTCGAACAGCACACCAGAAATTACATGTATTCCAAAAAATCTTGAGGCAATTAAGGGTGCTAGGATTGTGTTGTTAGAAGATATCAAAGATACCGGGAGGTCCTTAAAATTATTAGTTGAGTATTTTAGAGCTCTGGGTGCATCGAGCGTAGAGATCATCGCTTTGCTTGCAAAATCTGAGATGCAAGAAGTAGAGCCAGAAGCAGACGACACGATGATTGGGTTCGAAATACCATCAGACTTTGTAGTTGGAGAAGGGATAGATTGGGCGGAGCATTACCGAATTAAAAGGGGTATTTGGAAGATAGTAGAACATAAAAATGGATTGACGGGAGATAATCGAAGTTTCAGTAAAAAGTTATGGGAGAGAGTCAACGTTTGGATAGACAGAAAATTTACTTAAATTGAAACTACTTTTTTTGTACTTTAGTTAGAGCAGTTGCAACTAAATTATCATTTTGGTAAGGCAGCGGCACAATATCATAGCTGGCAACTGGAGAGTATCCATGAAAAATAGCGTCGAATAGATTTGTTAAGGATATAATTAAGGTGCCTGTGAGTGCTGTGCCAGTTTCAGGTGCTTCTCCAGTAATTTTATCTCTTGTTAATACTCTAACGATCATCCAATTTTTATAATTTATTGGAGATTTCTCAAGTAAGCTAGTTGTCATATGCTTTCTTCTTCGTCCTCGGACTCTTGTAGGGTGGTGACCGAGGTTACGACGTCGCCTTTGGCGGGGCGCATCAAGATGACGCCCTGGGTTGAGCGACCGAGAACCTTAATGTTTTTGATTGGTAGTTTGATGACCTGTGCGGCTTTGGTGGTAATCACAGCTTGCTCATCGGCTTCGGTGATTAGTCGAGCGGCGGCGAGATTGCCAGTTTTGTCTGAGAGTTCGGCTACCTTGACCCCTTGACCTCCCCTACCCTGCTCTGGATATTCGTCAACGTCGGTCCTCTTGCCTAGCCCATGTTCGGTGACGACCAAGATCTCACGGAAGAACTTCTTCCTCTTGTCATCAGGTCTCACGGGGCTAATCTCAAAGGTTGAGGCAGCAATTACTGAATCATCTTTTTTGAGTGAGATCCCTTTAACACCTTGACTGGCACGACCGGTTGGGTTGACATCTGCTTCTTTAAATTTGATGGACTTACCCTGGTGTGTAACAAGCAGGATATAGTTACTCCCATCGGTAACTTGAGCTTTGATGAGACTATCATTGTCTTTGAGGACGATCCCGATCTTGCCAGAGTTTCTGATATTACTATATTCGGCGATTGGGGTCTTTTTGACGAGTCCATTTTTGGTTGCACAGAATATAAAGTTCTTATCGCTCTCTAGTACTTCTTTGGGGACTGTCAGGAGTGCTAGGACTTTTTCGTCCCCAGTAATACTAATCAAGTTGATGATTGCCTGACCTTTGGCGGTCCTGCTACCCTCGGGTAGTTCAAATACCCTACTGGCATAGACTTTGCCTAGATCTGTAAAGAACATGACGACGTCGTGAGTATTGCCCACACTCATGTGGAGAATTTCATCCTCTTCTTTTGTGGTCATACCAACGACACCTTTGCCGCCGCGTCTCTGAGTGCGATAGGTCGAGAGTGGCATTCGTTTGACGTAGCCGTCACGAGTGATCGCGATCAGATTATCTTCTTTGGCAACTAGATCTTCTTCACTAAACTCGCCAAGTTTGCCTTTGATGACTTTGGTCTTACGAGGATCGCCGTAGATACCCTCTAGTTCTTTGAGCTCGGAGAGAATTGTTTTGAGGACGGCTTGAGGGTTACGCAAGAGTTCTAGGAGGAAGGTGATCCGCTTCATGAGTTCGTCATATTCGTCCTGGATCTTTTGGCGCTCGAGGGCGCTTAGCTTGCGCAGCTGCATATCGAGGATCGCGACCGCTTGGATTTCGCTAAAGCCAAACTTCTCGATCAAGTTCTTTTTGGCTTCTTCGGTGTCTTTGCTTGACCTAATAGTCTTGATAACCTCATCTAGGTGATCTAGGGCTTTGAGGTAACCCTCTAAGATGTGGATCCGAGCCCTGCTCTCTTTGAGCTCAAACTGTGAGCGTCGCACTATCACACCCTGTCGATGACGGACGTAGTGAGTGAGGATGGTTTTGAGATTCATGAGGTGGGGAGTACCAGTCTCGTCGAGCGCCACCATGTTGGCGGGGAAGCTACTTTGGAGCTCAGTATGTTTGTAGAGATTGTTTAAGACGCTCTTAGGTTTGCTCGCTTTTTTGAGCTCAATGACGATCCGCATACCTTCGCGGTCTGATTCGTCTCTTAGATCACTGATACCTTCGATCTTTTTGTCACGCACCAGATCGGCAATTTTTTGAATTAGTTTGGATTTGTTGACTTGATATGGGATCTCGGTGACGATAATCTGGAAGCGGCCACTCTTGGTTTCTTCGATCTCGGCGACAGCGCGGGTTACTACCCGACCCTTTCCGGTTGCATAGACTTCGCGGATAGCTTCGGCATCGTAGATGACGCCACCAGTTGGGAAGTCGGGACCCTGGACGCTCTCCATAAGATCATCGATATTTGCTTCGGAGCTAAAGTCGCCGATCAAGCTCTGATATGGTGCAGTTGAGATAGTGTCGTCATTGAGATGAGAGTTGTCGGCAGTTTTGACATCACCTTTTTTGATCAGGGTATTAATAGCTGCTACTACTTCGCTTAGGTTGTGAGTCGGGATTTTGGTAGCCATACCAACGGCAATACCATCGCTACCCATGAGGAGGAGGTTGGGCAAACGTGCGGGCATGACTGTCGGCTCCTGGAAAGTGCCGTCAAAGTTGTCGACCCAGTCGACAGTGTCACGGTCGAGGTCAAAGAGAATCTCTCCTGTAATCTTAGCAAGCCTTGCTTCGGTATAACGCATGGCAGCTGGTGAGTCACCATCGACACTACCAAAGTTGCCTTGGCCATCGACTAGCATGTAGCGCATCGAGAAATCTTGGGCAAGCCGGGCCAGTGCATCGTAGACAGCAGTGTCGCCATGAGGGTGATATTTACCTAAGACTTCACCGACGATACGAGCACACTTTTTGTATTTGGCTGGGGGGAGGAGCGAGAGCTCTTTCATGCCGTAGAGGATACGGCGATGGACTGGTTTTAGACCATCACGGACATCGGGTAGAGCACGTGAGACGATAACACTCATTGCATAGTCTAAGTAACTCTTCTTCATTTCTTCGACGATTGGGACTTTGGCAATCCGGCCAAACTGGGTATTTTCTATCTCCCAAACCTGATTGTGATTAACAGTCATGTTGGTGCCTGTTGGCATGACGACTGCTGATTCGGGTGCATCCGTGGTTGAATCTGTCGAAGACTCAGTAGTCTCGTCGGACAGATCTAGTGGTTTGAGCAATTTATCGTCTGACACTTATTTTTCTCCTCTTTTCATATCCTCTTCTAATATGGCTGCAGCTTCTTTGGCACTTAAGAACTTGCCTGTTTTGACAAATTTGCCTGGCTCTAGATCTTTGTAGTGATCAAAGAAGTGCTTGATTTTATTTTTGGTATGCTCTGGGACATCGGTGATATCCATCCAGTTGCCAAACATAGGATCGACTTTTTTTACAGGCACTGCGATTAGCTTGGTGTCGATCCCCTCTTCGTCTTCCATTTCTAGCATGCCGATGAGCTGCGCTTTGATGCCTACACCTGGGGCAAACTGCTCTGAGGCTAGGAGGACAATGTCGGTTGGGTCACCATCCTGACCTTTGCTCCCTAAGACAAAACCGTAATTAAAAGGAAAGTTCATGGGGGTGTGGAGAATGCGATCTGCCATGAGCATGCCAGTATCCTCATCTCTTTCGTACTTTACACGAGAGTTTTCGGGGATTTCGATAAAAACTTTGATTTGCATTGGATTTTGATCTGACATAGTTGTCTCCTTTATACGTCTAATTGTGCCTGGTGGGCATTACTTTGAATAAACTTTTTGCGGGGAGCGACCTCATCACCCATGAGGGTGCTAAAGATCTCATCTGCCTCGGCAGCTTCGTCGATATGTACTTTTTTGAGCATTCTTTTCTCGGGGTTCATGGTGGTCATCCAGAGCTGTTCTGGATTCATTTCTCCAAGACCTTTGTAGCGCTGGAGAGTTACTTTTTTACCTTTGTATTCTTCGAGTAGTGTGTCACGCTCGGCATCGGTATAGACGTAGTGTTCTTTTTTGTCTACTTCGATGCGGTAAAGTGGAGGCATGGCAATGTAGAGGTATCCACCCTCAATCACTTCTTTCATGTGACGATAGAAGAAAGTAAGTGCAAGTGTGGTAATGTGTTCACCATCGACGTCGGCATCGTTCATGAGGATCACGCGGTGGTAACGCAAACGCTCGGCATTATAAGTCTCACCAATCCCAGTACCTAGCGCGATGATGAGGTTTTTGAGTTCTTCGAAGGCGATAATCTTATCTAGTCGTGCACGCTCAGTATTGAGGATCTTGCCTCTTAGCGGGAAGATGGCCTGGAAGCGACGGTCCCTACCCTGTTTGGCACTACCTCCGGCTGAGTCTCCCTCAACGATGTAGATCTCGCATAGTGCAGGATCTTTTTCTTGGCAGTCGGCGAGCTTACCTGGTAGAGTTGTGCCCTCAAGTACGCCTTTGCGAACTACCGCATCACGTGCAGCGCGAGCTGCCATACGAGCGCGAGCTGCCAACTCGGCTTTTTCGAGCATCTTCTTGGCTTCGCTGGGATGTTCTTCGAGATAAGTTTCGAGTTGAGATTTGACGATTGAGTAGACTGCGCTCTGCGCCTCCATGTTGTTTAGCTTAGCTTTGGTCTGACTTTCAAACTGGATGTCAGAGCTCGGCATTTTGACAAAGACTACGGCGGTTAGACCTTCTTTGAGATCTTCGCCTGAGAGTTCGATTTTGCTGTTGCCATTTTTCTTGGTCATGTAATCTTTGATGACCTTGGTTAGGGCGGTTCTAAAACCTGTTAAGTGAGTGCCGCCGTCGTAAGTGTGGATGACGTTTGCAAAAGTTAAGATATTCTCACTAAAACTATCGTTGTACTGGAAGGCGATCTCAGCACCTATCTTAAGCCCGTCTTCGGTGTAGTCACCTGTCATGTAGACAACGTCGTGGAGTGGTTTTTTGTGCGCATTTAGATGGGCGACTAAGGATTTGATACCACTCTCAAAATAGAAATTAGCGACTTCACCACTACTCTCATCGTTTAAGTGCATGTATAGCTTGGGGACTAAGTAGGCGCGCTCGCGGACCTTCCCCTTTATTTTCTTAAAATCAAACTCGATAGTTTTTTTGAAGATGGTAGGATCGGGGGTAAAAGTAGTGTAAGTACCTGATTCGTCGGTTAGGAGGTGGAGATGCGCGGGGTTGAGGAGTTTTTTGACCTCTTCTTCGGTGATTACTTTGACGCTATATTTGGGATTACCGATATTATATTCTTGGGTGTAGTATTTGCCACCTCGTTTTACGATTACCCGGAAATGAGATGAGAGAGCGTTGACTGCACTAGCACCTACGCCGTGGAGTCCGCCGGATGCCTGGTAGGCTGTCTCCTCAAATTTGCCACCTGCGTGGAGTTTGGTCATCGCGAGTTCGAGTGCTGAGACACCGGAGCTGTGCATATCTGTTGGGATACCGCGGCCGTCATCACTGATGGTAGCGTAGCCGTTACTCTCGACTGTTAGATAGACGTTTTTGGCGTAGCCGGCGATAGCTTCGTCCACACTGTTATCGGTGATTTCTTTAAGCAGTTCTTGTATTCCACGCTCGTCGGTACTCCCGATGTACATGCCAGGACGTTTCCTAACTGGCTCTAGTCCCTCTAGAACTTTGATATCGCTGGCGTCGTAGTGTTGAGTTGATTTGGTCATAAAAAAATCCGAGCAGGAAATTACTATAGCACAGGTGATTCTAGCAGGATGACTGTGTGTCGTAAATCCGTATATCCGTATACCAGTATATCAGTTGACTACTTGGATTTGGGGAGATGGAGGAGGAAGTGGGTTAATGTTAGAGTTTGATTGGTATTACTTTTTAGCGCCTGATGAGTCTTTAGTGTCAGTTCGCCGAGTGAGCTGAGTAAGCGAAGACCGGCAGGACTCTTGGTTTTTTTGATAGTGTCACTTATTTCTCTTGCAAGATCGGATAAATATACGAGGAGCTCTGTTTTGTCACTGGGGAAGTCCGAGAGATGCTGTAGCCTATCACCGGGAGAGAGCGCAAAGAGTGGTTTCAGGGTAGGGAGATATGACGTTAAAGCTGAAAGGTTAAAGTTGTCTAGACTAATCACCTGACAGCGACTGCGAATTGTAGGGAGTAATGATCCGGCACTTGGACAAGTTAGATAGATATAAGTGTTACTGGGTGGTTCCTCTAGTACTTTGAGCAGTGCATTACTAGCTTCCATAGTAAGTGTCTGTGCCTCTTCGATCCAGATAGCTCGAGGGGAAGAAGCAGAGATCGAGAGCGACATGACTAATTCTTGGACAGCTTTGATCCCGATACTGGTCGGGTCTGGAGTAAGATGTGCGACGATGGGAACCAAAAGGTCCGTCACGTAGCGAGTGCGACTAGTCGTATCCCCATTTTCGATAATAGTAGACAGCATAAAGATATGTTAGCATGGAGGTATGCAAGACCTTGCCCTCATCCTAAAACAGGATGGTCTCTTGAGTGACGCTCAATATGCCCAGTTACAACAACAGTCTTTGACTACTGGGGTTTCGATTGATGCGTTACTCGAAAAGTCTAGCGCTGTATCACAGATCGATATCACCAAAGCCAAAGCGAAGCTCTATAACGTGGGGTACGTGGTCATGAAAAACCTGGCCGCCTCGCCAGAAGCACTAGCTAAGATCCCCGAATCAGTTGCAGAACACTACACTGTAATGCCTTTTGCCTATGATACCAAAAATCGTGAATTATCAGTCGCCATGGCTAACCCACTCGACCTACAGACAATCGCATTTTTGGAGGCAAAATCTGGCTCTCGAGTAAAGCCATTTTTAGCACTAGCCTCGGAGTTGATCGAAGATATCCCTAGACGTTATGCACAGAGCTTGTCAGCGGAAGTGACGCAGGTACTAAAAGAATCAGTTGACTCGGACATGTCAAAGCGGATTGTGGATGTAGAGCGGATAGGTGACGTGATCCGCGAAGCGCCAATTGCCAAGATTGTGGCGACAGTACTCGAATTTGCGGTCAAATCGCGTGCCTCTGATATCCATATCGAACCACTCGAGGATCACACACGTGTTAGGTACCGAATAGACGGTATTTTGCAGGAAAAACTAGTGTTACCCAAAAAGACTCATGATGCGGTAGTTTCTCGTGTCAAAATCCTCGCAGAGCTAAAGATTGATGAGAGACGGGTCCCCCAAGATGGCCGTTTTACTTTTAAAGTAGAAGACCAAGAAGTGGATCTACGTGTGTCTACACTACCCACCGTTGACGGAGAAAAGATTGTGATGCGTCTCCTTAGAAAAAGTAGTAATGTCCCGACACTCGCGCAACTAGGATTTCGAGGAATGGCGCTCAAAAACATCGAAGACTCTATCAAAGTCCCCCACGGAATCGTTTTAATCACTGGCCCGACTGGTAGTGGTAAGACTACTACCCTCTACTCAGTACTACATGCCCTAAATACACCAAAAGTTAATATTGTAACCCTCGAAGATCCTGTAGAGTACCAGATAGACGGTGTTAACCAAGTCCAGATTAACCCTAAGGCAGGTCTCACTTTTGCAACAGGACTCCGGTCATTCCTCCGACAAGACCCCAACATCATCATGGTCGGTGAGATCCGAGATAATGAGACAGCGGACCTAGCAATCCAAGCATCACTCACTGGACATCTTGTTTTTGCTACCCTACATACCAACTCGGCGGCCGGTGCACTGCCACGTTTACTAGATATGCAAGCCGAGCCATTTCTCCTAGCATCATCCATGACCTGTGTACTCGCCCAGCGTGTACTACGTCAAGTTTGTTCGAACTGCAAAGAAGCTTATACACCTGATCCAGCAACAGTAACAGAGCTCAAGCGAGTGCTCGGCCCGATCTACGAGACCTATGTCCAAAAAAGTAATGGCGAAGTGCCCAAACTATATAGAGGAAGGAAATGTGAAGCCTGTAGCGATACTGGATATAAAGGACGTCTGGGAATATTTGAGGTTTTAAAGATTACCGAAAAAATTGGAAAACTAATACTAGGTAGATCCCCAGCATCAGAGATAGAGAATCTAGCTGTCACTGATGGGATGCTCCTCATGGAGCAAGACGGGTATGTCAAAGCACTAGACGGGCTAACTACTCTCGAAGAAGTAATGCGTGTAGCGAAAACATAATCGGAGATTATGTTTTCAAGTATTAAGTAATAAGTGTAAAGTTAAAAGTTGGAGGTATATGGATATAAAACAAATATTAGAGATGTGTGTACAGTACGCTGCATCTGATGTTCACGTAATCGTTGGCATACCGCCAATGTATAGACTACAAGGTAACCTAGTTAAGGTCCCAGAGATGGGAGTAGTCACTCCTGAGATTGCGCAGAGTTTGATCTATCCCCTGCTCTCCGAATCACAACGAGAACTAGTCAACGTGGACCGTGAGCTAGATTTTTCGCATGCCCTTTCTAATGGAGCTCGTTTCCGTGTTAATGTGTACCATGAAAAAGGTAATTTGGCGGCTGCCATGCGCTATATCCCTAACACTATTCGGTCACTCGAAGAGCTGGGACTACCCGCAATAGTTGGCAAATTGACAGAGCTAAAGCAAGGACTAGTACTCGTGACAGGACCTACAGGTCACGGCAAATCGACATCACTCGCTGCGATGATTGAACGAATTAATGAGACACGGAGTGAGCATATAGTGACCATCGAAGACCCTGTCGAGTTTGTTTATACACCAAAAAAGAGCTTGATTTCCCAACGTGAGCTACATGCCGATACTCATAGCTGGAATGTGGCTCTCAAGAGCGTTTTGCGTGAAGATCCAAACGTGGTTCTAATCGGTGAAATGCGTGATTATGAGACTATCGAGAGCGCGCTCACTATAGCTGAGACTGGTCACTTAGTTTTTGCGACCCTCCATACTAACTCGGCAGCACAGACAATAGACCGTATCGTCGACGTCTTCCCTGAGGCTCAACAAACCCAGATTAGGTCCCAGCTGTCGTTATCACTCGAAGCGGTCTTGGCACAGCGGTTACTACCATCGGTTGATGGGCGTCGGACTGCTGTCATGGAAGTGCTTGTTGCTAGCTCTGCAGTTAGATCGCTCATCCGTGATGGTAAGTCACATATGCTCTCATCGACCATGCAGACATCGAGTGACCTCGGAATGCGAACGCTTGAGATGGCACTGGCCGAAGCATACAAACTAGGCAAGATCAGTCTACCAGTGGCTCGCGAATATGCGCTTAATATTGATGAACTAAATAGACTAGTGGGAGGCAGATGATTAGATTTAGGTTTAAAGCAAAAACCAAAGATGGGCTAACCCGCAAGGGGATTGTCGAAGCTCAGTCTCTGGCCTCGGCTGCTAACGTATTACGCGAGCAGTCTTTGGTTATAGTCGAGCTGCACGAACTATCTAGTGGTAGTTCGATTTTTGCCATGAGCAACAAAGTTAAGTTTGAGGACATAGTTAACTTTACTAGACAGCTCTCGACCATGATTGGAGCAGGGTTACCACTGACTGATGCCCTCTCGATCTTGCAAGTACAGGCCTCGCCAGTACTCCAGAGCAAGATCTCGCAGATCTTGCGTAACATTGAAGGAGGAAGTACTTTTGCTAATGCACTAGAGACACATCCTGACGCTTTTAGCAAAGTGTATGTGGCCTTGATCAGAGCGGGTGAGAGTGCGGGCGTACTAGATACTATCCTGATACGGCTCGCTGACAACTTAGAGTCGGAACGAGAATTTCGGAGTAAGACTAAGGGGGCGCTCATTTATCCTGTAATTGTTTTGATCGGTATGACGGTAGTCGGGATAGTCATGATGGTCTTTGTGCTACCTAAGCTAACTTCGATGTATCAAGACTTTAATGCGGAGCTGCCAGCGATCACCAAAGCTTTGATTAACACCTCTAACTTTTTAAATAAATACTGGTACATAATGATTGTAGCGATCGCAGGGTCAATCTATGGCCTCCGGATGTGGAAGAAGACAAAAAGCGGGGCTGTGGCGATAGATGGACTAACTCTCAAGATCCCAATCTACGGCAAGATTAGGCTCATGGTCATGATGGCTGAGTTCTCGCGTACTCTAGCCCTGCTCGCCTCGGCTGGAGTATCACTGGTTGAATCTTTGGGAATCGTTAAGGATGTGGTGGACTCGGTTATCCTGTCAGATTCGCTAGTAGTGATAGCCAAAGATGTGGAAAAAGGTAACCCCCTAGCTACTTCACTCGCCAAGCATGCAGCCTTCCCCATGATCATCTCACAGATGGTTGCGGTCGGAGAGCAGACCGGAAAGCTCGATGAGATCCTAAACCGGGTTGCAGTATATTTTGAAGTAGAATCGGAGCATGCGATCAAGAATCTCTCGACTGCGATGGAGCCAATAATCATGATCTTGCTCGGTATCGGTGTTGGGTTTTTGATCGTTGCGATCATCGTGCCAATATATAATTTGACAAGCGCATTCTAATATGGTCATAATGAGATATAACTAGGAGGAAAATATGTTGTCACTAAGAAAATTAGGTTTTACAATGATCGAGCTTTTGATCGTGATTGCGGTCCTAGGAATCCTAGCTGTAGCTGTGCTTGCCGCCATTAACCCTATTGAGCAGATTAACCGTGGTCGTGATACAGGTAGTCGTAGTGATGCAGAACAGTTACTATCCGCAATAGATCGTTTCTATGCTTCTCAGGGCTACTATCCTTGGCAATTTGCTGCTGACGATACAGCACATGAACCATTAGCTTGGACAGAAGCACCTCTCGTTACAGATGTAATTGACGTTAGTGTTCCTGGTGATACTGCAGAGTTAATGCTAGAAAAACTATCAACTGGCGGCACATCTGAGATTAAAACCTCATTTGTAACTAGAATTAGTGATAGCGGTTACAATTCGCTACATGTCTTTAATAACGGTGACCAAGGAGACTCTACGTATATCTGTTTCCTTCCAAAATCAGGATCATTTGCTGAAGAAGCGACACTCCGATGTGGAACTCCATCTGGAGGTATATATACATCACTCCCAGCAGATCTACAACCTGTTGGTGACGAGGTTTGTGGAGGTGCGGACGGTCCGATGATCTGTCTACCCTAAGGTTTTGTGCTAGAGTAAAGTGATGAATATTCTATTAATAGGTATAGTTTTTTTATTGGGTGCCTGTATTGGTAGCTTTGTTAATGTGCTGGTTTCTCGTAGTATCGCAGGGCGTGATTGGCTGCGTGGTCGGTCGGCCTGTGACAACTGCGGACGAGAGCTATCTTGGTACGACATGGTCCCTCTATTGTCCTACCTCGCGTATAAGGGAAAGAGTAGATGTTGTCACAAAAAACTCTCGATGATCCACCCAATAGTTGAGGGTTTGTTTGGCTCACTATTCGTTTGGTGGTTAATTGTAGGATTTGTTTTCTTTCAGCTAGCTACAGCCCCATGGACAATCATTCAACCTCTTTTTTGGTTGGGGATAGGTATATTTTTACTTATCGTTGCAGTAGCTGACGCCTTATATGGGGTCATACTAATGCCGTTTATTTATCTGAGTTCAGTTTGGGTTTACGGCTATAGATTGGCGCTCTCGATATCGGGCACATACCAATGGAATGATATGGGTGTGACTTTGATCTCGGGTATCTTAAGCTTTGGTTTTTTGCAGTTACTCAGATTAATCACCAAAGGTCGAGGGATGGGTGACGGTGACCCATACCTAGCGTTCGTGACAGGCTCCTTACTCTCGGGAATCGGTGCTTTCTGGGGGATGTTGCTTGCTTTTATACTTGGTTCTATATGGGGAGTAGGATTAATGCTAATAGGCGCTAAGAAGGTTACGCAATCTATCCCGTTTGGACCATTTTTGGTGGCAGGGGCAGCTCTTGCCCTACTCTTTATTCGTTTCTGATACCGGTTGTTGTCTCAAAGTGGATGGTCGCATCTTCGCGGGTGTTGCCACTAGTATTAGCCTGCGACATATCAAAACTAATTTTGAATAATACTGGTTCGGTGTCACTGGGTTCACAGGAAATATCAAAGTTGTTGATGGTGAGATTGCTCGGTGTCATGTAGATACCAGAGTTACTGGCCAGTCGGTTAACACCTAAATCATCTTCGAGCATGATGTCTGTCACTCCTCCATCGGGATTAATAGTTGTTAACACGTTGTTGTCACTACTACAAGCACTAATCTGACGAGAATTGCGAATGAGTGTTTGGATCTGGTTAAGGGCGATGTCCCCTGCCTGCTTGATCTGGGTGAGTCGCCTTACTCGATTACTGCTAACAATGGTAGTTAGCATGATCGCGGACATGGCGAGTGAAAGTAGGCTTATCAGCCCGATCACGACTACAAGTTCGATAATCGAAGTCCCCTTTTTCATTTCCATTTGGAGAGCTCCATATTGAGTACTGCGCTGCGAACTATATTATCAGACCAGGAGGTAGTGATAGTGAGTGCTATTGAACCGTTGCCACTATTGGTCACGTCTGCTTCCATTTGACGCTTAAAAGTCGTGCCTTGGATTAGATCTGTATCATCACAGATCCCAGGGTTGAGTGCGAGAAATGAAGTAGAGTCTGCGGGGATAGAATCCATACAATATGTCGCGACTCCCCCACTGCTAGCTGCTACAAATATTTCTTCGATCGTTGCATATCCCAAGAGACTCTTTTGGTTACGCAGGTAGTCTGCCAGCTGGTTGTTGTAGGCAGTTGCGGCATCTAGAGTCTTTGCGTAGTTACTACTCTTTTGAGATTGGTTGGTTAGCGATAAGGCTGCAATTACTCCCATGCTGATTAGAGTAGTTGCAATTACTACCTCTAAGATACTCTGGCCACGTTTAGAAGATCTTTTTTTCATTGTGTAATTTTGCCTAGTGATTTGATCGTACCACTCTGTTCGACTAAGAAGCGGTAGGTGTCGCCGTTAATTGTAAAATCTAGATTGAGACTACTACTAGCACCTGTGTCGATACCCTGGTTGAGAGGTCTAAAGAGAATGTTGTTAGAGGACACTGCACTAAACCTACTGAGAGTATATGTCTCGACTGTGCCTGTGCCCCCTTCACAGGCAGAGGTTATCGTAATCGTGGGACTAGAAGCTGACGTTGTCAGAGTCTCGCCGAGATAGCGGCCATAGAGACTGACACAGTCCGCCTTGCCGCTAGTTGCAGATTTTTGGGCGCTAGTTAAGAGACCAAGAACAGTCTCAGAATCGGATTTGATTGCTTGGATCTCGGCGGCGCGACCGTAGGCTGTGACACCTATGGTGATTAGAATAGTTGTAATTGTGACAGTAATCAGTAGTTCTATTAGCGTATAGCCAGAGAGTTTTTTCATGGATTAGCAACGCAGTAAGTGGCGTCGGTTGTAAAGTTCTCGAGTTCGGCACAAAGAGTATATGTGGTAGTAGAGATCCTATCGTAAGTGTAAGTGTAACCTGGTGTGCCTGCTTTTGGGTCTGTAGGAATAGTTGTTATAAAGTCAGGAGCTAGTGAGCTTAGACTGCCATCGTCAGGATAACTACTATTCTCGGATCGGTAAGTCTCTAGGGCTTGCCTGAGCTGCTCGAGATCAGTCTTGCGACGACTGTCACGAGAGAGCTGGACTGCGCGGGTGTAGCTGATACTACCAACCGCGATCAAGATGCCAATTATCGCTATAACGACTAAGAGCTCGATTAGAGTAAAACCTTTTTTCATATTATTGTTTGTTCTGGGCACAATAGTAATCACCGCCGTCTAGCCAAGTGCAGGATGTGCCGGTTGCCCCACTGGCATTACCCCCACCTCCCTCTAGTGTAGCACAGACGCAGTAGGCAGAAGTTATTACGTTATATTCGATTGGTGTCTCATTTTCGCGTGGGTCGGTGGGCGGATTACCATCTTCAAATGCATCACTTGTGGTAGTTGGGTAGACTCCGACACCAGCGTAGTACTGCTCAAACGCTGTTTGAATGTTGTGGATAATCTGTTTGCGACTAGCATCCCGAGCTTGTTTTTGGGCTGTGATTAGATTGGCTATACCAATACTCATTACAATACCGATAATCGATATCACAACCAAAAGTTCGATTAGAGTAAATCCAGTTTTTTTATT
The DNA here is from genome assembly GCA_964610445.1 of uncultured Pseudomonadales bacterium. GTDB lineage: Bacteria > Patescibacteriota > Microgenomatia > UBA1400 > UBA12108 > GWF. The sequence continues at coordinate 9,429 of CAZSVV010000006.1, read as the reverse complement.
GACAGACGACATATTCGCTCCCTGATCCTGTACCACATTTGTCTTGAGATTCGACAGCATCTTGGTCAGATTCATTTTCGAGAACTGCTGTAATGGTATAGTTATCTGAATCTGTTTGAGTATATGTGTAAGTGATTTGGTTGGAAGATGACGAACTAGGGTCTAGTGGGAGAGTGTTCATATAAGTATTAGTACTAGCAAATGATGATCCCCATGGACATGTTTGAGATCCTGTTCCACAACCATTTATTTGACCACCAGTCGATGTAGGGAAAGCTCCAAAATCGTTGTAGTATAGTCTGAGTGATGTCTTGATGCTATTTAAATCTGACTTGCGTCTGGCATCACGAGCACGCTCACGTACACCCTGTACGTTGGTCATGACCAGGGCGGATAGGATCCCGATAATTGTGATGACGATCAAAAGTTCGATTAAGGTAAAGCCTAGTTTTTTCATTGGATATTACTACTCGATATTTTATAATTACAGAGTTGTCCACCGCAATCTGTGCCTGCAAGGTCGACAGCTTGCGGATCGTTATCGTTTTCTAACCTAGTATAGAGTGTATATGAAATTCCATCGCTATCATATATATAGGAAGTCGTTGGTGTAGGGAGCTCTGAGGCATAAATGGTAGTTCCATCCGTCATAGGAGAGCCCCATGGGCATGAGGGTGAACACTCTATTTCACCACTTAATGTATTGTTAGGATATACGCGATGGTCGTTGACGTATGCCTCTAGGCTTTTGGCGATTGTGGTTAGATCTGATTTCTTTTTGGCATCTGCTGCTTTTAGTCTAGCAGTCTTAAAATTGCCAAAACCGAGAGTCGCGAGAATCCCCAATATGGCCATACTGATAAGTAGTTCGATTAACGTAAAGCCTCTCTTCATAAAGATGAGTATGAACAATTTGACACTCCCGGTCAAGTTTGCAATGATGGAGCATATGAAAGCAAGATCGGGACAAGTCGGACTACTACTACTGGTTATCATGGGACTAGTGGTTGGTATTGCACTATCGCTCGCATCGAGGAGTCTGGGGGATACTGTATTATCACGTCAAGAATCTGAGAGTGCTAAGGCTTTCCGCCTCGCTGAGAGTGGTGTTGAACAAGCACTAAATGCTCTCCGGCAAGATAGTACAACTAACAGTACTCTTAACTTAACTGGTGAGGGAGATTTTAGTGGTACTACTTCTATTAATGGCCAGACCACTTTTGGGTTGTATGTCAAAGAAGGAGAACAGGCACACCTAGATGTTGAGAGCTTTGCACCAGGGACACTACAACTCATGTGGAGCAGAACGAGTGATACGACAGAGAACCCTAGTACCTGCAGCGCTGGTAGCGGAAATGCACCTGCAGCTGTTGAGATCATCGCTCACAATAGCAATGGGACAGTGAGCTTTAACTATATTAACCCTTATGACTGTACACCTGAGACCAATGGATTTGAGAATACGGCAGTTTCAGGCAGTAATGGCTACCGAAGCAGCGCTACATACAATGTCTTGTCGGGAGTCACTGCAGTACGCATTAGACCAATGTATTCTGATGCTACCATCACTGTATCTGGTACTGGATTGTCTACTCAGCTGTACTTGATTCAATCTAAGGCTGCTGGAGGAGACTCGCAGAAAGAGATCGAAGTTAAGCGTGGGCTAGACGCTCCTGCCTCTGTCTTTGATTATGCATTATTCTCTGGTAGCTCGATCGAGAAATAATTATTATTTAAAGTAAATGGTATATAGTAGATAGTACATAGTTAATAAAAGGACAACTGCCCATGTCAGCACAATATTTTGGTCTAGAGTTTGGATCTTCTAGTATTAAAGTAGCTCAGGTTACTGTTACTGGACCTAAGACGTTTGTAGTTAATGCGATCGGTAGCGGACCTAACTCGGCAGGATCTCTGGATTTTGCTGATCCATCTATTGCTCAAAAAATTGCCAGTTCCCTCAAAAAAGTCTTAGCTGAATCTGGGATCAAAGAAAAGCGAGTGGTAGTTGCGATCCCTGAGTCACACGTTTTTAGCCGCATCATAGAGATGCCTCCAATGAGTGAAGCAGAGCTAACGTCTGCGATCTCATGGGAAGCAGAACAGTTTGTGCCTATTCCTATTTCTGAAGTTGAGTTAGACTACTCGATCGTTGATTCGGGAGTTAATAATAAAGAGAAAAAGATGTTGGTCTATATGGTTGCGGCACCAAAGAAAAAGTTGCAAGCAATGGTAGATTTTTTGATCAATGTCGGACTAGATCCTATTGCCGTTGAATCAGAGATGGTAGCAATCGCTAGGAGTTTATCTTATTTACCATCTGCTGGTCCCACTTTAATACTTAGCTTGGGAGCGCTCTCGACACTGATCGGTATCCTCAAAGAGTCTTCGCTCCTCTTCTCTTATGTCGCTGCAGTCGGCGGGGTTGCCCTGACCCGCAGTCTCTCCCAGAGCTTAACACTCCCCCTACCCCAAGCCGAAGAATACAAAAAAACTTATGGTATCGATCCTAATCAACTAGAGGGCAAAGTAAGAAAAGGCCTCTTGATCGGATTATCCCAAATAGTCGATGAGATGAGAAAGGCCATGGAATATTATGCAACAACCCATAATGAGCGAGTTGGTCGAATTTTGTTAACCGCGGGCGGTGCGTACTTACCAGGATTAGTCACATATTTAACAGAAGAGTTTGGTGGGGTTGAGGTTGTGGTTGCAGACCCATTATCGGTAGGCAAGGCGGCACGAGGAGTAGCGGTACCTAAGGATCGAGCGCATATGGCTGTGGCACTGGGTCTCGCCCAGCGCACATTCTGAGGAACATCTAATATGGCAAATAGTGGGATGAGAGTAAACTTACTAAAGAATCGCCGGGTACTGTCAGAGAAGGATTATCTCCGTGAGAAAAAGTTTTTACAGAGTTCGATCATCGGATTGGTAGTGATAGTGTTTATTACCGTTGCCATGGCAATCTGGAATCTAGTTTTGTCACAACGACTAAAGGGTATCGAAGAAAAGATAACCAAAGCTAGTTCGGTCATGCAAGGACTCTCCGAAGCTAATGCCGAGCAGGTCTATGTAAAAAATCGGTTAAGCTTGATTGGCAATTTTTTGGATGACCAGTCAATCGCTCGCGAGAGCCTGCAAAAAGTATTATCGCTCAGCCTCCCAGGTGTGACGATAGGCGGGATGTCATTTTTGAGCGAAAACGAAATTTCTTTGTCAGTTAGCGCAGATTCACAGCCAGCTCTCAAAGAGGCAATAGCTTATTACGAACAAAAAGATTCATATTTCCCTCAAGTAGTGAGCCAAGGAGTATCTCGTAGCAAAGAAGGGAAATACGAAATGAAGTTAGTACTAACCCTCCCCTTAAAGGACGAAAAATCATGAGCGAAGAAAAAGTATCACTACGGCAGCAGCTTATTAGACACCAGATCGCGGTTAAGGCCGGAGGAGTTGTTTTCTCTGGACTAATGGTTTTGGTTATTGGTCTCTGGCCACTACTTCAATCGTCTGGTACGCTCCTAAAGAAGATCGAATCTAGGAGCAAAGAAGAAGCTCAGTTATCAAAAAAAGTCTCGATACTGTCCCAAATTGATCAAAACGTGCTTAAAGAGAGAACCAAAGTAATCAAGTCTGCACTCCCTGAGACCAAAGATGTCATTGCGTACCTGAGCGCAGTGGATGGGTTGTCTAAAGAGTTGGGACTATCGTTTGGTGGGATTACAGTTGCGCCAGGTGATGTTTCTGGTGAATCACAAAAAAAGACGTCTGGGAGAAGTAAAGCAACTCGCAAGGTCGCAGCTCTGAATGTACTCGACACAGATATAAAGATTACTGGTACACGAGACGGGATTTATGCCTTTCTTAGACAAGTCGAGCAAACACTACCTCTGATGCAGGTCTCTGATGTAGTGGTTACCAAAATAGACGAAGATCTTTTCTCGATGAGTCTGTCACTCGGTATGTTATGGGCGCCGACACCAGAAGTGGATCTAAAAGGAGCTATTAGCTTGTTTACCGAAAAAGAAGAAGTATACTTTCAGAAGCTAAATGTGTTTAGAACTTATGGTGGAGCAACCTTCACAAATGAAGGAAGCACTACTCCGAGATTAGATCTCTTTAATTAAACTTCGACACTAAGAGAATCATCACTGACTGGAGCACCTTCGACAACTACTTCATTTTGTGAGGCCTCTTGTGCACTGGTTTCGGCCATCATAGTACCCTCACCTGATTCGGAGACGACAGATACGCGGACGTGTACGCCTTTTTGGATAGCGATGACACGCATAATGGTGCGGATAGCTTTGATGATCTTGCCTTCTTTGCCGATAATGCGACCGACATCTGTAGGGTTGACTGATACTAGGTAAGTAGTAGTCCCAGTCTCATCGACAGTTTCTTCGATTTTGACATCATCTGGGGTAGTTACAATGTTTTTGATAACGTAGCTGAGAATATCTTGCATGTGGCTCCTTTTTTGTTAGTAATTGAGTATGGTGGTTATTTTGATTTGGTGGTTGCTAACTTGCGGATTGTCTCTGTTGGTTGAGCGCCTTTAGTGAGCCATTCGGCGTAGGCTTTTTTGTCGATCTCAAAAGTAGAGGGATTAGTTAGGGGGTTGTAGTAGCCGATCTCAGCGACACTTTTGCCGCCTTGTTTGACCCTGTCTTCGCGTACGACGATGCGATACTGAGGTTGGCCTTTTTTGCCGATACGTTGTAACTTGATCTTTAACATATAGGTGTATTTTATCAGGAATGTAGGATTTGCTCAAGAGTGTTTTTTGCAGCACTCTCCTGTGCTGCTTGTTTGCTCTTGCCACTACCCTGGCTATACGGATTATTGTTAATAACTACTTGCATGACAAACTCTTTGTCGTGATCTGGTCCTGCTTCGGATATTAGGTTATATTCGGGAGTGGCTTTGAACCGAGCCTGAGCCACTTCTTGAAGGAAAGACTTGCTATCTTTGTAGAGCCCACCCTCGATTACTTTTTCGGCACGGATAAAAAGATGCTCTCTTAAGATCTGCTCGACACTACCGAGTCCTAGATCTAGGTAGACTGCGCCAAGAAAGGCTTCAAACGCATCAGCGAGAATAGATTTGTTGGTGGTACCGCCCGTGGCTGCTTCGCCCCTGCTCATCATGATTAACTTGGGAAAATCGAGTGAGATCGCGACGTCTGCCAGAGACTCGGTACGCACTAAGGCTGCACGGATGTTAGTTAACATCCCTTCTTGGTAATCTGGATAGGTTTTGAAGAGATAGTCGCTGGTTATGAGCTCAAGTACGGCGTCACCTAAATACTCGAGTCTTTCGTTGCTTTCTTTGTATTCAGCGCTTTCGTTTAAGTAGCTCCTATGAACTAGTGCGTTTTGGACCAAGTGTAGATTTTTTGGGGTAAGTTTAAGTGTAGAGAGTAGCTGAGTGAGATTGGGATTAGACATGGGATTTCCTTTCGAGAATAGTACCTAGTACACCGTTTACAAAACTACCACTACTCTCACTACCGTAGGTTTTTGCGATCTCGACAGCTTCGTCGATCACTACTTTGCTAGGAGTGTCGGTAAATAATAGTTCATGTGTTGCTTGTCGCAGTACAGCCAGATCTAGTTTATTGATCTTGGCTAGAGGCCACTCAGGAGCAGCAAGCGAGATAGCTTGGTCAATATTAGAAAGCTCCTTTAAGATGTCGGCGATCTCTATATGTTCGTTTAAATCGTGAAAGGTATACGCAAAGAGTGTTTGAACCCGAGTAATTCGAGTTTTATGTCTAGGGTCGTTTACGGTTTTCATGAAAAGTTAGGAATTGCAGTTTTGACAGACAGTATGAGACTGCTTCATTTGGTCACAGTTTTTGCATTTAACTAACTTAGGAAGATCAAGACTGATACTAGCTCGTCTTTTTCCTTGGCGTCTTGTGGACCAGCGTCGTTTGGGTAAAGGTGTCATATGAGAATGTATTTTACGTTGTAGGACGTGATTTGGCAAGCAGAGTAGCCACGTTCCTACTCGATTTGATTAGTTCGGGGTCGTCTAGGCTCGCAAAACGCAACCCGAGACTACCACTCTGGAGGGTGCCAAAGATATCTCCTGGGCCTCGTTTGGATAGATCATACTCGGCAAGTCTTGCACCACTCTTAACTCTCACAAAAAATCCTAGTCGCTCCATGGTTTTTTGATCAGATTTTGGGGTGACTAAGAGGCAGTGACCCTGGCCGCCGCCCCTGCCCACCCTACCCCTGAGCTGATGGAGGGTAGAGAGTCCAAATAGTTCTGCGTTCTCGATCAGAATAATATTGGCATTTGGGATATCGATCCCGACCTCAATCATACTGGTCGCGACTAATAAGTCAGTCTCATGATTACGGAAAGCTTCTAGATGCCGTGTTTTGTCGGCTTCTTTCATTTTGCCGTGTACATAGTCGATCCTGATGTCACCAAAATTCTTTTTTAACTCTGATTCGAGTGCAGAGAGCGCAACCTTGGGTGATTCTTCTTCACTCTCTGCTTGATCGATGAGAGGTGTGACAATAAATGCCTGTTGCTTGTTCTCTTTGATTTCTTTTTTGATCCAGTTGTAAGCGTCTTGTCTTTTTTCTTTAGTTATTACGTAACTTTTGACAGGTAGGCGATCCTTTGGCATATCTACCATTGGTGTCACATCAAGATGGGCGAGTGTGGTCATAGCTCGAGTACGTGGGATCGGGGTTGCGGAGAGCATGAGTAAGTGAGGGGTATCGGTAACATCTCTTAGTTTTTCGCGGTCACGGACTCCAAAACGGTGTTGTTCGTCGATTATTACTAAGCCTATTTTTTTGAAATCGTATTTTTTGTTCAAAATGGCATGAGTACCGACAACGACACTCGCTGTCGGGTCTCCTTTTTGGGTGCGCGTGATCAGGCTAGTTGAGACTCTTTCTCCCAATAGGCTGCCTAGACTAGCGTGGAGCTGCTCGGCTAGGATCTGAGTGGGGGCAAGGACTAGGACCTGATGGCCGCTCTCGACTGCCCAGAGCGCACTCGCGGCTGCGACCAGCGTCTTACCACTACCAACGTCCCCAGTAATGAGGCGGTGCATGGCAAAGGGTTTGGATAAGTCCAAGATAACCTCGTTTATTGCTTGAGTCTGACTAGGGGTTGGGGTGAAAGGTAGATTTACTAACCAAGTGTTTAACTTATCTCGACTGCCAAGTAGAGGAGTGGTTGGGGGCGACATACTCTCTTTGAGGATTAAGCTCTCAGTCTGCAGTGCCACTAGTTCATCAAAGCCGAGCCGGTGGATAGCGCCTTTTAGATCGTCGGTACTATCTGGGAAGTGGATATTGTCGAGTGCTTTTTTGAGAGGGAAGAGATGATTTTCAGCTAAGATCTCGGCTTTTAGCGGATCGGTTAGCTTGATCACATCGAGAGTAGACTTGATAATATTCCTCAAAATACCTGATTTGATGGTGCCAAGCGGTGTATAGATAGGGAGAATTAATGTGTCAGCAGTGACATCTTCTTGAGTGAGTATTTTGAGTGTGGGATTAACAATTTGTAATTTGTTTGCAAAACTCTCGATTTTGCCCATGATCTGGTAAGTACTATCCAGTTTTATCGTCCTCACTATATAGGGGCTATTGAACCAGCGGAGGGTAAGTGTACCTGTGTCATCGGTAGCTAGTGCAGACTGCAAGCTAACTCTACCTGTATGGCGACTGAATGGCTTGTTTACAAGGCAGCTAATTATGACCCACTCTCCTACCTTGGCCTGGCTAATACTGCGCTTGTGATAGTAGCGATGAGTACGAGGATAGTACGAGAGTAGCTGGTCGGGTGTCTCAATGCCGCAACTTATGAGCGTATCCGCGATTTTTTGGCCTATGCCAGGAATGTCTAAGAGTTGCATGAACTAATTATAGCTTTAGCGGATGAAGAATGGGGCAAAGCTACTGAGGATGAGCGCGATAGTCGAGATAGCGGTGATAACGACCCAGATTTTGCGCTGTTTTTTAGTTAAACTCATATGAGTTTTAATCTCCGATAAGTTCTTTTACCAATTTTAATTACAGCATTGTCAAATGTATTTATCATAATTGATTCAATGGGATTAGTTATTTTGTGAGCTCCTATATAGACACCACCCTGTTGAATTAGTCTTTTTAATTCACCATTACTCATGTTTAGATTCGCTGACTTTAAAATATCTATGAATACATAGCTATAATTTAGTCCTTTATTTTCGATTTTTAGTTTTATTTCGATTATCTCTTCAGGATTTTCTTTATCCTGAACTGTTTTTTGGAAGTAGCTAGCTGCCTCGTCTGCTGCTGCTAAACTATGTAGTTCTAATACTATTTGATGTGCAAGTTTTTTCTTTAGATCCATAGGATTCGAACCAGTTTTTAGCTCCTTTTCATAATCTGAGATCTCTTCCTGACTTATCTTAGTAGCTAAAGTAAAGTAGGAAATTATTAGGTCATCCTTGAGTGACATTACTTTGCCGTACATCTCATTGGGCTCGTCGTCTAGCCAGATAGCATTGCCCCAACTCTTACTCATTTTGCGGCCATCTGTACCCTCTAAAAATCCATTCGCGATGATAAAACTCTCTTTATTTCTTAAGTCTTTTTGGAGAATCCTGCCTGCCTGCATATTAAAGGTTTGATCAGTCCCGCCTAGTTGAATGTCGGTATCAAGGTGATAACTATCGTACCCCTGCATGACTGGGTATAAGAGTTCATGTAGACCGACATGTTTGCCTGCACTTAAACGTTTTTTGATCAGCTCGCGTCCCACAAAATCGCCTGCTGAGAAGTGCTGAGTTAGTTTAACTATATCTGTGAAGGTAAGTTTGCTTAACCACTCAGAGTTGTAAACTACGTTTACTTTACTAAAGTCGATTACTTTTTCTGCTAGTTTTTTGTATGAGGCAAAATTAGATTTGATTTCTTCACTTGTTAGAATCGGTCTTTCGGTATCTTTGTCCGAAGTATCACCAATTAATGCAGTAAAATCGCCAATTAGAAAAGTGACATTATGACCGAGATTTGCAAACTCATTTAGTTTGCGAAGAGGTACGGCGTGGCCGATGTGAATCCTGGTTGCGGTGGGATCGATACCTATATAAATGTTTAGCTTTCGACCAGAATCTAAGATCTCCTGTAGTTTAGCCTGGTTAGGGATAATATTTTCCACACCGCGTGTTAGTAGGTCGTTAGTCATAGCAGTAATTGTACACCAGGTGTTATACTCATTTCTATGCAAGAGTGGATAAATATGTGGAAGTTGCGGAACATGGGGAGACGAGGGAGATTGAGTAGGAGGTGGGATAAAGCGAGGATTTTGAAATACCTAGGAGTGATAGCTCTCGGTGGAGTAATACTGGGTATAGTGGCACTTTTGATCCTTCTAGCCTGGACTGCTCGTAGTTTGCCTGATCCT
>CAZSVV010000005.1:38341-56323 GCA_964610445.1 uncultured Pseudomonadales bacterium | reverse complement strand
CACTGGATCTGAGTATTAGAGTTGTACAGATTACGGGTGGCAAAGACCCAGGGGATGTAGCAACAGATAATCCGCGTGCTTGGCGTGAGATGGTAAAGGGAGCAGTGCTTTATTGGGACTTTTTGATAGATAGTGCTGCCGCGCAAAGCAACCCAAAGAGCGGTGAGGGGGCAGGAGCTATTACACGCGAAGTGATCCCATCACTCTCACAGATCGCCAACAAAGTAGTCCAAGCCCATTATGTGCGTAAGCTAGCGACAACCCTCTCAGTTGGTGAAAACATAATTTATGAAGAGATGAGTCGATTTGCTAAGAAAAAAGAGCTAACACACCTGCGGAGTGTCGTTAACAACATTGAGCAAGGGGCGGTAAAGAGGGTGGATGAGCTCTCACTATACCTACTAGCTTTGGCTCTACAAAACTTTGACAAACTAAGAGCAAAAATCAGAGAATTTGACCTAGAATGGATCGAGCAGGGAGCAGTATCTAAGATTATTAAAGAGTTAATTGCATGGGACAAAGAGAGTTTGTCGATCAAAGATTTTGCAGCCCGGCAGCCACCGGAGCTGATGCCGACATTAGACCTTGCATATCTGCGTGATCTGACCCGGGTGAGTGACATCAATCGGGAGTGGGAGGCAACGGCTCTAGAGCTAGAGGAGGTACATGTTCGAGAAAAACTAAAAGAAATAACAAAGACGATAACCAGCCTCAATCCAACAGAGAGTGAGCGCCTTTCGGTCTTGCAGAATGATTTTGGCAAGTATTCGCGACGACTTACGGAGCTGACTAAATAAGGGGTATTTAGCACAAATCTACCCTAATATAGGGTACAATACGCCATATGGCAAAGAAAATTCCAAGTAGCAAATCCAAAACAACAACCAAAACAGTCAAAAAACCTGTAAAAAAGGTGACGACTAAGCCTGTTAAAGAAGCAAAAAAAGTAGTGGCAAAAAAACCAGAAAAAACTACCAAAGGATTGGGTAAAAAAGCGAGCGACGCAGTAGTCTCCAAGCACATTCAGGTATCTGGGGGTGGCCTCGAAGAAGGTAGACGCAAGAAGATCCGCGAGCTAGTGATGAAGGGGATGTCTTCTGGCTATGTTTCGCAGTCTGACATTCTAAACCTTTTCCCTGATGCCGAAGAATATGTGGCTGAACTAGATGATCTATACGACGAGCTAATCTTAAAAGAAATAGATGTATACGAGAACGTAGCCGAAGACGTAGAAACTGGTGAATCAAGAGAGATGAGCGATCTAGAGAAAGAACTAGAGACTCTCTCTGCACTAGACTCACGAGCAATCTCAGACCCAGTACGCATGTATTTGCGTGAGATTGGGCGTATCCCACTACTGACTCGTGATCAAGAGATAGACCTCGCTCAAAAAACCGAAGCAGGAGATATGAGAGCTAAGGATAGACTTACTTCTGCCAATCTACGTTTGGTCGTTTCGATTGCGAAAAAGTATATTGGCCGTGGGATGAGCTTCCTCGACCTTATCCAAGAAGGTAATAAAGGTTTGATCCGAGCTGTCGAAAAATACCAATGGAAAAAAGGATTTAAGTTTAGTACCTATGCTACATGGTGGATCAGACAGGCAATTACGCGTGCGATAGCTGATCAAGCTCGTACTATCCGTATCCCAGTGCACATGGTAGAGACGATCAACAAATTAATCAGAGTATCACGCAAACTAATGCAGACATTGGGTCGTGAACCACTACCCGAGGAGATAGCTGAAGTAATGGAGATTACGGCGGATAAGGTCCGAGAAATTCTTAAGATCAGTCAAAAGACTACATCTCTCGAGACCCCAATCGGTGATGATGAAGATAGCTACCTTGGTGACTTTATCGAAGACACCAAACAGGCGTCTCCATATGAATTAACAACTCAGCGACTACTACGCGAGAATATCGAAGAAGTACTGTCAGGCCTTTCTGATCGCGAGAGCAAGGTGCTAGAGATGAGATTTGGTCTCAGGGGAGCCAAACCTATGACCTTAGAAGAAGTGGGGAGAGAGTTTGGGGTGACACGTGAGCGTATAAGGCAAATTGAGGCTAAGGCTCTACGCAAACTAAAACACCCGAGTAAGAGACGGATGCTCCAGGATTACTTGGATTAAAGATACTCACATGTAGATTTCGATGTACTTCACGCAAAAAAGCGGTCTGTCTGCGCTTGCTATCGCAGCGACCTCGATCTCGAGCTGCCCGCTCTGCGATAAATTTTTTGACTGTGAAATACATCTGCATCCACTGTTCGTATTACCAAAATAATTGTAGTTTGGTGCGTGGATATTTTATGGTTGTGGGGTTAAAACCTTCTTTAAATTTTGTAAAACCTTGCCATTTTTTGTACATTCGGGGATATCTTTCGTCGTAGGTCCCTCCAAAATCAAAGATGTCGCTCCCGACTTCTTTGGCTGTCATGAGAGCTTGATAAGTGAGGAGGGTAGGAGCGTAGTTATGATAGCCGACAGTGCTACTGAATGCTGCATAGTAGGTAGAGACTTTGTCATAGCTCAGGATAAGGAGAGCACCTAGTGGAGTGCCATTCTGATCATGAGCGAGGTGGAGTGTGCTGTCCTTATCAAAGCAAGTTAGGACGGATTCTAGTAAGTCACGACTATAGCCGGTCACATTCTTGCGTTTGCTCCACTCGGCGTGGAGCGCATAAAAGACATCTTTTTGAGCCTGCTTTAATCTGGGGAGTGGAGTTGAGGTGATCATAATTTTATTTGATTTTAGCGAGTGGGTGATGTTGTAGCGGGTTTTTTGGGAGAAGCTGAGTAGAAGATTTTTATCATTAAGAGACAAGTCGATGAGTGAGGAGGTGGAGTGGGCAAACGGCTCGACGTTAAAACCGAGATCAAAAGTAGCGTTTAGTCCAGGCTCGATGTAGGTGGTTAAGGTTTTGTTTTTTTTCGAAAAATAGCTAGTCTGTCTGGGTCTATAAACTTTGGGCGTTGAAACTTGGCGACAGTGAGAGGGCCAACGGCGCGGGAGTAGATCTGCGATCCAATGTCCCCGTCTACCTGCCAGTCGATCTTACGCATGACGTTTGCATGGTATGGAGACTGGTGGAGATCTATTCTTTCACCAAAGCGAACAACGAGATCATTCATAGCGACTATGATTATGTCACTATTTACTAGATTTTGGAGATTTTTTGCGACTACTCTTAGGTTCGCTGACCAATACTAACTTGGTTTTGGCAAAGACAAAGAGGTAGAGGATCTCTAGTATCCCCATGGTATTGATGATGAGGAGAGCGAGAAACCAGTAACGCTCATCATTTCTTGCGCTTTTCCAGAGAGCGAGCCCTTTCCAAAATATTGACCAGATTGCGAGTATCCCAAATCCCCAACCAGCGAGAGGGTGATTGCCAAAATCCATCATGCGATCCCAGTTGCCGTACATCATAAATTTATCTCCATATAGATATAATTTAGTTTATCACGAGTAGATATTTGACAACTACATTCGGGTATTGTACGGTATAAGTATGAACAAGAAGGTTGAGACTCGGAAATATAGCGATCGGAGAGAATATATGATTACCGCAGTTTCTAAAAGAAGGAAATTGTTAAAGCAGCAGGCAGTTACGATAAAGGGAGGGAAGTGTCAGTTATGCGGATATGATAAATGTATCAGCGCTCTAGACTTTCACCATCTGAATGAGAAAGAAAAATCATTCTCGTTAGGAACGAGAGGCTTGACGCATAGTTGGGTTAAGATTATGAACGAAATTAATAAATGTGCATTAGTTTGTGCTAATTGTCACAGAGAGATACACGCAGGTTTAGTTGATATCTCCAAACTAGGTAATCCTTTGGTATAATCCTCTTTGTTAACAAGTAAATATTCGATCCCCTGTAGCTCAGCTGGCAGAGCGCCTCGCTGTGTAGGTAACGCAGCTTTTCACAGTAATGTGAATTGAAAAATCGGGCTAATTCGGGGAAACCCCGCCAAGGTGGGGTAATCCCGAGCTAAATTTCTTTTGCAACGCAAATGGACTTGTCCTGAGCGTAGTCGAAGGATAAACGTGTAGAGACTATATACCCGAGACCCGTCACAACGGGCCATGAGATAGTCCAGACCTTTTGGTAACAAGAGGGTATCTGTAACGAGGATGTCGTAGGTTCGAGCCCTACCGGGGGAGCCATACTGGATTGGCAGGTGCCAAATCAGGGTTTTTGCTCAATATTTCCGTATATTTCTGAGGTTCGAGCGAAGAAGAATATCGCTCATCCCATTGACTAGAGTCTTTCAAGGCTAAATATTCTGGTTTGAAATCTATCCAGATTTGTTTTGGTTTTAAATATAGGTTCGAGCCAACTTTTAAAAGAACAAAATGCTTGTCGTTTCGTTTGCCATTGTCGTATTGATCTGCTGCTGCTAGTGCAAAGTCTAGTGTGTTGTTTATATCCCTCACTTTGTTCTTATTGCTAGGTTGAGAATTACCTGTTGTAAGCTTTCCCTTCTCTTCCTCTAGAGATTTTTGTTTTGATTTGAACTTTGCCTCATCAATTTCTCCGCCTATTCTTAGGTCTAATAAGTTGTTGAGCTTTGTATCTATAACCTTAATAGCTTCCTCACGGGAATGTACAACTGCTTTTTCGCTAACAATTTCTTTGCTCGTAATGATGCTTACCCATTTTTTAGCCCAGTCTATAAATTCCTGTGGAGGTCGAATGGACCTTAGTAGGGTAGTGATCTGTTCGTTGGCAACAGATTCAGTGATAGGAGGCATATTACATGGATCTAGACGGTTTTTATGTGTGCAGTGGTAATAACTGTAAGTAGCTGAGCGTGCAGTGCCTTTGTAGTATTTAGTCTTTTTAGTTCCAGTGATGCTGTAGTGGCACTGTGCACACTGGAATAAACCAGTGAGATCAAAGGCATGGCTTCTAGCTACTGGTTTACCAAATTTCCCAAGCATCTTTTGGACCTGGTCAAATTCTGCTTTGGTAATCATGGGTTTGTGTTTTCCTACATACCATTTACCAGATTTTCTCGGCCATTCATATTCACCATAATAAAAGGGATTATTGAGGATGTTGTAAAAGGTTGAGTTTGAGATTGGCTTGTTAAGTGGGGTAGTGAGATGCCATGCCTCTCGTGCCTCTTTCCATACCTCTGCCGCTTGTCTACCTCTTAGTATTTCATCAAAGGCTTTTCGCATAAGTGGGAATCGCAAAGGATCTTCTTCGACGATGCGATAACCTTTTTTCCCAACCTCAGGGTTAAGGTATCCTGTTGGTGCATGCGTAGGGTACCAACCCATTTCGGCCTTCGTTTTTAATCCTCTTTTTACATCTACTCCCTTTTTGTCATTTTCATATTTTGCCTGGATCATGGAAAAGGCAAGCCACATTTTGTCGTTTGGATTATTCTGATATGTTTGCGATGGTGTGACTATTTGAAGTATTTTGTTTCTATCCATTAAGTCTATTAGTATTGCTGAATCAACGGGGTTTCTCGACAGTCTATCGGCATGCCAAACAAAAATGATGTACTCACCACCTGACTCAACAGTTTTAATGAGTTGGTTAAAACCATCTCTCATACCTGGGTTTTTCGCTGACTTTGCTTCTTGAATACATTGCATTGGAAGGGATATACCCATTCGCTGAGCAATTTTTTCAATCTCTTCAATCTGTGCTGGGATAGAGAGGGCTTGTCTATCCTCGGATTCCATTGACTTGCGGCAGTACATAATATAGTTTTGGGTGGACATATGACCTCCTTTTTTATTAATCAGCACTAGTATGGGTGCTTTTATTGTAAGACTTTTCGAGTAGGGTGTCTTTGGGAGGTTTGAGTCCTAGTTTTTCTAAGGTGTTTCTCACAGATTCAAGCCCTTTTTTATTTGTTGCTTTTCTATAAGTACTTTTAGTGGGAAGTGTAATTCCGGGATTGTCCGGAACTTTGATGCCTGACTGATCGGAACTGTGGTTCTGGTCTTTCAGATAAAGGTGATATGTGTTTGATTTGTTGAAGCCAGTTCGCTTTACTGAGATGATCTTGGCTTTTTTTAGTTGGTGAATATAGTTTCTGATGTGCCGTTCAGATACTAGCATTATCCTAGATAGAGTTTGTTGACTTGGATAGCAATAATCGTCTTGTCCAGCGAATCTTTTAAGAACACAGAGAAGGTACCTTACCTGAGGACTTAATATAGACCGATCTAGTAGTTCGTTTGGAATGATTGTGTAATTTTTCATATTCATTTTATTTTTTACTGCTACTCAAGAAAGGCGTGCAGAGCTTGGATCAGCTTTGTTTTGGTGGGGTAGATGCCATAGTTGGTAAAGCCGTTTCCGTAGTTAACATGCAAGTAAAATGTGCAATCTAAGAAGTTATCTCCCTGGATGAATGAGAAAATTCGGCGTGATTTGCGGCTTCGTTTACTAGTTATCACTTTGCCGTTTACATTTACTATCGATAGTGAAATAGAAGGTTTAAGCATAAACATCTTCTTTCTGGGTGTGAGTAGCTAGAAAGTGATAGAGTTGGAGAAAGTTGTCGGCACGGGAAGCGAGCTCTGAAGGACTAAGCTTTTTGTTATACAGCTTCGTGTATATAGTGCCAAACTCATCAATTGCTCGTTGTGGTATGGTATCAAGCTTCATAGATCCTACTCTTTATGGTTTTTAGCTGGTTGAAAAATGTTTTTGGTTCTACGGTTAGAGAATTTGCCCAATACATATCTATGAGTTCAGTCAGATTGGTGGTTTGTGCGAATGAAAATACTACTCGACGAGGGTTGATGCTATCAATACTAAGGATCGGAACAAATATCGACAAAGTTGTAGAGAGACAGAGGTCTGATGTAGTGTACTCATGATTCATTTTCATGAGTACATGTTATTTTCTCTAAGATATATCCGAAATGATCCAAAGACGGGTTAACAAAGGGGTAGTTTTTTACCTCTGGTTTTCTTCTAATTTAAAGCCTTTTCCATCATATATGTGTAGCATTTTCCCATATCCCTTTTTCATATTTAGCCTTTGCTTAATATATTTGGCTGCATTTATTGCGTACTCTTTATGGTCATAAGAGTATTTATCGTTTTTAGGTTTTGATGATGTAGCGCTGTCCATTTCTTCAAATGTTAGAAAATGACTGTCGTTTATTGCGAGTCGTTTTAATATTTCCGAATATTTACTTCCAGGTCGGATGCGCGTTTTGTAGTTTCGAAAGTACACAATTCCACTCTGGAGATTGAGGGATAGGGGACCGTAAGAAATAATATTGGCAAAATCAAGAGTCCAATCATATGCCTCTTTTAGCTTATATTTGTTTTTATCTGTGATTTCAAGCACAAGATCGCCATCGTCGTCGCCTATGACTTGTGCCTTTATAAATTTATGCTTTATCAGATATTGTGCCAGTTGATACTCTGAACAGAGGAAACAGTTTTTGTATATATCTTCAGTATTGGGGGTTTCGTCTATTCTTTCTGACCAATATGCGTTGGTATCGCTTATGCATCCGTTGGTTTCCTCAAGAAATATGTAATCTCCGTTGGCTTTTGTTTTGTATATTTTGGTTATTAAATCTCGCGCTGTTTTAGTCTTCAGTAGGAATCTCAATTCTGTTTTGAGCACTATTTTATTCATTTTCATACTACCTTCATTCTATATCTTGTAGTCCAGACTCGCGCGCGCACGCGCGTAAAGGTGTGAAATAATGGCTTGTGATCTGGAGTTCATGCCGGATAAGTTGGGAAAATCGTGTTTAGTTGATATTTTTATCGATTATTTTGATAAAAATAGTCACAAAAATAGCATTTTTGCATACTTTTTGCATGCAATTTTATGTGACCACTCATGTCTTTTTGCTTGCCTACATGGTTAATGATCTAATTAACACTTAACCTTCTTGCCTTCTTAGGGTTCCGGAAACTGTATGTAGCGTTATATGCGGCGGAAAAATCTACATTTCTTCTTATTTAGCAACCTGCAAATATGGCACCATTAACTACTTACACAGTGATTGTTTGTGTGTATGGGATTGCTGATACGAGGGGATGGTATGCTGCTGCTTCACCAATATTGTTGTAATCAGGGTGTCCAATAAAGCGTGAGGGAGTATTAGGGACTAGTAGGTATTTCGCTTCCGCCTCTGTAGTGAAGCTATCAATATTGAAGCCGGATGACTTAGCCAAGGAGTAAATTTGTTCTGCTAGATTTGATCTATTGGTCCGTGCGCGCTCCTCCCGGTTGTTAAAGGTATGGTCCTGAGTAATGACTTGGTAGTGATCATTAACCTTGTGTTTGATATTTATTGGACCAACCTGTGCAAGTGTTAGTAGATTTTCTTTTATATAGATTACTAGGACCATCGCACCACCATGGGGAGCCTCTTCTGGGTTACCCATATAGGTTAGATAACTGCGATTTAGCTCTTCAATCATTTCGCTCAGTCGATCCTCGATATTTGGTGTTTGGTAGGCTGTAATAGCCTCTAGGGAGTCTTTGAGAGCCCATTTGGAGAAGGTTGGGTTTCCTATTGCACGAGTAACTACGATTAGACGATCTCGCTTAGTTAAAACATCAAATTTCTCTCCTACTTGATCACCGGGTAGGAGCTCGACTTTGTAGCCTGGGAGGAAATGGTAATCACTATAGTGTGGTTTGGGCAAAGGTTTGCGCTTGCGATTAACGATTCTTCTGATTACTCCGGCAAATTCAGGAGTATCTACTCTGCAAGTAGATTCAAAATCATAACACTTATACCAATCACAGAGGTATTCACTACTGTTTATATAGCTTTCTGTGGGGTATGAATCCAGGTTGGTTGCTGCCTCGATTGCATAGATTGTATCTTGGAGCGTACCATAGCAAATATCACGATACCGTGGATCTATTTGACTGCTGTGCTTTAGATTTTCTAGTTGATACTTTTCGTCTCTAGTTAGTGTCCGAGTTTTCTCAGTACTCTCAAGTGATGCGATATTGTGGGCATATAGAATCTTAATCTCTGTTTCACTAGTGAAATGGTGCTTTGGGAAGGTGTAAAAGGTTAGACCTGGACCTGAACCAAATGAGATCATTAGCGGGAAGACTATTTGTGGATCAGGAAAGGGAATAGTTTGATCAACGAGATTCGTCATGAAGTATATTTTGTATGTATTTTCGCCAATTTACTTTGAAGGTCAATAATCTTATTCTTATACATGGTTGCATCCTTTATCACACGATATTTCTGAATAAAACTAGGTAACAACGCAATTGTTATTGTAACTACAAGCACGGTTGCTGCTAGTAGGGTAGGGTTGTTTAACTGTCTAACAATGACTATGGTGGAGACTATACTTGATATTAATGCAAAGGGACCATAGATGTCCGCCTGCAGCTTGAGGCGATTAATTTCTTCATCCTTCTTAATGAGCATGTCGCAAACTTCTGGTATCGAATACCTCTCAATATTAAAATCATCCCAACTATTATATGAAAAACTGACTATTTGATTATCGAGCGTATGATATTTTTTGTTCTTGTAATTAAATAGTGATAAAGCTGATCCATGTAATGCCATCTCCTCAAGTAAGAGTTGAGTCAGTTGATCGCTGCTTACCCCACTGTATTTCTCGTCTGCAAAATGAAAATTTAAGCGATTTTCTTTACAAAACCCCCTATACAGAGGCACTGCTAGGTGTATGCCAACATTTTTTTTCCAGGACTTATAGCCTTCCATTTTAGTTATTGTATCACTTACTCCCAATACTAGTGCGTGGTACTACTTTGCGTGTTGAATTCTAATGTTTGTATGGCTATTAGTAGAAAAGAAACAGTTGCAAGTCGTCGAAAAGACAAGCTGGTGTTTGCGAAGAAGCTGGGTGAACATCTACGCAAAGTTAGAAGAGGGAAAGGTATTAGCCAAGAAAATTTATCTATGGATGCTGGTTATTACAGGACATATGTAGGGAAGATAGAGCAGGGGTCATACTCTCCAAGTGCTCACACGATCTGGAAGTTAGCTAAATCCTTAGGAATGACTCTCGAGCAGTTCTTTGATAATTTTTCCTAGTTTTGTAATGAGTTTTTTCTAAATTACAAATAATTTGCCTAATTTCGTATAATTACTCATATCTATGAATATGAGGTTGCTTAATGTACCTTTCTAGGCTTATTGTTAGTAACTTTAGATCGATTAAGTTTTTAGATATTAAATTCGCTAAAGGGAAAAATGTAATAGTCGGCAGGAACAATTCTGGTAAAAGTAATATCGTTAGGGCACTCGATATCGTTTTGGGTGAAAAATCTCCAGCCTACGACAACTATGAGAATATAACTCAAACAGATTTTTATAGTAACCACAAATACGAAGAACAAGCTACTTCTCCAGAATATGCAGACAAAATGTATATATTTTGCGAACTCTCAAGGAGTCCTGATGAACCTTTGGACTTCTCCTTAATTAATCGATCAAATGGATTTTACAAGCTAGTTAAACAAAAAGGTAGGGGCCGTGATCAAAACGATGAAGAACAGCTAGTTGAAAAGATGGATGAGAACCCAGGCGGGTTTAACTATTTTGCAGGAGATGTCTTTGACTATAGAGTAGATGACTTAGATTGGACAAGGAAACGGTGGGTAGACAGTAAGCTTGATAACCAAGTTCGATTTGAAACAGAATTGTCAGACAAATACTCATTTGGTTTCTTGTTCAAGGCAACTTGTGACGGTGACAAGATCTATAAGGATATGAGATTCCTATATAGGAATGATCGTGCTTCAAGCTGGAATCTGGCGTTTAAATGTTCATTGCGTAACGAACTTTTACTGAGTGCAATAATTCCTTCTTTTAGGGACCCGTCACAGCAATTAAGACTTACATCTTGGTCTTGGTATGGTAAGTTGGTTAGAAGGTTGACTGAAGGGAGTGCCGAGGAAGAAGGTTTGGTCAAGGCGTTCGCTAGCGTAAAAGAAGCCGCAGATAGGTTATTTTTAGGAGCTAAGACCAAGATTCAAAATAGTGCTTTAGATGTGGCATTTCCTGGTGCAGAATTGCATTTTCAATTTGCCCAAGATGTAAAGACTGATATATATAAGAATTTCTCCCTCTATGTTGATGATGGGGTTAAGTCTTTATTAACAGACAAAGGCTCAGGTATACAAAGCGCAACAATAATTGGGTTATTTTCTTATTATGTAAAAGAGTTATGTACAAACACTTCTGCGTTATTATGTGTGGAAGAGCCTGAACTTTACCTACATCCACATGCGAGACGAGTTATCAGTAAGCGCCTAGATGCATTTTCTGGTGAGAATAATCAAGTTGTCATTACTACGCACAGTTCTGAATTTTTGAACTCATCACACTCAGGACTGAATGTAATACAAGTCGAAAGAGATAGGGATAGCGGTACTACAGCTAAAAATCTTAATTTAAACGATAGAAAATCTATTATGCTTGACTCTAGGTACAATGAAATCTTTTTTGCAGAGAAGGTGATTGTTTGCGAGGGATTTGATAGTTATGTTCTAGAATGGGTAGCGCGGAATTGTATATCTCATGATCTTGATGAGATGAATGTTTCCATAATACCCGTTGGAGGTAAAGATAATCTGATAAAAGTTGCTGGCATGATTCAAAAGCGTTTAAATATTCAAGTCTACATAGTGAGCGATTTTGATTTTCTACTGAGAGATAAAACTATAGACTCCGATAAGTATGGCGTGCCAAAGCATGATTCGATTGACGGCTTAGGATCGCGATATTTCTCCCAAAATTATATCGCGGGAGAAGAAGGAGCTGAGATTTATCATGAAATTCTATCTTTGAGAGAGAAGCTAAAGGTAGATGAAGAGATGCTGTTTTATACTGCAAAATCTGCGACGGAGTTTAAGAATAGTGGAGAGGTTCAGACTTTGACCGCGAAACTTCGTCGACATGGAATTGGAATTATGGACACAGACTTGGAAGGCATCATTTTGGATAGGTCGTTGCTAAATCCATCAGGTAAATATGACCTATCAAGTGTTTTTAAGACTAGCGATAAGTTGGTCCATGATGTGAGCATAGACTCTCTAGTTAAGGTAGATGATATGAAGGAATTTTTAGCTTCGGTATTTGATAGATAAAATGCCCATATTTATGACTAAAGGTGAATTAAAAGTGATTAGATCAAATGAGATAAGCGTTCTTGCTAAGACAAATGAACAATTTTCTGAGTTGTTTAAAATAATCTTTTACAAAAACTCGCACAATAAATCAGCATTATTTATTACTTTTCCGTATTTTAATTTGAACAATGGCATTGTGAGTAAACTTGTGTTTCCTGGTGGCAAGAAGAGTGTAGACGCTTTGAGTCTAGAGGAAACTGGTAGCTTAACTACTCATATGGTGAAATATTCACACTGGGAAGATGGGAATACCCATTTTTCTCAGGATGGTAAGGTCTATTCAAAAATACGGAATTTATCTACGCCTCTAAACGAAGCGGCAGGGCATATATTTACGATACAGCTACAAGGCTTGTCAGGTTTTAGTAAGAGACATGATTTATCCAAGCGCTTGTCACGCAACAAGACGGACATAGACTTTACAATTAATAGTACATTTGATGCGTTGAAATTTTCTGGATGGTGGTTTGACACCGCGGGTATGGTACAGAATGTACAACTTGGTGGTCCTCAAATGCAAATCAGATTAAAAGATGGTACCCTTAAACAAGGTTTTGCTTTAGGTCCAGATGACCCTATTTATCCGGAAGCATTCTTGTTTTTATCGTGCGAGATAATCCCTAAGCTCAATATGACTGATGAGACTTTACTTACATTTATTGGAGGATTTGACAAGACAGCTCGACTGGAAGATGATGCGACTTTTCTATCGTTTATTTATCCAGTAACCAACTATGAGGAATTACTAAAGAAACTACCGACAATTGATCTATCATAACTGATTGTATTGACTAGTTTTAAACTTCTATGTTGATTTGTGGAATTTTGCAATGAAATATGCGGTTATCGCCCAGATAGGGGTTATTGACCATGCTAGAGGACTTTCATACCAATTGCGTAATGGGCTTGTAAAGCTAATGATTAAAAAAATAACAAGTGTAGTAAGCAACAAAAGTTCGATAATTTTTGAACCTAAGTAATATTGATTTGCATTGTGTTTTTTCCTCGTAAGATAAAGAAAAATTCCTGTCATAGCAATAAATCCAGCGATAAAGTTATCACTAGCAACAGAATTAAGTCCGTCTTGATAATTGTCAATACCAGAAAATATGTTCATTACCACATAAAACCACGCCAAGGCAATTCCTGTAGCCCTTTTCTTGTTTTTAGGAATTTGCGAAATGTTAACCATATATAGGTGAGTAGTATATTCTTTAAGTAGTATAGCAAGTATTTGAAGTCATTAATGAGTTCTGTATTTGATCGAGCACAGAGAGCAACTTAAATTTGGAAATGACTAAGCAATTCTATCTTTGCAAGAGGCAGAGCCTAGCCAAGTGTGTGGATTGCCATTCCAGCACCATCCTAAATTAGGATTTTTGTTACCATTAATCCAGATTGCTGGAACTCTTTGGTCACCTGCGTGTCGAGACGCTAGAAGTGAAAAACAGTTATTTTTAATCAAAAATTCAGGATAGTGTGTAACTATAGCAATCCCTTCATCAATAGTAAGAGGGGAGCGCCCTTTTTCTACGATTTTATTCATCGCTTCGCTTGGGGACTGATTGATGTTATCCTTACCCCTATCTATGTCTACCAGCAAATAGACTCTAGTGTCAGGAACGACGACACTTGGGATGGTGTTAAAGTCATTTGGTCCATGAGGGAACAATTTTGAGATACCTGCTTTACCGTCTTTTTCAACTAATTTTATGGCCACATCGGTCGGTACTAAGTCACTTTTAACGACAACGACAAAAGGTAGGTATCCTTTATCAAAATCCTTTTCTGGTAAATCGAGCTTTTCAACCTTTGTCTTTAATGGTTCAAAAAGGTTAATAAAATCGCTTTCTGAAATTCTAGCTAATTTGTGGTAACCCTTATGAATGAGGCCTTGTACTTGATTGTTAAATTCTAGGGTTAATTTCATAGGTTTCCTCTATCATTGGGAGTCAGTTATTATATTACTACAACCCAACTAGTTCGAACATCGATAACGATGGGAAGCATTAATGTATTGATTGGTTAATCAAATTGATATGATTAGAGCATGGAAACAATATTTGAATATGTCACTCTAGAGAATATAGACAAAGATCTACAGGACAAGGTAGACATTTTTCGCAGAAATACTACGAGTATTAGTGGAACCACTAGGACGGATGAGGAGTGGGCAGTTCACAATGATAAATTTTGTAGTGATAAAGATATAAAGAAGTGGATAGTAGTACTAGATAAAGATAAGGTAATCGGCTTGGGAGCTGTTTTTGCACGACAAATAATGTTCTTAGGTAAAGCGATAAAATTGGGTGGTGTAGGCAAGGTTAGAGTCGCGGATGAGTATCGAAAAATGGGTGTTGCCTCACGTATAATGGATATTGTGATGGATGAATTGAATAAAGTTGGCGTTGATGTAGCGTTGCTTTGCACTAATACCAAATCATTCTTGGTGGATTTTTACCGTAAATATGGATTTCAATTATTGGGTCGACCTTACGAGTTCAAAGGTAAATCTGGGGAATTGTATCAAGTAGATGAAGGCATGCTCGCTCCAATAAGACAAAATATAATTTATATGGAATTGATGCAATCCAAGCAAATTATGGACATTGGTATAGGCAATTGGTAATCGATTTAACGTACTGACCTATACTGTGGCCAAATGTGAATCAGCCCTATAGTTATTGACAGTTAATTTCTTAATGGTACAATTGTTAGACAAGTTAATTAAATGCATTTGAGTCTATCGCAATAGACAAGCTGCGTGTGAGAAAGCTGAGAGGCACAAACACGACGGAAGTCAGCCGTAAAAATTGAATAAGCGTGTCGGTAACGGAGCGCTGAAAAATGAGACTTTCTCATTAATAAATACTCCTCCGTAAATGGAGGATTTTTTGTAAGAGAAAGTGAAATAGGGTGGTACCGCGTTTTTATTGAAGCGCCCCTTTTGTTTCCATAATTTGGAGACGAGAGGGGCGTTTTTTTGTACCCAATTAGGGTACTGCCCAGTTTGAAAGGAGGTGAGATATTATGTTAGAAAAAATTTATCCAGAAGGACATAAAGTGGCTGCATTCTGTCCGCACAAGAAGTCTATCTATGTTGGCCAAGTTTTGGAGTTTAAACCAGTAGAATTTGCTAGAGGACTTTTCTACATGTACAAAATACAAGTTGGACCAGATGAGGTGATAGATTTTCACTACTACCAGGTTTTTGAAAATAGTGACTGGGATGGTGAAAAGCTGAAGATGCACGACACTTTTCACTTTGAGTTGGATGCTAAACAGTTTGGAATAGACCCAGCTGTGGCGATAGATTCGATAGTGGAAAAGTTGAATTCGCTAGTTGACGACACTGAGTAGTGGCGTTGCCTGCCTACTAGGTGCACTATGTAGGCAGGCTAGACGAAAGTATTTCAGCGATTCGTCATGTAAGTGTGGAGATAGGTACCAGAGTCCTACAACATTTATTTTTGAATATTTTCTTATATTGTTTACTGTGAGGGTGTAAAATCGCTACTATAGATTATAGGAGAATAATATGGAAGTTTATCCTTGGGACTTAAGTACTATTAGAGCATACGCAAATGAATTTGGTCAGCTAGAAGAAAATCCTGTAGCGGGGGCTATGGAAATCGCTAACAACATGGGGATTGCGATTAGAATTTTGACGGCCGGTCAGCAACTAACTAGAGAACCGCAGGTACTGAGAACTTTTACTGAAAATGTATTGAGGTCATTATCAGACATGGATGACAGATCAGATATGGATCAGGTACAGGGGAGGGTTGATGCGGCTTTGGCAGCACTGACTAATAAAGACGGAGAGCAGAGCTAGGCGAAGCTATAACTGGTGGGTGTAGTGGTCTGACCAACTCATCTAGGTTCAGTGTGTGAGTGGTCAACCGTTACTAAGGTTGTACACTTGGGGGAGCGATATTTGCTAGAATTAAACAATGAGTGAAAAGATCAGGTTTAAGATAGAAAGTTTGCAAAGAGCAAAGATAATTATGGCGGTGGAGGCAGTCGCGGTTAATACCTCAGTAATGCTGGGAATATATTTAGTTAATCGGTTTTTTGATGAAACGCTTTTAACCACTATTTTAATATTGATAGGTGGCCTATTCGGGATAGTTTATGCTCTTTATGCCAGTCTAGGAAATGCGAAAAGACACGTAGAAATTAGGAAACTGGAAAAAACGTTAGATTGAAACGTTATAATGGTGGAAACTTATACTAAAAAAAGGTAAATAATATGAGTAGACTAATAACCTGTATGTGGTTTGCAAATAATAATGGTGAAGAAGCAGCACAATACTACATAGATACTTTTAACAATGCACCTGGAGACCATAAGGCAGTGCTCGGTGATATTACAAAATCACCTAAAGGAGTAGAAGAAGCTTCGGGCAGGCCCGAAGGATCAGTATTGACTGCTGAGTGTGAGATAGATGGGATTAGCTTTATGTTCTTAAATGGTGGACCAATGGAGCAATTTAAACTAAATGGGGGAACATCGTATATTGTTGAGTGTGAAACACAAGAAGAAATAGATTATTTTTGGGACAAGCTATCTGCAGTGCCTGAGGCTGAGCAGTGTGGATGGTGCACAGACAAATTTGGTGTGACATGGCAGATTACACCAAGAATATTGGATGAGATGATGAGAGATCCAAGTAAAGCCGAGGCTGTAACCGCCGCGTTTATGCCAATGAAAAAACTAGATCTAGAAACGATTCGTAAAGCGGGGGAATAGAATATTAAGGTATACTCTTTTTGATGAGCGACATCATATACAAAGGGTTACCAGTTATTACATTTACTAAGATAAAAGAACTACACGATTGGTTTGACAAAAACCATGCACTAACTGAGGGAGTGTGGATCCGCTATTTTAAAAAAGCTACAGGTAAACCAACGATTATTCACGATCAAGCTATCGATGAAGCCCTGTGTTTTGGATGGATAGATGGACTAATAAACAAGTACGATGAAGAGTCTTGGGTGGTACGTTTTACCCCTCGTAAAGCTAAGAGTGTGTGGTCTAAGGTAAATGTTGCTAAGGTAGAAAAACTGATAGAAGAAGGGAGGATGAGAGAAAGTGGGCTAATGCATATAGAGTCAGCTAAGGCTGATGGTAGGTGGGATGCAGCTTATGCTGGTCCAGCAACGATGACACTACCCGATGAGTTTGTGGAGTTATTAAAGACAGATAAAGGTGCTTGGGAGTACTATCAGACCCTTAATAAAACCAATAAATATGCCGTCGGATATAGGTTAGCTGTGATAGTAGATCCAGAAAAAAAGAAACAAAAAACGCAGCAATTATTTGCTATGCTAAAATCTAGAAAATCTTTTCATCTATGATTAACAATATTTCTCAAGGCGTAGTCCACAAAGTCCCTGCTGACTTGAGGGAGATGCTACAAAAAGATGCCAAGGCGCATGTGGCATGGGAGAGTCTGACGCCACTGGCGCGAAATGAGTGGATCTGTTGGATAACCTTTGTTAAGAAAGAAGAAACTAGGGATGAGCACGTGATGCGAACAGTAAAACAGTTAAAAGAGGGGAAGAGGAGACCATGTTGTTGGATAGGGTGTATCCACCGAACGGATAAAGCGATTAGTCCATCAATTGCGGGAATATTGAAAAAGAGAAAAGTCTAAAGTTTTAACCGAGCTATTGCGGATTTTAATATGTTGTTGATTAAAGTGGGGAAGTCCCAACCATGGGTGCGGGCAGAGATGGTAAAGAACGAACTCTCCTCTGGATCTGACATTAGACCTGGTGGGTGATTGATCTCAAGGACATCCATGAAGTAATCCGGCATCGAGTAATC
>CAZSVV010000005.1:27567-38331 GCA_964610445.1 uncultured Pseudomonadales bacterium | reverse complement strand
TGCATCTAGTCTAATGTCGAGGCGACCAAAATCCTGGCAGCCTATTGCGAGATAAGCAGACTTAGACAGTTTTACGATTTCATTTTCTAGCTCTTTGGGGATTATGGCGGGGCAGATCTCTGTCTCGTGCATAGGTACAACCCCTGTTGCGCCATAGACAAACTTGGCTTCGTAACTATCTATCGCTGGAGCATCTTTTGGTAACCCCGCAAAATTGATCTCGATGATCGGGAGGACTGTTAGGCTACCTTGGTTACCGACGATTGCCACGGTAAACTCTCTGCCTGGCAGGTAGGTCTCGACGAGGGCATCTTGGTGGTAATGGGAGATGATGTGCATAACAGCACTACGTAGTTCAGTAGCATTATTCACAATCGATGTTTCGTGGATGCCGATGCCGGAGCCGTCGCTATTAGGCTTAACTATTAGAGGGAACTCTAACTTGGGGGATAGTTTAATATTTGAGCTTGAGAATAACTGAGAGTGAGCAGTTTTTATCCCACAGGAATCCCAGATTTGTTTGGCACGATATTTGTTGAGAATGAGAGCGGAGGAGAGGGGAGAGGGGCCGGTATAAGGAATACCTATAATCTCTGCAATCATGGGGAGGTGGGCCTCCCTATCTTTTGCATATGACAGACCTTCGGACATGTTAAAGATGAGATCTATCTTGCCTTTTAGTTCTAAAAGTTTAGAGTAGAGATCTTTGTCGACTGTCACATATTCGACAGTGTGGCCATTTTTGATAATTGCCTCACCAATCGCTTCGATTGTTTTCCACTCGTCGCCCTCGATATGTTTTTCTAGATCAGGATCATTACGCCCAAGACTTTCTGGTCTTTGGTTATAGACAATCGCAATACGCATTATTAGATAATAGCACGGATAAATCATGACATATTTGGTCTGAGTATGTGATATAATGTGATCTATTCTTTTTGGAGCTTTATGACTATATTTAACCAACTACTGGTCAATACGTTTGTGGCCAACCTAACCAATATGACGGTTTGGTTTGCTCTGACTTATTATGTCTATTTATCGACTCATTCTGTTTTTGCGACTAGTTTGATATCGGGATTTCATTTAGTTTTTACAGCATTAACAGGGCTCTGGTTTGGGGGATTAGTGGATCATCATCACAAAAAAACAGTGATGGCGTGGTCTAGTAATGTTTCGCTAATATCATATCTAGCGGGACTGATCGCATATTTATCTGCTCCAGCTGATGCTTATACTAATATCAACAGTCCTCATTTGTGGGTATTGATCCTACTCCTATTGGTAGGGGTGATTGTTGGCAACTTAAGAAATATTGCCCTTCCGACACTGGTTACTCTACTAGTTAAAAAAGATGAGAGAGCCAAGGCAAATGGGCAAGTGGGGATGGTTTCGGGGATTGGGTTTATGATCACGTCGGTAATTAGTGGATTTTTGGTGGCCAAGACCGGGATGCTCGGGGCACTGGTCGGGAGTGTGGTGGTTACTATTATCACCCTTATCCACTTGATGCAGATCAAAATAATTGAAAAGAAAATAATTCACCTGAATAATGATCACAAAAAAATAGACTTTGCTGGAACCCTAAAAGTAATTAGAGGTATACCAGGACTCCTCGCACTGATCCTATTTGCGACTTTCAACAACTTTTTGGGCGGAGTATTTATGTCTCTAATGGATCCATATGGACTGTCACTGGTTTCTGTTGAGACCTGGGGTCTCATGTGGGGATTTTTGAGTATCGCATTTATCTTTGGTGGCATAATAATCTCCAAATATGGCCTAGGGAAGAACCCCGTCAAATCGCTACTTTTGGCTAACGCGATAATATGGGTGATGAGCGCGGTATTTACTTCTTACCCATCAATCTACCTACTACTTTTTGGATCGTTCGTATATTTGATGGTCGTGCCGTTTATCGAAGCCTCGGAGCACACGATATTCCAAAACTTGGTGCCACAAGCTCGTCAAGGTAGGGTGTTTGGGTTTGCTCAGACTGTAGAGCAGGCGGCATCACCTATTACTGCTTTTGCGATTGGTCCAATTACTGAGTTTTTGGTTATACCGTTTATGACAGATGGGTTAGGGGCAGCAGTGCTCGGTCCATATTTTGGGACTGGGCCAGCTCGTGGGATAGCTCTTGTCTTTACTGTTGCTGGGCTAATCGGACTCTTTATTACTGTCTTAGCAAGTAAAAGTAAGGCATATAGAGAGTTATCAAATTATTATCGTAGGATCGTTAAGTAAGTATTTGACACTAATAACCCTATAACTTGTAAATTAGGATACGGTGTGATAGAATTCTTCTAATTATTGTCATGCTACACATTGCTTAGGCATTAAGATTTTGGACGTAGTAACACTGAGTCTGGGTCTTCCCTAACAAAAGTAGAGAAAGTTAGTTATGTCACGACGCGAATTTAGCGCCAGGGGAGGCCGTCCTCGAGGATTTAATCGTAACCCACGTTTTGGTGGAGGGAGAGCTAGTAATAGTGGTTCCCGAGGTGGTTTTGGCCGCGGTGGTAGCAGAATAAAGTACATGAATGTTGACCCTAGGATCCTCGTTAAAAAAGGGACCAAGCTCGAGCAAATTCCTTACGAGTCCAAACACCAGTTTAGCGATTTTACTTTTTCACCCATTATTCAAGCCAATATTGTGCGCAAAAATTACATAACCCCGACACCGATCCAGGATCAAGTGATCCCAGTCGTGATGGAAGGTAAGGATGTAATAGGCTTGGCGGCAACCGGTACAGGCAAGACCGCGGCTTTTATGCTGCCACTACTTAACAAGATGATGCAGGATAAAAGTGAAAAAGTGCTAATCATGGCACCTACTAGAGAGCTCGCGGTACAGATTGTCGAAGAGGGGGGAGAGTTTGCCCGAGGCAGCGGGATCCGCTACGCGTTAGTGATCGGCGGAGTTGATATGCGCGGACAGATCCGCGATCTATCACATAACCCGTCTTTGGTGGTCGGAACACCTGGTCGATTAAAAGATCTAATGGAGCGAAGGGCACTCCGGCTGAGTGAATACCGAACCATCGTGTTGGACGAAGTAGATCGAATGCTCGACATGGGCTTTATTGATGACATGCGTACGCTAATCGGTTCGTTGCCAAAAGAACGTCACGGATTATTTTTCTCAGCTACCATGAACGACAAGGCTCAGATTATAGCGAGAGAGTTTTTGAATAACCCAGTGACAGTACAGATAGAATCTCAGCATGCATCCGAAGCAGTGGATCAAGATATTGTGAAACTAAATGGTAGATCAAAAATAGAAGTTCTCCACGAACTTCTGATCCAACCTGGATTTGACAAAGTCTTAGTATTTGGCCGAACAAAGCATGGGATGGAGAAGTTGTCTAAGACTTTATCTGAACGTGGTTTTGCGACCGCTTCTATTCATGGTAATAAGAGCCAGAGTCAGAGACAGCGCGCACTCACTGCTTTTAAGCGAAATGAAGTAAAAGTATTACTTGCGACTGACGTGGCCGCCCGAGGTATCGATATCGATAGCGTGACACACGTTATCAACTTTGAGCTACCTGAGACCTACGCTGACTATATCCACAGGATTGGGCGTACAGGTCGCGCAGATCGAACTGGAGTAGCGCTGACCTTTATAGACTAGAATAAGTCTTATGAAGCAGGTACTAGCAGCATACGAGCAACTAGGTAAAAAATACTTAGTGCATAGACAATCACTTAAAAGTGACTCATATGTCAGATTGCTACTTAAACAGTTACCAAAGAATTCTTCTATTTTAGATATTGGGTGTGGGGCAGGGGTGCCAGTCGACGATATTATTGTCAAAGCTGGGCACGAAGTTACTGGGATAGACTTATCTCCGAGCCTCATCAAAGAAGCACAAAAACTAGTGCCACAGGCTAGCTATGCTGTCGGTGACATGCAGCTCTTAAAGCCGAATGAATATTCAGTTGATGCGGTCATATGTTTATATGCAATATTTCATATCCCACGTAGTGAACATTCTCGCATGATCAAAACATTTGCTAGTTATTTACCTATTAATGGGTGGCTCCTGATCTCGATGGGAGATAGAGTATTTGAGGGTGAACACGAAATGTATGGAGTTGCTAGCTATAGCTCACAGTGGGGTAGTGCAGAGAATAAGAAGATAATTGAGTCTTCGGGATTTAAAATTTACTCAGAAGAATTTGCTATGAGCAATGGTGAGCGTCACCAGATGATCTTGGCCAAAAAATTGAGTTGAAAATATAGTTGACCATAAGACTAATCTCTGTCATTATGAAATGGTATGAGTGGACAAGATGCGGCTGATATCGTGCAGATGAATAGTCTGTCTGGAGAGATACCTGTTTCTAGTGGTGGCAAAAAGAAGAGTAGTTTGCTCTGGATAGTGCTTGGCTGCGTTGTGGTTGGAGTGGGACTTGGAGTCTTTGTTTATCAGCAGTCACTTGCTCCTGCACCTAGCCCATCTAGTACGCCAAGAGCTAGCCGTGCACCTGTTGCGAGTGTTGCTCCTGTTCCGAGTCCAGTTGCTCCTGCGACCAATGAGGTAACACCAGCAGCTAATACACTGACTTTTCCCAAAAAAGGAAAACTCAGAATTTATCACACACTAAACAATATCCAGATGGTCCTACAGCTTACTATTAATGGAACTGTCAAGACGATTACTTTGCCTAACAAGGCAGTTTCTACTGCTACTCCTGCTAATTTTGCTGATTCATCTTTTGAAGTAGAAGCAGGTAGTACTGGTACACTAGTTGCTTATTTAAACAGTACTAGCGGTCCCAAACTAAGGGGTTGGATCCCGCCAATGGATGACAACAACAAGAAAGAATGTGGTGTGTCTGGGGGGCAGGTTGCAAACAATGAAACTCAAATAGCATTTATCAAATCGAAACTAGCGGGTGAGAGCATTTTTGAGTATCAATGCTGGGAAGATGATGATGTTCCGGGAGAGTTTAATGACCTATATATGGTCTGGACTTACGCTCCATCGACCGCAACTGTTTCGCCTAGTCCGGCTGCATCAACCACTACTTCGCCTAGTCCAAGTGCCAGTGTCAAAGCTAGTTCTTCTCCCTCACCATCTCCTAGTGTAAAGGCTAGTGTTTCTCCATCTCCAAGTGTAAAAGCTAGTACGGCCGCGACAGTCGCTACGCCTACACCCACTCCGTCGACCCGGGCAGCTATGCCTGACACTAGTGAAGGTGTTCCTGTAACTGGCGTCTTTGAGGTTACAGTCGGCACAGTATCTGTGGGACTACTACTACTCGCATTGGGACTATTTGGACTTTTGACTCTCTAGATTTTAACTAGAGGTAGTTGTGTACCTTCGTGGTAAAATAATCATATTGGCAGGGTAGCTTAGCTGGTTAAAGCATCGGATTCATAAACCGAAGATCGAGAGTTCGAATCTCTCCTCTGCTACTAGATACAAAAAAACCACCATTACAGGTGGTTTTTACTTTTGTTGCGGAGCTAGGAGTTGAACCCAGTCTGTGAGATTATGAGCCTCACGTGCGCCGTACACTACCCCGCGCGTTTTAAAGTACTCCTGGATTGTAACTCAGATCTGCAATTTATGCAAAAATTTGGGATACTAAAGCTGTGGAGATATGTGAAGTAGAGCGTGACCAGACAGGTTATCCTCATAAACTGCTGGAGGTTAAACCCCTCGTCAAAAAGCTGTGGTATAGAGGCGAGTGGTCAGAAGATATTTTTGATAAAACTATAGCGATTGTCGGGTCCCGTCGGATGAGTAGATACGGACGAAGCGTAGTAGAGGAAATAGTCCCGAGGTTATGTAGAGCCGGTTATACGATTGTTTCGGGACTGATGTACGGAGTAGACCAACTAGCGCACCGAAAGACACTGGAGTGTAATGGATTAGCTATTGGAGTACTAGGTTGGGGGATTGAGAGAACTAATGACCCTGAGTCAGACAGGCTCTCAGACGAGATTGTCGTTCATGGTGGCGTAGTTTTGTCAGAGTACCCTGGTGATACGCGAGGACAGCTCTGGACTTTTCCTCAGCGTAATCGAATCGTAGTTGGCTTGTCCGACATTATCATAGTGATTGAGGCTGGGATCAAATCTGGGACGATGAGTACTGTGCAGTGGGCAAAGAAAATGGGAAAGCCGGTATATGCAGTTCCAGGGAGCATGTTTGCCAAAACGTCGGAGGGTGCAAACTTTATGATTGAGAGTGGTCTCGCTCGACCGCTGACTAAGCAAGTAATTGATGAATTAGCCGGTAGCGGCAATGTTAGCAAATTGGACTCCGTTACTTATAACTTAAATCCTGAGGAGCAGATCATTGTGGGACATCTTACACTTGTAGGTCCCAGCAGTGTAAATGAAATTGCCAGAGGAACGGGTCTAGGGGTAGGGGAAATACTTTCGGTGTTAGTAAAACTAGAGCTCAAAGGAGTGGTCGCTGAAGAGCGCGGGATATTTGCTATAGTTTAGTCAATGCTATCGCGAGTCAAATCAATCGCAACTATTGGACTAGAAACTGTTGAAGTGGTAGTAGAAGCGGATGTAGCTAACAAGGGATTCCCGGCGTTTGATATGGTGGGGCTACCTGATAAAGCAGTAGGTGAGTCGAGAGCTAGAGTTAAAAAAGCGATTGAGAACTCTGGGTTTAATTTTCCTGATAAGCGAATCACAGTTAATTTGGCACCGGCTGACTTGCACAAAGAGGGGAGTAACTATGATCTCCCAATTGCTGTTGGGATACTGATCGCCTCCGGCGAGATAGAGATAGAAAGTAAATCAAATGAACCAGGTGAAGCAAGTAATATGCAGGGATATTTTTATGGAGAGTTGGGTCTGTCGGGTGAGGTTAAGGCAGTACGCGGGACCTTGCTAGTTGCGATGGCGGCAAAAGAAAATAACATTAGTGAAATATATGTACCGATTGAGACGGCCATGGAGGGGTCGGTGGTTAGCGGTATAAATGTTTATCCTGTCCGTAATTTGAGTGAACTGGTCGACCATTTACGTGGTACAAAAATGATAGAGAGTGTAAAACATGTAGAGCCCAACGCTTTACTTGATGAGAATGTTTCACTTGTTGATATGAGTGAGATAGCGGGACAGGAAATGGCCAAGAGAGCGGCTGAGATCTCGGCGGCGGGAGGACACAACCTCCTACTAGTAGGACCTCCAGGAGCTGGTAAGACAATGCTTGCCAAAGCATTTCCTTCGATCCTGCCACCACTGCTGCCGGATGAATCACTAGAAGTGACGAGGATATACTCTGTGGCAGGAGTACTCCCTGTTGGAACAGCTTTGATGAGACGGCGGCCGTACCGCTCACCGCATCATACCGCGAGCACCATCTCGATCATTGGTGGAGGGTCTAACCCAATGCCAGGTGAGATTAGCTTAGCTCATCTTGGAGTATTATTTTTGGATGAAATCCCAGAGTTTCCTCGTACTACTCTCGAAGTACTACGTCAGCCAATGGAGGATGGGCGGGTCAGTATCACTAGGGCTGCAGGGCGAGCGGAGTATCCTGCTAAGTTTATCCTACTAGCATCAGCAAACCCGTGTCCGTGTGGATACCTAAACCACCCATATAAAGAATGTAGCTGTGGAGAGAGGCAGATAGAGAAGTATAGATCGCGTATTAGCGGACCTATACTAGACCGGATAGATTTGCATGTCTGGGTAGATCCTGTCGAAGTGAGCAAGCTCACATACGAAAGCAAGAAGGAAAAAAATGAAAGTGAAAAGTTAATAGAAAATTCTAATGATATTAGAGCGAGGGTAGAGGTGGCTAGAGCACGGCAGCAAGAGAGATTTAGCGGACTAAAAGGTATCTATACGAACGCGCAGATGGGCAATAGGGAGGTAAAGAAGTATTGCGAATTAAGCTCTGAAGTAAGTAGTTTTTTACATACTGCAGTTAGTAAATACAACCTCTCAGCTAGAGCATATTTTAAAGTGATTAAAGTAGCGCGGACGATAGCGGATCTAGCGGGGGAGGAGACGATTACCGTTTCGCATGTGGCGGAGGCGGCACAGTATAGGGAAAATGTATGGTGAGTCGATCGCACTTTATGGGCTCAGAGTACTTTGCGCAAAAAACCGGTCTGTCTGAGTCTACTGTCTCAGCGACCTCGCGCTCGGACTACCCGTCCTGCGCAAAATTTTTTGACTGCAAAATACTCTAACGCCCACAGTGCTCTCTATGAGAGGAAAAAAATTAAATCGTAAAACAGGGAATAAAGGAGAGCAAATTGCGGCTGATTTTTTGGCTATTAAAGGTTATGAAATATTAGAGCGGAATTACAGAGAGAAATATGGTGAGATAGACATAGTGTCAAGGTGCAAGGTAAAAGGTGAAAATTATGTAGTGTTTGTAGAGGTAAAGACCAAGACTGAGGAGATATATGGTGAGCCGTGGGAGATGATAAATAAACACAAACTTAAGCAGATTGCCCAGATGGGACATCTTTGGTGTATGGAGAATCACTATCATGGATTACTCCGAATAGACGTGGTAGGGGTGTGGCTAGATATGTCAGGGGAAGTGATGCGGGTTGCGCACTGGGAGAATGTCCAGATGTGATAGACTATATGTATATGAAAAAACGAGTATTACAAGGGATGCGACCAACAGGGAGACTGCACCTGGGGAATTATTTGGGGACTGCCAAAGGGATGGTGGCACTACAGAATGACCCTAATTACGAGACTTTTTATATGGTCGCTGACGTGCATGCGATTACGACTCCATATAGTGTGGGTGAACTCGGAGAGAAGAGGCGAGATGTCCTAATAGATTACATGTCTGTCGGATTAGATCCAGAAAAATCGGCATTGTTTTTTCAGTCTATGGTGCCGGAACATGCTGAACTAGCATTCTATTTTTCTTCTGTAATGACAATTGCTCGCATGCAACACCTTCCTACATTTAAAGACAAAGTTAAGCAGTATCCTGATCATGCTACGATGGCACTCCTTAACTATCCGATCCTGATGGCATCTGACATTTTGATCTACAAGGCATCGCTCGTACCCGTCGGACTAGATCAAGAACCACATATGGAGATTACTCGTGAGATAGCGCGAAAGATGAATGAACAATATGGACTAGATTTTCCCGAACCACAGAGTTTGCAGGGCACTACGCGCTATGTCCCATCACTCCTTGGTGAGGGTAAGATGAGCAAAAGTGTTGAGGGCAGCTTTATTAGCTTGTCTGATGATCTAAAAACTATTCAAAAAAAGTTGGCGACTGCTCCAACTGATACTGGAAAAGGTGAGGTGATCCCAGTAAACGGGGGCGTGGCTAACCTGTTAACGTTTGTAGAAATGTTTGAAGGTAAAGACAAACGAACTTACTATGAAAATAAGTATTTGGGAGATGGGGTTAGATATGGCGAACTAAAGAGTGAGTTGGCAGAGTCAATTTACAAAGAACTTAAGCCAATTCAAGAGGTGAGAACGGAGCTGGTAGCAGATAAGAATCGAATTGATAAAGTAATCAAAGAAGGAGCGGAGAGAGCCAGAGTGGTAGCTAGCGCCACAATGACCGAAGTTAAAGAAAAAATGGGATTTGGAGGATTATGAAAGATCCAATAGCCTTTGCAGATTACGCCAGGATTGAAGTTAGAGTGGGGAAGATCATAGCGGCAGAGGTGCCAGAGGGTAGCGAAAAGTTAATTCAGTTTGGCGTAGATTTTGGTTCTGAGACCCGCACAATTTTTAGTGGGATTAAGGAATGGTATACCCCGGAAGAGCTAGTGGGAGTCAAAACTATGTGGGTAACCAATATTCCTCCCAAAAAAACTCCATTTGGCGAATCAAACGGAATGTTGTTTGCATGTGACACTGTTGACGGGAAACCATATATTGTAAGAATCGGTGAGGAAGTCCCGTTGGGGAGCGAATTTCACTAAAGAGTCTGGTAGAATAACACCCATGCCGAAAAAAACTGTGAAGAAAGTAGATACTAAGTTGCCGCCAGATCTAAAGACTAAGCCCATCAACGGTGCTCAGGGCAAACCCTTCAACGGAGTTCAGGGTAAACCAGTTAAGATGTGGAGCTTTCGGTTTGATATGAAGCGCACGGTTGTCTGGATAATAATCCTATTTTTGTTTTTGCCTGCTATTTTTACTTATCTAAATAGTGGTGTTAGTGATGCAACTCTTACAGTGACAGAGGCAATGAATGAGATCAGAGAGAAAAAAGTAGATAAGGTCGAAGTACTAGGGGACTCGATTGTCCTTAACTATTCTGACAAAAAGATCAAACTCTCAACTAAGGAGACTGGTCAGTCTTTTACCGAACTACTTACTCAATATAATATCGACCCTTCGAGTGTTAATTTTGAAGTATCAAATGGGAGTTTTTGGGATTCGCTAGGCGGAGTCCTAAATGTTTTGTCATTCGTGCTCATGGCGCTATTTTTTGTAATGATCATGAGACAGATGAGGGGTGGAGGTCCTGGTGGGATGGGTGGTGGAATGTTTGGGATGGGCAAATCAAAAGCAAAACTCTTTGCTAAGGGTAAACAATCAATCAAATTTGATGGAGTAGCAGGGGTAACAGAAGCTAAAAAAGAATTAGAAGAAGTGGTTGATTTCCTCAAGAATCCGGCAAAGTACACCAAGGTCGGGGCGCGAGCTCCCAAAGGTGTTCTCTTGGTTGGTCCAGCCGGTGTGGGTAAGACACTACTAGCTCGTGCAGTAGCAGGGGAGGCAAACGTGCCATTCTTCTCAATGGCTGGGTCTGAGTTTATGGAGATGCT
>CAZSVV010000005.1:11960-27557 GCA_964610445.1 uncultured Pseudomonadales bacterium | reverse complement strand
GACCTATTTGATACAGCCAAAAAAGCATCCCCAGCAATCATTTTTATTGACGAAGTAGATGCGATAGGGCGTACCCGCGGAGCAGGCTCTATGGGTGGGCACGATGAGCGAGATCAGACCTTAAATCAGATACTAGTCGAAATGGATGGCTTTACTGCTAATGAGAGCGTGGTCGTATTAGCTGCTACCAACAGACCTGACGTACTAGACCCAGCCTTGGTTCGACCTGGTCGATTTGACCGTCGTGTAACACTGGACCTTCCTGATATCGAGGGTAGAAAAGCGATCCTCTCAATCCATGCGGCAGGAAAACCATTTACAAAAGATATTGATTGGGAACGAATAGCGCGCAGAACTGTCGGGTTTACCGGAGCAGATCTCGAGAATATGTTAAATGAAGCCGCGATTTTGATCGCCCGAGAGGATAGGTCTGAGATTACTAACCTAGATCTCGAAGAAGCAGCTACCAAAGTGAAGATGGGACCAGAGAAGAAGCGTATGTTTAATGCGGTCGAGCGAGATATGACTGCATATCATGAGGCAGGACACGCTCTAGTTACCCACTTCTTATCTCACACTGACCCTGTACATCGCATCTCTATAGTATCGCGTGGACGCGCGCTCGGCTTTACCTTGATCCCACCGGCACAAGATAAATACCAGAGCACTAGGACAGAACTACTCGAAGAGATCTGTACCCTCCTCGGTGGACGAGCTGCGGAGCAATTAATTTATAACGATCTTACTGCTGGTGCCTCTTCTGACATCGATCGCGTCACGCGGATTGCTCGTGCTATGGTTGTGGATTATGGTATGAGTCCACTAGGACCAATTGATTTTGGTCCACAAGAGGGTTACTCAGAGTGGGGTCGTAACTACCTAGAGCCAACGGACGTCTCTGATTCTAAGCGTGCAGAGATAGACGGCGAGGTAAAGCGGATCGTTAATGTCTGCGAAAAGGTGACGATGCAGATCCTTAAAGATCAGAGGAAGATTATGGATCTAGTAGTATCTGAGCTTAAGGAAAAGGAATCACTAGAACGTGATGACTTTGAGCGGATAGTCGGAGTGACAAAAGAAGAAATTGTTAAGACACAAAAATACAACGTAGTGTATAAATAAGCTATGACTCAGCATGTAAGAGAAGTAGCTGGCAAGCTAGCAAGGAGTAAGAGATTTAGAAAGTTATTGATACTACTATTGGTCCTCATGTTTGTACTCGGACTGGTTATTGTGCCGGTCGAGTCTGGAGCTACAGGAGCTCGGATTATGGACTATGAGGATGGGCTCTGGTTTGCGATCACGACAGTTACTGG
Source organism: uncultured Pseudomonadales bacterium (assembly GCA_964610445.1). Classification (GTDB taxonomy): domain Bacteria; phylum Patescibacteriota; class Microgenomatia; order UBA1400; family UBA12108; genus GWF. The sequence continues at coordinate 26,241 of CAZSVV010000005.1, read as the reverse complement.
TGTTGGCTATGGGGATATGTATCCCGTTACACTGTTGGGCAGGCTAATGGCGATGATTTTGCAAGTTGGGGGAGTAGTTTTATTTGGCTCTTTGGTTGCTTTTGTGTCAGTCGAAATTTTGCGCTACCAAGAGGATTTTAATATGAGGCGGATACTAGAGAGACAGGATGAGCTACATATAAAGCTGGATGAGCTAAAGAAGCATTTGGATTATTTGGTCAGGAAGTAGATCAGTTTATCAGATGAGCGGCGATTCAGCGTGTCGGTATATCAGCTTGCCAGAATACCAGCTCGTTAACCGACTGTATCCGACCATCTGACCTGCTGAATTGCTGACTATCTGGCGTGCTGGTTATACAATACACATATGAAATTGTTATTAGTCGATGGAAGTGCACTACTTCATCGTGCATATCATGCATATCCACCACTAACGTCAAAAACTGGGCAGGTGGTTGGTGCGGTGTATGGCGTAGCATCCATGCTGTACTCTGCACTTATTGAAGTGAATCCAAGTCACGTGATGGTCGCGTGGGATCTGCCAAAACCAACATTTAGACACGAAAAATACGTGGGATATAAGGCGCAGCGGCCTAAAGCTGATACCGAGATGGTAGAGCAGATCCCAATAGTAAAATCTGTAATTGAGTCGATGGGGATCCTGCAGAGTGAAGTAGAAGCGTATGAGGCTGATGATATTATTGGAACACTTTCGAGAATCGAAATAGATGGTGAAGTAGTGATCCTGACAGGCGACCAAGATACGATGCAGCTAGTCGGTCCAAAAGTCTCGATTCTCACACCGCCAAAAGGCAAGCTCCCAGCCAAAATGTATGGAGTAAATGAGGTACTAGAGAAGTACGGAGTAAGGCCAGATCAAATAGTGGATTACAAGGCATTGATCGGGGATGTGTCTGACAATATTCCAGGTGTTGCTGGGGTAGGGCCAAAAACTGCCTCAACACTGTTATCACGTTTTAAAACATTAGAACAAATATATGATCATATAGAAGAGGTAGATGATAACTTGAAACAAAAGTTAATTTCAGGGAAAGATAGCGCCTTTTTGTCACAAGATCTATCACGAATTGTGACTGATATGCCACTTAGTATCCAGCTATCCGATATGGAATACGTGGACATCAAAAAAGACTTGCTAAAAACTAATCTGGAAGAACTTGGTTTTAAAAGTTTGATCAGGCGGATCTGGGGAGACCCCACTCCGCCTAAAGGCTCCGCAGGGGCACGGAATAATGAAAACCAGATGGGATTGTTTTAGTTAATAGTTAATGGCTAATAGTTTATGGTAAAGACAAAAAAACCCAAAATTGCATTAGTTCATGATTACTTAAACGAGGCAGGGGGTGCGGAGCGAGTGCTTAGGGTGCTAGCGGACATGTATCCTAACGCACCTATTTATACTGCTTTTGTAAAAAATGGGACAGCCGCTGCCATGTTTTGCGACCGCGAGATCCACGAGAGTTCGTATGGGTGGCTACTAAAGATAGGTCGTCTTTTTAGTTATCTGCGATTTTTGCTGCCCTGGATCTGGAAAAGTATAGATCTATCACCATACGACTTGGTTATCACGTCGACTTCTGGTGGATATATAGCTCGCGGGTTTAGAGTGGGAGAGAAGACTAAGGTGGTAGCCTACTGCCATACACCACCCAAATGGCTCTATGGCTACGACACCCCAACTGGTGCGATGAGTAAGTGGTGGGGGAGACTATTTCTCTATGTGTTTGGGCCACCCCTACGCTACTTTGATTATATGAGCGCGCAGCGAGTAAATACCTGGATAGCTAATAGTCACGAAGTGGCAGGTAGAATTAAGAAGTTTTATCGTAGGGACGCAGTGGTAGTTTATCCACCGGTCGACGTAAATCAGAAATCAGAAATCAGAAATCAGAAAAGGGGAGATTATTATTTACTTGTAGCGAGAATAACTGGTGCAAAAGGAGTAACAGAAGCGATAGAGGCGGCAGAGCGAGGAGGGTTTAGGCTCAAACTAGTTGGGGAGATGGTCAGTCCAAAGCTAAAAGTTAAAAGTTCAAAGCATGTTGAGTATCTGGGTAGAGTTGATGATGTAGAGCTAGCAGAGCTATATAGCAGGGCAAAAGGGTTTGTCGCGCTAGCGCGTGACGAAGACTTTGGGATGACAGTGGTTGAAGCGATGGGTTATGGTACACCAGTGCTAGCACTTAATAGCGGAGGATACCGGGAAACGGTGATACCGGCAAATCGGAAAATCAGCAATTCAGCAGGTCAGTTAGTCAGTACTGGTATTCTGATAGACGATACAAGTGTGGAGAGTGTAATAGCTGGGGTAAAGCTAATGGAGCAGACTAGGTGGGAACACACAGCAATAGTTAAATGGGCACTGCAGTTTAACCGAAGAGTATTTGAGACAAAGATTAGAAAAATTATATGAAGAGTAATTTGGGTAGGAACATGTTAGAGCTAGTTGGTGTCGTTGGGGTCCCTGTTGTCTATCTCACAAATCTATATTTAATTGCTTACCATAATACTGACGATATGAGGTTGTGGGTCATGGTTACTGGGCTCCTGATTGCTCTCATTGGGATAGGACTATGGATATATAGCTACCTGAGCTTGGGAAATAGTTTTGGAGTTCTGCCCAGGAAACAAAAAAGAGTTAAGACAGGAATATATAAATATTTTAACCACCCGATGTACCTAGGCATTATGATGACTTTTGTGGGACTATCATTTGCTAACGGTAGTCGGCTAGGACTCAGGTTTAGTTTGTTAATACTGTTGCCCTTGCTAATAATTAGGGCTAATTGGGAAGAAAAGGAGCTAGGGAGATATGCCAGAACTACCTGAGGTTGAGACAATTAGGAGACAGCTCGAAGAGTCGGTCATAGGTGCTGTGGTGACTGGCATCACCGTGCGGCGAGCGAACTGCTACGTTGGGAACGCGTTAATTGAAAATGAAACAATCGCCGGAGTTGCAAGAATAGGCAAGTATTTATTTGTGAGTTTTGATTCAGGGCGGGGATTTGTGATCCATCTCAAGATGACAGGGAGATTAGTAGTTGATGTTGCAACATATGACCTAATGCCACATACGAGAGTAGTAATACAGCTAGCTAACGGTCAAAAGATTTATTACTGGGACGCACGCACTTTTGGATATGTGAAATACGTGGGTGATATACGACTAGAGCACGAGCGACAGAAAAGTAAGCTAGGACCTGACCCATGGGAGATCACAGAAGATGGTTTTAATAAATTGATGCAAAAGTACAAAAGACCTGTCAAAAACCTTATTTTGGATCAAGTACTTCTTTCAGGGGTCGGGAATATTTATGCCAACGACGGACTGTGGGAAGCGGGGATTGATCCGAGGAGACTAGCAAATAGTTTGACAAAAAAAGAAAGTATAAAGCTCCTATTAAGCCTGAGACGTGTCATGGAGCGAGGACTCATTACAGGTGGAGCGAGTGATAATAGCTATGTTAATGCACTTGGGAAGAAAGGGAGCTATCAGGATGAATTTAGGGTGTATAAGAGAACTGGCAAACCGTGTCTTAAATGTGGAGAGAAATTAAAAAGAATTGTAGTGGGTGGTCGGGGCACGTGGCTCTGTGAGACTTGCCAAAAATAGATAAGCTATAATCCCTGGTACATGAGACTTGAGCGGCTAATACTTAAAAATTTTCGTAGTTACAAACTAGCGACCCATCACTTTGGAATGGTCACGCTACTTATTGCCCCTAATGGGAGCGGTAAAACAAATCTTCTTGAGGCGATTTATTTACTAGCAACAGGCATGAGTGATCGCGCCGGCCGGATTGAGGAGATGATAAATTTTGACTCAGAACTGGGGAGTGTGAGTGGAATAGTCGAAAATTTGGGGGAGCGTCGCGACCTCTCGGTAGTTTTGACGAGAGGAGTCTATATGGGTAAGAGAACACCTAAGCGGAGGTATTTGGTAGATGGGGTAGGGAGAGTCAGAGCGACATTTGTAGGAAATCTGCCAGCTACCTTATTTAGACCTGAGGATATGCGGTTACTAGAGGGATCACCCTCTCGACGCAGAGGGTATCTAGATCTAGCGATTGGGATGGCGCACCCAGAGTATTTGAGAGCGCTATCTGTCTATGAGGCCACGCTTAAGCGGAGGAATAGGCTACTGGATCAGATAAGAGACGGGATCTCCAAGAGGGTAGAGCTAGCATACTGGGATCAGTCTTTAATAAAAAATGGCGAAATAATATCTGAGTACCGTAGGAGTTATATAGAGTATCTCAATGACCATGCACTGGTCCCGTTTGGGAAATATCGAATGGAGTATAAGGCTTCGATAATCTCACCTTCTAGGCTTGCTCAATATGCTGAAGCAGAGGTAGCGGTTGGACACACACTGGTCGGTCCACATAAAGATGATTTTGAGCTATACGAGTTGGTTGGACCCACAGATTCTAAAAATCTCATGATATATGGTAGCAGAGGGGAGCAGCGACTAGGGGTGTTGTTTCTCAAAATTGGCGGGATGGAGTACCAGGAGTCAAAACTGGGGGTAAAATCACTACTTTTACTCGACGATATTTTTAGTGAGCTAGATATAGTGCACCGAGGTGAAGTAGTGAGGATGATGGACGGTAGGCAAGTGATTATTACTTCGGCAGAGGAAGAGACACTAAACTATTTTGATGATAAAGCGAGTGTAGTTAGGCTTTGAGTAGAGTGTTTAGGGTTATTGGTATTTGCTTGATTAAGTCAGTAGGGGAGAAGAAGGGTCCCATTGAGCTTGCAAGTTCTTCTGAGGCAGCTTTGAGGCAGTAGCTAGCGACGACACAGCTAGGGTAAGCGGGGGATTTTGCGCTCAGGCCAAGAACTAGTCCTGCTAGTACATCTCCAGTGCCACCTTTTGTAAGTCCTGGTGAGCCGCCGGGGATTTGAATTTCGGCGATTCGGCGATTCAGTAGGTCAGCACTTGTGATGGTGTCGGTTGGACCTTTGGAGAGAGTTGTGCAAGGTAGTTTCGTATTTAGTATTTCGTATTTCGTATTTATGAGCTTTAGCTCCTTATAGTTTGGAGTGATTATCATACTGCTTGTTAGGAGGTTAGGGTCAACTTCTTGGAGAGCGCCGCCATCCACAATCCATTTTTTGTCGGGATATTTTTTGAGTAAGTTGTTAACTATCTCTCTGGTCTCTTGACCTCTCTCCATGCCAGGGCCGATCAGGATAGTATCGTCCTCCTCGATATAGTGGTCAATCTCCTCGTAGGGGACGACGATACCATCCCAAAACTTGTCTTTGGCACGCAGTCTCATAAGGTCATTGTTCTCAAGGACTGGACTAGTAAAGTGCACCATATCGACTAGGCGGCTAGCCATGGCAGCACTCCAGAAGGAAGCAGCATGAAAGAGTTTGGACCCTCCGATCACGAGGACACGGCCATTTTCGCCTTTGTGAGAGGTGGTCTTGGCTAGTATTATCTGGCTGAGGTAGGTGGATATATTAAAGTCTTGCATAGAGATATGATACAGCAGGATATGACTTCTCGAGTAGATATGTACATTTACAGAGATAGTGTGATATAGTGATTAATTAATGATGCGGATTTTTGCTATAGGGTGTGTAAACGGTGTGTATGGTGTTTTTCCGCAACTTATTATAGGATCTATGAATTGTTATTACTAACTCTATAGAGGGTGTAACTTATGCACGAATACACATTAGAATTTCTTAAGAGAATGAACGAGGAACAAGGGCATCCTTGGACTGATAAAGTGTTAACGAAATCTGAAAAGCGATTAATTTTTGGATTACTAGTATTGGTGTTGGGGGGAGTTGCTTGTGGTCTTTTTACGCCTGACGGACGAAATCCTGTACCAGCGACTGATAATAACAACGATGATGTAGATCATTCACCAACTATCTCGCCTACATTCACTAATACACCCACTGTTGATGGTCTCTCTATAGCTACACCAGTCAGTGGCGAAATATTGCCAAAGAACATAGTGCTGGAAAGTGGTAAGGATATCTCTACTGGCAACGGTGCAGTACAGCCTATTTTGGATATATCGAGCACTGTGTCTAGCTTTGATAAAAGCATGGTCTATTGGTATCCAGATGCAAAAACACTCGAAAATGCTCCAGGCAACGAATCTGGATTCACAGTGATTGGTGGTTTTAATATCACGAATGAAGAGGGTATGACAGTTGGAGAAATAGCAGTAGTATCTGGTGGTGTTGATTTGCCGCCCCAATTGGCTGAAAAGTTTGTCGACAAAGATAACGGAACAATTAGTTGGGTAGTATTAACTAGTCAATTGGAGAAAGTAGATCCAGCTAATCCGAATGTAGCTGAGAGTGATGGATTGGCAGAAGTAGTTGGATGGGATAATCCAGCAGCAGTCTGGGGAGTATTTCTAGGAGATGGCCAACCGAATATCAGAATTGCAGCTGAACTAGGAGATGATGGCGTGCCGACTGGTAGGTTAATTTATTCTGTAAACAATCCTGAAAGCGGTCAAACTTACCTCACTATCAATCCTGATATGGATGATGGATTAGATATTGGCCCAGGTGCTTCAAAGAATGCTGCGCCTGCCTTGATTCCGACTGATTTGGTTGGTGGGATGCAGAGTACTGTCGATCAACTGAATGCTTGGGGTGTACCCCTAGACGGATTAAAATACACTTATCACGCAGATGTGGATGGTGATCTTGGCGTTGATTTAGGAGATGGAGCATTTTTGACGATCGATGGCAATGTACTATTACACGTTGATGGAGCTAGTTTTGATGAAGTAGATCCAGATGATGTTAAGTTTGGAGCAGATGGCAGAATTAAGTCCATAGCTGGATATGAGTTAAAACGAGGAGTTTGGGTGGATGTAGTATCACCAACAGAAAAGCAGTTTAATGCAGACATGGACAAGTGGAAAATTGATTTAGATGGTAAGGATAAAGATAAATTTGAAACAGTTACTGCTCAAGATGGAAAAATTTCATTAGTAGAGAAAGAAAGCGGAGAGACCGTATATATTGATGGTAGCTGGGACCCGCTATTTTTGGGCAGCCTACTGGTTGAAGGCGGTAAGTGTAAAATTACACCATATCTCGAATCTGAAGTAGGGCGTGCTGTTCCGAATGAGTTAAAGGATTACACAGATGATTATGGACAACCATTGACTGACGCATACCTCTTGTTCGTAAATGAGAGAATAATTAAAGGTACTGGGATGAATATTATTGTTTATTATCTTGGTAAAGGGTGTTGGGGTCAAGTGTATTATAATCGAGATGATCAACCAGATGCATGGTTTTTCTGGAAAGATACTAATGGTAAACCAATGTACGAACGTGTTTTCCTTACTCCCGGTGAGTAGAGTCCTGTATACCATTGTTGAAAGGTTGTGGAATGTGCTAGCATTAGGTCATGAAGATATGGGTGATCGGTGGAATACTGTTAACTTTGATACTGATTTCAGTAATTGTATTCTCTAGCACTGGCGGCAGAGGACTATTGCGCATTATCCCCAACTATTTGTTGGCTGACATCCCTGACAAGAGGTATACTTGGAGCGATTTTATTGCCAATAATGAGTCAAAGCGAGTGAGCGGATTTTACTCAACTACTTTTAGTGACGAAAACACACTCGCCCTTTGGACACTGGCAGGGCTAAAAAGATTTGATCATGCAGAATCGACTAGCGTGTATTACCATCGAGATAGCTGTGGGATCTGGAAAAAACTTGTGGACACAGATGGGGGCAACGATAATCAATCAACTGATAGTCTGAACCCTTATATAACCTACATAGACATGTCTAGTTGGAAAGAATCGATGAAACAGGAATATCTGGTAACAGTGCAGTGGCTAGAGCAAGATGGTAAAAAAGTAATAGACAAGCTGTGGTCACTGAGTGGGAAATATAAAGTTATAGGTAGGTTGGAGAGTAGTGTATGCGAAAATTAGTCACATACTTCGTGTTTGCATATATAGTACTCAGGGCAATAGTTCTGCCTTCATCAATTTATGCTCAACAATGGTGCGGAGGGTGTGAAGTAAACCAGCCTTATATAGATCCTGAAACTGGTCAGCAGGTGTGGATTGATGGGTGTAATGGGTGTGTTGCAACTAATTGCCCTTCTGGAGAGTATGAGGCGCCAAATGGGCAATGTTATCCTGTGGGAAGCGGTGGGAGTACGGGTGGAGGTGGAGGGGCCTTTCAAGGTCAGTCGTGCGGAGGTGGAACTACACTGAGTTGTGGGAATCCTACACTTTACACAGGGTCCGGAGGTGTTGGGAACGACAGCAACCTTGCGCAGTGTATGCATAGAGGAGCATGCGATTCGTATTTTCCATCGCGACATATAGTGACTGGTTGCGATGGATCTGAGATAAAAGGGATATGTCAAGGAAACTGTGGTTGTTGTGCGCCTGGTAGTACTTATACACCTGCTCAGACACAAGGTGCTATATACACTCGTGACCTCGGCTGCAACTCTCCTTCACAATTTGGATGTAGTGATTGGGATGATATCTTTATTTCGAGAACTCCAAGAGGTGGTAGCAGTAACTGTTTTTGTGACTGTCCAGATGAAGAGAAAGGTTGTGGACGCAACTGTGACCAACGAGGCGGGAATTGGATTAAAAATGATCTAGCAACTTGTCGAACTGTCACGACCACTTGGAGCTGTGTCTCCAACTGTACCTCGACTTCGCCTACAGGACTAAGTATCACCCAGGGAGCTAGTGCAACTACCGCTAATCTAGCATGGACAATTGGGAGTGGTGGAGCGTCTCAGAGACTGTATGTTGACCAAAGCCAAACAGAGGTAACTAATGGATGTCCGACGGCTAATGCGTGCGAAGTAAATGCAACTCTTGCTAGTTCGTCAAATAGCTACATTGTTACTGGACTCAGCCCTGCGACGACTTACTATTTTAGAGTTGTGACTTACCAAAATTCGACTTGCCAATCCGCTGTTACTGGCTCTTACACAACTCCTGCTAACAATACAGTTACTGGTCGTGTGTTTATGGATACAAACAATAACTGTTCAACTAGTACCCCATGGAGCTCAACTACTTATGGTAGCTTGACTGTTACACTGCGTGATACGGCATATACAGGCGCCATTGGGACTGATGGACGGTTTAGTATTTCTGCTGGGACTGCTCCTAGCTTTGCATATTTAGATCTATCTGGTATCCCTAGTGGATATATTTGTTCTACAGCATCTGGGTGTAATAACTGTCCGACAATCAGCTCAATCACGAGTCCAAGTCCTGCAGACTATCAATTCTTCCTTACCCCTCGAAGAGAAGCGTGGTGGCAGGCAGTGGGGGGTAATATCTACGCGTCAGGCAATGTGCGTAGCGAACTACCATCATCATCTACCTACCTCATTGATTCTGGACTTGGTGGGGCAATAGGTGCACTCACTAGATCTAGTGGATCTGTGGATGTGGGAACTGGCGCAGTATCTGCAGAAGGGTATACAGCGACTACCCGGTACCGTGGCAAACTAATGAACTACGACTATTTTGCTGCTCATATGGGAGTAACGCCAAATACTACCAATGATTGGGCAGCGGACACTATGAATAAGCCAGCTAATAACCCGAATAAAGTATTCTATTATCTCAACCCAAGTGGAAGTGAGGCTAGTGTCACGACTCCATGGACAGTTGCATCGGGTGAGAGCTACGTAGTCTTTGTTAACGGTGACCTCAGGATAGCTAGCAATATTATTATTGCTGATGGAGGATTTCTAGCTTTTATAGTAAACGGAGATCTTAGAGTTTCGCCTGCAGTAACTGATATTGCTGGACTATTTGTAATCGATAGTACGCTCATTACTGAGAGTAATGGCGGGACTGATGTCGCAGCTAACTTTCAGGGGAGCGTGGTTGCGTGGGGAGGGGTTAACTTTGGACGAGATTTACAATCAAACAATGTTGCCTCTGCTGCAGAGAAATTTACTTATCGTGTTGACCTACTCAACAACATACCTGAATCGATGAAAGTGTTTGCTCTTAAGTGGGAAGAAGTGGTACCAGGCACAATCGATCGCTAGACTACGGCGTTTGTACTCAAAATAAAATACGCAAGAATGATTATCACGATAAAGCATCCCCCAGCCGTGACTCCTATCCATCCTCTAGAATCGTAGTTCATGATTTTGCTAACACCCTCACCGAGTAAAGAGAGCCCAAAGAGGGAGGGGAGGATAAAGATCATCATGAGGAAGGTCGGGTCAGTTGTATAGTTCATGAGTTTTTGCTGTTAGTTAAGTAATATTTGGCACCCTTGGTGTTGCCCCTACGGCTAATTAGTTTTTTTTCGACTAGGTCTCTTAGGTCACGGCGAATTGTATCGTCTGAGACGTCTGGCAGGAGATCGCGGGCTTCGGCCATACCTAGGCTGACATATTTCTCCAAGTATTCGACTAGTCTGATCTGGCGGTCTGAGAGCGCGATCTGTTTGCCGCCAATCGTTTCTTTGAGATGCAGGTCTAAGGATAGTTTTTGGACCAAGGTTTTGACTCGATTAAACTCGATGCTGATACCGAGGACAAAATACTCAAGCCAGTTTGTGAGGTCACCGGTGATCTCGACAGATTTGAGGGCATCATAATAAGCTTGAGGATCCTGGTCATAGTACTCGTCGAGACTAAAGAATTTTTTGATTTCATAACCCTCTAGGAGTAAGAGGAGGAGGGAGAGGGCACGGGTGGCACGACCATTACCATCGGTAAAGGGGTGGATACGGACTAGCTCAGCATGGATTAAACCAGCTTTGATTAGTGGGTGAGTGTTCTCTGCATCTTTGCTACCCAGCCACGAGAAGAAGTCAGAGATCAATGTTGGAACTTCTGGGGGAGCAGGTGGACGGAAGGTGATCTCGCCGGTTGTGGTATTCCTTATTACCACCCTTAGGGTACGGTAATTACCTGCCTCGGTCTCATTTAGGATCCCGCTGACAGTTTTTTTATGAATTTCTTTGAGCATACCCTCGGTTAGACTAGGGCACGGAGAGTTGGATAGCTCGTTTTTGAGAAGGTCGATATAGTCCATGACCTCACGATAGTTGATTACCTCCCTGATATCGCGCTCACGAGCTAGAGATTCGCCTGTTTCTGGTTCTTCGACTATTTTTTCGACCTCGTCGAGATTGAGATTATTACCCTCAAGGTGAGTACCATGATGGATAGTGCGCAACCGAGCTTCGTTCTGGAATTTGCGCTCCCAGGCAGGGACGAGAGGGGCGGTAGTGATCACCTCGCGGGCAGCATCGACGGAACCGACGAGAGTTAGGAGCTTGTTGGTGATTTGGTATTTGGGGGAGTAGGGCATGAGGTTATTACCGCATGTTTTGCGGTAAAATGCAAGGCTGCGGACTCGTTTTCGAGTTCGTCGTACCATCACACAAAAAACCGATCATAAATTTCTACTGAAATTTTGATCTATGTCTCGCTCTACCCGAGCTGCGAATATTTTTTTGGTTGCGAGATGTGACTACACTCTGCAACTCACCTATGTGGTATAGAATATTGATATGAACAAACACAAAGTAGCGATCGTAGGATCTGGGCCAGCAGGACTAGCTGCAGCGATATACACTAGCCGTGCGGAAATTGAGACTGTCGTATACGCAGGTGAAGAGCCAGGTGGACAACTAACCAAGACGACCGAAATCGAGAACTATCCAGGAGTAGTAGGCAAAACAGGACCAGAACTGATGGTAGCAATGACAGAGCAAGCACAAAAATTTGGAGCAAGAGTTGAATATGAGACTGTCGTAGATATCGAAAAATTGCAGAGTGAGTATGACGCCGTGATCCTGGCAATGGGCGCATCTCCTAGACTACTCGGGGTAGGGGAAGATGCATACTGGGGCAAAGGATTTTCGACCTGTGCGGTCTGTGATGCAGCTTTTTATAAGGGCAAAAACGTTTATGTGATCGGAGGAGGTGACTCAGCAATTGAAGATGCAACCGCCCTTACCAAGTTTGCGAGTCATGTGACCTTACTAGTCAGAGGGACCGAGTTTAGAGCTTCTAAGGCCATGCAGAAGCGCCTAGAGCAGCATCGGGATCAGATTAGCGTAATGTGGAAGACAAATCTTAAAGCGATTAAGGGTGAGCGCGTAGAACAGCTTGTATTAGATGTGGATGGAGAGGAGAAGGTAGTGGATGTTGAGGGGTTATTTTTTGCAATAGGACACCTGCCTGCGACTGGATTTTTGAAGGAATCTAAGGTCAAACTAGACCAAGAGGGCTATATCCTGACTCAATCGGCGAGTAGGCTCGCGGGAGAAAATATAGAAGTAGTCTGGCCAACGATGACTAGTGTTCCAGGAGTATTTGCGGCAGGGGACTGTGTTGACCACCGGTATCGCCAGGCAGGGACTGCAGTTGGGATGGGGATAGCTGCAGCACTAGATTGTGAGCGGTGGTTAGAAAGTGTCCAAGGTTGAGAGTACATACTAAATGGTTAGTTTGAGACAGTTTGGTGGGATTGGCGAGATATCCAAATTAATATATAGTGAGTAAAAGCTTAACAACGATAATTTTGGGAGGAGTTAGTATATGAAGCAGACAGTCCAGCAATATCTAATGGTGATATTACTAGTCGTGGGTGCCTACTTTTTGGGTGTTTACAAGACAAAAACTGAGATGTTGGAAAAAGGAGTAGGGGCAGCAGTACAGCCCGGAGCTCAACAACAGGTGGCTGAGCCAACGACTGTAGATTTTGAAAAAGTAAAAGAAAAATTTGATGGAAAACATATTACTTTTGGTGATAAAAATGCCAAGATAGTTTTTACCGAAGTGTCTGATCCATCTTGCCCATTCTGCCATATCGCAGCAGGGCTACATCCTGAACTCAACAACTCTAGTGCTCAGTTTAAGTTAAAAGCTGACGGTGGTAGTTATGTACCCCCAGTACCAGAGATCAAAAAGATGGTCGAAGATGGTAAGGCATCATTTATCTTCCTTTACTCTAATGGCCATGGTAATGGAGAGCTCGCAACTCAACTAATGTACTGTGCTCATGATCAAGGTAAATTCTGGCAGACTCATGACAAACTCATGACAAAGGTTGCATATGACATGATTAACGATGTTGTGAGAAATGATGTAACTAAAGCCGGAGATCTGATCAAGTTGATTGGTAATGCGGCTGACGGAAGTAAGCTCCAGAGCTGTATCGATAGTAAAAAATACGCAGGTCAGCCAGCTGAAGACATGGCGTTTGTCCAGTCTCTAACAGGTGGATCGGGTACGCCTACCTTCTTTGTTAACGAAAAGATTATCTCTGGTGCACAACCATGGAGTGCTTTTGAACCACTTCTTTAAAATCTAAGACTATTACTAGTCTCGCAAGCCAATTAAACCCCGCTTAGGCGGGGTTTTTGGTATAATACGTTTGTATGCTTAAGATATTATTTGTACTATTAATTTCCCTGTGGCTCCCCATGAGCAGTGTGAGTGCACAAGATGCAACCACGGCAGCAACAGCGGCTACTGACAGTGCACAAGTTTCGAGCTCTAGTGCTCAGGTAGAAGCAGAGGATTTTGTACCAAAAGCAGATCTTACCCAGCCAACTGCAGAAGTAAAAGGGAAGCTTGCGAGATTAATCGATGACAACCCAGCTGGCGAGCTAGCGTGGCACAACTTTTTGCGATATTTTATTGAGAGAGCAGTTAAGCAGGGTGTGCCGGCAAATACCCTCGTACTGATCATCCTTTTTCCGCTCGCTGTTACCTTGGTCGCTGCCTCGCGACATCTAATTGGTATCCGTGGGACGGGGATCCTGACTCCAGCACTCCTCGCAGTAGCATTTTTGGCAACTGGTGTGTGGGCAGGGTTTATACTCTTTGTCCTAATATTGGCCGTGACCATACTCTCAAGGAGTCTACTCAAAAACTTTCGTCTCCAGTATCTTCCGCGCGTAGCCCTACTACTATGGTTTGTCTCGGCAGGCGTACTATCAGTCATGTTTGTGGCTGGCGAGTGGGGATATAACAACCTGACTAGTATTGGTATTTTCCCGATTCTGATTTTGATGTTACTTGCTGAGACATTTATCGATCTACAGTCTGGACGTAGTAGTAATGAGGCTAGGACTTTGATAATACAAACAGTTGGCCTCGCGATCATTACTTCATTGATCTTAGGGTGGGAACTAGTACAGCGAGCAGTAATACTGTGGCCAGAAATGATCTTTTTGGGACTAGCGATTACAGACATCTTTATGGGTAAATACACGGGCTTAAGATT
>CAZSVV010000005.1:3355-11950 GCA_964610445.1 uncultured Pseudomonadales bacterium | reverse complement strand
GGCCGCGTAGTTAAGGATGACGAAGAAGAGTAGTGGGGGAGAGCATATGAAACTCCATGACTTTTTAGGACTTAATTCACGCAACCACCTCTATACTTCTAAGTATAATAGCAGGAGCGGTAAAAAAATCGCGAACAGTAAACTGCTGACCAAAGAGACACTACACAAGGCACATGTCAGAGTCCCCAAAACTTATGTTCGGATCTCTACTCTTGAGCAACTAGACAATTTTGATTTTTTAACTCTACCACCCGACTTTGTAGTTAAACCAAACAATGGTTTGGGAGGTGAAGGGATAGTAGTTATTGAGCGTCAAGGTGAGTTTGCTGGAGAGTGGATTGATTCTCAAGGCGATACTTTTGCAACTGCAGACATACGACTACATATCGCTGATATTTTGTCTGGTAGGTACTCGATGGATGACCAGCCAGATATTGCTTATATAGAGGAGAGGGTGAGAGTGCATCCAGTATTTGAGAAGTATAGTTATCACGGGACACCTGATATCCGAGTGATAGTGTTTAACGAAATACCGATCATGAGCTATGTGAGGTTGCCAACGGAAGAATCGGGTGGAAGAGCAAACCTTTTTCAGGGAGCAGCAGCAGCTGGTATAGATATAGCAACAGGGATTACGACATATGGCGTTCATCATGGCATGCCAATTGACGTGTTCCCAGGGACTAGGCGCAAGCTCGCTGGTATCCATATCCCACAATGGGAGGAGATACTAGAGACGGCAATTGCCGCCTCAAAAGCGATAGGGCTCGGGTATATGGCTTCTGATATCGTCTTGCAGACAGTATCAGATAAGGTAAAAAGTGAAAGTGTAAAGGTAAAAGTAAACACAGATGATACGGTGGGAGCAGTGCCGATGATACTGGAGGTAAATGCGCAGCCAGGACTAAAGATCCAGATAGCTAATAGAGCGGGTCTATGGGAGCGCCTAAACCGTGTACAGGGCCTAAAAGTAGTTTCACCTAGGCATGGGATTCGAGTCGCTCAAGCACTCTTTGCTGACCCTAAGTTGCAGGAGAAGGGTCTGGGGAGAAAGACTGTGGGCGCCTACGAAGAAGTGGAGATACATGGTCTAAATGGCAAAAATATGACTGTAAAAGCCAAAATTGATACTGGAGCAGACGGTAGTAGTATAGATGAGGCGCTCGCGAATGAGTTGGGACTAACAGATAGCGATAATGTGCTCTATTACGATTATTTCCGGAATGCCAATGGTCGGAAGAGAAGAAAAATAGTCGGGGTTAATTTTGTGATGGCTGGACGTAGAGTAAAGACTCAGACTTCGATTGCTGATCGATCTAGACTCAGGACGAAAATGTTGATAGGGAGGCGTGATTTAAAACAGTTTGCAGTGGTTGTAGGATAACTCATATGAGTCAAAAAAAAGTCCTTGTTGGGATGAGTGGGGGGGTGGACTCATCTGTTGCTGCAGCAATGCTACTGGCGAAAGGATATCAGGTCTCTGGAGTTTTTGTGGAAGCATACAACGAGCCAGGGTGTCGGACTGATCAAGATAAAAAAGACGCGCTTCAAGTAGCGCTAAAATTAGGCATTCCTTTTGAAGTCTTGGATTTGAGAAAAGAGTACAAGGAGCGGGTTGTAAAGTATTTTTTGGATGAATACCAAGCAGGGAGGACTCCCAACCCAGATATTATCTGTAACCGAGACATCAAGTTTGGATTACTTTATGAATACATGGAACAAAATGGTTTTGACTACCTGGCGACGGGTCATTATGCACGAATAGGGGATAGTGTAGAGCGTGAGCACGCTATCAGGCAGCCGGTCGACTTAAGCAAAGATCAAACATATTTTCTCTGGCAAGTAGCGAGTGAAAAACTAGGGAAGATCCTCTGGCCTCTGGGGGACGTAGAGAAGAGCTGGGTCAGGCAAAAAGCGCATGAGCTAGGCCTCCCAAATGCAGATAAACCAGATTCGATGGGAGTGTGTATGATAGGCGAGCTTAATGTGAGAGAGTTTTTGCGAGATAAGTTGGGAGTAAAGCCAGGAAATGTGGTCTGGAAGGACCAAACTATCGGGACACATGAGGGGTTATGGTTCTATACGATTGGGAGTAGGGGTGGGTGGAATACCACTCCTTCGGTGCAAAGCTCAGATATGCCACCACTATATGTGATTGGTAAAAATCAGACGAGCAACATGCTCTTGGTTGCGGAGAGAGATGAGTGTTACCTGGATATGATTAAAGTTAAAAGGTTAACTTTAAAAGTTAAAGATGATACAGAACTGCGGATACGGATACGTAATCTCGGGGAGCTGGTACCAGTAATAAGCATTGATGGGAACATAATTAATCTAAGGGAAGCTGTTTTTGCGGTCGCTCCAGGACAGAGCGTTGTCCTATATGATCTGGCGGGATGTGTTGTGGGTGGAGGGGTTATTGCAGAGCTTTAAAATAGTGTATATTGGAGTGTAGATACACACCAATAAGGAGTTCTATGCCCAAGAAAAAAGTAACCAAAAAGACAACGACTAAGAAAATAACAAAATCTTCGATGAGCCCAACTGGGATCAGGAATAATCAGTTTTTTGGGATGCTGCTGATTGCACTAGGTCTAGGTGCTCTAGTGGTAGTGGTTAGATACTTTGTTATCTCACTCCAAGTACCTACGAGCGTTTATGAAATCTCACCATCAGAATTAATTCCTGGTGTGTCTAACAACTAAGACAAGTGTTGAAGTAATTTTCATCTTGAGGTAGAATAGAGGTTCTATAAGAAAGGGGATTATTTACTATGCCAAAAGCAAAAACAGTCGCTAAGACAAAAAAATCTGAGAAAGTTGAGGAGAAAGTAGTTAAGAAAACTACTAAAAAAGTCGAGGTAGTAGAAAAGGAAAAGGTAGAAGTTAAAGCTGAAGTCGAAAAGAAGGCTCCAAAAGTAGAAAAAGTAGAGAAAAAGGGATCTACCATTACCATGGAGGATCTCCTATCTAGTGCAGGATATACGCTCTCGGTGCCAAAAAAAGGTGAGACCATGACAGGCCTAGTTACCATGGTTAACCGCAAGATGGTATTAGTTGATGTAGGAGCCAAGACAGAGGGAGTGGTCGCAGACAAAGAATACGAAATTGCCAAAGAATTTATTGAGACTATCAAAATCGGCGATGAAATCGACGTTTATGTAGCATCTGACGAGAATGAGAGGGGACAGATCCTACTCTCACTACGAAGAGCTATGATGGGCAAACTCTGGGACATGCTTGATGATTATCTAAAGAATGAGACCGAAGTCCAGGTAAAATCTGTCGAGCTAAATCGCGGTGGCATGATCGTAAAATGGCAGGGACTGCGTGGATTTATCCCCAGCTCACAGTTTGGCAGCGTATTTGCCGGCAACCTACAGGGACTCGTTGGCAAAGCTATTGCGGTTAAACCAATCGAAGTTGATCGCGAAAAGAACAGGCTTATCTTCTCTGAGAAGCATGTATCCGAAGCAGCCGTTATGGCTGAGCGCGAGACTGCTCTTAAAGCAGTCAAAGTCGGAGATCAGCTCGAAGGTAAGGTAACGGGCGTACTTAACTTTGGGGCCTTTGTAGCAATCCATGTTGGCAGCGTTACAGTCGAGGGATTAGTCCATATCTCTGAGATCTCCTGGGAAAAAGTGGATGATATCCACAAGTATCTTAAGGTCGGAGATAGCGCTCAAGTTAAAGTAATGGGAGTTGAAGAGGGAACAGGCAAACTCAACCTCTCTATCAAACAGCTAAAGAATGATCCATGGGCCGCAGCAGGTGATAAATACCCAGCAGGAACAACCGTAAAGGGCAAGGTCTCGCGCAGCGCACCATTTGGCACATTTGTGAACTTTGAGCCTGGAGTAGACGGACTTATCCATGTGTCACGAATGGGAAGCTTCCCTGAACTTACAATGGGTGAGGAGATCGAAGTTCTAGTTGAAAATGTCGATCCAGCTAACCGCCGCATGTCACTCGGACCAGTCTTAACCGAAGTACCAGTCGGATACAAATAAAAAATACCCGCCGTCGCCAAGGCTTTGGCGGGCGAAGGGAGAAGATATGTCAAAAACAAAAATGATAGTCAAGGATGACCAGATCCTAGTAGACCTACAGTGGATCTTTGAAGAGATTCGAGGTGCTAATGGCGATTGGAAAGCAGTCGAAGAGCAGCTCAAGGGACTACTCAGTGCAGTAGAAGAATAATCCGATTTTCGAGTTTTACTCTAGAATGATCGACAATCTCTCAGTAATTTTTGTATGGTCAGAATTATGTCAGAATGGTAGAATATTTGAGATATGAAAGCTACAGCACTACCCAATCCAAAGAAAACTTATACTCAAGCAGAAATTGCTTCTTATTTGAAACAAAAGGGAGTAGTACGCTGGGTGAAACTGGGTGAGATATTTGAGCACGAATATGACGCGTGTGTGGATGGTCGTGAGACAAACCCAGTGGTGGGTAACCCGGGTGGAGACGTGTCACGCCTAGCGGAAGCTGTGATAGCTGTTGGAGCGGTCGCAGGTCGACATTTTAACCCAGGAGAGATACTTAAAGTGTTTGACTGGTACCTAGGCCATGTTGGACGTTTTTATATGCATACCGATGAGCACGCGATGCATCACCTAGCACAATTCCTCAATGAGGGTTTTGGTGCTAAGCGGATGGCTGGCAAGAAGTTCCACACTGCCCAAGAAATGTATAACTTTGTGACTAACCCTGATCCTAGACTACAAGTATTTCTCTCTCGCTACCTACTGGACCCGCGGTTTATCGGATGTGGTCATATGAAACTTATGATGACCAAGCCAGCTCAGTATGGAATGAGCGAAAAAGTATTACGATCCCTGTCGGTCGCCTTCTTTGACAACATGTGGAATGTACCAGAGAAAGCAGGACAGCTAGCCTATCCCATGTTACCTGGAGATCATAAAGAAGGGGCGGTCGTAAATATAGTAATACCGTTTGAAGAATTGAGTGATGAGACCTTGATACCCATGGTGGCACCCACTGACGGCAAGATCTCGATGTTTGTAAATCATCCACAGGTAGTGCAGTATCTAAATAAAAAAGTAGCTTATCTTCTAGCCAAAGAGGGTAAGACCTTGATTAAAGACCTAGATGTCGACCCAGAGGCTGTGATGACCCATATGGAGCACCTACAAAACGAAGGTGTGCGCCAAACTGTCTCGGCTCTTGCCTGGGGTCTGCCTGTGTATACTTTTGAGATGGGGAAATAGATTTTTCAATATTTGGTCCTATAGCTTGCATTTTTCACTATTACGGGGTATTATCGCGCCATCAGCAGGATGGTGTGTATACACTGCGTATATTTACTCCATGCTCCTGATTTTTGCACTTTTACATACCGCGCAACTGTTCACTCCGTCCTATATATGAGAGATCGTATGTAGAGGGGAGTGAATAGTAGTATTTTTTACACCTCCACATCTCTAGTAAGAAAAGGAAAATAGAAAAGAAATGAAAATGTTGTTTCGAACTTTGTTATTGGCGATTCTCGCCATCTGTGTCGCAGCCTGCGGCACTTCCGCCCCCACCGAGACCGAGGAAATAGCTCTTGACGTTAGTCAAGAGATCACCTTGAGGGCCCTCGGGTCCCAGTCGACTGTAAAACAAGTGAAAATTGTATATTCTACAAAATTCACAGGCGATCGGAGTCCAGTTTTTTACGGACAGTTATTCTTCGACGAACAGTTGGTCGATTTTTGGGATGTTTTTTCTACTCATTCGCCCGCCCCGGTTCTACCCGGTCTGAAGACGAAGGCTAACGTAATTACAGAGCAGGTCGAGATTACTTACGATCCCAAGTTGTGGCAGGTGGTACCATGAACTTGCCTCGACTGGGTTGGATTGTGGGTTTCACACTAATTCTGTTAGCTGCTGTCCTCGGCATTGCTGGCCAGATTTTTTGGCTATTATTGTCTGCAGGTGTCGGGTTAATCATTTTGGGTTTGACGCCTATCGTTTCAGATCTAAAAGAGTCAATCCCTATGATTCTTTGTTGTGCTCTAGTAGTGAATGTTGGTGCAATATTGATCGCACTCGCATTGGTATCGCATCTACCGAGTTAGCTCTCAGGAGAGAAGTTGAGTCACCTGACTCAGCTTCTTCCTCTTGGGGAAGAAAACTTTCTCTAGGGAGAAAAAGCGCGCGGTATGTAATAAATATTTGATACAATATTTATATCTATACTGTCAGGATTTATGTCAGACTATTTGACATTAATCGGTTACTGTGTATAATTCTGACACATATGGTGTATAGACAGACAGATGTTTTGCCAATTACTGAGAGGACTACACATTCAAATGCAGAGCGATGGCTTAAGATCGTAAAATATGGTGAGTCTGGAGTTGTGTTGCAAATCCAAGATGACTGCGAGTATAGAGTGGGTGAGATACTCAATAATAAGCCACTACTGAAAGAAATTCTTGGTCCGTATTATCGCAAATATTTACTAACATACGTGCCAATAGATAAAGCCAATATTGTTTCTGCGATGTTTGATGAGTTATTGAAGGTGGTGAGAACTAGAGCAATATCCTTACCCAAGAACATGACCGACTTAGCTAGCTTGTCTGACTATCTGGTCAATAAAGGATATAATTTGGGATTTTTTGTGACTGGAGTAGGGGAGTTGCCATACACAGATCAGTACGACCAGCTAAGAGCTGTAGAAAAATTGTTGCAAAGCGCCCACAACTTTTCGGTAGTAGTATTTAGCGATCGAGATATTACTAGCGAAAAGTACGCACTGTTAGTGGATAAATGTTCATTGTTGTTTGATCATGTAGAAATTTACCCTCTTTATTCTAGAGCAGATGCGCTACAGTTTGTGAAATATAACGAGTCAATGTGGCAGATGTCGCTATCTAACACAAAAAATCAAGAAATCGTAGATAAGTGTGGGGGATACCTCTGGTTGATTAGTCATGTGCAAAGGCAGCTAAGAGATGATTTTGATATACAGTGGAGTGATCTAGAGGATGATGCTGGATTGCTTATCAAGTTAGAATCGATCATGGCAAAACTGGATAGTATATCTCGTGATCTACTGCGAGCTGTAGAATCTGGTAGTATCAGTAGAAATCAAAAACAAACTCCAGAGTTCAACTTTTTGGTCAAAACTGGGTTGGTTCTAGAAAAAGATGGTATATACCTGCTAGGGATCCCACTTTTAAGCCTAGTGTTTAAAAGAATGGTTGACCTAGAAGAGATCAGGATTGTAGAAGGTAATTTGTATGTAGGCGCAAAGAAGATTGTAAATGAAATGAGTGAGTCTGAAACCAAAGTACTGGTTCATATGATAAAAAATAAACAGGAAGTGGTTAACCGAGAGAAAATTGGTCAGATACTATGGACTGATAAGCAAGCTAAAGATTATTCTGATTGGGCGATTGATCGGGTGATGTCGAGACTTCGACAAAAAATGAAACAGGTAGGGATTAGTCCTAATCTTCTGCGGACGGTCAAGCGCAGGGGATATGTTTTCGGGTAAGATAGACATATGGGTGGGAAAGAGAAAAGCAAAGAACATAAAGATTCAAGTGTTGCACAAGTTGCAGATTTGATGGCCGCTCAATTATGTAAGGAAGTAGGATATGATGCTCCAGATCTAATTGCTCGACCACTAAGAATACTTGGTGAAGCGATGAACCAACAGATAGGTGGTATTTTGGAATGGCAAAGAGATGCCTTACTTCTAAATCAAGATGGTCAAGAGATTAGTCCTCACAAATTTTTAACTGGAATTATGAAAGCCAGTGATTTTTCTCATATGACAGCAGAATTCACATCTCTAAATATGGATCCAATGGCACGACCAACTGATATAAATTCATTAATTTCTAGAGTAATAGAAGGACTTAGTGGGTATGAGGATGGTTACTTAAATCCCTTTCCCAATTTTGATGTTGTTAATATGAAAGCTATTGCGGAAAGAGTTGGATATGATGAGCCTGTTGCGGTAATCGAGAGTCAGGCAGAAATACTTAAGCGATTTACGGTAATGATCGAAAGAGATCCAGATTTGCCTCGTTCATCATGTGGGCCACCAAGAGTAATTGTGACTAACAACTATAAAAATTACGGACACCATTTTGCAATGCAAATTGAAATTCCAGATTCAAATGGAGGATACAAGAGTATTTTTGATTTACTAATTGGGAGAAGACCAGAAGACATGGTAGATGCTCGGGCAGCAGTCCAGGAAATAAATGCCCAGCCAATATCGTATATCCATGATCCCTTGATGGATGTGGCTATAGAATGTGCTGATATCGCAGGAAAAATGGATTTTTACCCATATGGGGCAGTTTTTAGGAGGTTTGATGGCCCATTAACGATAGCAAGAAACGACACGAGAAGTGATATACGCTTGGACAAACATGCCGAAACTTTAGCATTACGACAAGTAGGTGATGAAAAACGAGGAATCCTGTATACAACTACAGCCCCATGTCATGGGTGTACGCAGTCTTGGATGGGATCGAATGTTGTGCAGATAAATTATGCTCTAATGCAGGGGGTTGATTTTGATGCTATGAACATGCCATTAGTGAAGATCGGAAGAGCGTCGTG
>CAZSVV010000005.1:0-3345 GCA_964610445.1 uncultured Pseudomonadales bacterium | reverse complement strand
CGGGTCAAGAGGTAAGGTTTGTTTGGAATTTCAATAGGGCAAGGAAGGCTTTGGATATGCTAATAAATAATGGGGGAGAGGTTGATTTTAGAGAGATGATTGCACTCAATGAATTGTGGCTAGAGCGAAGAAGAGAAGAAGAAGAAAGATTGTCGCGCGAAGCTGGTCGTCCGGTAATCTTAAGTGATAATTGGATGTTAAGTTCTAGACACTTATATTAGAATATTGCATTATCTAGTATTTTTTTAACCTAGAGGTTGTCAGGTTAGCGTCAGGGTATTGTCAGATCTATTTTCGTTTGTTAAAATTCCAGAGTTAGAAAAAGGAGAATTTATGGCTGGTTACGCTGAAGTTGGACTTGCTCGATGTATCGACGAAGCTATTCTGGTTGGAGGTGACACTATTTCTTTTGGATTAGCAGGATCACACATTGCTCGTCGTGGAGGTGGTGATCAGAATGCTCTTCCTGACGAAGTTAGATATCTTTTCGAAAAAAACCAGAGTCCAGTATACTCTGCTTTAGCTAAAATTATGACCCACATAGATGGGCTTCTCTTGGCATCTAGTCATGAAGGGTGTGCCTATGCTGCTAAGCAAGCTATAGATGATGTCGAGAGTGTAACTCGTGAAATGTGCAGTCGGCTGGATGTTGGCTATGCCGGCCACATCGTGCATAACCAAACTCCGGTAGCTCTCTCAAGAGGTAATGTTTCTGCAAGTATCACTAGACCAAATTTTATACATAGACACTCTGCGGGAAGTATATTGTTGACACACGGTGCTGGTGTGAAAGATAGCGAGCTAAGAAAGTTAAGATTACCTCAACCGTTTTTGGTTGATATTAGCTTTGGTGCAAAGGCCATTGCTAATGGTGCAAAATACGATGAAATGGTTAGAATCACCGCACTACAACTCGACCTAGCTGATGGAATAATGGATGGACAATTGGGAAAGAAGGTTACTCTGTTTAACGGTGGTAGACTACCACGTAAAGAAAGAGAGATTAACGAAAGAATAGCTATTGATGCAATGGACAGTATAGGTGGGGTTTTAACAAGATTATAATTCTAAGTATTGTTCTCTAGCGTGGAATCTTAACAATCTTGGGCTTTTCAATTAGCTTGAATACGAGCGTGTTTTGATCTAGTTAAGAATATTTTCTTATAGCAAGCCGAACGATTTATTAAAGAGGGTATGTATATTAGTCCTGTATAAGTTACTACCTCCAATATATAGTAAGATTAGATTTTATTGAAATATAAACTTTCTCGAATGTTAGAATAGGCTAATGGCAAAGAGTAGTGTGGTTTATGAATGTAGTAATTGTGGGGCGCAGAGTCCAAAATGGGCAGGGCAGTGTGGTGAGTGTGGGAAATGGAATACTCTCTCCGAGAGCGTAAGTGTAGTTGGTCAAAGGTCAAAGGCTAAAGTGTCTAGCAATAATGCAAAGCTATTGTCGTTAAGTGAGGTGGAGGGAAAGGTAGGAGAGAGAGTGACCACAAGGATTGGAGAGTTAGACAGAGTGTTGGGTGGAGGATTAGTCGCGGGGGAAGTGGTGCTCATGGTTGGTGAGCCAGGAATAGGTAAATCTACACTACTTACACAGCTCTCACTTAATATGTCGAACGTGGTATATGTTTGTGGCGAAGAGTCTCCGGGACAAGTCAAAATACGCGTAAATCGGATGGGTGGAGAGAAGGATGGTAATAACCTAAAAATGCTCGCCGAAATGGATATTGATGTCATAATAAGCACAATAAATAAAGTAGATACATCATTACTTATTATTGATTCTGTTCAAACTATATATACATCAGATTTGCCGGGGCTTGCTGGGTCTGTTTCACAAATTAGAGAGTGTACTGGACGCATTATTGCATATGCAAAATCTAAAAATGTCCCAGTGATACTGGTTGGTCATGTAACCAAGGATGGTGAGATGGCTGGGCCAAAAGTGCTAGAGCACATGGTGGATGCAGTACTGGAGCTAACAGGGGATAGATACTATGATCTACGCCTGCTACGGACGCAAAAGAATAGGTTTGGGGCGACTGATGAGGTGGGGGTTTTTCGTATGAATGAGAGTGGGATGGAGGAAGTAACTAACCCATCGGAACTCTTTCTCTCGGAGAGAGAAGAGGGAAGTGTAGGGAGTGCGATTGCAGTAGTGATGGAGGGGACGAGACCAGTGCTCTTAGAAGTTCAGGCATTGGTAGTGAATAGTGAGCTACCAGTACCTAGAAGAGTCTCACAGGGGGTCGATGTTAGGAGAGTACAAATACTACTCGGAGTTTTGCAAAAATATACGAAGCTCTCGATTGGTACAAAAGATGTGTTCGTTAAAGTAACTGGCGGACTTACCGTTCGCGAGCCGGCAATCGACCTCGCCGTGGTTCTGGCCGTTGCGAGCTCAGCGAGCGGCAAAAGCTTGCCTAAAGATAGTTGTGCGATTGGTGAAGTTGGACTGCTTGGAGAGATTCGGAGCGTAAGTTTGTATGATAAGCGGGAGAAAGAAGCTAAAAAACTGGGTTATACACAGGTTTACTCGAAAAATAGTTATCGAAAAGTTGCTGAGTTGGTGAAATCGTTGTAATCACTCAGGTCTGAATTCATGGTTTGTTTGTGAGAAACTCACTTCATGTAAAAATTGCACAAACCACTTCATTCATACCTAGTATTCTTTTCCATGAGTTATCCACATAGCCTTATTCATTCTTTTTTCCAGATCTATTTATGTTATGGGGTATGTGTATTTGTTGGTAATAAATTATTATGGGTTGACTCCAGGCAAGAAACGCGCGATAATACCCGCTAGATCAAGCTAATAACTTGGTTGGTCTTTGAAATAAGTTTATATACTGCCCTAGTAGGCCTTAAAACCCTGCTCAGTAGAAACGAAAAGAGCATTCCTACCGCTGAATCACCTAATACCGGGTTCACGTGTAGCAATGCTCTTATTCAAGGACGTCACGCGCGTTTTGAGGATGCGTGAGCGTTACATGCACTTTAACACTCGGTTATATAGTCGTCAAGCTACATTTTGTGTGTAAGTACATATACTACACACTACAGGTAGGGTCACGACCTATAATCACTTGATGTTGATAAACATTACGTGCTTAGTATTGGGGGATATGTGAGATAGGGCAGGCTCATAATCCCCCAATATTGCGCATGTTGTATTTTTTGCATTGGGCATATTATTGGAAGTGAGAAGGCAGAAGGAGTTTTATCAATATGTCGAGTGAATTAAGCGCGAGAATGTTGAGTGCTGCGCAGCAGTATGGAATCAAGCCACCAAGCGATTTTGAGGACCTAATTGTATTATTTGGTAGAGGAATAGGA
>CAZSVV010000004.1:47369-57124 GCA_964610445.1 uncultured Pseudomonadales bacterium | reverse complement strand
AAATCTTGGCATAATATCTTGCCAGTTGGAGGTAGGGTAGTGATGACTATTCCTAGTTTTGCGGTTTATGGCCGGGTGATCCCGACTATTTCCGTTGACACCGTCGTCTCTCTCGGCTACAATTACATCTCGTCAGTCGCTTATGGCAAACCAGGGGCGACAGTCATCCGAAACATTACTATATTAGAGAAAAAATAATACTATGTCACATGTCAAGTCAGGTGGAGCAACACGTCAATCAACAACTAGACCAGGCAAGCGCCGCGGTGTCAAAATCTACGGTAGTGAAAAAATAAAAACCGGTCAGATCATACTAAGGCAGGTTGGTACTCGTACCAGACCAGGAGTCGGTGTAGGTATGGGTCGAGACTACACGCTCTTTGCCATGAAAGATGGTATCGTCAAATTCTTTACCCGTCTAGGCAAACAGTTTGTTACCGTTGTCTCCAAATAAATTTCTGCTCTAGTCAGATCCACTCTGTCATCTTTTCACGCGTTATTGTTTCATGATAATCTCTTAGTATGAGCAATAAACCTAGTCAGCACTTAGCCGAATTTGATATTAACCTTATCCAGCCCAATCCACTCCAGCCCAGAGGCACTATTAGACCAGAGACGGTCGCAGATCTAGTCGAATCGATCAAAGAACACGGTATTCTAGAACCTCTCGTACTCGCTCATACTCCTGCTGGATACCAGATCATTGCTGGTGAGCGTCGGTGGCGTGCGAGTAAGATCGTGGGCTTAACACACGTCCCAGTAGTCATCAAAGAGACCACTCCTCAGGGGATGCTCGAGATGGCGATCGTCGAGAATGTGCAGCGCTCCGACCTCAATCCTATCGAGCGCGGCAAAGCCTTTATGCGTCTCATGGACGAGTTTGGTCTCGCCAATGCAGATATTGCCAAGAGGGTAGCCAAATCTCCGGCCTATGTCAGTAACACCCTCAAGTTACTAGATCTCCCTGACGCACTCAAAGATGGTCTAATCGGCGGTCTGATCTCAGAGGGACACGCAAGAGCGCTTAGTAGTATCGATGATACTCGCCTCATGATCGAAGCATACAAACTCGTACTCAAAGAAGGGGCGAGTGTCAGGAGAGCCGAGGAGATCGCTAGACGACTCAAAAAAGATTTTAGCGACAAAACAGGCAACACCAAAAAAACTATCATAATCTCAGACGAAATCTCTAGACTTCAATCCAAACTTCAGGATGCCTTTGGTGAAAAATCTCTCGTCAAACTAACTCGCAGTAAAAGAGAGACCAAGGTCCTAATCCGTCTCAAAGGTACACCCAAAGAAACCGAGCTGCATCTCCAAAAAATCCTGTCACTAGCGAAGTAACTACACTTATAGACCGTACTCACTCTCAATTCGTCCATATGCATTCCCAATCTCACGTGACTGATCCTCGAGATGAACTGAGGAAAAAATAGTTTCAAGTTCCTCTGCAGATAGCAAATCATTTCTAAACCTCAACTCCCCTACAACAAGAGAAATAGCAGTTTGAATACCACCTGCATCGCACTCTAGTCTCGCGTTTATCTCATCCATTATTCTAAGGTTAAGCTTAGTAGTATCCGTTAGTGTGTTGAACATGTCTGTTGTTACTGCTCTTGCCATGCCATCCATGCCTACCCAACACATGCATCCATTAGGTAGGATATCACCGTGTGAAAATTTCGAAAGATCTATCATAAAGTGCTCCCTTCTGGACTCGAACCAGAGGCCTCTTCAATGTGAATCGAACGCTCAAAAATGCGGCGTTAAATTCGTTTTCCCCTGTTGAATAGGCTGGTGCTTCCTTCTGGATTCGAACCAGAGGCCTCATCAATGTGAATGATGCGCTCTAACCAACTGAGCTAAGGAAGCCCTATTTCGCTAGGGGTATTCGGATGTAAACTGCCTTACAGGTTCCCCAGAGTAAGACCACCAAATTATATCATCTTTATCACTTTTCAATCTTGATGTCGGGGAACGAGTCGAATGTATATGCTCGCCACAAATAATTCAGTACCTTCTCTTTCACAAATGAGTCGAGTTCATCTAAATTTGCACTAGAAAAAGTTGGAAGGGTTAATCTTGTAGAGATAATAATCTCATCTTTTTCGGTTATTCTTGGTCCATAGTAGCTACCGACAGCATCATATTCCACCTTTAAACCTTTGTAACCTGAATCTCGCGATGCCTGGAAGTCGTGGTTTTGGTAGTGTGCACCCCAACCATCAACATTTCGATATACATATGTCCCATCAGTGGGGCATAATGCCACATTAATCAGAATATCCCCATAATATTG
Organism: uncultured Pseudomonadales bacterium; assembly: GCA_964610445.1. Taxonomy (GTDB): domain Bacteria; phylum Patescibacteriota; class Microgenomatia; order UBA1400; family UBA12108; genus GWF. The sequence goes on along the minus strand of CAZSVV010000004.1, from coordinate 54,825 downwards.
TGTGTGCTCGTAGAAATCGACAATAAATCTGAAGAAGTTTATTATATTACCCTGAATCACATAGGGGTTAATAACCTCATGTCTTCCAGAAATAATGCCATTATCTTTTGACTCGTGTATGAATTTTCGGGTATATGCTAGTCTAGTTAAGTTTGTCTGGAATACTACATTACCTTTTTCCCACACCTCTAACCCTTTTCCTGGAATACTTATTCTCATGCCTTCAAATGTTGGGTATGGAAACAAATTTAGAGTATCCATAGCTACGCGGAAATATTTTGTTTGATTTCCAATGCTCCCCCGCAACAACTGTTCTACCTGTTCAGAATGTGTCACATCAAAATCAAAATTCGGAGAACTTGGAAAAGCATAAAGAACCAACATTAAGTCCTGTGAGTTACTTTTAGAAAATACCTTGATCAACTCATCAAACTTTCTAGTGGTATCATCGATAAATTTATCTTTTCCTAGCACTTTCGCTTTTATCTCTTCTATGGTCATACACCCGATATTTCTCCCTCTACGAATGTAAATCTCGTTCTTTTCATTGCCACTTTTATCTTTAATAACGCAAAAGACTGGGTGAGCCTGTTGAGGTATATTTATAGATATGAATGACTTTTCTGGAGATAGATCGTTTTTAATTTCAGCAATAGATACTCTGGCAGGTGGTTCTATGCCAGTTAAAATAAATTGTTCCAGGGTTTCACCATATTTCTTGGGAATAGCAGAGTTAAGAATCCCCGCATCACTTATCTGGCCTAGTGGTGCTCCATGATCATCTTCCGCCACTCCCAACAATAGAGTTCCACCGCGATCATTTAACATAGAACACACATCCTTGAGCAGTTCATGTTTCTGCTCTTGCGGAGTGACTACCATCTTTCCAGATTGATTTATCTTGCCCGAAAAAGAGTAGTGTGTCATTTTATAGTCTAGTACCCCCGATTCGGTCTCCCTTAGATCAAATAACTGTTTAATTTCACTAAATTGGCGAATGAACATGAGAATATTTTACTCTGTCTCTAGTAGAATAGGTATAAAGTTGATGCTAAACTAACATTACATAATTAATATAAATATGATCAGTAAACAAAATTTATCCAAAATTGGTATTGGCACCTGGGGAGTTGGTGGCTTCATGGAAAGAGATGCCTCCATCAACGAACAAAAGCAAGTTGACGCAATCGCCTATATGTTAAACGGGGGAATAAACCTAGTTGAAGCAAACGATTGGTATTCTCAAGGTTACGCCGTGGAGATACTGGGCAAAGCTATCAAGAAATCATTAGTTAAGAGAGAAGACATCTTTGTGGTCCAGGCTGTGTATTTAAAAAACAACACACTTAAAGATGTTGAGGCAGAGGTGGATAAGGTTATGAAGACCCTAGAGACAAATTATATCGACTCTCTTCAGTTTACCAGTAGTGTTTTTCTTCAATATGGGTTTGACGAAACCTGTGAAGTGGTGCAGAAGTTGATTGGTAGCGGGAAAATTCGCTATACCAGTATTACTAACGAAAATCTTGATCTTCTCAAGAAATACCATGCTCGATTCGGAGATAAGTTGTTTTCCCACGAAGTTTGTTACAACTTTGAGGTTAGAGCTAATGAAACTGAGGGAATGATCCCATACGCTAATAAGAACAATATACTTACAGTGATCTATCAGCCATTACGCCGCAATCGCACAGCCGCTAGGAATTGGCCTCTACTAGTGGAACTCGCTAATAAATATGGCAAGACTCAGAACCAAATCATTCTAGCCTGGGTTATTGCAAAAGGGTATCTACCCCTTACGAAGTCAGAGACCATAGAACACATAAACGAACACCTAGATGCCACTACAATCAAGCTAGAGGCAGGTGATATTGCCAGACTAGATAGTTTTACCCCACCGGGCTACAAATCACCCACAATAGATTGGAATAAATCTGGTGTAGGTGTGAGTATAGATCAGCTCAGCAATGTCTTTGATGACGACTACGATAAACAAACTAAATAGGCCTGACTGTAAGTATTATAAGATATAACCACCCGAGTATATCAAAATACTACATTTTCCCCCGATTTGTATTGGATATAGGCCAACTGTGGGTGGTTTAGCTCGTTATTATGTCGTGGAACAACCATTTTGCGACATGAATATAATATTGACCTACTTTGATACAGTTAGACTTAAAGCTTGTTAGGTTTAAACTATTGACACAATACTATAGGTCATAGTACAGTTAAATTGTAAGTCGGGGAAATAGATTTAGATAGTAGATATTAGATTAGGATAGAAATTCATTTTTGTGTGTTCATTGGATTAGTAGAGACTGTGGTGTCGCAGACCACACAGGAACGCTTTGGATATGTGTCGAAAAATAGTCGTAGGAAGCTAAGTTTTGGTGTGCGACTATACAAAGGGCTGAAAAACGCTAAGAAGCCTTTAAACAAGTACCAAGAACGGGCGGGCAAGTATTCTATATGCCTTTAGAAGAAAGTCCGACTTAAACTGCAAGGCAATAACTACAGGGGCAATCCGATCTCTGGGGTAAGGGGAATTGTGGACAACAGTAAACTGACTCCAGGCTAGGAAGACGGGAAACAGTCCTGCAAGTTATTGTTTTAAGTGATTAATATAGAAGCTATACTAGCTATTACTTAGTAGGCTAGTTCCCAACATTTTTGTAGTGCCTGGTAAATTACAGTCATTTCATCCTCAAACTGTTCTTTAGTGACAGTAGGTGCGACTTCATCCCTTGCATATTTAAGTTTGCCATTCATTTCTCTGTCTAGTTCATTAATTTCATCATCACTCTTCTTCCACGGCTCAGGAAAGTATTTTTCGATTGCGTTTACTGGTAGTTCATAAAATTGTTTATTAGCCACTAGATGCGGATACGCTTCTAGAAATATCTTTTTGTCTTCTAGTCGTTCGGCTACATTGTCACAAAGAATAACTATTCTTTCTTTATAGATAGGAGTTGCGATTCCTAGAGGCACATAAGATGTGTTTATTGCATCCATTGACTTAGATTGCTTTTTTAAGTCGCCACTTGCACTTATTACTTGTATGAGTGGCTTATCTGGATAATGTATCTTTATTATTTCATTTATGAAGGCGCGGTCTGAGGTTCCCTCTACAATAAGAAAGTTTCTTGGTAAGAGTAAGTCGGCGGGACTGCCTCCAAGTAGCTCATACACTAATGATTGTTTTTCAGTCATAGTGATAGGCTTAGCCTGTGTTTGTTTGTCAATTTTTTCTACTCTATAGACAGTTTGGGTAGTAGTGTCGTCTGCAACAAAAACTGAAGAATGTGTATTTATGAAAACTTGATCACCTTTTCCAGAAATCTCCAGGAGAGCATTTTTTAGGTTGCGTTGAGCTGTTGGATGTAGATGTAACTCTGCTTCATCAATGAAAAAAAGAAATGTTTTACCTACATCATCATGAGCTTTCCTGTAATCACAGTATGTCTGGATGATTGCTAACATCAAAGCCCTTTGCATCCCATCACCCTTCTCTTCTGCACTAGTTAGAACTCCATCATCAATGGCTGTCGTAAAGTTCTTCAGTAAATCATCAAAACTTGGTTCTCCCACCTCAAATTCTACTTTTACGCACTCTGGGAACTGCTTTTCTAGATAAACTTTTACTTTTCCACTTAAGCTATCTAGTTCAGTTTTAACTTTTGACTCATCGTCACCAAACAGTTTTTCAAACTGTGATCTAAAATTCTTGTATTCTTTGTTATCTTCCAATAGTACTTCTAAAACGCCAGATAGCATTGCCCCTACAGGCGTAGTTTTACCGTATTTTGCTAGATCTGAGTAGAATTTTTTTGTGTCGATATATTCAAATTTTGGAAGAAAATCATTTAGAGCATTGTCAAACCCACTTGGTGGTTTTTCGGTAACAACTTCATTGATAGTTATCCTTCTGGTCTTTACATCCAGACTTGTTCTTTTAATTGAAACAGTGTCATATCCATTGAGTAGCTTTTCAAAACTTGCTTTATTTTTCTCATTACGCATACGGCTTGCACCATCAATTGCTCCAGAGAACTCAACTTCTACATATACTTCCTCACTTGACGATTGGCCGTAACACAAATCAATTGAGTTCTCGCCTCTGCGTTGTCCGTTAAAAAACCACTCTAGAGCTTCGAAGAAATTTGTTTTCCCATGATTATTTCTGCCCACAAAAATATTAAAGTCGCTAGGAGTTATTGACTCATGTTTAATTGATCGATAATTATGAATTACTATTTTTGTAATTTTCATATAATTAAACTATACATTAATTGAACTGGTAATATAGTCAAATTTGTCGCCGATGTTTTTTCTTGAAAGAGTTACATTTTGACTACTATGGAGACTAAGGAATCTCTCGTAGCCGCTTAGCTCTGGAACATGTTTGATCCATTGTTTCTTCATGCGTGTGGCGATTATCCAAACCCCACGAACAGTCATTTCCCTTAGTAGTGAAAATGTATATTCCTGAGACGGCGGAAGTTGTTTTGGATAGAAGAGGCTTATGCTGCGATAGGGAAATAATTCAAGGTAGGTAAGCTTCTGAGCAACTTTCTCCCATCCAACCACATCCCTCAATTCCTTTGTTCTTCTCCAGTACCAACACTCGCCCGTTGTATCGTCATTGTACTGCCACGATCTATAGTGGGGGTCCAGACTATAGAGTGGGACATCATTACCGTGTATGAGGTTTTGGCGATTTCTCTCTAGGTATTCTTCAACTAATGGGTTGATTTGTTCTTTTGGATCATGACCAGGGTTTGCTTGCAATACTGCCACGGAGGCATTATGAGGATTCCCATAGTACGGGAGAGGAGTTTCTTCTAAGTGTAGTTCATATCTGGAAATGAATTCATTCCTCTTTTGGAGATCGTACTTACTAGCTCGCTTGTAGAGTGCTTCAGAGTATTGTTGTTCCCAAGTACGATCAAGCTCTAACAAGTATGGTTTCTTTGAAGGTAAATCAATCCAGGGATTTCGCATATTGGCTATGGCAGTGTTTCACAAGCTTTCCCATCTTTCTCTCTATCTAATCTATGGGGATCACTCGCTGGTCCACCACACGAAATGTAAAAAGCTTGCGCCTCTGCTTGGGTGGAGAAATCACTGCAATCCCTGTCTGGTCCTGAACAACTAGCATTTGTGGTAGTTGCGGTTGTTGTCTTAGTTGGGGCAGGTGCTGTAGTAGTGTTAGTCGTTGTGGTTGTAGTAGAGGATTTTGGCGTGGGAGTTGGAGATGGCACGGCACAGACATCACTCCACATCCCCCGCTTATTATCTCTGGCTTCTTGCTCTGCCTCTCTAAATTGATCTTGATGTTTCACATCTGGGGGATAGCTTGAGGATTTGGCATAGCCGTTGCGTACTAGGTAGTCATTTACGAATATATCTCCTACATAGATATATCTGAGAGTCCGTTTGTATTTATCGTACTCACTGACATCTTTCTCGAGTCTGACTTCTTTACCCTCCACTAACTCCTTGTTTTTGTCTGAGGCTTCTTTGCCATAACACTGGATGGCTTTTCGTGGGTCCACCGTTTCGGGTGTGTCTATGCCGATATATCTGATGGTCCTGCCGTCACTTAGGGTAACTGTATCTCCATCAACAACTTTCACAACTTTAAAGACTAGCTCGCTTTCGGGGATCGTCACGGCAGTGTTGAAGGTTACTCGTTCGCTCCGATTGCCTGCTTTGTCTAGGGATGAGACTGTGAGCTCATTTTCCCCCGCTTTAAGATTGGGTACTTCGATTGAAAATGTGCTTTGGTCCGTGGCTGTGGTTTTGTATTCGTCTTCGCCGTTTGTGACTACTACTTCTGATTGTGGCTCGGCTTCACCAGTGACCATGAGCTTGGTAGTTGCTAGGCCTGGTGGAATCTTATCTAACTTCGGTGCATACGGGGCTGTGTGGTCTACTGTAAGGCTCGTTTGCTGCCTGGTGCAGTACATACTACCTTTTTTCTCACACGACTCAATGGTGTAGGTATGTTCTCCCTCATTTAGACTCTCAATGTGGAATGAGTAGTCACCCGAACTAGTGGCTTTGGTTGTAAGTAGTGTTTGGTCGTTTTGGATCAGAGTAACGGGGACACCACTTCTTGTCTTACCATTAATCTCTATACTTTGGGAGTTGGTGGGTGCTGTGGCGTAGACTTCGAGGGTTGGGGCAGAGGGAATGACTATTGCAAGGATGATAAGAGCCAAGAATCCGTAAACAGGATATGACAATAGTCTCACAAACCAATTCTTCGAGTTAATACCTGGTAGTTTTGAGAATAATTTCTTCATACATCTAAACCTATATACACACTATTTTACTCTTCCATGTAACCACTATCTATCCACTATATTAGTGATGTTATTTGATATATTTAGATACTATTAATACAAGATTAAGAGTAGGGGAGTGGTAGTTAGAGTCTCTTGCTAGCCCCCTGGTTAAAAATCTATTTTTGAAGATGAGTTTGGGGCATCGGGGTCATTTTTTTGAAACCAAATTTTTCTGAAACCTTAATCATCTTGTATCATATTTATTTAATCTCTACCTTGGGTTCACCTATCAGTGAAAAGATACCCTCGGCTACGGTCCTGGCTCCATTACTGACATATACATGAGGGTATCCGTTTCCAACTGCCTTTTGAATGGATGTGGTCATGGCAGTTACTACATCCTTTTGTTGACCTTCATTCATGGCGTACCACTTAGTGGAGTTCACTTGCACTTGGAGGAAAATGCTAGAGACAGATTGTATATATTCACTCTCTGCTTGATCTACATCTGTAGGGGAGAGTTCAAGGTAGATATTGGTAATAAATCCTGGAACCGCCCCGTTCATAACATCAAGAAAATCCTTCGCTTCTCTAGCTGCAATGTAATTGTTCCCGTAACTCGAATCATAGGATGCTTTAGGGGTTGCGGTAGGTGATGGTGATGGAATTGGTGTGGGCGATGCGGGCGATGTGGATGGGACTGGTCTGGGTTTAGTTGAGGATATTGCTTGAGGAGTATTTGTAGGAACTGGTTGTGGTTTGTTTAGCCCGAACAAGTCTCTGACGAATAGGCGGATTATAAATATGGCGATGATCACCATAATTATGCTTTGTACTGTATCCGTGTAGTTAATCTTCATATTTAACTGAATTATTGCACATTATTTATGAAAATCTACCCGCAGAGGGCTTAGCTAAATCACTCCAGACTAGCTACCGTGGACATATATGAGTCCAACAAAATTAGCCTTCTTGAAGAGAATTGGTACACAATTCCGCAACCGAAGAAAAGAAAGGGACATGACTCAAGAGGATGTCGCCAATGACTTAAATATGAGTATGTCCTATCTAGGTCGCATAGAACGGGGGGAGGCCAACCCCCCGATTTATACTCTTCGCAAAATTGCTAAAGTGCTTGGTTTGTCCAACCTTAAACTAGACTA
>CAZSVV010000004.1:42511-47359 GCA_964610445.1 uncultured Pseudomonadales bacterium | reverse complement strand
TAGCTACATCGATATTAATATCATTAGTATTAATACCAACGCTCTCAAGGGCACTCCTGATATAGCTTGCTTTTAAATCGTCAGATATTCCTTTGCGAATCAATGCATGATTTGCATTCATTGCCTGGCTCAAGTCATCTATACAGTAGTGCGAGTAATATTTATCCGTAACCAAAACATTTTTATGTCTCAGCAATCTACTGACAAGTTGTAGTTGTACCCTAAGTTTAAGTAGGTGTGTGGCAAATGTGTGTCTCAGATCATGAACATTAATGGGGACCACGCCTAGTTTTACACAACCACGCTTAATTGCCGTATTAAGTAGGTCGGCAGAAACCTCAAACACTCGAGTTCTATTTTGTCTTGTTCTGAGGAACTCTATCATGTCTGCAGGTAATGGCATGTAATCTTTTCCTCCGCCTTTAGACTTAACTCGAAATTGAGGTACTTCATTATCTAGATCTAAGTCAGATCCTTTGATATTGCGTAGCTCAAAGTTCCTCAGTCCTGTCCTCAAAATAAATTGGAGTCCAGGGCGACATTCGTCGAGCTTAATACTTCTATTCCTCGAATTATCTCCTGGTCCTGGTTCTGTGCCTGCGAAAATCGCCTTTTCTGTTAGCTCCACATTTAGTAAGTGAAGCTCCTTAGATACTTCCCTAGGCATAACGAATTGATTAGAGAAATCTGTTTCAATTAGCTTCTTCTTGTAGAGATACTTTGTGAATGCTGATAACAGGCGAACAGCCGTGCGAGTAGTATTTTTACTCAACCCTCTTTCACTAAAAGAGTAAAAGAATTTTTGGACTAACTCTAACGAGTAGCCCTCCTCCCCCGCAAACTCGATATATTTGTAAATCATTTGCTTTTTGTTGCGGAGGGTGGCAAATGTATCACCCTTATATTCTGCCTCTCGCAGATACTCCAGTGTAGCCTGGAGGAGCTCTTCTTTTCCCAGCATAAGACATTCTCTGTCTTAATCTGGGAGAAAAAGAACTCGAAAGTTCACTGCCCGAGACTATCGTGTAGAGTTCCTGTAAATATAAATAATGAGGCAATACTACACCAACTTTTTATTCGGTCAAGGTCCAGTAACACCAACCTCTGACCTTTCGAATGTGAATGAAGCGCTCTAACCAACTGAGCTAAGGGAGCCATAGACTTGCACTATTTTACCATGCGCAGTATTCTTACCTCATATGTTCTTTTTACGTAATCTTTGGCTATTTTTTCTCGACTTCCTCGAAACGATCGTGGTCTCTCTTGCGATCTTTGCTGTCGTCTACATCTTTCTCTTCCAGCCACATCAGGTAGATGGCAAGAGTATGGAGCCCAATTTTCACAACGCCGAATATATCTTGACCGACAAGATCAGTTATCGTATTAGCAGTCCCAAGAGGGGTGACGTGGTCGTCTTTCACTCTCCACAAGATGCAGGGACCGACTTTATCAAGCGGATAGTCGGTGTCCCAGGAGATATGGTCATGGTCAAAGACGGCTACTATTACCTCAACGGCACTAGACTAGACGAAGAGTATATTAACGACCCAGGCAAAGTGGCTCCTGGTCGCTTTTTGCGCGAAGGTGCCTCAGCTGAGGTCCCTAATGGTCAGTACCTAGTCATGGGGGATAATCGTCTCCATAGTTCAGATTCTCGTGAATGGGGCTTTGTTCCCCGTACCAACATCGTTGGTCGAGCGTTCTTCCGCTACTGGCCAGTAGATGTCTTTGGCACCATCCCAACAGCCGAAGCCGAGCTAACCATGGGTAACGTCAAAGGTGCCATCGATGCAGCCAAGTAGCGTATGAGCTACTCAGTCAAACGCTCAGCAGTCCTCAATCTCACGAGCTATATTTACCTCTTTATTGCAAGTGTTGCGACCACGCCAACTCTGATCCGCTACCTCGGCCTTACCGACTTTGGCACGTACGTATTATCTCTTGGTGTCCTAGCCTTAGTTACTTCCGTCGACCTCGGCCTCTCACGCTCAGTAGTCTACCACCTGGCTAAGTCAAAAAACGAACTAATAAATACGCAAATCCTCTCAACCTCACTATTGCTACACTTTATCCTAGGTACCATCTTTGCTCTCATTGCCACTACGTGGTTTTCACCTCATCTCAGCATCTTAATACTCACTACCTTTATCCTAGGGCACTATCAGGCATACCATGAGTCGCAGGGTAACTTTGGCATGGTTAACCTGCGAGCGTTTGTCATAGGTACTACTAATACACTAGTTGCCGCACTACTCGCTTATTTTGGGTACAGTGTTTTTGCTATCCTAATCAGTTTGTCGGCTTCGACGCTCCTCACCATCCTAGTGATGGCGCTATACACCCCGACAGGAAGTACACAATATTTTTCCTGGCCAGTCGCCAAAAAAATACTAAGATATGGTCTAAAACTACAGGTTGGCAAACTAGTTAACTCTCTCCAAGCGCAGTACCCCAAACTGTTATTTGCGAGTGATGCTGTAGCACTCACTGTCCTCTCGCTTAGCTCTAGTTTGGTCGCCAAAGCAGCCGGCGCTGTCTCGCAGATCGCGATCGCCATCTTCCCATTTAGTATTAAGACTCGCGGCGCATCCGTACTAAGGGTTTACTACACTTATGCGCAGCTCTCACTCCTAGCTCTAAGTATCGCGACCATAGTTACGTATTCCTACTTTGGAGAGAGCTTGCTGTACTGGTGGCTAGGGGATCGCTCACTAGTTACGCAGCTACACAACTTCCTACTGACCTACCGCTATTACGGACTCCTCTTAGTCTTAACACCCCTTGCTAGTACTATCCTAGACAGTCGTAATATGGCCGGCAGGTCCTCACTCTACGCGCTCGTCGCACTCCTAATCGAGCTAGTAGTCGTTACATTCACCTATCCGGTATACGGTGTTTTGAGTATCGCCTACGGCAGTGTCGCTAGTCTCTTGGTTATGGTCCCGATCCTCTTGATCACTACTCAAAAAAGTGTATCTCTTGACGGTAATTAGCTTCGTTTAGTGCTCGCTTAATTATCTTTATCGCGTCAAACAACCTGTGTCTATATGGTTTGTGACCACCTATTATTTGCTCTTGTTTCTTTAGCTGCTTCTTTAGTGTAGCTTTACTCCATAATTTACTATTCCAAGAGATCACGATTACGTGTTTAGGATTTAGCTTTACTTCATTATCAAAAGGTACTGAGATGCCGAGTACTACTTTATGCCATTTTTCAGGGACTAGAGTTGAGAGACCGTACGGGGTATAGCGAAAGTAATCTGATGGGTGCATATGAATGGGGAAGTTTTGTTGTGAAGAGAGGATGATCGCTCCATTCTTTTTTACTACTCGCTTAATCTCTTGTGAGATCATCCAAGGGTTATTTGCATGTTCTAGTGTCTCTAGACATATGATAAGGTCAAAACTATGGTCAGGGAAGGGGAGATTATTAGCATCAGCGACCACGTCTACGCCGACTCCGTCCTGCATATCTAGTCCTACATACTTACTCTTGGGTAGGAGCGGTCGCAGGTCGCATATCTCTTCTTGATGATCAGCCACGCGTGAGCCGATCTCCAACACTTTAAGTGATTGGGAGCTCATATTCGAGAGGATCACTTCTAGAGCAGCTCGCAGTTCTTTGGTCATGTGCCTATAATACCACTCATGAAGACCAAAGTATTTGCTCTCATTCTCAACTACAATAATCCCAAAGACACTGTAGAGGCAGCGCGGTCGCTACTAGGCAGCGATATCCCGAGCAACTCTCAGATAGTTATTATCGACAATTCAGATGAGGATCAAAAAATGCACTTCTCTACTCAGCTAAAAGATATCGCATATATCAAATCAAAAGGGAACATCGGTTTTGCCGCCGGCAACAACTTAGGGATCAAATACGCTCTAGATCATGGTGCTACCCACATTCTTATACTCAATCCCGATGTCAGGGTTCCCAAGGAATTTTATAACCCACTCCTAAATACATTTAAGGTTCACAATAGTGCAGGTATAGTCGCACCAGCTCACAGGGAACCGGGCTCATTAACCTATGGTCTAGGTGGCAGTATCAACTGGGCTAACTGTACTTTCCCACTTCAAAACAGTACTAAGCTGCCAAAGAACGAACGCGAATACGATCACCTGACTTTTGCTTGTGTGCTAATCAAAGCTGATATTATTAGACTGGTAGGTCTCTTAGATGAGCGATACTTTATGTATCTCGAAGACGTTGACTACTGCGTGAGAGCTAAGAAAGCAGGATACGAGCTCTGGCTCAATCCATCTGTCTACGTGACTCACAATACCTCATCATCATTTGCAGATAAAAGAGGCAAGATCAGACTAAGTTTATCCAGCTGCCTAAAATTTATTAACAAGTGGTATCACTTCCCAAATAACCTTATTCCCTACCTACATTCGCTATATTTTTATCTCATGACCTACGTACTGTGGACAATTAAGTTGTGGAAGAAGAAGTTATTACCAACGCCAGTAATGTGATTGGATATTTATTTTCTCTATTTTTGATGCATTGCTCAGGTTCCCGGCACGATCTACCGCAATAACTTTCACATATATCTGCTTAACTTTTGGTGTTGGTAGCCATTGCCAGCTGTCTCTAGTTTCGATTCTGTTAGTGATTGCGTTCTTTTCTGTTCCCCACTCAACAATATACTTTACGGCATCACGGCTAGGTGTCCAACTGACTATACTAAAAGGTCGCATGCCAATACTCCAAATATGCTTTACACTGCTAGGCGGTGTCATGTCTATATTGGCGGGGTTACTCTTTAGTGTGTAGCTTTTACAGTTGTTCAGGCTGTCGCAGACATTTGCGGTGACGCTACAAGTCTGATTCTTACC
>CAZSVV010000004.1:36682-42501 GCA_964610445.1 uncultured Pseudomonadales bacterium | reverse complement strand
ACTAATTACGCAGGTAGGGGTTACAAATCCAGTTGGTAGATTGGGATCGCTAAAAATGAATGTGGCAGTCTGTGCTGACTTATACCACCCAGCAAAACTATTTGTACTCACATACTCGGGTGGGGTGATATCGAGTGGTTCAATAGATGGCTCACTTCCACTACTACTGTAGTTGATGTTCCAGCTACTATCACCTACGGGTGCAGCTTGATCTAGGATATCGACCTCGCCATCAGTATTATATGCATACACTTTAAACTGTGACCCATCGTCTCCCGGATTATTAACATTCAGTCGATAGCTTCCATCTACTGGCTTTGGCAGCATTACCACCTTGGCACTAGTAGTCGCACTACTCCCTATATCGTCATGAATACTCTCAATGTAAGAGTTAGCGACACTACTACCTGAGAATAATAAGCCAAGCTCCATATTTGGCTCACCCACAATCATGAGATACGATAGGTCGGTATTACTAGGTGTATAAGTATTTATACTAACTAGTGGATCTGACTTTGGTTTAGATTTGCGACTCTCATCTAATGGATCATTAATCATGTAAGTAGTATCGTCCTGATCATAAAGCGTGACAAAGTGACCACCCTCATTAACTATTGGATACTCTCCGCTCTCGATCTCATCTGCTGCGCTGCCGTAGCTCTTAACAAACTCTAGATCAGTGGGAGAGTTGCCTGAAACTCTAGACTCGCGAGCGAGTCGACTAATTGCAAGCCAGTTAAGCAGACCGTTACCGATATATCCATCAGGTTGTGACGATAACCAGCTATTTAGCTTGTCAGGGTTGGCCACATCTCCACTAGGCATCTTAATGTCGTATTCTTTTAGTACCATAGCGACAGACGTGATAGCGCATCCCCAGCGCTCTATACTATCAGCTTCTGTCCCAGCCCACACACTGGCATTATCATATGGTATATCTTTCCATGCAGGGTCCCTCTGAGAGAGATAAGGAAAAGATGGTGTGGCTACGGTGTTATTAATTTTTATACGATCGATTTCTATTACTGGCCAAGAGCTAGTAGTCGACACGATATCAGGGTTACCAAACCAAATACTGTCCATTAGTTTGCTACTAATAGTTGTTCCTTGAAAGATATCGTCAAGGTAGATTTCATACATTCCAGGACTTCCTGATATTTTAAGATTATGTAACCCTGTCTGGTCGAATATCTCGTTATGGATGAACGGATATCTACCAAGTCGGAGTTTAGGTGGAGCCCCCCAGTTCCAAGTCCACACAATTGAGTTGCTTCCTACATCATAATTATTTCCATTTACTGGATAATTGTCATCAATGATTATTCCAGCTCCAAAAACTCCTATATATGAGTATCTGAAGTCTATTGATATGCTCTCTACTTGTTCGCCTATATGTTGATTTTTCAAAGCTACATAAGGGAAATGTTTCGCACTGTTTGGTGCTGAGAGTATGAGTTTCCCAGATTCGACGACTACACTTCCAGAGTTCGTACTAACGTTATAATTATCTAGCGAAGATTGAGAGTCAAATTCATCTGTGAACGCAAATACATCACTAGGGTAAACTAATCCTAGTAACACAAAGCAAACCAACTTGAGCAGTAAGTTTTTCATTGCTTATAGTGATAATACTAAATAGATAGAACGTGTCAATATATGAAAAAAGTAGCGATAATTAGCAACTTACCTAGTGGAGGTGCAAGAACAGTACTAAATAGCACCAAGGAATACTTAAGTCAGAAATACTCAGTTGTAGAGCTAGGAAAATCAGTAGAGAGCTATAAAGTAAAAGGGATTATTAGCTACTATTATTACGTCATCCAAGAGATAATATCCAATTACAAAGTTTCAAAATTAATTAATAGAGAATTTGACATTTTATTGGCATATCAGTCATGGTTAACTAAGTCACCGATAATATTTCCGTTTATAACTATACCAATAGTTTTTATATGCCACGAGGCCCCGAGAGAGCATTACGATTCGCAAGTTACTTCAAAACACACTATCAAAGAGAAAATTGTAAATAGGATATTTTTGTATCCGATTAAGTTAATTGATCGATTAAATCTAATGGTACATAACAATAATCTCACTCTAGTTACTTTATCTAAGATTTCAGGAGATATGATAAGTAAAACATACAACATAAAGCCTAGAATAATTCACCCAGGAATTTCATTAAAAGGATACGGTAAATATAGTGGGTATAACGATAGATATAATCAGGTAATAATGGTTGGGGCAATTAATAAATACAAGAACCAACTATTCGTTCTTGAATCGATAGCCCAAATACCTAGAGAGAAGCGACCAAAAGTAATAATCGTAGGAAATGGTGGAGACGCACAGTATATAGCTGATTTAAGAAATTATGCACGCATAAAATCAATCAAGATCGACATAAGAATGGGGATAAGGAAATCGAGTCTAATCAAGTTGTATAAATCTTCTTACGCGTTAATGTATCCGCCAGTTAACGAACCATACGGTCTAGTAGTACTAGAAGCTATGAGAGCTGGATTACCAATTATCGCTGCAAAGGGAGGAGGTTATGAAGAAATTCTTAACTCAAGCAATGGGTATGTAATCCGAAAAGATGCAAAATTGTGGGCAAAAACATATATGATGCTCTATAAAAATAGAGAGTTATGGGAGAAATATTCACAACAGAACTACACAGATAGTACAAATTTTTCAGATTTAAAGTACACAAAAAAAATCACAAACATAATAGACAGACTAATATGACCACATACATCATCCGTGCCTCCCACGCCAATCAGTACGAACTACAGAACTATGAGCCGATAGCAGAGGAGCATGACATAAAAGTAATAACATCACATCACCCACTCACTAATGTTCAGATCCCTACCATCCATTTATGGTCACCAACAGATCTGCCCACCTTCCCTTATCGCAAGCAGATCCTAAGTAGGTTAATTGGCGGAGAGCAGTGGCTGCTAGGCATTGAAGATCTAGTCACAAGTAAAGATATTCTCCACACGGCAGAGACCTATACTCCCTACACTCATCAAGCAGTAGAGCTACGCAAACACAACAAAATCAAAAAACTAATCTGTACCTGCTGGGAGACCATCCCTCACAACAACGAAAAGTTTGCTAGATTAAGGCTGTGGAAAATGGATTCATATAGATATGTAGACCTCTTTCATACTCCCACAGAACGCGCAAAGAACGCATTAATAAAAGAGGGTGTTAATCCCAAAAAAATCAGAGTCATCAACTACGGCGTAGATTTATCTCACTTTGTGCCACCAGCTAAGAGAATAATCTCACCTAAGCCAGTAGTGCTAACCGTCGCAAGAAAGGTTAAAGAAAAAGGGATAGATATCTGGACTCAACTTAATCACGAATTAGGCGATAGGATAAATTTCAAATGGGTTGACTCAGTATCATACGAACAAATTATCAAAGAATACCAAAAGGCTGACATCTTTTTATTCCCTAGTAAAGAAACAGCCACATGGGAAGAACAATATGGTATGGCACTAATAGAAGCAATGGCATGTGGTTTACCAATAATTACAACGAATACAGGGGCAATACCTGAGGTAGTCGGTAACGCAGGGATTATCTGCTCAGAGAGCTATAGCTCGATCCGAGGTAGTCTCCTAAAGCTACTCCAGTCACCGAGTGAAATTAAGAAGTATCAAAAGCTATCTCTTGCTCGAGCAAGATCTCATTTTGATCGTAACAAGACCGCAATTAAGCTAGCAGAGCTCTATCGACACTAGAGCCAGTTGTGATACAGTTAATTATAACTGCCCTATGAAAAAATCTGCCAAAACTAAACGTCTCAAAGGATCAACAAAAAGTAACCACACAGGGGTGGCACTCCTCTTATGTTTCTTAGTAGCTAGTGTCGCAGTCGCGATCGCACTAAGGCAGCTTGCACTAGAGCGTCGGCTCAATCAACAAAATACAGAAACAAATAGCACAACAAGTGTAGTCGGGGTGTATAAGGTTAATATTATTGCCGGCAAGTTTGCCAACAAAACAATCACTCTCTCGCTCTCAAAAGATCGTTCTGCTGAGCTATCCTACGAACTAGAAAATCCTCAGAAAAAAGTAACATTAGTTGGTAACTGGAGCGGTGATAGTAATGGGACTGTCATTACTAATTTTGAAGATGCAGTCTATGCTTTTAGCTATAACCCATCTGGTACCGGCGCACTCAAACTCCTCAACCCAGATGTAGAATTTTGGGGTGCAGCCACCCTCACACTCACTCGAAACTAATCTCAGTCAAAAACTACACTCCCAATATACGGCATCGTCCGATACATTTCGTCGTAATCTAGGTCATATCCGACCACAAATGTATTTGGGATTTCCCAGCCTATGTACTTAACAGGCACCGCAACCTCTCGTCTGCTTGGTTTTGATAGGAGTGCTAAGGTTTCGAGACTCATTGGCTCGCGTGCAGTCAGTATCTCGATAGCAGAGGATAGTGATCTGCCCGTGTCGACGATGTCTTCGACAATCAGTACATGTCTACCTTTGATCGAGTTTTTTAGTTCCTTTGTAAAAACTATTCTCCCCGTACTATCAACCCCACTCTCATAGCTGCTGATACCGATATAGTCTTTGTAGACCGTAGTGGTTAGTCCCGCTCTCCATAGAGCTCGAGCAAAATCGGTGAGTAAGGCTGCTCCACCGTGTAGTATCCCAACGAGCACTAGCTCTTTGCCCTGATAGTCGCTGGCCACAACATTGGCCAACTCTTGGATCTTGTTCTGGATCTGTTCTTCGGTAAAAAGTACATCTACATGATGTGGTTTGGCCATAGTTTAGTATACAATACAAACATGACAAATCTCGTAACCTGTCCATCCTGTGGTCACAGTTTCTCTCCCGACGATATCCTTACTCACGAAATAGAGGTCGAGCTAAGAGCCAAACTAGAAAAAGAGTTAAAGTCCAAAGCCAAAGAAGAGGCACGCACCGAGATACTAGATAAAGAAAATCAAATCAAAGAGCTGCAGCAAAAAGCGAAACTTGCCGAAGAAGCAGAACTACGGTTGCGCAAAGAAAAAAGAGAGATCGAAGAAGCCAGAGAAAAGTTTGAACTAGAAAAAACCCGCCAGCTAGATGCCGAGCGTCAAAAAATAAGAGAAGATGCCGAAAAAGCGATTCTGGAAAAAGAAAAATACAAACTTGACGAATACGAAAAAAAGATCAAAGACATGCAAGCCGCTCTAGTCGATGCACAAAGGAAAGGTAGTCAGACCAGTCAGCAGCTCCAGGGCGAGGTGCAGGAGCTAGATCTCGAAAACACGCTCCGCATGCTCTATCCATACGATGAGGTAGGCGAAGTCAAAAAAGGTGAAAATGGTGCCGACATCAGGCAGACTGTCAAAACAGACAAAGGGACTATCTGTGGCAAAATCTTGTGGGAGAGCAAAAGAACCAAGAGTTTCTCCGAGCTCTGGGTTTCCAAACTCAAAGAGGATATGCGGCGAGACGGGGCTCATATAGGAGTCATCGTGACTCAGGCCATGCCACTAGGCGTTACAGACAGCATTACCCAGATCCAGGGTATCTGGATCCTCATGCCAGATTCTATCGCACCACTCTCCGCACTACTGCGGAAAAACCTGATTGATGTTGCTCGGGAACGACACGTCGCTGCCCACAAGCAGACAACCGCCGAGAGTCTATATGATTACGTCACCAGCAACGTCTTTACGCAGAATGTAGAGCGGATGCTCCGGGTTTATCTAGATATGAAATCAGCTATCGCCAAAGAAGCAGCCGAGCAGGCAGACCACGTCAAATCCATGTTCCTTGCC
>CAZSVV010000004.1:17668-36672 GCA_964610445.1 uncultured Pseudomonadales bacterium | reverse complement strand
AGAAGCAGCCAGTGCCGAGCGTGGCTTTAAGGCCCGCAATATGCAAGTCGACATTTTAATCTCAGGTATTAGCGGGATCTACGGCGAGATGCAGGGGATCGCAGGTAGTAGCTTGCCTAGCATTCCACTGCTCGAAGAAAAATAACTAATGAAAATAGCAATCATCATTATCCACTATGGTCTCATCGAGACGACCAGGCATTGTCTAACCAGTCTCAAATCCAAAATTGGTGATCACCAGCTTATCCTAATCAATAATAGCGAAGGTGATATTAAAGATCTTGCAAAGATTATAGAAGGCACTATCCTCGTCGATAACCGCGAGAATGATGGTTTTGCTAAGGCAGTAAACCAGGGGATCACCCTTGCCCTCAAAGACAAAACTATTAGTGCAGTATTCCTGATGAATAATGATCTAACCCTTACTCGTGGCAGTTTTAGTCAACTAGTACTAGTTTTAAATAAGATCCCCTCTGCAGATATTGTCGCCCCAATTCTCCATCACAAAGGTGGCTATGACTGGGGAGCCAAACTAAACAAATGGACTGGCATGGTCAGACACAAAAACTGGGACAATAAGCCAAAAACGATCCAGCCTGCCCAGCACGTCGCTGGCGCTGCCATGTTAATCAGGAGAAAATTAATCGACAAAATCGGTTTATTCGACGAAAGGTTCTTTGTCTATTACGAGGATGTTGATTATTGTCTGCGCGCTTATGATAATCTCTCAACTATCCACATTACGCCCGATGTAGAGGCAGAGCACGTTGGCTCGGCCGGTAGCACTAGTCTAGCTCGTACAGGTTATCAGTGGGTCTCACATTTTCGCTTTGTAAATAAATATCTCTTTAAACATGTCTATCCCACAGCTTACCTATATTCTCTGATAATGTATCCACTGTTTATGTTAAAAGATAGCATAATGGGCAGTAAGTCATGAATATCCCTAACCTTACCGTCCTCACTCTAGACACCCCAGATATCAAAGATTTTGCTCTAGAGAGAAACAAGCTCCTCGCGAGTGCCGAGACAGATTGGGTTTTATTTTTAGATAGTGACGAAGAGTTATCTCCTGAGTTAGAGAAAGAGATAAAAGAAACTTTAGAGTCAAAAAGCGTGCTTTACTACAGTGCTTACCGTATCCGTCGACAGGATACATTCCTCAATAAGGTACTCCATCATGGCGAGACTGGTAATGCTCATTTTTTGAGACTAGCCAAGAGGGACTGGGGTCGCTGGGAAGGGAGGGTACACGAAAAATGGCAGGGGAGTGGGCTAGTCGGTAGGCTCAAAAATCCAATCCTTCACAATCCCCATAGCTCACTCTCAGTGTTTGTCCACAAAATTAACAACTACTCGAGCCTCGCCGCCGAAGAGCGATACAAGGCAGGTGTACATAGTAGCTTTTTGCATATCAGCACCTACCCAGTAGCCAAATTTGTTCAAAATTATTTAATCCGACTAGGGATTCTCGATGGGGTCCCTGGCCTTATTCACGCCCTAATGATGTCGTGGCATAGCTACCTGACCCACACCAAGAACTATCTATTATGGCATCAAAAATAACTAGGTTACTCCTGACAACTCTCGTATTTTCACTCGGTTTTGGCCAGCTCCTCCGGTTTGAGATATATGGTTTGCCTCTTTATATCCACGACTTATTGGTGCTCAGTGTCATAATCATTAATTTTAGAGATCTAACTAGATCGACTCTGAATAATGGGTTAAAAATATTTGGCATAGGCTTGATGCTCGGGTGGGTCAATGCTCTCTTTAGCTATCCACAGTCAGAGCTCCTGATCCCTGCACTCTACACACTCCGATTAGCGTCTTATCTATGTCTATATTTAATCTTAAAAAGTAAAAAGATAGTGATTAACCCAAATGTATTTAAGGTCTCTGGGTTGATCATGCTGACTCTCGGTCTCACGCAGTATTTCTTTATGCCTGACATGCGCTGGGCACAGTATCTCGGGTGGGATGACCACCTCAGTCGCCTCACGATCCCACACTACGATCCCACCTTTACGGGGGTCATGTTAGCGCTCGCGCTCCTCTCACTTGTCCCGATCAGGTTACATCTAAAATCTTTCAACTTTCAACTATCTGCTTTCTACTTTGTATCAATTCTCCTCACCTACTCCCGTTCTGTCTGGCTCTCACTCATGATGACCGGCATCTACTTTATTAAAAACAAACTAATCTTGGTAGCAGCTGCACTCATCATGCTCCTCGCAATCATTGCTCTCCCAGATCGATTTGGGGAGGGGACTAACCTGCTCAGGACTTACAGTATCAGCTCTCGCTTTGAGAGTGACCTAGGGTATATCAAAAAGTATGACTGGTCACTACTCATTGGTCGTGGTCTCAACACGCTGATCTTGGATCAAGAAACAACTTCACTCCCTAATCACGCAACTGGTCCCAATAACAGCTATCTCTACATTCTCTCAACTACGGGATTACTAGGATTAGTCGGGTGGGGGATATTTTTAAACTCGCTCTATAAACAATCTGTAAATAAACCAATGCTAATCTTCTTCTTTGTTTCTTCACTCTTTAACAATGTGATGTTATACCCCTTCGCTCTTCTATGGGTGGTATCAGTTGATTCATAAGATATTTGTCTTATAATAAATAACTTATGGTTGAAGTAGTAGAATATGGGCTTAAAGAGCCATACTTATCTCAGTTAAAAAGCATAATTCATGCTTCTAGAGGTTCTGAAATTTTCGTAACACTCGCAGGATGTTATCCTACCTCAGTGGTAGTACAAGGAGCATTTTTATCACTAGGTATAGGAGTCGAAAGAAATGTGGGTCAGGTATTTGAGCAAGTCCTAAATTCTCAAGAAGAAAGAGATGAAATAATTAGAGCATCAAAAATCGCTCATAGACATTTATTGCCATCTGATGTCCCAGTAATCGAACCACATAGGCCAGCAAATTTGGCAAGCTCAATATTGATTAATGCCTATTTATTTACTGATAAAGGGATAGCTGTAGCAAAGTTATTAAACCAATATGACAGGTCTGAACATCGTGCATCTACCATTAAAATTATTCCCGCGTTAATCACATTAGCTAACAGTATTGCATTAATTCGAGACTGACTATGGTTCCCAGCGGAGCTTGAGTGTGGTGCTAGCTTCATTTCCGGCGAGGTCTACTGCTTTTACTGCTATTTCCTGATCACCTTCAACTAGTTGATATGGTAGATTAAAAGTCCCATCACTCGATAGTATTGCCATTCGCTCTCCGATATATACCTTTACCCCTTCTTCATTCACGCCACCCACAAAAGTGGCGATCCTCTGTGATGTCCCTCTAAACACATCTCCATCCTTTGGCGAATCTAGCGTTACAGTTGGCTTTTCGTTATCTAGTGTGATCGTATACTCTTTTGATTTTTCGCTCATCATGCCTTGAGCAGTCGAAGTATAGGCATAGACCGAGTTATCACCACTTTCGATTGGTACGTTCTGAAAAGTAAAAGTACCAGACTCAGATGTCAGCTTGCGGCCTATCTCTGCCCCGTTTAGATACATCACAACATCAATCCCTGGTTGCGCATATCCATTTATGGCGACAGTTGCGCTATGAGTAGCCTCTGGGATATCCGAGATGATCGGGGGAGTCGGCTTTAGCTCGTATTTTTGGCTAGGGGTATTATCGGTCGAAATCATATTCCCCGCGAGTCTCGCTAGGGCTGGTAGTCCCCAAAAGATAGTAACAACTACTAATAGTAGCGCAATAACGAGGAGCCACACTCCTTGCTTGCCTGCACGCTTACTCCTAATTCTTTCTAGTCTTGAGCTCATAACTTAGAGTATACACTAGCTGATTCTGAGCCAGGACAGGGGATCGAACCCTGGACCTGCGGTTTACGATACCGCTGCTCTACCAACTGAGCTATCCTGGCTATAGAAGCTATTATCCTATTAACTACTCAATTTAGCTACGATCGTACGGACTTCTGCAGTATCTTTGGCATAGTAGTCTGCATTATCTGGCAGTGGCTGCCAGTCATAGCCATGATGAAATTCGGTGAAGCAGATAACCTTAGCCCCGCTTGCTTTTGCTGCAGTGACACCAGTCAAAGAATCTTCGAGAATAATTGTATCTTTTGGTTTCACTCCTAGCTGCTCCATCGCGTGTATATATGGATCAGGCGCCGGCTTAGCTCTGAGTGTCGGGTGGTTGTTAACAGAAAGTATTAACGAGATACGATCTTTCTCTTTGATCCGACCAACCAGTGTATTTACCCATAGTAGTAGTGAGCTTGAGACCACGCCGATTTTAAAGCCCTCGTTTGCTAGGTACTGTATTAGTTCGTTTATACCTTTAGTTAGGGGGATCGTGCCGTAGATCCGCTCGCCCATCTCTATACATTTCTTTTCAAATGGCTCGTATTCACCACTCCATCCAGCCGCTACATATAGATCAAAAATCCCCTTAATCGACACACCACCTCTTATTTCGACTTTTGCAAACAGCTCATCTCCAAAATGCTCTTTGAGCAGCTTGTCATAACCTTGTCGGTCCCACTCAGTCTCTGAGTCAGCGAGTACACCGTCCATGTCAAAAAGAAATGCTTTAACTTTTGTCATATGGTCTGTATCTTAGCACAAGGTATAATTGCGGCATGACTAGTCTAGTCTCCTTAATCACTCCATTAAATCTGCAAGAAGAAAAGGAAAAATTTCTGGGGAGCCGCACTTATAACCCAGACTTTCATTACCTTTGGCAGGATCAAGCAATAGAAGATTTACAGTTTAAGAATCCCTTAAAGCATGTCTTGTATAGCGCTGTCATCAACCAGGAAGTCAAAAACATAAGTTCTGCTGCCCTCGATCTATTTGAAGTAAAAATTGAGGATGAAACGCTAAAGTTAGCAACTAGAAGTGCACAAGTTAAAGGAGAAAAATCTACTGGTAGTGCTGATGAGTATGCCAAACTCACTCGGGCTGGTCTCGACTATTTTGGTCTTACAGATGTAGAGGTTATCCTGACCGATCAGGGAGGGTTTAACGCAAGACCTCAACACAAAGCCAAGAAGATTTTAGTGAGCACTCACATCCAATTTGAATATTTCTCTATGGAGGGAGGGGTGCATCATGAGCTAGTCCACTGTATCCGCTACTACAATGGTTTGTACAACAGTATTGAGCATAGTCTCAAATATCTGCCAACAGAGGAGGGCCTAGCTAGTTGGTGTCAGGATAATACCAATAGTGATAATGGGTTAGCTCAGCACGCTATGGAATACGTAGCCACCAATGTTGGCTTGAGTGGCGGAACGCTTAGAGACATTTATGATACGTTTAGGGACTTTGGAGCTAGTCCAGAGTTAGCCTGGAAGAGGGCTAGTCGTCACAAGTTTGGTTTTGTTGACACGAGTGTCGGGGGTGACATCATCAAACCAGCTATGTACTATGCTAATGAGCTAAAAGTGGGTGAGCTATCTCAAGAATACAAACTTAGATTATTTGTTGGCAAAATTTCCTTAAGCGAGCTAGGTGCGTACCCAGAGTATGTTGGTCGCTGGAGTGTAGATCAAATCACCGAATACTTCAAGCTATAATTTGACAATAAGACCTATAGGAAATATAATCACAATAATGAATAGGGATTTGGAACTAGCAATAGGAAATCTATATCAAAAGGTAGACTATACAAGGTTTCTATCACGCGAGTTTTCTGATCTTATCTCACTTGGGCTTCAAGTAATCTGGTTTTGTGAAGGAGGTATGATTAGTAGTCAAAAAGCTGCCCTTATGTCTAACAGGTCAGGGGTTGCCTCTGTATTCTACTCAGGAGGATTACGTGATCTTAATTACAGACGATCCTATGAGCCTACTGTATACAAAACTATTAGACGACAAATCGAAAAAGTCCCTTATGCTGCCATCTTGCAAAGCTATGATATGGCGATCGCAAACCACAGTGAACTAATATCAGGAAATGATGGTATTTCAAACTTCTCTTTCGAGCCTAGTGGTTATGCTAGATTGGTTTCACAAATACTGCAATAGAATATACTATCAACTAGCCACCACTACCAAGTTTTCTCCACTCTGTATTTCTGTTCTATTGCCTGCTCGATCTGCGTAAAATATTTCTTCCACTTTTAGTCCAGCATCAGAGCAGAGTGACATCATCTCAGGCAGCTCATACGCCACGCAGTATCTCTTCCAGGTCTTGTTATATGGTACCTCTACATGAGTCTCGAGATGATACTGTAGGAACCGCTCCTGCCACAAATTCCAGACTGTCAGAAATATAAATCCACCAGGGTTTAGATGTTTCTTAATCTCTTTTAGTACATACAATTGGTTATCACGTGAAGGGATATGGTGTAGCACTGCCACACAAAATATGGCATCGTAGTGGCCGAGTTTTATCCAATCATTTGGATCTAGTACGTCGCCATATCTAAATTCGTACATTGGATGTAGGGCACGAGCCTCATATAGTAGCGTTTCCGAAAAATCTGTCCCGATATAGGTGACGTATTCAGGTAGTCCAGTTACCAGTTTGCCATTACCGCAACCTATGTCTAGTACAGATTGATTGGGCATAAGTTTCGCTAGATACTCATCAGTCACTACCCAGTTAGAGCTCCCGCTCCCATACTTTTTCTGCCTGGTTCTGCTAAAATGTACCCCTGCCTGGTTATAAAAATCCTGCACCCCTTTTATGATGTCATTATCCGAGCTCATATACGCTAATCTTACACTTCTTAAGCCCGACTCACTACAGGCTCTTAAGCGTGTACTAGGCAAAGCACTAGGCAAGACTCCCCGTGATTCAGATATCCGCGCAGTTTACTTGGATTTGATAAAAACCAACAAGGTTGAAAAAAATCCAGAACTCCTTAGACTCCTAACGACCCGCGAGGTCCGCACGCTCTCTGGGGTTACCCCTTTTGCCGTCATGATGAAAGCCTATACTTGTCCAGGTCTTTGCACCTTTTGTCCACTAGAGCTTGGTATGCCCAAGAGTTATCTCAGCGACGAGCCAGCAGCAGCGCGCGCCAAAATGATGAATTTTGATCCCAAAAAACAAATCGAATCTAGGTTGACTCAGCTCGAAGAAACAGGTCACGTCACTGACAAGATCGAACTGATCGTCATTGGTGGTACTTTTGGTAGCTACCCAGAGAGTTATAAGCGTAGCTTTTTCAAAGATATGATCGACACTATTAATGGGGTAGTAAGTGAGACTTTAGAAGAAGCTCAGGTATACAACGAGACTGCTAAGCGCCGCATTGTAGCCATGAGTGTCGAGACTAGACCCGATTGGATTGACGAAAAAGAAGTAAAGCTCTTTCGCGAGCTGGGAGTGACCAAGGTCCAAGTTGGAGTTCAGGCATTTGACGAAGAGATTCTAAAGCGCGTTAAGCGTGGACATAGTCTCGATGCCGTGGGTGAGGCTACTCGCATGCTCAAAGATGCAGGTATCAAAGTTTGCTATCACTACATGCCCAATCTGCCAGGGAGTAATCCCGACAAAGATGTCGAGATGGCCAGGCTTATGTACGAAGATCCTCGCTTTATGCCCGACTTCCTTAAAGTCTATCCCTCGCAGGTCATCCCCAAGACCGAGCTCTACGAAGAGTGGAAGAGGGGAGAATATAAACCCTACGCTGATGATCTACTAAAAGACGTTCTAAAAAATATCTGCAAAATTACTCCTCCTTATGTCCGCATTGATCGCCTAGTACGTGATATCAGTCGCAAATGGGTCGCGGCTGGCACCCACACCACCAATATGCGTCAGTACGTCGAAGCAGAACTAATTCGTGAGGGGACACCCTGTCAGTGTATCCGCTGTCGCGAAGTCAAAGCCGGACAGTATGATGTAGTTCCTGATCTAATTAACCGCGACTTAAATACCTATGGGGGACGTGAGCACCTGCTAACTTTTGAAAAAGATAGCAAGCTCTATTCACTCCTACGTCTTCGCTTGCCGGATCAGGAAACAGCAACTGTACCGCTATTCCCCGAGCTAACAGGCTGCGCCATCATCCGCGAGATCCATACCTATGGTAAGACACTGGGTCACAAAGACAAATTGACTCAAAAAACTCAGCACCAGGGGCTAGGCAAAAGACTAATGCAAGAAGCCGAAAATATCGCAAAATCAGCAGGTTATAAAAAGATCGCGGTTATTAGTAGTATAGGCACTCGCGAGTACTATCGAGCACTCGGTTACGTTCGGTTGGGGTACTACATGGTCAAGCCACTTTGATGCTTGATTCTGCCAAACTATAGTGTCATTATTACAATTAATGTCTAATAAGTTCCTATTTAATCTCTCAGTATCACTAGTGCTTCTCATCGGACTATTTACTCTAAGTCCTCGCCCTGTCTCCGCAAACTTTATCTCAGATGTCCGTGATCGACTCGTTTCAGTTTTTACCAAAAACAATCAAGAAAGTGCTACTAGTACAAAAAATGATGACTCCGTTCTTGGCAATGGCTCGTATCAGAGTCAGCCTCCCTCTATCTATATACACGGTGACAACAATCGCTACAGTAGTGGTGGCTTGATCACGCAGGCTAGTACCGACGAACCAGCAATACATATTAGTGGGTATGAGGTGCCAACACAGCTCGAAATCAGATTATACAAAGCTAGTAGGTCCGATCTCTTTCAGTATCTCGTACACGACAAAGATGGCAGGCAGCTAAACAATACTATCTCAACAGACAACATGCAGTACGAGGGGACAGTCGCGATCGATACTAAGAGCGCGCAAAATAGTTACGGCTCCTCTCGCCACACCTTGCCGGTTAGCGGACGTGGGATCTGGTACCTCTCAATCAAAGGAGGCAGCGTTAACATCTCGGCATTCCTCTTACGCTCTAGCCACGGAGTCATAGTCACCGAAGGTCAAAATGAGCTGGTTTACTGGGCTCAGGATTACGAGACTCTCAGGAAAAAATCTGAGGGAGGTAGTCTAAAAGTATATAGCTTCCTAAACTCTCAAACAGAGCTTGCAAGCACTAACTTTGACGGGTCTGGTATTGCTAAGACAATCCTTACCGATCAGGCCGATCTCGCAGTCTCAGAGTTTGGAGATGATCTAGCCATTCTACCTATCAATCTAACGTATCTAAATACTGGCTACGGCTATAGTGAGTTTCGTCCTCCTGTTACTAAGAGCCGCTACTTTACTTTTAGTGATCGCCCGCTCTATGGACCCGGCGACACTGTCCATTTTAAGTCGATTATTCGTGGCGACGACGACGCTGTTTACTCTATCCCGTCAGGTGTTGCTCATGTCACGCTAGCTGGTGGGGACCAAGAGTTCAAAATAGAGCGCACCCTACCTATCTCTGCCGATGGCACTATCTCAGGTGACTTTGACCTAAAAGATGCACCTGTCGGTTACTACACTATCCATGTCCAGACCTCTAAGGATAAGAGTAACAACGAAAAGAATATTTATGGTGACTTTAATGGTGTCTCCGACTACTCATACACTAGCTTTCAGGTCCAGTACTACCGCAAGCCCGAGTTATTCCTCGAAGCTAGTAGTAATAGTAGTATCGTCTCGGCAGGCACTCCTATCAAATATGTTCTATCAGGTGAGTATTTTGCGGGCCAGCCGCTCTCCGGCGAAAAACTAAAGTACAAAGTAACCTCCGCCGACTACTACGAATATAGCTACTACGCAGACGACGATACCTACAACTCTAATGAGCTATCAGATGATTATCGTTATGGTATGTGGTACGGGAGCAATAATATCAAAGAAGACACAGTCACCCTTGATAAAGCAGGACAGGCTACGATCGAGATTCCGACTGACCTCTCATCATTTAATCAGAATGGTAGTCCACAGGTCTTTATGCTCGAAGCGACACTCGCTGACGGAGAGCAGGATTCTGCCTTTGTCCGCAAAAATGTATTGGTCAAAGCCGGTAGGCTCTCTCTCTTTGCAACAGATTATGTCTGGGGATCCAAAAAAGACAAAGAAGTCACACTCCCCTTAATACTTAGACCCAACGAATCAGATGAGAGAGTGAGCAACATCCCGATCTCAGTCGAGCTCACTCGTACTATCTGGAAAAAAGAAGTCGTAGCAAACGAAAAGTACCCCCGCTACACCCAAGAGAGTTTTGACGAAGGGGTAGCCGAGATCAAAACAGATCAAGATGGACGTGCCAAACTTACCTTTACCCCTAGCGAGCTAGGTTCATACAAACTCTCGATGAGTGTCCGAGATAGTATCGGCAACACTATCAAAAAAGAATTTAGCATTTACGTGAGCGACGACGAATATCCCTCTTATAACCCAGGGACACAGAGCGAAGACCTCTCCCTAACTAGCCCCAAAGACAAATATGCTCCAGATTCAACCATCCCCTTAACCCTCTCCTCAACATTTAAAAATAGGGACGTCTTCTTGAGTATCGAGCGAGGGAGTACCAGAAGGTTTGAGGTCGTGAGTCTCGACGGAGGAACCAAATCCTTTGATTTAAAACTAGAAAGCGGGGATCAGCCTAACGTTTATCTCAATGCGGCTAGTTTCTCCAACTTCCGCTATGACTCAACAATCCTACCTATTTCGGTCGAGACACGTGATAAAAAAATGCAGATCGATATCAAGCCTGACCAAGCCAAGTATGGGCCAGGGGACACAGTTACAGTTAACTTAAAAACTACCAATGATCTAGGTCAAGCAGTTAGTGGCGAGGTGGCTCTCTGGAGCGTCGACAAAGCCCTGCTCGAACTCACCGACTCTAGGCTCGGTGATATCTACGAGACGTTCTGGACGACTCGTAGCAACACTACTTCTCGCAGTCACTCTTTGCGTGGCATCTTGGTGCAGGTCGCGGAGCGTGGAGGAGGCTGCTTCTTGCCAGGCACCAAAGTCACTATGGCTGATGGGTCTCTAGTCTCAATCGAAGACGTTAAAGTAGGTGACAGAGTCAAAACACTAAATAGTCAGGGACATGTCACAACAGCCAGGGTCAGCGCTACCCACCAAGATTCTTCTGTTGGCTATGTCACAGTTAACGATAGTCTGAGACTTACTCCGGATCATCTATTAAGCGTCAATGGCACTTGGCAGGAGGCGGCACGGCTAAAACCAGGTGACTATCTACGCTCGGAGAGTGGGAGTCTTAATGTGACTAGCGTCTTTTATCAGGCAGCGCTCACCCCAGTCTACAACTTAACAGTCGAGGATGAGCACACCTTCCTCGCCGAGAATATCTGGGTACACAACGAGAAGGGGATGGAGCGATCTGTTTTCAAAGACGTTGCCTACTGGAACCCAACAGTCAGGACTGGCTCCGACGGATTAGCTTCTGTCACCTTTAAACTACCCGACAACTTAACCACTTGGACCTTAACTGCAGTCGGCAGTAACAAAGAGACTGTGGTAGGTCAAAATCAGGTCGAGATCAAAACAACCAAAGATATTGTGATTAAGCCAATTCTCCCTAACATAATCCGGAGTGGGGATGAGCTCAGTATCTCAGCAATCGCTCGCAACTTTACGGCTGCTGATGATACCTTTACTTTTGGCGTGCAGGTAGAAGGGGCAGAACTCCTAGATTCACCTAGCTCAACAGTCAGTATCAAATCACTCGAATCACTCCAGAGTTATTGGCGGATCAAACCAAAAGAGGACGCAACTAGCATCAAAGTAACAACATCGATTATTTCAAAAACAGATGAGAAAAAAGGTGACATTGTCACACAGGAGATTCCTGCTGCACTCTTTGGTTTCTACGAACCAAGAGCCGAGGTAGGTAGTGGCGACGCCGCATATGAGCTAGATCTACCCAAAGATGCCGTTAACAAGCAAACCAAGGTGACCCTCTCGCTCGCCCCATCGGTCATCACAGCTCTTCAGCCCGCGATGCAGTATCTCGTCCACTATCCTTATGGATGTGTCGAGCAGCTAACTAGTAGCACAGCACCAACTCTGATAGCTAACAAATATCCCAATCTATTCCCCGACCTCCACGATGGGGATGAGCTAGATACATATATCAAAGAAGGTGTCAAAAAGATCACCGAAGCACATAACTCCTACGAAGGATGGGGCTGGTGGAGCCATGCACCGGTTAGCACTTTTGTTACTAGTTATGTCTTAGAGACACTGGTCGAAGCCGAGGCTCAGGGATATACCAAAGAAACCAAAGAAGCGATAGTCGATGCGACCAACTACCTCTCTCGCCCGCAAAATGAAAAGGGCGAAGCCCTCTCCGATTCTGAGAAAGCTATTGTCCGCTACGGTCTCTCCTTAGTTGGCAAAGCAGATAACTTCCCCCGTCCAGTTGATATGAGCATCCTCGAAGATGATCTATTAGCTATGTCTGTAATTGCTAATTATCGATCAGGGGACAAAAATCCCGAAACCAATGGACTTAATCTACTAGTGCTCAAGGCACAAAAAGAGGGCAACACTGCCTACTGGCAGGCTGGCCCTTATACG
The DNA here is from genome assembly GCA_964610445.1 of uncultured Pseudomonadales bacterium. Taxonomy (GTDB): domain Bacteria; phylum Patescibacteriota; class Microgenomatia; order UBA1400; family UBA12108; genus GWF. Next base: position 24,213 of record CAZSVV010000004.1, on the reverse strand, counting down.
CGCTTTGGCTCAGTCGATTCCTCAACTGCTTGGGCAGTTAGAGCCATTCTGATGGCAGGCGGTGACCGAGAGTTAGCAGTCGCTGGTGCCAACTATCTACTCAACAGGAGGGATAATAATTACTGGTCAAATACATACGGAACAGTCATCACTGCGAGAGCATTAATCGACCTTTACGAGAACGACAATGAAAAAAATCCGAGCTACACCTATAGCGTCAAGCTCGATGGCCAAGAGATCAAATCTGGTAGCATTACGTCTGCTACCACCGCAATCCCAGATATTAATATCCCCATCACTAAGACTGACCACAAAATAGAGATTACCAAAAATGGTGAGGGACAGCTCTATAGTACACTCGTCTCTAACCTCTATAGAACAGATACTCACGCCAAAGAGAGCTCTAGTGGGCTTACGCTAACACGTAAATATAGTAATGCCCGAAACCCTGACTACACCATAGCGCTAGGGGACATCGTCGAAGTAGCTCTAACCGTAGATGGCGAGGGGAACTTTAGTAGGCAAGGTGTCATCGAAGATCAGCTCCCCGCAGGCTTGATCCCGATTAACGAAAGTTTCAAAAACGAGCAGGGTAACCAAAACTCTTCCTACGAACACTACACTGCCAAGCAATATACTCAAAACGGGGTAGTTATAGCTGCCTACAACCTAGGCAAAAAAACCTATACCTACAAGGCTCGTGTAGTGAGTATGGGTACGTTCCAGGTCCCACCAGCTACGGCCTCACTCATGTACTCCCCAGAGATTAATGGTAGGACTGGGGTCGATGTCATGACGATCAGTTCTGAATCAAAACTCTTGCCAGGGAAGGCGCTCGAAGCAACTCTCGACAAGTTGCTATCGGTACAGTTCTTAGTCGCCGTAGGTCTCATCCTAGCAGCAATCATAACGAGCAACTTCTTATACAAAAAGTATAAAAAAAGTCACAACTCTGGTGATGCTCAGCCTCCGACTACGCCGATTCCTCCAGCAGTTCCACCTAGTCCACCTCCATTAGTGGTGTAGCAATGTCAAAAAAAACTATTGTTCGCCTCGCTTTTTACTCATCGATCATTTTAGGATTGGCTCTACTTTATCGCTTTGATCGCGCAGCAGTTGAAAAAGAGATTCAATCTGAGATTAAGAATAACGAGACTCCTTTCCCAGTATCTAGATACAAGCTCGAAGATGTCGCAGTTGGCATCAACCTCTACCCTCCGCTTGTAGAAAAAATAGAAAGAAGGGTAGTGGTCGGTGGGGTAGTGGCTCACCATTTGCTAGTTCAAAATACTATTGCTGAGTACTTTCAATACTTGTCTAGTTTCGCGTATAAGCGTGTAATTTTGCTAGGGCCTAATCATGGCGAACTCGGTGAAAAAATGGTGGTCACTAGTACTCGTCCCTGGGACACGCCATATGGAACTGTCTACTCGGATCAGGCTGTGATAACCGGTCTATCTAACTGCGCAACTAACGACCCATACCCACTGGAGAATGATCACTCACTCGAAGTAATTATGCCTTTTATCAAGATGTATTTGCCAGAGGCTCAGGTAGTGCCACTCATGCTCAGTGGTCGACTAAAAATGGATGATATAGACGCTTTGGTATCCTGTCTTATCCCGCATCTAGGTCAAGAGACCTTGGTATTAGTCTCGAGCGATTTTTCGCATTATCTCAAGTCATCAGTTGCCAAACAAAGAGATGCAGAAACATACGCACTACTCAAGTCCTGGGATGTTGACCGACTTATAACTCTCAACTCAGATCACCTAGACTCACCACCTGCACTAGTCACTCTCATGGAGCTGATGCAAGCGGTTGGTACCAAAGATATGGAGGTATTTGCTCACACAGATGCGAGCATCGTCTCAAATAATCCTTTTGCGGCAACTACTACTCACTATTTTCTAAACTTTTATGTCAAACGCTAAAATCCCATATCTAATACTAGGCTTTATCACTGCCCTCTCATTTACGTCTGTATTAGCAGCTATGGCTAACCCAGCCTTCATCCCATCTGTTCTCTCTAGTTGGGATAGGGAGGAGGAACAAACAATTGTCCTAACTGGTGACGTCATGCTTGGTCGCTCAGTCAACTCTCGCCTCACTAGAACACACGATTATTCCTGGCCGTTTGCACACATTAAGTCCGTATTGCGAGATGCAGATCTGACCTACATCAATCTTGAGAGTCCCTTAATCTCATCTTGTCCTGTTACTGACTCGGGGATGAGGTTATGTGGACATAGCAACAACGTGCAATCTCTCCTATCTGCAGGTGTGGATATCGCCAGTCTCGCCAACAATCACGCACTAGATTATGGACAAACCGGACTTACGGACACCATAGATTCATTGATCAGTCATGATATTACTCCTAGCGGTATAGGCAACACTATCATCAAAGATATTGGTGGCACCAAAGTAGTATTTGTTAGTTTTAACGATGTTGGTAACTATCCTGGGATTGACTCAGCGGACAAGGCCGTAATGTCCGATCGCCTAACTATAGCTGTATCACAGGCAGATTTTGTAATCGCTACATTCCACTGGGGCAGAGAATATGAGTCATCACCTACTCCTAGACAGACCTCACTCGCTCATCAGGCAGTAGATTTAGGTGCAGACCTAGTGGTCGGTGCCCACCCGCACTGGATCCAGACCAAGGAGGTATATCAGGGCGTTCCAATCTACTATTCACTAGGTAATACCATCTTTGACCAGGAGTGGAGCGAACAGACCAAGACAGGATTAGTCTTGAAGGTGTATATTCAAGATGGTAGTATTAAGAAAATCGACGAATTAGTGCTCTACAGCTCTAATTATGGTCAGCCTAAGTTCAAATAAAGTACATGTCAAAAATAATCTACTTAAACAAAAAGATCATATACTCTCTATCGTCGAGGTGTATTTCGCTTATCGCACTATTCATTAATATTCATCTACTTTTTATAACTCGAGTTTCAGCATACATAGCTCCCCCACAACTACCATCCGTTAACAAAGAGTACTATGTTAGTCCAACGGGAAACGACTCAGGTTCCGGTGCACAAGCATCACCTTTCAAGACATTTGCAAAAGCTCAGACAGTAGCCTCTTCTGGTGACGCCATCCATCTCCTAGCTGGTACATACACAGGCACACTCGATATTAGTAAACATGGTCTTACAGTCATAGGTCACAATGCTGTAGTGGATGCCCAGGGGAGTAAGCAGTTGGCAGTTCATGTACATGCTAATAATATATTTTTAACTGGTATAGAAGCAAAAAATAGTCTTTCACATGTAGTATATATTGAAGGTTCAGGTCATAATATTTCAGACCTCTATATCCATGATGGAGTTTATGAGAATCGAGGGAGCGACGGTTATGCAGCAAATAACAGTTGGGGCTCTGGACTTTCCATCAAACACTCTGATACTCAAAAAACAGGCTTAGTCACCCAGAATATTAGGGTAGACAATGTCAGAATCAAAAATATATACGGTGAAGCACTCGATATGTATGGTGTAGATAACGTAATTATCACAAACAGTCACGTTTCAGACTCATTTTCTATAGGTTATTATATAGATAATAGTAAAAATATAACTTTAGAAAATAACCTAGCAACTTGTAGTAACGATGTCAGGTTTTATCGCAATGGTAACCCGATGGGTGCTTACAGTCTAGCACTCGAGCGTATCGAGGACTGGTTTCCAAATTCCAAATGGGGAGCCCAATTACAAAATATTAGAATAGTTAACAACATCAGTTACGGCTGCGGTGGTCTTTCGTTATGGGGCAGTAGGATGAGTAGTACTGAAGCAAATAACGGTTTACAAAACGCAATTATTGCACACAATACCTTTCTTAACATTCCTGCTGGTTCAGGAATCTGGGTAAAGTCTTTGCCAGGAAACTCAAATATCAGAGTCATTAACAACTTAGTATCAAGATCTATAGATCTACCTAATGGGACAATCAATCAAGGGAATGTAGTTGGTGTAAGCTATACAACTTCCAACACAGATTCAACATCATTTAAACTACAAAATGGTAAAGATAAAGGAATCGCTCTTGCTGAAGTTAGCTATGACTACTCAGGCAACACACGCGACTCACAACCTGATGCAGGTGCCTGGGAAATCAATGGCTCAACGGCGACTCCGACACCTAGTCCAGCAGTCAAACCTGGGGATTTTAATAGTGACAATATTGTAGATATCAGAGACTTTAATTTACTAATTAGCCAATTTGGTAACCCATATACCATACTCGACTTTAATAAGCTAATTACGAATTTTGGAAAATAAGGAGTTACTATGAAATTTTCACTCAGGCTACTCTATCTCTATCTCTTCTCTTTTGTCGGGTTACTCATCACGATTATCGGGAGTATCCAGATTATTGATCTAGGTCTAAAGACTTACGTCTTTAATGTAAACGAATCTGGTTATTACCCCATGATGCCAGTAACAGATGAAAAGGGGAAGGTGACAGTAACCATCGAGGAACAAAAAGCTCAGCAGGAGCTAGATGCCAACAATCAAAAGAAAAGGCAGATGAGTAACAGCCTCGCCATGATCCTAGTCGGTGCGCCTGTTTATCTCTACCACTGGAAAACAATCAAAAAAGAATCTAAGACCTAGGTAGTAACTAGGTACTTTATTGCTTTGGTCATTACCTGGTAAGGTATGTCCTCGCTTAGCTTAAATTGGAGTGTACCTTTTCCAGTACGATACTTAGCGAGTTCTCGTATCTCCTTTATCATGTTATCGCTCGCTGGATATATCGCCACATGGTGTGGGTAGCCACCAAAGTAGAGTGCATTTTTACCCATTATCTTGACAGTAGGTATGCCATAGGTTATTGCCTCTGTACTCCCAAGAGGAGCTAAATCATTAGCAGTCACTCTTATCCAATCTAAGATCTTTTTGACCTCAGGTTCAAAATTTGCGATGTACTCATCTATGTTCTTGTATGGATTTAGCTGCATATATAGATTATATCGTAGTTAATACCAAATGTTTTGCTACAATTATCTAGAGAGTAATAGTAATGGGGTGTGTTCTATTATGATATTTTTCCATAAAAAGAGCAGCAAACTCAGAGAGTTTTTTAGTCGGATTAATCCATTAAGAGAAGAAGGGATTTTACAGCAGTTAAAAGACAGGATTTTCATCAAGCAGGCTAACTCAAAAAGGCGGCGAAATGCCATAATATTTACCTCACTCTACCTGATTCTTAATCTTACTATCTACACAGCTCTCTACAAAGAATACGAGAACTTTGCCTATAACTCAAAAACAGTAGGTCATACAGTTGAGGCTATCGATCTAGTCAAAATAAGAGAGATGTTTATCCAGTCTATTGGGTTGCGAGACGACTCTCCCATTACCCTTTATTCACTACTAGTTATATCATCTAGTATCTTGCTATTTGTGGTCGTTGAGTACGCTGCGCTCAGGGTGGCTCGTAAACATGTGGCGTGGAGAGCTTACAACGTAACAAAGAGTATTTTCGTTTTTATCCTATTTCAAACTCTCTATTTAGTTCCTATAGCACTATTATTGATGGCAGAAAATCGCGCAGTAGACTCTATGCTAGCCAAAGCAAGAGTAGATGTTAACTCAACTCTCCTATCTCTCAAGAGTGAGAGTGGGTCTGATCGCATCTCTTACGGACTTGATCAGGCGCTATCTATAGTTAATTCAGCTAGTTCTCCAATCTCTATTCTTAGTGGAGATTACGAGCAAACAGTATTAACTAATTATCACAATATTGGAGAGATCGACACTTTTTATCGCGCAGTCATCCTGCCATACACACTAAACAATAGTCCAGACTTTAGCATCCCGACAGACATTATTTTCTTTGATAATAATAAGATAGCTATTTCAAATACTGTTGACGTATCAGAGTTAGAGCAGATACTCTCGACTCTCGCCAACCACTCCATGAGACTATCGTCTCTTAGCGACATTATCACAAGCCAAAAAAATCCTACGATCTCGTTCCTCGAAGAATCAGAATATAACCAACTAGAGAATAAAAAAATCGAGGTTAGGAAAAAGCAATTTCAAACCTATTTGGCAAACATAGCAAAAAATATCCAAGACAATAATCGCTACATTGCCGAAACAGAAAACGCCCTAAGTAATCTCAAATCAGAAAAATCACAGTACGAAGTGCGGGTAAGACCTCTACTAAATGATTGCATAAAGGAGTACGGAGAGTCAGAGTGTAGCGAGCCAAAAAAGATTGTAGACAACGCTATAGGTGATTATGACCGTGAGATTAATCAGGTCGAAGCATACATAGCCGAAGCCAAACAGTACATTCCGATCCTTAATCGGCAGTACAGTTCTGCCAAATCTTCATATGACCAGTTCTTAGCATATCCGATCACTCCTGAGCTGCAGGCCGGTCTCTTTGAACCACCTAGTACTATCTACATCAAGCACATAGCGAATAAAAGCATAGATCCGCCTCGTTATTACTACACGCTCCTGCACGAACTAGTGCACTATTACTCACATAAAGTCAAAGATGACATTCCT
>CAZSVV010000004.1:0-17658 GCA_964610445.1 uncultured Pseudomonadales bacterium | reverse complement strand
TTTCAGACAAAGTAGATGGATATCCTGATGAAATAAAAATAGCTGAGCGAATATTTGAGATGTTAGGCGAGGACAAAGCGATAGAGCTATACTTTGCAAAAAATAGATCAAAGTGGCAAAAAGAACTAGACGCTGTCTGTGGTACCGGCTGCTTCACAAAACTCGAAACTGTCGGAGAGCAGCTAACCTACGCAGATCTAAATGATACAGAGACTAGAAAGTCTACGCTAAAGACTGCGTTAGAAATATTAAAAACGAACTGAACTAGGTTTGTCTTATATCTCTTTTTGATCACAGTAGTAGTTGATTGCTTTTTGCAAAACCTCGGCTAATCCTGGCCGAAACTTGTCATAAAAGTCCTTAAATCGTTTATCATCAACATACATGGTCGCAAGACCTCGATACATCTCAGGAGAACAATCGTAAAACAACTCTATTGCCTGGTGATGTTGGTCTACTAGAACCTGAAACTCTGGACTATCAAATCCTTTATCCATTGTACGTGCTAGCTCTTGAGTCAACGACTTAGTTTTCTCTGCCAGACGGTCATAGTCTGTCTTTGTCCAGTGTGCAGTTCTCTCCTTTGACTGTTTATATGCATTAGTATTTCCCCAGCGTGCTTTGGCTTCTTTCTTATACTCCTCCATTTTATCTTGGATAGTTGTCGTAGTAATCTGCATAATTATTTCACCTCCTTTTAGGTTAGTTATTGCTTTATTTATAGTGGTAATCTGTCGTTTGACCTTGATCTCTTTTAGCTCTAGGTACTTCTTTTGGTCTATGAGAGCCGCCTTAGTATCAAAGTTAGGAGACGCTATGATCTCCATGATTTCCTCTAGTGAAAAATCTAATTCCTTAAAGAAAAGGATCTGTTCAAGTTTCAGTAATTCTGACTCGCCATAACCACGGTACCCGTTCTCTTTGACGAAGGCCGGCTTTACTAACCCGATCTCATCGTAATAGTGGATAGTCCGGATGCTCACTCCGGCAGTCTTGGCGAGTTGTTTCACTGTATAGTTCATACGACGGAGTATAAACTATTACGTTGCGTAATGATCAAGCGTGGCCACATCCTCTCATTTAACATATCTTCAGCTAGAAGGAGCAAAATACAGAGAATATATTAAAAAACAGTAGAGATATTTAAATCTAATACACTGAGAGCAACTATATTACAGGGATTGGTGAAGGATATTAGAACTTTACTTACTTCGGAAAGTACAAGGTTTACAATACCAATTTATAAGTAATTTTTGTCACCATGATGATACCCGTTCCACGTTGAGTATTTTTTGGCAACTTCACTTGGTTTTAGACGTTCAATCAACCAATGATTAGTGTCAATCTCTGAATACTCCGTGATATCACCATCACTCTGTCCGTTATCTCCCAAGTCATTCCATACACCTTCAAGTAGGAAGGTTGTTTTGTTAGGCTTAGTAAGAACAATCCCTTGCGGTTCGAATCTTGGTATAGGTCTTATCCCAGACATAATATCTAATTCTTCCCAATCTACAAACTTTGTCTGTAGGCAACCAGTTGCTCCACTTGCTAGGGCTGAAGCCGTTCGAATAATTTCAGAGAAGTCTAGTGTAAGAGTTAGATTTTTCTTTATGTCTTCTATTATGTAGTCCACAAGTTTATTATAATGCCTTTATGAAAGTTTATTTGGATACATGTGTGTTATCTAGATTAGTAGACAATGGAATGTCTGACGACCAGTTGGAAGCACTTGAGAGAATTGCGGATGACAAAAATATCGACCTTGTTAGTTCAAAGAAAACACTTGAAGAGTTTGAGACTACCTCAGCGTTGAGAAAGAAAAGGAACTTGAAGGTGTTGTTCAAGTTAGTACAAAAAGTATTTGCTCCACCAGCAGTTTCACATTACTCTGGATTGATAGGTGATACACCTATTGGAGTAGCGCTTATGGGTGGTGGGTCTGGGTCTTGGGAACACCCTACCTACTCAAGATTGAAGAGTGTATTCGACAACGATGATGCTGAGCATATCTATATTGCCAAAGAAGGAGGTTGTGATGTCTTTCTTACGCTTGATTTCAGAACCATTATTCGTAGGTATGAACAAAACCATGGTCAAATAGATGCCGTGATTTCTCCTATGCGGATATCTGACCCTCTCTCTTTAGCGCCATGAAGGCTTGACTGTTGAAATCTTTTTCAGCGTAGATGGGCAGTTTTCATTTGGTCAGTTTCAGATTTCTATATTGTTACTAATTGCGCTGACTGATTATTGTGCTTTTCTGAAATAACTATTGGTTCCACCTGATTGATGCTGTACCAGAGTGCTATAATTATTTTACTCATGAAAATGCAGAAAATAATTGACAGGGATACTAAGCGAATAATCGAGAAGGTTCGTAGTGAGATATTGGGATTTTACAACCTATACAAGCTTGATGTAGACGCGCTTTGTCGCCACTTAGGAATTTCGCTCCTTGAAGGCGAGTTTGAGGATGAGAACGTAAGCGGTGCGATAACTAAAAGCGATTCTACATACACGATAGTAATAAACGCTGGTCATCCCCATACAAGGAAGCGGTTTACTATTGCACACGAGCTTGGGCATTACTATGCGATAGAAAATGGTTCTGAGATTGCGAAGGATTATCTCGAGGAAAACGGGAACGTAATCAAGGATTACGTTGTTTTGAATCGTAGCGACAAGAGCGAGATAAACGAAGATAACTATCAGGTAGAAAGACAGGCAAATATGATTGGAGCATCTGTCCTTATGCCTGATGAGATGGTCAAGAGCTTGGTTGATGAGAAATTGGATGTTTCTGAGATGGCTTCTAGATTCGGTGTATCAGAGTCCGCGATGGCGTATAGGCTAAAAATTCTCAATTTTGACACGATGGAGACACTCTATTCGTAAAAATATATGCAAGAAGAAATAAAGTCTAAACTCGGTCTGAAAACTTCGCCTACTCCAGTCTTTATTGGGCAAGGTGGCGATATTACTACCGATAATGGCATGCTCAAGACTTTGGAGTGGGCATTTTTGACTCCAATGCTTTCACTGCTTCGGATATATGTTTCTGGTTCAAATGGAACAAAGCGGACAATAGAAAATTGCGTACTTGAATTTAGGATGCATCATCCTCGTGAATACAAAGCCTTTTTTGTCGTAGACTTTATATTTAGACTTGTTTACATGGCAGTTGTGCTTGCAGTAGTTATTCGAGGTTTAGGCGTAGGCGAATATATTTTGAGCTTATTTGCAGGGAGGTAATATGGCGAGAAACGATATATCAAATCTGAAGTACGTACCAATCTTGAAAGCAAAACTTGGTGAGTTCGGGGCGCTTCGTGATTCTGCAGATGATGTGGCTGCGGGGATGATTCCCATGTTTGAGATTCCTCCAGTGTCAAAAGACTATGAAAATGATGTCCCCAAGAAAACTACGGAGGCACATATTGAAACTACTCTTGTTGCGATGAAACGTAATCTAAAAGACGATGTCTTTTACTTAGACTTTGTTGACCAAATAATTTCGGACTCAGCTTTAGCAGGTAATCCCTATAGCGTTATCAGTGAAGAATCGATGAAGGAGCTTCAAATAATACCTGTTGTTACAGTTGATAGAGATGCTTCTTTTCTGGATGCTGCTGCAGGTATAGCTCATCGTGTTGGTAAGGGAATGGCATTACGAGTACACTATGATGCAAGTAATGGTGGTGATGAAAGTATTGAAATAGATAAGGGACAAATTGATAATTTATTGGCTAGGATAAAATTATCTCCAGAAGATATAGATGTGTGCTTAGACCTTGGAAGCGTATACCAGAATAATGGCAAATTTTTGGCATTAGCGAGTAGGCTATTGCTGGCAGAGTTTCCTTATCTAGATAAGTGGAGGCATGTTATCTTGAGCGGCTCCTCATTTCCTCCAAGTGCTGGAGGATTAGAAAAAAGTACTATGACAAAGCTTGAGAGAACTGAATGGCAAGTATGGAATAAACTATATGAGAAGAGGGATAGGATAAAAAGGCTTCCGATATACTCAGATTATTCCGTAGCTCACCCAGCTGTAGTAGATTTTTTTGACCCTCGATATATGGTGCCAACTGCTAGTATCCGCTATACACTGCCAGAAGTTTGGCTGATTGTAAATGGGGTAGGGTTGAAACAATCTGGAACGTATAGCTATGGACAATTCCGAGATTTGTCAAAGAGTTTAGTTGCTACATCTGACTTTTTTGGTGAAGATTATAGTGCTGGGGATAAGTTTATACATGAATGTGCTAGTAACCCAGAAGCAACAACTGGTAATCTTACGTCATGGCGTAAAGTTGGCAATATACATCATTTCAAGCTTGTGCATGAACAACTTGCCAGTCTGAGCGATTAGCGACATGGGCTTTGATTTCGGTAATTAGCTCTTTCGGATTGAGTATTTCACTAATTTTATTCCAGAGTGCTGCTTTAGGTTTGCTCTTATAGCCTTTTCCAATCCCGTGATTTTCAAGTATTGCTAATGCTTCTTTTTTCCACAACAGTTGAACAACATAGTCTGATGTAACTGATTTGTTGAGTTTTGGTTTTCTTCTGGTAATAAAAGTAATTTCCCCATTGGTTTCTTTCGCAACTGTAATGCCTAACCATTTTGGATAATTGCGTTGAATTGACTTAAGGTGTTTTGAAGTAGTGACTATAGTCAAATATGAGAAGAAGTTTTGGTATATATTGAGTTGCCTATTTAGTCTCGTGAGGCTATCTACGTCACTTTTTATCTCATACCCATGCAACGTACCATTGATTACTGCTAAATCTACAATTGCTGTTCCTCGACATAGTCCCATTTCTGATATTAGTAAATCCTGTTTCGGCTTGTAGTCGGATGATTCTTCAAATAGGTAACGGATGTACGAGTCGCGTATCCGCGGGTCATTCATAGATTCATTTGACTACACAATGGACTAGATGTAAAGCCACAATAGTAGGTATACTAAAGTACTGATTATTGCTGCTGGATAAACTGCTTTTTGTGATAACTCTGAGACTGGCTGATACACCATATTCTTTTTGTGGTAGCTGTAACTTTTCTCTTGGAACTAACCTATCATCAAAAAATGAATCTCAAAAAGGCGGAAACATGATGATTTGGGTTACAAAGTTAAAAAAAATTTATGTACTATAGAGGTACGAATAGATTGTTTTAGATGTAATCAGAGGATATGTGATTTTGCTGATGCCTTATACCCACTATTGCCAAAAACAACATCTAGGAATTATGAGAAAACAGGTCATGATGGAATTTTCACAATAAGTGGAAATGATGTACCTCAATATATGATAGATAATAATAATCCAAAAATTTTAAGATGGAATATTACAAGCAAAACTCTTGATTTACCCGCGATGAATATAGGCAATTCTAAAGGAAGAACTTTTGATAGAGTTGTGATATTTCCGACACAACCTATGAAGAATTATTTAGAAACAAAAAACCTTACCGTTGCGGGTGATGTTGCCAAACTATACGTCGCAGTAACAAGAGCGAAATATAGCGTTGCATTTGTCGTATGAACCTGTAAGGCCTGAGTCCGTTTATGAGCGGGTAAGGGGTGTCTTTCGCTAAGGCTTCAGAGCACCTTATTCGTTAACATTATCATATTTCGCTATAGCTACTAATCGTTTATAAGCAAATGCTATACCAGATCCAGACTTCAAATACAGTTCAAAATCTTTAGCCATCTGTTGGCTTTCAAAAGCACAGTACCAAGACAACTTCCAAGGAATATGTGCTTTTGTAAACTTAGTTTGTCCGGTATTATGCTCTGCGAGCCTTTTCTTCAAATCGTGAGTATATCCGTAGTAAAGAATGTTTGATTTTGAACTTCTCAGTATATAGGTGTAATACATGCGAGTCATCTGTAGCTTTAGCGAAAGATGAGAGCGGGTAAGGGGAATCGGACCCCTATCTACTACTTGGGAAGCAGTCGTTCTACCACTGAACTATACCCGCCTACGCTAAAGCTACGGCGGGCAGGCCCGCTAACAGATCTAGCTGTAACTTTTAATTGTACCACTTGAGTTATCGCCTTTGTAGGCTTGCCTAACTTATATTGCAAGCAGATAATAACTACGTCGCAATGTTTATTAAATTAGTGGAGGATTGGTCATGAAAATAACCAAAATCAGTGCTTATGAAATCTTAGCTTCAGGTGGTTACCCCACAATCGAGGCGTACGTCGAGCTCGAAGATGGTAGTCATGCAACCGCGAGTGTCCCTTACGGCGCTTCGGCTGGATCACACGAAGCGACAGTGATGATGGATGGCGACGCCAAACGCTGGAATGGCAAGAGTATGCAGAGTGCAATCGATAATATTACCAATGTCTTATCTCCTGCATTGATTGGTCAAGACGCCTACGACCAAAGAGCAATCGATATGCTCATGATCAATCTTGATGGTACTCCGAACAAAGCAAAGCTCGGTGGTAACTCAATCCTCGCACTCAGTATCGCCGTCGCAAACGCAGCTGCTAGTAGCAAAAAGGTCGAGCTCTATCGTCACATCATGGATACCTTTAAGACAGGTGTAGATCTATCGACTCTACCTCAGCCTATGGTCGTGGCGATCGAAGGTGGTAAACACGCTGATGAGACAACCGATCTACAAGAGTTCTGTTTTTCTGCAACCAGAAAGAGCAGTGTCAAAGAGAATGTCCGCATGATCATGGAGTGCTACCACGCACTCGCAAAAGTTCTAAAGAAAAACAAGCTAAGTACCAACGTGGGTAATGAAGGAGCCTTTGCCCCGAACGGTATCCCCACTAACGAAGCACCCTTTACCTACATGCAAGAAGCAATCGAGCTAGCTGGCTACAAACCAAAAGATGAGGTCGGCTTCTCGATCGATGCAGCCGCGAGCGAGTTCTACAAAGACGTCAGCTACGAGCTAGCCGTCGAAAAGAGGACTCTCACAGCTGACGAGCTAATAGCCTATTACGAATCCTGGTTCAAAAAATACCCAATCGTAACTATCGAAGATGGTCTCCACGAAGACGATTGGGACAACTGGACCAAGCTAAAGGTAGTGACCGATAAATATGGTATCCCTCTCATTGGTGATGATCTAACAGTAACTAATCCTGTTAGACTCCAAAAAGCCATCGATCAAAACGCGATCTCCGCTATCCTGATCAAGCTCAACCAGATCGGGACACTAACCGAAACAGTCGACTGCTGTCTACTAGCACGCAAAAATGGTCTCATGACCACCACCTCACACCGTGGTGGGGGCGAGACCAACGATGCAACCATGGTCGACGTCGCCGTGGCTGTAGGTTCTGCATTTATCAAGGTGGGTCCCACTCGTGGCGAGCGTGTGAGCAAATACAATCGGCTCATGGCGATTGAGCGACAGCTGAGCAATGAAAGTTAAATTATGACCAAAGCCAAAACGAAAAAACTAATCACAATAGTCCTCGACGGTTGGGGTGTCACCAACCGCTATGGAGGCAACGCAGTCGCGACCGCCAAGACGCCCTACTATAACTACTTAAGAGATACCTATCCGAGCACTGCCATCGAAGCTTCCGGCGAGGCGGTAGGCCTCCCCGATGGCCAGATGGGTACGAGCGAAGTCAATCACATGACGATCGGTGCAGGCAAAGTGTTATATCAAGACCTCGTTCGGATTAGTAACAAAATCAAAGACGGTAGTTTTGATGATAACAAAGCATTTCTCAAGGCCTTTGAGCACGTCAAAAAACACAACTCAACGCTTCACTTAAAGAGTCTGATAGGTACTGGTGGTGTCCATGCTCACCAAGATCACTTAATAGCGCTTGTCAAAGCCGCCAAAAAGCACGGAGTAACCAAGCTCTATATTCATGCTTTTATGGATGGCCGTGACACTAGACCCACTAGCGCCGAAAAGTATCTAGACCATCTCGAAGCCGAGTTAAAAGCGATAGGGCTCGGCCAGATCGCCAGTATCAGTGGTCGCTATTACGCAATGGATCGTGATCACAACTGGGATAGGACAGATAAGACCTTTGACGTCTTAACCAAACGTGTAGGCAAAAAATACAAAACAGCCAAAGAGGCGCTCCTCGAGTCTTATAAAAATGGTGTAACAGACGAATATGTCGAGCCGGTAGTAGTTGAGGTTGGCCCAGGCGAAGAAGGGGCAATAAGCTCTGCAGACGCCGTAATCTTTGTAAATTTCCGCAATGACAGGACACGTCAGCTCACCGAGCGGTTCCTCGAAAAAGGACCAGATAATCTGCTCTACGTCACGATGACCGAATATAAACCTGAGTATCAGGTCGAAGTGGCCTATCCCCTCGAAGATGCCGGGAGTACCGTTGGCCAGGTCATAAGTGAGGCTGGCCTTAAGCAGCTTAGAGTCACAGAGACCGAGAAGTTTCCCCACATGACTTTCTTTTTAAACTGTAAAAGAGAAGAAGTCTATGAGGGTGAGGATCGCATGATGTTTGATAGTCATAGTGATATCAAGACTCACGACGAAAAACCAGAGATGAGGACTCCAGATATAGCCGCCTATTTAGAGGGCGTCCTAAGCAAGGAGACTCACGAAGCGATCTTTATCAACCTCTGTAATGCCGATATGGTTGGCCACACTGGTAACATAAAAGCAGCAGTCATTGGTGTCGAGACAATCGACAAAGCGTTAAAGCTAATAGTCGAGACCGCCAAAAAGCATGACTACCAGGTCATCATTACTGCCGATCACGGTAATGCCGAGGAGATGTACGACAAAGAGACTAGGGCAGCGCTCTCCGCTCACACCACCAATCTGGTACCGTTCATCTATATTGGCGACAAACCACGTCTCACTCACTATGTTGGGAGTCTAGTCGATGTAGGACCGACCATCCTAACCGCGCTGGGTCTACCAGTACCGAGCGATATGACAGGAATAAGTTTTATTTAATTACTAATAACTAAGGACTCATGTATGCATACATATAAACTCACAAAAATAGTCACAACGATTGGTCCTGCCACAGAGACAGCCGAGATGATGGGCAAGCTAATCGATGCAGGCGCCAATGTCTTTCGTTTTAACACCAAGCACAGCACACCCGAATGGCACGACGAACACATCAAAATGGCCCAAAAAGTCGCAGATGAAAAGGGAGTCACGCTTGGCATCCTCCTCGACCTACAGGGTCCAGAGATCAGACTCGAGACCAAAGATAAAGCCGATATTCCAGTACAAAATGGTCAAGAGCTAAGCATTGGTCTAAGCTTTACCGGTGACGAACAACTGATCATCCCTCACAGTGTCGTCTTTGGGCTGCTCAAAAAAGGCGATGCTCTGTTAATTGACGATGGTTTTGTCGAAACCGAGGTCATGGCTGTTACCAAACAAACAATCGTGGTCAAAGTAAAAAATGACAGCGTCATTAAGCACAGAAAAGGCGTTAACCTCCCCGGGATCGACGTCGACTTCCCCAGTCTTATCGACAATGACATAGCTCAGATCGAAAAGAATGCTCGCAACAAGGTCGACTACGTAGGTCTATCCTTTGTCCGCTCCGCCGCCGACATCAAGCTCCTAAGATCCGAGATGGAAAAGAGAGGGATGAAGAGTAAGATCGTAGCCAAGATCGAGAGCCAGCCTGCGCTAGACCGGATCGACGAGATCATCAAAGCAGCAGATGCAGTCATGGTCGCCCGTGGTGACCTAGGTGTCGAAGTGCCGATTGAGCAGCTCGCATTCTGGCAAAAGACCATTATCGAAAAATGTCGTGTAGCCAACAGACCAGTGATCACAGCTACCCAGATGTTAGAGTCTATGATCAAAAATCCTAGACCAACTAGAGCTGAGGCGACCGACGTCGCTCACGCAGTCATGGATGGAACAGATGCAATCATGCTCTCAGCCGAGAGTGCTGGGGGTGCTTATCCGATCCGCAGTGTCGAGACCATGGCGAGGATCGCCAAATGGAACGAAAAACTGCGCCCAGTCGACGCGGCTCGCTACGCAGGTATCGATGCGACAACAATCATTGCCGAAGCTGCCATGCAGATCGTCATCTCTGGTCTCAAGCCTAAGATAGATGCCATAGTCGTCTTTACCGAGTCAGGTTTTACCGCCCACGCAATCAGTCGCTACCGCCTGCCAGTCCCAATCATCGCAGTGACCGAGCGTCAAGAAACTGCTGAAGCAATGAGTCTCGGCTACGGTATCACCCCAGTGGTCGCTGACCTGCCATCTGGTGACTATGTGGGAGCCGACGAAGTGATCAATTCGCTCCGCGCCTCTGACTACGTGCATGCAGGGGATACTATCCTAGTGATCCACGGTCAGCACTGGAAAAAGTCAGGCACCACCAATGCTCTAGCCATTATGACTGCCTAAATATAGGTACATATGACACTAAAAAAGCTCCCCATATAGGGGAGCTTTTTGTAATTAATAACTAATTGATCCTGTTTAACGGTTTAGTTTGAGAACCTGGCCGACCTCGATGTAGTTAGAGTGAGCTATGTTGTTAGCTTTGGCTATCTCGACCCACTTGTAACCATCTCCATAAGCGCGAACTGCGATACTCCAGAGATGATCACCTCGGACGACAGTGTATGAGTCACCCTCTATCTTGTTGGGTTGTTTTACACCTACTTCGATAACGGCCACCTTAGGTAATACTAACTCTTGACCTACTTCGAGTGCACTTGCATTAGTTAGGTTGTTTGCCTTGGCGATATCTACGTAGTTATAGCCACTACCGTAGTATTTGGTGGCTATTGCCCAGAGATGCTGTCCTTTTTCGACTGTTACTTTTTCGGGGAGCTCGGTCGGGACCTTAGTTCCATCTTCTTTTTTCTCAACCACGACATCGCCTATGCGCTCGGTTACCATCTCTGTTTGCTCAGCTTCAGAAGTTATCTCTGCAGGCTTGTTGGCGCTGTACATCCGCACTATTAATACTCCGATTAGGAGTACTGTAACTACTCCAAACATCATTGAGAGTGTCGACTCATTCAGCTTAATAGTTTTTAAGAGCTGCTTAATTTTCTTGTCCATATAATCTAATCTCCTGGGCAGGAAAATAATATTACTAGACCAACATAGCAAATACCTATGGGGCGTGTCAATTAGCTATTGATAGCTAGCTCGATAGTTTTCTATAGAATACCTACCTTCTTCAGAGTACGCTCCTAATACAAATGTTGCATCTATATTTGGTCCAACATGCTCAGTCAGGTACTGCAATTCAAATCGTGTTCTTCCTGAACATTCGAATGTTCCAAGCCTAGGAGGTACAAAGAACACCATTGGTTCTCTTGCTTTGATTAATCCATCCATCTGATTAAAAATTACTTTTTTAACCTGTTCACGAGTGTTACCTGAACCAGACCTTATGCCCAGATCCTCACTAAAGTATTGACAGTGACGCAAGTTAAATTTTCTACACGCGAGTTCATATACCGAATAGCGTCTACCTATTTCTGTTTGTATCCCCAGGCAATTACCACTGTATCTATCCTTTCTATAGCTAGGAGGCTGCTTATCCAAATAGTCTCTCAACAAAAGTACAGTGTAGTTAGCTATCAAAATATCTCTATCAGCATCAACGACCTCTGCTTCAGAGAATAGTAAGTTAATTTCACTCATCGACACTTAATACTTATGTTCATTAATTATTTATGCGAGGCTGAGGGGACTCGAACCCCTGGCCTCTTCCGTGACAGGGAAGCGCTCTAACCAACTGAGCTACAGCCCCTCGCAATAGAGTGAATTTTATCACAAATTTGGTATACTGTGCCTGCATAGTCAAGTATAAGAAAGGATTTGGTATGAATCTAAACATATTATTGCTCGTTGTCGGTGGTGGTCTATTACTCTACATGATCTCACTCTACAACTTCTTTCAGACCGCACTTACCCGCATCAAAGCCAGTATCCAGGAGATTGGCAATCAGCTAAAACGGCAGGCAGATCTAATCCCCAACCTCGAGGCTAGCGTCAAGGGCTACCTCAAACACGAAAAGGATATCTTAACCATGCTCTCAGATGCTCGAAAAGGCGTCGCAGCAGCTAGTAAGAGTGGCAACATCGACAAACAGGCTGCAGCATCTAGTATGCTCGCCGATATCCTCCCACGCCTCTCTGTAATAGTCGAGAGCAACCCAGAGCTAAAAGGGAACACGGTAGTCCAAAACCTGATGGAAGAGCTCAGAGACACAGCAGACAAGCTAATGTATAGCAGGCGTACTCTAATCGATCTATCAGCCGACTTTAACGTCAAAGTAGTCACATTCCCAAGCAACTTAGTTGCCAAGATGTTCGGCTTTGGTGAGCAAGCAGGTCTCAAAGTAGCAGATATGGATGCTGTCACTAGCGTCACAGCTGCCGAGACCAAGTCACCCAAGATCTCGCTATAAAGTATGCAAAATATCTACGAACAGATAGATAGTAACAAAAGGAAGAGCTGGGTGATCATAGCGGGCTTTACTGCGTTCATGGTCGCCTTTGGCTACTTCTTTAGCTATCTCTACGGCTACGATTACAGCTATCTAGTTCTGGCTCTCGCTATCTCTGGTATTGGTAGCTGGATCAGCTACTACAACTCAGATAGTATCGCTCTAGGTCTGGCCGGTGCTCACCCTGTAACACGCAAGACTCACCCACACTATGCCAATATTACCGAGAATCTAAGCAGGGTAGCTGGTATTTCAATTCCAAGGATCTATGTGATTGATAGTCCAGCACTAAATGCCTTTGCCACAGGTCGTGATCCAGAGCACGCTGCCATTGCAGTAACTCAGGGTCTCTTAGATGCCATGACTAGGACCGAAATAGAGGGTGTAATCGCGCACGAGCTGTCTCATATCAAAAACTACGACACCCGCCTCATGACCATCGTTGCTATCCTCGTCGGCTCTATCGCTATGATCCTAGACTGGTCCTGGAGGGTCAGCTGGCATAGTAGGGGAGACAACGACAATCGTGGTAGTAATCCCATAGTGCTCGTAATCGGCCTAGTCTTTATCATTCTCGCCCCCATTATCGCGAGCCTCATCCAGATGGCAATCTCGAGAAGACGCGAGTTTTATGCAGATGCGAGCGCCGCACACATTACCCGCCAGCCATCAGGGCTGATCAGCGCCCTTAAGAAGATTGCTTCGCATGAGGATATTAAACTCGAGAGTGCCAACACCGCTACCGCCCATCTATACATTGATGATCCAGTCACGACCGAGTCCCACGGCTCCTGGTTAGCTAATCTCTTCTCCACACACCCGCCAATCGTCGAACGCATCGCGGCACTAGAAGGTAAATCATCCTCTTAGCACTCACCTTGACAGACTGCTAATTTGCTTTTATACTGTAGGCGTATTACAAATATAAGTAAGTACGCTATGAACGACCAAAAATCTGCCATTTCCCTCTACACGACCAATCTAACAGCACGTGCCAAAGAAGGTAAAATTGACCCCGTTATTGGCCGTGACAACGAAGTTAGGCGGGTTATGCAGGTCCTCTCTCGTCGCACCAAGAACAATCCTGTTTTAGTCGGGGACCCAGGAGTTGGCAAAACTGCCATAGTTGAGGGACTCGCGAGTCGTATTATCTCAGGCGACGTTCCAGACAGTCTCAAAGACAAAGAACTTCTAGTTATCGACATTAGTACCATCTTGGCTGGCGCCAAGTTTCGTGGTGAGTTTGAAGAGCGACTAAAGGCTTTGCTCAAAGAAATTGATGATGGCGCAGGTAAATATGTCCTCTTTATCGACGAACTCCATACCATCGTAGGTGCAGGCGGCGCCGAAGGGGCAGTAGACGCCGGTAACATGCTCAAACCGGCGCTCGCCAGGGGCCAGCTCCATATGATCGGAGCCACCACCCTCAACGAGTATCGCAAATACATCGAAAAAGATGCAGCCTTAGAGCGTCGATTCCAGCCAGTCATGGTGGAAGAACCTAGCACAGAGGATAGCATCGCCATCTTGCGAGGTCTCAAAGAAAAATATGAGATCCATCATGGAATCAGAATTACCGACGACGCTCTCATCTCTGCCGTGACTCTGAGCTCGCGCTATATCGCTGACCGCTTTCTCCCTGACAAAGCCATCGATCTCGTCGATGAGGCGGCTAGTGCTCTCAAGATCGAGACCGAAAGCCTCCCCACGTCTCTTGATATCAAAAAACGCTCACTCACCCAAAAAGAGATCGAACTAACTGGCCTCAAAAAAGAAAAATCCGAAAGTAGTAAAGCCAAAGCTACCGAACTCGCCGTCGAGATCGCCAGTCTCAAGGCAGAGCTAGATGAGCAATTAAACTCTTGGCGAGAGCAAAAAGAACTACTTAGTTCCGTAGTTAAACTGCAAAAAGAAAAAGATGTCTTAAAACTTGAACTAGAAAACGCTGAAAGAGAAGTTAATCTCCAAAAAGCCGCCGAGATTAAATACGGCCAATTGCCAGATCTCGACAAAAAATTAGTCGAAGCCGAGAAATCCTGGAAAAAAATCCCAGAAGAAGAGCGTTTAATCAAAGAAGAGGTCAGTGAAGATGATATTGCCGCCGTTGTTTCGCGCTGGACTGGTATCCCTGTCACTCGCCTGGTAAAGACCGAAACCGAAAAGCTCCTAAATCTTGAAAATGTCCTTGCTCAGCGCGTGATAGGTCAATCCGCAGCAACTACAGCCGTCGCCCGCGCTATTCGTCGCAGTCGCTCAGGCATCAGCGACAGCAACCGTCCGATCGCTACCTTCCTCTTTTTGGGTCCAACCGGTGTTGGCAAAACGGAGACCGCCAAAGCTCTCGCGACCGAGCTCTTTGGTACTTCCGAGGCGATCGTCAGACTCGACATGTCTGAGTATAGCGAGGAGCATAATATTGCGAGATTAATAGGCGCACCTCCAGGGTATATTGGCTACGAAGAGGGTGGCCAGCTAACCGAGGCAGTTAGGCGACACCCCTACAGTGTGGTGTTACTTGATGAGATTGAAAAAGCGCATCCCACGATCTACAACACTTTTCTTCAGATTTTTGACGATGGTCGGTTGACCGATGGCAAAGGTCGAACCATCAACTTTACCAATACAGTTATCATTATGACCAGCAATCTCCCTGAGTCAGAGCTCAAAAATGTTTTTCGGCCAGAACTGTTAAATCGCTTAGATCAAGTCATTATCTTTAATAGTCTATCTCCCAAAGATATGGACAAGATCGTGGAAAATGAGCTCGATCGTTCTCTAATTAATGTCAAGAATAATGGAATAAAGATCAATATAGATGATCAAGTGAAAATATACTTAGCGAAAAAAGGGTATGACGCAACTTATGGTGCTAGACCTCTCAAGCGTCTTATTCAAAATGAGTTATTAGACGAACTCGCTCTTAAACTCCTCGACCCGTCGCGAACCCAGAGTCCTAGTTACCAGGTGTCACTGGATAGTAAAAGTGGTAAACTAGTCGTCAATGACTAAAGCAATAATCGATGGCGCAGGTATCAAAAACCTGAGCACACTAGCCAAACTATCTCCTGATCCCTCACTCACATCTGCTCTTCAGGATGGTGTTAGCTCGACTCTCGAATATGCCAAGATCCTAAGTGGTGTCGATACAGATCAGGTAGAGGCCACAAATGATATTACTGGCCTCACCAATGTGTTACGAAAAGACTTAGTCGACGAGTCGCGCATGTTCACTCAAGACGAGGCACTATCCAATGCTCGAGCCAAACATGACGGGTACTTTGTTGCTGAGCAGGCGTTGGAGCAAGATACATGAAGTACGTAACGAACTCAATCCCAAAACTGTCAAAAATGATTAAATCAAAAGAGCTTGAGCCTGTGGATTTGATCAAAGAATGCTACGCAAATATTGCCTCACATCAAGATTCGCTAAATGCCCTCATTACGATTAGAGATCAAGAGGAAGTTCTTAAAGAACTGAAAACGCTAGATCCCAATGGACCACTCTATGGTATTCCTTACGTCATGAAAGACGGCTATGTAACCAAAGGAATCAGGACCACTGCCGCAAGCCGTATCCTCGACACATTTATCCCACCTTACTCAGCGACTGTTTATGACAAGCTAAAAAGTGCAGGCGCTATCCTAATTGCAAAAGCCAATATGGATGCCTGGGGACATGGTGCTAGTACGGAGAATACTGATTACGGTGTAGCCAAAAATCCTTGGGATCTCTCTCGAGTTGCAGGTGGTAGCTCGGGTGGATCTGCTACTGCACTAGTTGCTGGTATGGCGCAGTTCTCAATAGGCGAAGATACGGGAGGTAGTATTCGTAATCCTGCAGGCTGGAATAACATAACTGGACTCAAGGTTACCTATGGCAGGGTCAGTCGCTATGGTGCCATCGCCTACGCTAGCTCTTTTGACACTGTCGGTCCGATGGCTCAGTCTGTCGAAGATGTGGCACACCTACTCTCAGTTATGGCCGGGGTAGATCCATATGATGCTACAAGCTCTCCCGAACCAGTGCCAGATTATGTCAATAACTTAACTGACTTTAATACCAAATTAAAAATTGGTCTCCCTATAGAGATGTTCGCCAAAGGACTAGATCCAGAGATAGCTAGTATTGTCAAAAACGCAGCTAAGACCTTTGAAGGTTTGGGATATCAAGTAGTGGATGTCAGTCTGCCGATTGCGGAGATAGGGCTCGCTACCTACTACCTTATTGCGCCCTCCGAGACCAGTAGTAACCTGGCTCGATACGATGGTATCAGGTATGGGGCTGATCGAACTCTGTTTAAACAGGAGAACATGAGACGGATCATGATCGGTACTTACGCTCTGAGTTCAGGTTACTACGATGCTTACTACCGCAAAGCCCAAAAAGTAAGAACTATCATGCGTGATGCCTATACAAAAGCTTTTGCAAATTGTGACGTATTGCTCATGCCAGTATCACCTACTCCAGCTACCAAGATAGGAGACCTAATTAGTGATCCATCCGCTAATATGCTCTCAGATCTTTACACAACCACAATCAACCAGGTGGGCATAACCTCACTAGCTCTCCCTGCCGGCTTTACTAACGCCGGTTTGCCTGTTGGAATGCAGCTGGTCGCCGACAAGTTTAAAGAATCTACCATTTTGACTCTAGGTCATCACTACCAGACAGTTACAAGCCACCATACTCTGAGGCCCAATCTATGAAATACCAACTAATCTGTGGTGCCGAGATCCACGTAGAGCTAAACACCAAAACCAAGATGTTTTGTGGTTGCATTAATGATCCCTTTGGTGCTGATGAACCCAATATCTATACTTGTCCAGTCTGCTTGGGTATGCCAGGCGCTCTCCCTGTCCCCAACAAAAAAGCTATCGAAGACTGTATCCTGATAGGTCTAGCCCTTGGCTGCAAAATTGCCACTGTCAGCAAATTTGATCGCAAACATTACTTTTACCCAGATCTCCCAAAGGGTTATCAGATTAGTCAGTACGACGAACCGCTTTGCTACGATGGGCTAGTAGAGACGAGTTATGGCCCAGTTCGGATCACTCGTGTCCACATGGAAGAGGATACCGCCAAGATGCACCACGCAGTAGTCGCTGGCAAAAAAGTATCTCTTATAGACTTTAATCGCTCCTCAGTGCCACTAGTCGAAATCGTCACAGAGCCAGATATCAAGAGTCCCGAACAGGCCAAAGAATTCTTAAAAAAAGTTAGAGATA
>CAZSVV010000003.1:14136-71417 GCA_964610445.1 uncultured Pseudomonadales bacterium | reverse complement strand
GTCGACATAACTATCTATCCTTTCCATTATTTTTTGAGTCCATTCTGCGGTATCAAAGCGTTTTGCATTCTTTCGGCAGGCCTCCCTATCAAAACGCTTAGAGTCAAAATTGTCAATCGCTTGAACAAAACTCTCAATAGAGTTGACTCTGAGAAGTATACCAGTCTTGTCATCTTTGACAATGTCGGATGCCCCCCCGCACCCGTAGGCTATGACTGGTAACCCTGCAGCCTGAGCTTCGACCATGCTGATCCCAAAATCTTCTTCGTTCGCCTGTAGATACGCAGAGGCATGATGATAGAGACTAGGTAAGTCAGAGTCAGATACACTACCCAAAAAGGTGATGTTTTTACCAGCCAATTTCTTGAGCCTAGTCATCTCACTCCCGATCCCAGCGATGACTAGATTCTTGTTAGGAAGTTTGTTAAATGCTTTGACTAGAGTATCAATTTTCTTGTAAGAGACGAGGCGGGAGACGACGAGGAAATAAGAGTCGGGTCTCCCAGACTGCTTCGCGTCTGGAGGCATTTCTCGGGCGCGATCGCGCTCGAAGTGCATAAACCTCTTCGTATCAACTGGTGGAAATATGATCTCACTATCCCGATTGTAATACTGTTTAATTCTTTTTTTCACTTGAGTACTAATTGCTATCATTATATCTGGGCGGGTAGATGCGACCTGGTCCCAAGCACGCAGTGGCTTAGAGAGTAACTGGTAGAGTTTGTTGGTTAAGTATTCCTCACTATGAGAGTAGAGGTAGCGGGTGGGAGTAAGGCAATAGTTGATATGCAGTGTCTCGGGTCTGGTAACAATCCCCTTAGAATCGGCACTCCCGATGCTGATTACGAGGTCATATGGAGTAAAGTCAAACGATTCAAAAATAAATGGCATGAGTAGTGGCAAGATCTCGTGGCGACGTCTTAAAAATGGGATTTTACTGATAAAGCTCGATGTCACTTTCCAGCTCTTGCTAAAGGGAGCGCCACTCGGGTCCCAGACACTGGTATACCAATCAGCGTCCGGAAATAGTTCACTAAATGCTACGAGCACACGCTCGGCACCACCGGTTTTATTTAGTCGATCGTAGACGAGCGCAACTCGCATTAATCACCTCCGCGATAGATTGTGAGACGTTATCCCAGGTGCGAGTAAACTTGAGTGGTTTTGGACGAGCGTTCGCTAGTACCGATTTGACTGCCTCAACTAATTGATCGGAGCTATTTGCCTCAAAATATGTAACACGGTCGCCATAAACTTCGCGATAGACTGGGATGTTGCTCGCGATCACAGGCACTCCGAGCATCATCGCTTCTAACCCGACAAGGCCGTACCCTTCCATGAGTGATGGGGTGACGAGCACAGTAGCATTTTGATAAACGGTGTACAGCTCGCTATCGTTTAGCTCGCACAAGACGTGGATATTTTTGGGTTCGTATGGTGCTAGGACACGCGAGAGGAAGGGAGAGAGCTTGCTAACTATCACGAGGTGGAGCGATGGATCCTTAAGTAATTTGAGCGCCTCTAATAGTACAGGGAGATTTTTGTGAGGGTAAGCATTACCGACAAACAAAAGATATTTGTCGGGTAGATCAAATGATAATTGAGGAGCGTTAGTTCCTTTAATTTTGTGCATAAATTTGAGATCAGGAGCTTCGGGGATAGGGTGGATATGCTCTGGTTTGACTTGAGGGTAGTTAGCCAGGATCTGATTTTTGACTGTATTGGTTGGGACTATTACTGCATTTGCATTTAGCAAGCTATGCCTCACATCTAGATTGTAGCCAGCTCGCTTGAGATGGTATAGCCAGGGGGCTCTGGTAGTAGTCTCACGACCCGCAAAGTAAGACTTAATTAGATCATGTACTGTTACTACAGTTGGGATTTTTGTCAAAATAGGAGTATTAAAGTGGAGTGTGTATAAGAGGTCTACTTTTAGTGAAGCGAGCTTTAGAGGGTATAAGAGCTGTTCAGAAAAAGTGTAGTGAGGGACGTCAAAGAGGACTTTGGTGCAGTTGGCGGGCAGTGTCAGAGTATCAAAATACTTTCTGCGTAAGAGTACAAAAAGCTCGTGATCTTTGAGGTGGTCTGGGAGATAACTTAGGACGTTTGTAGTATAGCGACCGAGCCCTGTGTGCTCTGTCCCATAAAAGCGTGCGTCAATTGCGATTCTCATACAAGTTCCAAGTTCATAAAGTTTATAAAGTTTTTAAAGTCCATAAATTATATAACCTAATTAGGTAAGACCTACGCGAATTATATAAAGTATTTTGATACCCAAATATACTAGTTGATTAACTATAAATGGATACTTTTTTTGGTAATGTTTACGATAAAAAATCTCCATCGCTTGGATGGACCAGCGGCGGACCTGGCGTGTTTTTTCGGCTGAGGCAGTAGTGACAGCTCTACTCGCTTTGCTCATGCCCGTAGTTACCCCTTTAAAATGCTTGATAGTGACAGAGGGATAATAGAGGACTCTCAAGTTTGTTTGCCAAAGCCGGTAGCATAGATCTAGGTCCTCACCATAAAAATCAAAAGTCTCGTCCCACCAACCGATACTCTCCCCCGCCTCACGTTTTATCATCATAAACATGCCACCGATCGCATCGATCTCATGTTCATTGTCGTAACTTAGATACTTTTTTGTGTATTGATTAAATATAGCTGCACTCGGTAATAAACTAGAAAGACCAAAGAAGTGACAAAAGCTCGCAAATGGAGTCGGGAAGCCGCGGTGTGAAGTAGCGTCGATCTCGCCAGTGAGTGATAGCGTGACTCTGGGACCTAGGCAAGCAATCTTGTTATCGCCAGTCAGGCGTCTGTAGCAGTCTGCGAGGTCGGTGCTATTAATAAAGCTAATATCGGGATTCATAAAAAGTAGTGTGTCGGCAATAGCTGCTTTGATCCCTACATTGTTAGCAGCGGCAAAGCCGATAGAGGTATCACGCTTAATTACCTTAACCCCTCCGAACTCGTTTTTTAAGAGTGCTAGGGTGTTATCTGTACTTAGGTTATCGACAACTATTGTTTCGTAAGTGATATTTGTTTGAGTAGCGAGCGAAAGGAGCGCTTGACGCAAAAAATCGTGACTATTGTGCGAGACAATGATGATTGATAAATCAGGTTTTTGCTTCATCGAGTCTTACCCCTTTTTACTCTTTGAGATTTTGAACTCTTGATAAACTGCATCTAGCTGTTTGGCGATGCCATCCCAACTATAGGAGCGTTTGACTACACTCCGACCTGCCTCACCAAGGCGGGTTTGGAGAGCTTTATCTTTGAGCAGCTTGACAGTACTCGCTGCTAAATCATCAACTGTATCAGCGATCAAGACATTTTGACCATCTGTGAGCTCTATCCCCTCGGCAGCCAAGCTAGTGGCCACTACTGGTGTGCCTGTGATCATGGCTTCGAGCACTTTATACCTAGTCCCCTTGCCACTCCTGATTGGTGCGAGGAGCATGTGACTGGTCGCAAAAGCTTCGCGGATATCTTTGATGGCGCCTAGTACTTCGATTGAAGGGTCTGTTGCATATGACTGGATGTGAGGGGTAGGTGAAAATCCAACAATCTTAAGCTTGGCGGTCGGCAACTTTTTTTTGATAAGAGGCCAGATCTTGGTCACTATTTCTTCGACCGCCTCTTTGTTGGGCAGCCATTTAAAGGTCCCGACAAAGAGGACTGTGGGATCTTTGGGGAGTTTCTTTTTGAGAGCGGAAAAATAGGAGAGGTCTACCCCGTTGGCGACGACACTAGTGTTAGTCTTAGTCCCCAATTCTTTTTCGATAAACTGCTTATCTTCCTCAGACATGGTGATTAACTTGTCGGCCTTTTTCCAGTAATGTCGCTCCCAATATTTGATCTTGGCGACATCGATCGCGAGGATAGGCCTAAGGAGTGGGTGAGCTTTTTTCATGTAGTCCTGGTAACCCAGATATTCAATTGTTTGCTCAGCTAAGATAATCGGGATCTTAGTATCTGGGATATTGGGCATCATGTAAAAAGTCTCTGCGTGGATCAGGTCATAAGCGGTGGTTGCGAGCTCCTTTTCTATCGCACCTGCCATACCTAGCGGGAGGTTGCGGGTCACCACAAATGGGTAAGCCGTAAAGCCAGCAAGGAGGATATTGCGTAACACAAAAGGATGACGGGTTCTTTTGAATAAGATTATTTTGCTACAGTATTTTTTGAGCTCCGAGAGGTGTTCCCGTTCTGAATCTTCTTTAATCAGGGCAAAGAGCGTGATCTCGTGTTTGGTGCTCAAGGCTTTGAGGAGGTTGTAAGTCCTAATCTGACCCCCCGAGACCAGCGGGTACGGGAGATAAGGGGTTAACATGAGGATTTTCATAGCTTAATTATGCTGTACTGATCGGTTTCTTCGACTAAAGTATACTTCTTTATTAGCTCCTGATATTCGGCATCACGAGTGGTCGTGACATAGTAGCTAGCACCTGATTTGATTTTGAGATCTATGTCCCCTCCGATCGGCCAGCCAGTCCTATTAGTCTGAAAAAGGAAGGCAGTATCACCCATGTAGGGAGCGATGACTTTGTCATCTGGCTTAGTTATTTTGTCGATCCGCTCACCCGCTGCCACGATGGCTGGGTTATTAATATTAAAGTAACCCCTGACTTCGTACCAACCAAGAGCAAGGGATATAAAGTAACAAGTACCGAGTAGAAAGTAGAAAGTAAGCTTAGAAAATAATGTTTTCCGGAGAGAATAGACGTAGCTAACGCCGACACCCATCAGCATAGCTAGACTCGGAATTATCTGGATCTGGTAGTAATCGTGTTGAACATTGCCGGTTGCAATAACTGACATGTACACGAGGCTACCGAGTGCTAGACCGCCAACTATTGTGGTCTCAGATTTTTTCCTACCGAGACCGATGAGACCAAACGCCAGTGGGATCATGCCCCAGTAGCCGAGGATGAGACGTCCGATACGATCACCAAAAAGCCATCTGAGCCAGGCACCTTTGAACCTAATCCCATTACCATTAAATAGCCATGCATTAGCAGGAATGCCTGCTGGATAGCTAGCCACGTAGCTGCGCCACCATGCGTATGGCAAGACTGCGAGAGCACTCATTAACGCAACAATACCCAACCTTTTCAAGCTAAGTTTGGTTCCAAATAGCGAGTAGAGAGCGATCGGTATTGCTACGACTAGCGCGGTTGGCTTCATGAGCACGGCTAAAGTTGTAGCTGCTGTATAGAGTAATAATGATAGCACCCGACCAGTCTCGTAATAGCGGATAAATGAGTAGAGAGCAGCGAGCATAAATAATACTAAGTGAGGCTCAGGCAGGATGACACGACCATAAAAAATGTTATAAGGGAGTGTCGCATAGACAAAGGCTGCAACCGTCGCAGCGAGGTTGCCACTAACCTGCTTCATGATGAGATAAATAAGGCCGATCGAGATAGACGAAGCTATCACTGAGAGAAGCCTACCCCACTCCACTATACTGAGTGCAGGATAGTTTTTGGCTAGAGTGGCATGTAGCGCACTAATGATCGGGAACTCAACAAAACGATGACCCTCGGGATTGTCGAGACCTGACGGGATGCTACTAAGATCATGATAAGTCGGATGGAGTAGGTCTATCCCCTTTTTAACATATTCCCTGGCGACGCTCGCCGTATCAGTTTGGCGCCAACTGTGCCAGTCGGCTAAAGGCGCATCGAGACGATATAACCGCATGGTTGCGCCTAGTATTATGATCAAAAAGATCAAAATAGAGTTTAGTTTTTTCACTTATTTTTTCTCCTTAAGTTTGGCCAAGTTGTCAAAGCGATATGCAACCATACCGGCTAACATCCAGTAGGTATAGGCGACTTTGCTGCTCTCAAAAATGTCGATGTAGGTAGCGGTCACGAGTAGTGCGACTGTAGCACCGATTGCCCCGAGTGCGAGGAGATCTACTTGGTCATTGCTAGATTTGAGGATGAGGTAGCTATATCTGATGACTAGGTAGATGGTCGCGAGGAATGCGATCGTACCCAGTATCCCAGTCTCTCCGAGCATTCGCAAATAGTCATTGTCAGTACTCTCGGCATAGGTAAACTCTCCGACATTACTTTTGACTAATGTTGCATAGCCGGTACCGAGGAGTGGGTTGGTCATAAAACCTCGGATAGCATTAGGCCAGAGAACGTCTAACCTGATACCCATTGATAGGCCGTATTTGAGGGCGTTGGCGCTGTACTGTGGACCTGTATATTCTCTCCCTTCATCTTCGGCAGTTTGGACTCTAATCGACTCAGATTCCTCACTCACGTCAGTCGGGAGATCAGCACGAGGTGTAGGAGTAGGCTTGACTGGACTCGGTGGCATATCGGAGCTTGAGGCGACGATATCAAGCTGTGTTTTTTCGGCGTCGGTTAGATCGATGGTTTTGAGTTGTTTGTTGTTAAAAATAAACGCGAGGAGACTTGGCAATTCTGCAACTGTGTCCTTGCCCTGTGGCTCACTCACAAATGGTTGATTGATTATTTTTTGGAGAGTGAGGATAGTATCGCGGGTTTTTTGATCAGGAATAACCTGGGTAAAGCGCTCAAGGAGCGTGCTAAAGCTAAACATGATAAGGAGACTCATAAACATAGTGAGGACGTAGTGCCTAATGCTCCACCACCAGCCACGATATTTGACTAAGAGGTAACAAACAATAGTAGTGCCAACTAGATAGCCAATGAATGAAGTACGTGAGGTTGTTAAGACTAAGCACCAATATGCAATGACACTGAGGGTATATAACCCAATTTTGGCGAGCTTCTTTTTGGCTAAGTACGCAGCTGGTAAGACAAAGCTTAGGGCGATAGTTAAGTAACCCGCAAGATCATAATGACCACCAAAAGTACTAAAGAGACGAGTGTTGGGCTGCAGATAGAGCCTCACACCTTTACTAAACTCACGATTCATCGTCGAGAATGCAGGGAAGTAAAAGTACTTTTGACCTATCCCGTATAAGACAATCCCGATAGTAGTAATAAGCGCGACTTTTAAGAAGAGTGAGAGATCTTTTTTAGATCTAATAGAGCTGTAGGTTATAAAGAAGAGGGCAAAGTATTCGATACGGCGGAAGTAATGCAGGATCAGCTTGAGGACATGAGCCTTCTCTAGTGGAGTAGACTCAGTAATAAAGAGTGATGAGAGGACAGAGAGTAGTGCAAACCAGAGGTATGCGAAGAATGAGACAGAGAGGTAGTTTTTGGGTAGGTGGACCCGACGTCGCAGTAGCTGCACCAGCCAGAGGAGACTAGTTGCCATCACGACCAGATCTTCGAGGCGCATACGTACAATGTAACCCTGGATGAGCTCCGCCATCGGGATCTTGGGATACAGAGGAATAAATACTATCAAAAATCCAGTGAGGATAGTGAGGAGATTATTGTCTAACCAGGCTAAGATGCGCCGCATAGGGTTTATTGTACCCGGCCCTGCTTGGCTTGTCCAAGGTAAGAGAGGTATTGTCTAGCGAGACGATGGCGAGATGGGATGAGACTAAAGAGGATGATACGTAGGGTTACCCCAATACTAATCACCATTTTGATAGCCCAGGTAAGTTTGGGGAAGTGGAGATTGTAAAAAGTAATGATGCCGTCTAGCTCTGACAACAGGCGGGAAGTACTTGCGGCATCCGAGCTATACGAGCCGAGGTGTGTGACAACTACCGTGGTTAGTATACGCAGCATCTGATTAGGATATTTCTTTTTTAAGCGGTAAAAGAGCTCTACTTCTTCGCCATACATAAAGATAGTATCGTCAAACCCAGAAACACTCTGATAAGCGGATTTGCGCAAGAGCACACAGGCGCCCATGAGCCAGTCTGGTGAGAGATCACTATTATATTTAGATAGGTCATATAGATGATATGGGGTTGAGAATAATGTCTTTATGAGGGGGATTTTATCTAGTCCCCACATCCACCCGACCACCCTCATGGGTGTAGGAAAATAGCCTACTGACTGCTGGAGCTTGCCTTCCTGATATGCAAGCATCGGGGCTAATGCAAGCAAATTTTGATTATTTTGTAGAAAATCGAGTAACCTGGAGAGTGAATCAGGCTGTAGGAAAGCATCAGTGTTTAAAAGGAGTATATAGTCCCCTTTTGCATTTGAGACTCCTAGATTGTTGCCTCCGCCAAAACCAAGATTTTTCTTACTACTAATCACTTTGATATCTGGATAAGAACTACTCAGGAGTTTGACTGTGTTGTCAGAGCTATTATTATCTACGACTATAATTTCTAGTTGGGTTTTGGCTAGACCCTTACTCGCGATTACGTTTTTTACGCATTTTAGAGTAAGACTAGCGGTGTTGTAGGAAACAATAATGACTGAGATGATCGGTTTATGGCTCATAGCTCATGGTTTATAGTAGTCAACTACTGAAATAGTTTAAAACGACCTAGGCGGTAATTGGCAGCTTTTAGCTTACGCTCTCCTATTACTTTGGCTGGAACTCCGCCCACTATTTCGCCTTCTCCGACATCTTTGGTAACTACAGCGCCAGCTCCCACTACAGCTCGATCACCGATAGTTACACCTGGGAGGATAATGGAGCGTGGACCGATAAAGACATAATCACCGATTTTGACTGGTTCGCTCACGGCACGAAAATCGGCAGCTGCTAGATCATGCTCGCTACTGTAGATCATCGCCTCACTGGCGATACTAGTATGACTACCGATTGAGACCTTATCTCGCCCATCGATAAAAACACCTCGACCGATTATGGTCCCTACTCCTACCTGGATATTGCGCGGATCATACACGCGGACGCCAGTATGGAGAGTTGAGCTCTTACCTATTTTGATGCCGACACTACGCCATATAAAGTTACGGAGAGTATGGCTCGGGATAAGGGTAGTTAAATCTAAGCACATGAGAGTAAAGTCGAGGAGGTATGACTCTAGTCTCGGGATTGCTTTGCCAAAAAAGGCTTCGCTCCAGGTATAACTTTTGCCGTG
Organism: uncultured Pseudomonadales bacterium; assembly: GCA_964610445.1. Lineage (GTDB taxonomy): Bacteria > Patescibacteriota > Microgenomatia > UBA1400 > UBA12108 > GWF. The sequence continues at coordinate 62,440 of CAZSVV010000003.1, read as the reverse complement.
TTTGTCTTTGAGGGGAAAGTTCATACTATTTATTGTACCTCATCTTTGAATTCTTGATAATCATCATTATAGGATATATACTATCCTGCTATGAGTAAAGAAGTATTAACCGAAGCCGCCTTTCGTAAAATATTTAAGGGATCATTCCTATTGTCCCCTGGTAGATCTTCAGGACATCTAGCTATTGCATGGCTGTGTCGAGAGGCTTTTCATCCATTAAATGCTAACTTAGGTAGAAGTGATATTTTTGGCATTGAAAATCCAGAAGTAGAATTAATAACTCCTCCAAACGGTCATACTACGCTTGTCAAGGGTATGGTTAAGCAACAGTCTGAGAAAATTTGGGAACAATATCTTACAATATTCTTCAAACCTAGCTTGAAAAGTTCACGAGAAGATCAATTAATAAGATTAATCGAAGTTAACGCCGGCACAGACTTGATACATTTTGAGCGACGACGCGGTCTTCAAGGAGTAAAATTTTCAAATACAGTCGAACCTAGTTTGTTGCGATTTTTTGTCTTGGAAAACAATTTTCCATCTTTCTATCGGAATACTGTATTTTATCAGACTCTATTAGAAAGTATGAGCCACTCAATTATAGAGGGAGTTAGAAATAATTATCCTTATATGCCAAACCTATTGAATCTTTACAAAAAATGGAATTCTACTTTTCCAAAAACACCTTTTATTCCTGAAAAATAGGTAAAGTAAGAAGCATAGAATTGACTCTGTAGACAATGATAGGAATAGCAATATGTCGTGGCCCTATATCCAACCTCGGCTAGCCAGCGTTTGAATGGTTCGGCCTTGGGACTTGGTATGGACTGGATAATGCGGAATATCCCTTCAGTATTTGCACAGTCTGTTAGATAATATTTACCATCTGACGCAATTAATTTCAGTCCGTGACAATTTGTCACGACCTGACTTCCTTCCTCATTTAATCTTTGCTTAAGCTTGCGCCAATAAGCACCAGCGTCTGTGCTCTGAACTAGTGCACCACATACATCTGCAACCGAAAACCACCACTCATTGTTATGAACAATCCTACGGATCTCTTTTGACTTAAAAATGGCAACTTTTTCAGTATCCATATAACTTAAGTATTATACGAATTTATACCGAAGTCAATACGCTGAGCGTCTCCTCGGCACATTTGTCCCAAGAGAACTGTTTGGCTCTCGCGAGAGATTTTTTGGACCATCCTACGCGGTCTTTTTTGAGCTCTAGTATAGCCTGGGCAATGCTCGCAGGATCACGCTCGTCAAACAAGAGCCCAGCACTCCCCACTACCTCGGGCAGACTACTATTGTTAGCAACAGCAACAGGTGCGCCGCACCCCATTGCTTCGATTGCTGGCACACCAAAGCCCTCATACAGTGATGGCAAGACATAGACGTCAGCAAAACGATATAGAGCTAGGCGAGTCTCGTCGCTCACATATCCCGTCATTACAATATCTTTGGCATCCTGGGAGCTATTGATAACTTGGAGTGATTCTTCGGACATCCAGCCGATCTTGCCGGCCAAGACCAACTTGCCCTTGTACCCTTTTTCTTTTAGGAGACGGAAGGCCTGAACAAGTTTTATGGCATTTTTGCGAGGCTGGATGGTACCGAGGAATAGTATGTAGTTGAAGGTTGAAAGTTGAAAGTTATCAAGAATATCTGATTTGATTTTTGTTTTAGTATTAAAAATATCAGAGTCGTAGCCATTGTGAATGACAGTAATTTTGTCGGGATCTGTTCCGTAGAGTTTAACCAGATCGTCTTTGGTAGCTGCAGATACGGCTATCACGCGAGCCGCTGCCTTGACCGCAGCACGACTCCAGTTCTTTAGTTTATAGAGATCACTCTTGAGGAACAAATCAGGGAAATACTCATAGGCTAGGTCATGAATCGTGACTACTGAAGGACTACCAACATAGTAAGGAGCGTTGTGGGCGGGCGACCAGAAAGAGTGATAGTGGGCGCGGGAGAGTAGTAGATTAAGCGGGAGTCCTAGCCTGAGCCATGCACGAGCTGGGCCGACTTGGTGATAGTGCCAGTTAGGACCCTCTGCTTCCATATCATCCATCAATGGATCACGATGATAAAGATGAAAATCTGTCTCTGGAGAGAGTTTTTTTAGTCGCTTTAGAATATGGTAGGTATACTGCCCAGTCCCCACTCTATTTTTGACATTTGCTTCGTTTATATCAATTCCGATTCTTTTAGTCATATGTACCTAGTCCCTAGTACCTAGCTTTTCATAGATTACTATTACTTGTCTAGCAGCCGCATCCCAACTAAACTTTTTGGCTTGTCGAATACCTTTTTTGATCATGTTTTCACTCAGTTCTAATGATTGATCAATTCCAGACCTGATAGACTCAATATTTAGTGGGTCTACTAAGACTGCTGCCTCACCCGTCACCTCAGGCAGCGAGCTGATATTGCTAGTTACTACGGGTGTACCACAAGCCATGGCTTCGAGGACGGGGAATCCGAACCCTTCGTAGAGTGATGGGTAGCAAAAGACTGTGGCACTACTGTAGAGTGCTGGCAGATCTGCTTCGTCAACAAAACCGAGCACTGTTACGTGGCTAGGACTCTCGATTTTTTTGCCCCATCCGTACTTACCTGCAATAACTAGCGGTAGAGAGTGGTTTGTTGTTGCCATAATTAGCCTCTCAAGGTTTTTACGAGGTTCCTGAGTACCAAGACAGAGGATAAATTTTGCAGGCAGATTGTACTTAGTTTTCACGCGTTCTATTTCTTCCACTGATCGAGGATAATAATCCTGACTTAGACCTGGATATACAACATCGATTAATGAATCGTTGAGTTGATATTTTTCTATGAGATCATTTTTTGTACTCATTGAATCTGCAATGATATGGTTGCCATGTTTAACTATGCGTGAGAGTCGTAATGACTGGGTGTGTCTGATCAGAGGATGGACAGTCTCAGGATACTTGGCGTAAGCAAGATCGTGGATAGTGGTAACTGTTGGGACACGAGTAACTGGGGCTGTCCAGTCTGAGAGATGGATTAGATCTGTCTCACCACTTAGGTATTCGAGATGCAAGGGAGAGTAGTTAAAGAGTACACCTGCTAGTTTGGGTGAGAGATGTGAATATATCCAGGTAGCTTTGTTCCAGGGCGCTGTTTTTTGCAGACCCTCAAAATAGAAGCGTTGCTTGCGTACCCCCGCCCAGAGGATAAACTCATGTTTACTCGGTAGGCTCAAGAGTGCTTTGACTAGTTCAAAAGTATACCTGCCTACGCCGGTACCTGAATAAGCCATTTGTGAAACGTCAATTGTTATTTTCATATATATCTAGCTGTAGTCCAGGATACACTTTTTGGTCACTGAGCGTATAGCCCGCCCCTATTAGATTGTGCTCCCCATCTTTTGATGAGTCAAAAACATTTTCGGCGTATTTGATATAAATAATTCGCTTTGACTTAAGTTCTGCAATTGTTTTTGGTTCGATAATCTGTGAACGAGGGACGCCATAGTATAGTAACGGCGCGTTTTGTGCACGACTAGGTAGGGCATATATTACTGCTCGGCCATGATCAATAACAACATCCCGCCAAGCCTCTCGATGAAATTCTGGATTGACCCAAAAGTAGCCTAGCGCGAGTAGTTGGAGTGAAACAATGAGTAAAGCATAGCGCAGTCTAGTTACAGAGAGGGCTAGCGCTAGCAAGAGTAAATATCCAGGGATAACAAACATGATGCGGGTATAGCTATAGACCGGCAAGATTAGTGAGAACGTGGCGGCTATTGGTATGGCAGAGAGCCAAACTAGGATAATTTGATAATTTTTGTTCGACAAGTATGTCTTGAGCTTAATCTTGGATATGACATACAGGTGTAGTGCCAACAGGGCGATTACAACTAGGCCATATACCCAGTCATTAGTTATACTGATCCGACCAATGTTAGCTTTGACCCAGGTGAGTGCGAGTGCTTTGAGTGATATCCCACCCACTACATTCCCCCATTCCGGACTATTAGCCACTGTGCTGAGACCTATACCGAGTGAGCTAATGAGCGAAGGCAGCCAGAATAAGAGTGTGAGGCCAGCAATAATCTGAGAGATTACGAGGTCACGACGCCTGAGAAATAGTGAATAGACTAAGAGTGCGAGATACAGAAACCATGAGAGGTAGGAGGTCCAGAGGAATGCGATGGTAAATAGCAGATAATAAATGGTAAATAGATTGTTCTTGGAGTTGTTGAGTCTTCTGTAGAAATAATAGATGGCGGCGGTGACAAAAAAGGTCGTGATGCCATAAGTCCTCCCCTCTTGAGAATAGTAGATTAAGAGCGGATTAGTGGCAGCGAGTAATCCTGCGAGATACATCACTTTTTTGCCCCCAAAGACTTCTCCAATCTTAGCTACAAAATAGACAGTGCCTAGCCCTGCGAGGAGTGATGGAGCACGAAGAGATACTTCGCTGTAGCCGGCTATACTGGTCCAGAGCCAGCCTATCAAGTGATAGAGCGGAGGCTGAAAGTCAGCGAGAGCATATGTCAGCAGCGGCCCCATACGTCCCATTAGGGCGAGCGCCTGGATCGCCTCGTCTAGCCAGAGTGATTGGCTGAGTAAAAATAGCCTTAAAATTAGTGCGAGTCCTAGGATATAAACCATACTATTTACTCAGTTTACCAGTAGTTAGCATCTCTAGAATACCAACAAATCTGCCGAGATCATAGACAATTTTGAAGGGGATAAAGTAATAATTGTGATGATTAATTGCTTTTAAAATACCAATAATCAATGAGAGGGGGAGCGAGGTCCGAAGGATTGCATAGATAGAGCCAATTATCCCGTATTTATATGGTCTCTTGGCAGCCCAGCGAGCCTGCTTATAAATTGCTGTGAAAGAATCAGGGTTTTTGTGGTAGCAGGTTGCACGAGTTTTTTGTGGCCTGACACCTAGCTTGTTAAAGAGACTCCAAGTATCGGTATAGCCGATATCATCAAACCCACCCACCCGATCAAATTCTTTTTTTAGGATCGCGCGATAGTCTGTACCGGGTGTAACATCTGCTTGAGCTGGGAAACGCAACTGATCGGCCCACCCTTCTTGGATATTCCAACACCTAGCTAGAGGGTTTTCCCAGTTGGCGACTCTTTCGTTTATGGTGTAGGTTCCTATACTATTGCCGTTTAGGATCGGCTTGACCAAATCTTCTACATAACCCTTATCAAAACTCATGTCAGCATCGACAAACAATAGAATGCTAGTGCTAGCTTTTTTGGCCCCTAGGTTACGAGCATGAGCTGGTCCCAGATGTTTTTGGGAAAGGTAAATGACGCCAGGGAAATTTTTAAGAATGTCTTTTGTTTGATCTGTACTACCATCGTCTACGACTATCATCTCGATATCGACGGTCTGAGTAAGGAGCGAGGTGATAGCTAGGACAATAGTCTGCTCACTATTGTAAGTAGCAAGGATAGCAGAAGCGATAGGTTTGTTATTTGACGAGGTCATAGAGTTCTTTTTCTAAGAGCTTAGAAACTACTTTGATATTGTATCTCGATAGCTGTGGTCCATAGTCAATGCGGCCATTACTCATGGCTTTTAGTACTGCGCTGCCTACCTCGTCTGGACGATGTGGATTAACAAAAAATCCTGAGCTACCAATGATCTCTCTCCTCACTGGGTCATCGGTCGCGACTATTGGTAGACCTGCCGCCATAGCTTCGATGTAGACGTTTCCAAAGGCCTCTCTCGGGTCAGGTGTAAAGCAAAACACGTCACAAGCTTGGTAATAGTCCTGCATCAAATCAGGGTCAACCTGCTTTATCCATCGAAAGTCAGAGACTCTACTCGAAAGTATATCCTGGAGTTTGTCGCCATCCTCGCCATCGCCGATTATTACATGTGAGACTGCGAGATTTTTTAGCGATTCGGCAGTACTGACTATTTTTTTGTAGCGCGTTAGGGCACCTACGGTTAGGACAATAGGATGTGCTACACCTAGATCGATTTTTTTCTTTGACTTGATATGGTTTACAGGGTTTGGAATAACCACAAGCTTTGTTGTAGGTCTGATATAGTGAGTGCACCAACTCGCTTGAGCATCGGTCAATGCAATAAATAGATCGGGAGCTGCTATCAAAGTCTTAAGATCGTGATGTCCCATCCCTGCTTGACCAAATACTGCAATTTTGTGAGTAGACAACTCTCGCTTGAGAATTTTTATTTGGGGTGCACCATTACAAGCGATAACTACGTCAGGGTTGATTGATTTGATTGATTGTATCGATGCTTTGGTAAAGTTGATGACTGCTACACTAGATGGATCGCATTCGAGCCTAAATAAGAGTTTTTCGAAGAAATTATAGGGAGCTGCCTGAGGGGCAGTCTCTAGTCTCATACTTCGAATAATTGTATAACTTTTGTCTGGATTGACCGGTCCTGCTTGAACTACCGTCACTTGATTATTCTTTGAGAGTGCTTGGGCATAGAGATCTACTACACGCTCGAGGCCTCGGTCTACCAACCCCTGAGTCAGATTGAGAAAGAGTATTTTCATGTAATTTTTCGCTTGAGATATTTTATAGGTGTAATCAGAGATGCAAGTGCAAGGTATGTGAGAGATCTACTTTTTTTTGGGTCTTTTTCCCATGGAAGAGGCTTAGAATTAAATACAGTAGGTAAATTAGACTCCAATGGAATTCCTAGTTCGATTTTGTTTTTTGAGCGATTAAACATGGGTAGGTTCCCACCTAAACTACTCCTTTTCAAGTACATCGCATGGTATAGGTAGCTTTTAGTGATATAGTGCAGACCAGGATCGTGATCGATGATTGCGATTCCTTTATTGTCATAGTAGCCTTCGTTCGGATAATCACCACGCAAATGTAAACCATTAAGTTTGCTTAGATTGAGTGCTCTAAGAACTAGATGACCACTAGTTCCCCACATGTTATATGTCCCTACGCTCTCCCTTTGACGATGATAGATATCTCCTAGTAGGTCATACCTGCGGACAGTGACCCCCTCATAGCGACCGCTTGTAATCGCTTCCACTACCTCTCTGACTGTGCCCTCAGGATATACTTCGTCACCATCGACTACCCAGAACCAATCCGTTTTTGTGTTATTTATTTGATCCTCACGGATACGAGTGACGTCCATAGAAGTCGTGGCATGTGTGAGAGTTAACTTGATTTTGGGAGAGTTGATAGACTTGATAGCATCGATTGTATGATCTGCACTGCCCGTGTCGGTGACTAGTACCGTATCAACGTAAGGCAGAATAGAGAGTAGGCTATATCTAACCCATTGGTCTTCATTTTTGACCATCATGTGAACAGTGATGTTACTTTTTGCCATAAGTCTTGTGGTATAAGGAATAAGCAATATATACAGTATAGATACCGACTACCAGCCTAGTAATCACCCTCGCCCACCCTGCACCGATTAACCCGTAGGTAGGTACCAAGACAATATCTGAGATAAGTAAGCTAAGAGCAGTTATAATCCCAGAGACTGCAAAATATCGCGGGTAATCAAAGACATAAAACAAAGCAACAAACGGTGTAGTAGCTGTTAAGAACGCGGTAGATATTAAGAGAATATTTAATGTAGGGACGACGCTCAGGTAGGCTGGTCCGATAGTGTACGTAACGACTGGATAAGATATCAAACAGAGTGCGGCAGTCGCTAAGAGAGAAACGATTGCTAGCATGATGCCTTTTTTTAGATAGCGATCCAAGTTCACTTTGTCTTTATATTTTGCTACCCGCATGTTCAATACTGTACCGAGCGACCAGCCAATGAGTGAAGTAACAGTCGCAATCCTAGTTGCGGCAGCATATAGTCCCGTCTCATGGACTGAGAGATACTTTTGGACTATTAAAACGTCGACATTCTCTGCGACTGCACTAGCAAGAATCGAGATACTGGTCCATCGAGCCACATTAATTAACGATTTTGTGATTTTTGGACTATAAATAGGCAAGAGCTCCCTTACATTGATCGCAAAAAAACCAACGCAAGCTCCGATAAGTGGCAAGATCATGTACCCTAGGGTGACAGTACTTAGGTTTATACCTACAAATACTAGCGTAGCTAGTGCCAAGAGCAGCTTGAGAGAAGATTGAACAGTATTAGTCAAGACCGAGAGGCCAAAATACTGTCTGGCCTGAAGAAGAGAGTTGACGTATTCGTAGACAACTACAGAGATCGAAAGGAGCATGACTGCTCGCACCATAGGGACAAAATCTGGAGTTAGAGTAAGCAGAGTCTCTGTGATCAACGGAGTAGTGATCATGCCAGTAATTACCACCAATGCCATAATAATTGCTTTTAGAAAAGCTCCGTTTTGAGCAAAGGCTAGGTTGAGGGTTTTATTATTCTGATTTTGGGCAATAGCGCGAGAGACAGCAATGTTGATGCCCATATCTCCAATACGAGAGATTATTAGCATGAGTGAAAAGAGCACTGAGAAGATACCAAATTGTTCTGGACCAAGTTGTCTAGAAAAGATAATCATGGCAACGGCAGCAATGCCTGTCGAGCCTACGTTGCCGACAGTCATGAGTGCTGCTGATTTTAGACCGCTAGATTTTGTGAGCTTAGAGATATTAGAGAACATGTCTTTATTGTCTCACACAGAGCTCAACTACTCTAGTTTAGGAGATTAAACAAAACGGATCTGCAGAGTCTTGCCAAGAGCCATAGCGATTCGACTTGCCATTTGGAGGGTTGGGCTGACACTCGAAGTTTCGATTCGAGAGATCACAGCCTGGGTTGTGTTGGCGCGCTTTGCCAGATCCCGCTGGGAGATTTTTTCGTCAATCCTAGCTTGGATAATTTGTCTACCTAGTTGGTAGTCTGCTTCGCCCTCTTCCCAAATTTTACGAAACTCTGGATCCTTTAGCTGACGTTCTAATAACCTGTCTAGATCATCTTGTGGCTCCACTTGTTTTCTTTTCATAATCACACTATATCTTTTTAGATATCAATTGTCAAATAACTCATTATATCTGCGTAAGCCCAAGTTTAGATCTTTTAGAGGAGTTTTCATAGTTTTTTTGGCAAAAATATGAAGTATGTGTATGGTATTGTCGCTTTGACAGCATAATACACGAATATTATTTTTACCGAGGATTCTAATTTCCCATAGTGGATAGCCACGTAATTTTTTTAGATCTAAAACTTCAGGTCTTAATCCGTATTCTTGAGCATATTTAATTTGTCTAATAATTTTTTCTCTCACAGGTTTTGGACACTCTAAAATGTATTCCTCAACTGGACTCTTATCATTTTTTATATAAAACTTGATTTGCATACAGTTATCTATCTAAACTGCGAAATAAACTGCAGAATCGTGTCCCAAGTCCCTTTGCTACCTACAGGATTAGGTGTGGATTTGGGGATATCCAGGGGATTGTAGGCTATCACATCTTGCACTGTTAGATCATTGTTTAAATGGTTGTAGTTGCCGACCACTATAACTGGCTTTTCGGTTAGACGGTGGGAGGAATTAAAGTTGAGATCATATGAGAGCATATAAACGTCGCTAGTTGGCAAAACTAAAATGTCTTTGGGCGAACCTGTGATGATTACTTCGTGAATTACCCCGAGCTTAGTCATTGGCGTTGAGACTCCCCTACCTTGCCAGAGACGATATCCGACATAGAGGGCTATAGGCAAAACGATCAAAGGGATAGTAAAGCGGAGTGCAACCACTGTGTTCTGACTCTTCCAGATCCGCTTGAGAGCAAGCCAGAGTCGACCGATGGGATTGTTCACTTTGATATTAAGATCGAGCAATGGATCATTTAGATTCTCGGACTTGATTATATCAACATCAACTGCGTGTACTCCGTTTACTGAGACACTCCTCCCAATTTTTCTTTTTGTCTCACTAGCTCGCTCAGATAGATTAACTACCATAAATAGAGAATAGCAAATTGATAAAAGACTGCAAGTACCGGGGTTTTTTAGCAAATTATTTCGAAATGGTACAAGCAATCCCACAATGATCGGAGAGTCCGGTTAGGACCTGGACATTCTCGATTTTATAGTCCGAGGTCGAGAAGAGGTGATCTACCACTAGTTTGAGCTCTGGTTTGCGGAACAAGATGGGGTCGAGCGTGGACTCTACACTCTTTGGGAGATGATCAATATAGCGACTAGCGAGTTCTTGATAGACCCTAGATCCACGATTAGTATTTAGATCTCCTGCGAGGACAAAGCTAGACACCTTGTCTAGCAATTTTTGGAGTCTTAAATAATCAGGATACTGAGCTACATCTGCATCGGTTGTGAGAGCCCAGGTAAAGTGAGTGTTAGCAAAAAAGTAATGCACTCGGTCCGACTCTATCTCGGAGACTATGAGTGCCCTAGGATGCTTTAAGGTTTTCATAAACTCATGTGGGATCACAACTGGATGCTCTGAGTAATAATCGATTTGGACTGTGGCAGGTTTAATTTTTGTAAGCGTCGCGATCCCCCACTCACCCAGTGGCTTAAAGATATGTTCGTAGATATTAAAGTCGACGTGTGGGGCAAAGGTTAAATGGTAGTCAAACTGTGCGGCTAGCTCCTCTGCATGAATTTTGTAGACTTCTTGCAAAAAGACGACGTCGGGCGTATTAGTCTTTAGATAATCTCTAACGTTATCCAGATGTCGGTCGGCTTCGATATTTAAAGAGAAAAACGAAATCGCCATAAATCCTGCTATTAGTGTCTTTTTTTGAAGCTGTTAAAGCCATCCCTGACTATATCGTTTAGGCTTTTTGTAGGTATCCAGCCTAAAATATTATTTGCGTTAGTAATATCTGAGAGCGAGTAGCTAATGTCGCCAGCATTCCTCGGGCCATATATTATGTTTAATGGCTCGCCAATAATATTTTCAACTACAGTAATTACTTCTTTGATAGAGTGAGCAACGCCTCCACCAAGATTAATAATGGCTGAATGTTGATTTGCTCTTAAGTATTTGATACCTAGAATAATAGCGTTTGCTATATCTTGGACATGTACAAAATCGCGAACTACAGTACCGTCTGGGGTATCGTAGTCGTTCCCGCTGATTGTCACACTCTGGTCTAGTTTTAGCGCATGTGCATATAAGCGCTGCATAATTGCTCTACTCTCTAGGCTTTGTCCTAACCTACCCTCACTCTCTGCCCCTCCGACGTTAAAAAATCTAAAGGATAAGTAGTTGTACTTATCTGTTGATAGCGCGATCAGGGATTTTTCCCCAGCAAGCTTGCTTTCACCATATGGGTTGGTAGGTATAGTTGCAGAAGATTCGTTGATTGGATCACTGTTTGCTGGGGTACCATATACTGCCGCCGAACTTGCGTAGATTATATGTTTGACCCCGGCTTCTATTGCGCACTCCCAGACATTCTTGGAGCCTGTAGAGTTGACTCGGTTATAGAGGCCTGATTTAGAGACACTCTCTGCGGCATTGACGAGCGCTGCAAGATGTATCACGACTTCTACTTTATTCTCCTTCATGACTTGCGTCAAAGCATTTTTATCTAGGATATCACCCTCTACTAAGACTTCGTTATTGAGCAGTGATGATTTGTGCCCTTGTGTCAGGTTATCAAAAACTATTACTGACTCACCAGCATTTGAGAGCGCTAGTACGATATGGCTACCTATATACCCACACCCACCAGTGACTAAGATTTTTCCCATGTGGTTATTTTACTACGCCTTGTTAATTTAACCTATTGATTTTGGAGACGAAGAGACTTTGTAGATCTGAACCTTTCTGGGACAATGTGAAAGAGGAGGTAAGTTAAGTTGAGATAAGCAAATGGTAAGATTGGCAATAGATACCGAGGAAAAACGAGTCTCAGAGAGACAAAGAGTAGGTAAATCACAATCCATAATGTACTTATTAATATAAGCGGGTTCTGGCGCATTCTTAGCTTGATTAATGTTAGGCTTGAAAGCAAGGAAATCGGCCAAAGGATACTCCAGCTGTAGACCCTAATTAAGTCGTGGTTATCCCACCAAGTCCGCCACTGACCAGTAAAGATAATCCTAAAAATCTCACCTTTAGGATACTCAGGGACATATGATTTGTAGTATCTCAAAATGTCTATGTGGAGAGTTAAAAACTCTAGCGGCTTATGGTATACAAAGAAAGCTGTATACCCCAGAAGGTAGACTAGAATTGAAATATACAAGCTCCAGAGGTATTTTCCTAACTTTTTTTTGTCGATTAAATAGATGGCAATAAATGCCGATAAGCCTAATAGGATGCCTATTGAGAATGATTTGCTGAGTGCAACTAGTCCTAGTGCAATTGAGACAGAATATACACGATAGTTTGAGGAGATATAGCGCCACAAGTAATAGACAAAGAGCAAGATAAAGAAGGTTTGACCTAGATCTAGATAAGTATTTGTTAGTTGTTCTAGGGTCAAGTTGTCAGTTATAAAAAGTATTCCAGGTATGATATGGATGGAAAAATTACTACTTAACAACGTCTTTTTTGAGAGCATAAACAGTAAGTAAAATATTCCTAAAGCATAAAAGTACTGTACAAGCCGAGGAATATTGCCGAATAAACCAAAAAAGTATTTAGTCAGCGGCTGCAACTCCCAGTTGATAGCTGTTGGAGACTCACCTCTCACATAATGATTGCCTGCTAATACATATAGCTCTGGATCATCGATGTTACCTCGAAATTCGGTACCTTCACTACAGTTGTTACTGTACTCTGGGTAATGGGTATCTAGGGAAAACTGTTTACGAAACTCAATCAAACAATACTGAGAGTACCTGTAATCGGCAGCCATCGCATGGTGTACAGAACTAAATAATAAGATTATGGCCAGGAATATATATCGCATATCTACTTATAGTTTAGAACTATTCCTTATTCTTGTGATGTGCGCAAAGATGAACGTAGATACATAGATTATACTTGCTAAGTATAAGCCTACCCAGACATACCATAAGTCATACTGGAAATATACCGGCTTGTACTGACTAGCCTGAGTAATAAATGATGCGATATTACTGGTGTCGTAGTAGCTACCGGCAACAGTATAAACAGATACTAATTGAAGTGTTAGAAAATATGTAAATATCATCGCTAGAATTATTTTATTGAGATGTATTTTTGCTGTGAATGACCTGAGACCTTCGACGATTAGGAATAGCTGAGTTGATAAGAGTGGCATAAAATATCTAGCTTGAAAACCTAGCGATCTTCCAGATAAGTGATAGTAATTCCAATCGTAATAGACTAGCGCTGAGACATATATTATGTTAGCAGCTGATGCAAAGATTATTAATTTGTGACGAAATTCAAAGTTTTTTGATCTGAGTACTCTATACAATGAGTATCCTAAACCGAGTACAGAAAGTAGTATCATTCTTATCCCACTCCACCACCAAAGTCTTGGCACAATGATAGTGGTCCATTTGAAAACACCCCAGTACCACACCACTAACTCGCTGGTGAACTTTTTTAGTATCATTTTGAGATAGACCATTAGCGAAAGACCAGAGCTTGAAATAGCTGTCGAATCTGTGAGATAAGGGTTACCACTATAAAATTTTGGTAATTCGTGCCAACCTGCACCGAGTAAAACGACTGAAAAATATAAGACTAAGTTCTTGATCGCTACCCTTAGGCTCAACTTGTAGCTGGATAGGAAGATCGCTACTACTGCGATTGGGATCATGATGTATGCTTGTGGTTTTGTGAGCAGATCGAGAACCAGTAAGACGGCAAAGTAGAGTGTGTGAGAATACGAGAGACCGTCTTTGATTACTCGAATACATACGTAAACAAAGAGCGAGAAGAGTATGTTGTGTAGATTATCAGGGTTGACTCCTGCTCCCATATAAGCAGTCATAGGATAGAAGAGTGCTAGAGTCGCAAAATAGTAGCCCATCTGTGGTGATAACCAAACTAGCCTACCTATCAGGTAGTAGACGTAGATTGTTGCAACTACCAATAGCGTCGAGAAAATTCGAGATGTGTAGAGTCTCGTGATGAGATCTGATGCGTAATTTATGCGATAGAATTGCCCTGTTACGTAGTAATATAGAGGTGGATAAACAGCACCTTGGTGTAGCGTGTAGGTCGAGCGATTGCGGGAAGAGTTTAGTGACCTGATAAGTTCTTCATTTTGCACTCTTAGATCTTCGGAGTAATCAATACGATGTTTGGGATTGTGGGCATATTTGTTAGTTCCGTCAGTCATGACACCAAAGATGTATTCTATCTGCTCTTGCTCGCGAGTTAGATCAAACTCGCTCTCTCCCTGGATACGCCCTTGGTCAACTAAAAAGTTGACTGTAGCAAAATGCGATTGCTCATCCGGAATTTCAAATGGTAGATGTAGTGCTTGCCACAATAACAAGATAAATAGTGATGCGATAAGAAAAAGTGTTAATTTTTTCATTTTTCTGCTACGACATACCATGTATATCCAAGGTCTAGGGGCAAGAGCAATTCTAGGTACATAAAAGGAAATGCTATTAATCTGACTAGCTTGCCAAGCGTGCCGATTTTGCCCCTCACCCCAAAGATATAGTGGTCGATCGCATCAAAAGGTATAACCAATCCGTGTGACACTAGAGGACCTAAGATTAGCCCTCTTGCTTTGCTGACTCTTAATTTAAAGCCTGCTTTTTTTAGGCTGTTCTCCATTTTGAGCCGATTAATATAGTGGTTGGGAAAAACAAAGCGATAAAGGTTGATATACTTATAAAAACTATCGTCCAGAACAGTGCTAAACATGAGATACCCGTCTTTTTTAAGTGTGCGTTTTGCCTCGCTTATGATATGCTCTATATCACCCTTTTCTAAATATTGAAACACCCCAATAAGAATAACTAAATCGTAAGTATTAGCGCCCCCAAAAATAGGATGAGTGCTAGGCTTGATCGAGACTAACTTGATCTTAGAATTGTTATTGTACTTTGCTTTGCCTACGGAAACTGCATCAGCGCTAGTGTCGTATCCCTGATATTTTTTAACTCTTTTGGTGTCGAGCAGATCAAGCAGTATGCCGTTACCACACCCATAGTCTAGGATGCTAATCTGATCATTTTTCAAAAGATCGTTTATGATCCCTCTCCAAAAAAGATAAGTAGGATGCATGAGTAACGCATTATTCATACCTGATATTTTTCATCCTTGATGATTTTATTTTAGGGGAAATAGCTATACAGTTATGTACCTGGTGGCAATGTACGTATTTAGTTAATTTTCCATCTTGACTGACTAGGTACAATTTGTAACCATAGCTACTTAGTAGTTCTCTAGTCTTAAGATTATCTTGGTAACAGCTACCTGATTGGTCGTTTACTTCGAATACGATCACATCAATTTTGTGTTTAGTTAGGAGCGACTTTGAACCTCTGATTACAGCATATTCGTGACCTTCGACGTCTATCTTGAGCAAATTAACATGCTGGATATCATGAACTGAAGCATATTTGTCGAGCGT
The DNA here is from genome assembly GCA_964610445.1 of uncultured Pseudomonadales bacterium. Taxonomy (GTDB): domain Bacteria; phylum Patescibacteriota; class Microgenomatia; order UBA1400; family UBA12108; genus GWF. The sequence goes on along the minus strand of CAZSVV010000003.1, from coordinate 46,983 downwards.
AATAGTTTGGATACTAATCTCTTTTGATCCTTTATGTTTGTGAAGACTATTCACCTCTGATTCAGTAGATAGGTAAAATTTGGTATACCCGTTATGGTCTGAGATAGCCATACTCTCAACTGTAACTTTGTCTATCAAATTGTTAATGCTAATATTTGCTTTTAAATGAGGTAAGATCGCAGGAGTTGGTTCAAAGCTATATACACGACCACTAGCTAACTTTGAGCCTAGCAATACAGTTTCGCTACCGATATGTGCACCGATGTCGACCATTATGTCATTTGCCTGGACAAATCGATACATAAACATTTGTTCGGCGTACTCTGGCAAAGAGTTGTAGAAAACTAGACTTCCATAGGAACTCTTGGGGTCACATATTAGTTTTGCACCAGGCAGCATTTCGACAATAACATTCAACTTAAGAAAATGTCTATTTACCATCCACCAGGCGAGACGTAGTGTTGTATTAATTATTCTGTCTTTATTATTAGGATGTGAGTAAATGCGTATCAACGCTTTGATTATTATTTCCATATGCTTAAGAATAACATTTCCGCATCAGCGGTAAACTTTGCTGCCCAGTTGATGTACGAAAGACGACAATAACCTCGATTATGGAGCAAATCACCATAGATTGGCCTGGATCCAGGGATACCGCCGTTAGGTGACTTGTCTCTCCCTATTTTAGTAATGAGTTTATACGCGCTGGATAGGTATGACTGATTATTAGTAATTTTGTAAGTTTCTATAAACAGAATTGCAAACTGCGCTTCGCCGGTCAGACAACCAAACTTCTCCTGAGGTTTCCAGTTTTGATCAAAATATGAAGGGAGTTCATTATTTAATAGGTAGTACTGATGTACTTTATTTATAATTCTCAATGCTGAGGATTCGTATTTTTTTGATTTTAGTATTTTAGAGCTATATAACAATCCTTCGGCGACATATGCAATTGTGTGAGTGATGGTATATGTGTATTTAGCAACTGGTAACTCAGCATTTGTTACAAAACCATTTTTCTTTTGTTTTGAGATTACCCAATCTAATTGTTTAATCGCTGCTCTTTTAAACTTTAATTTGCGATTTACTTCATATAATTTTAGGAGTGCATAAGCTACTCGTGAATGATATGTTTTTGGTTCGCTGTTATGTGTGTATTTAGTCCATGATCCATCCTGATTTTGAGTAGCAACTAAAAAATCTGCTGCTAACTGTGCCGAATCTAGATACTTTTTTACATTAGTTGCGAGATATAGGTCGACTAGTCCGATAATATCTTGAGCAGTGTTGAAGATTGTAGGTTCGGATAATTCTACCTGATCCCTGGTGTACGTGCGATATCCTCCGATACTTAGCTGATTATTTATAATAAAGTTCCCCATCTTTTGAGCTAATTGGAGATATTTTTTATTACTTTTGTATTTTGCGGCATCTAGAAAAGTCGAAATAATGTAACCAGTCGTTTCGATAAACGAAGGTGCCCATCCCCTGATTATCATATGGTATGCAGATACACCTCCGTCACTAGTCGCACGGTGCGCTTCTTCGAGCCAATTTAAGGTTTTTGATAGGCTGCTTTCCATGTCCTCTGTTATTACATCTAAATATTTATTTGCAATCATGCTCCAACTTAGTTCACTTAGTATTAAATCTCTACCCCTTATCCCCATGTTTTTAGCTTCCTTAGGGTTGTTAATGAGAAATTGCATTTTATTCGCGAGGTCACTGCTATCTCCCCTTAGATATTTGAGGGCATTGTTGTTTTTGAACCTCTGCTTCACCCCGACTTCGTCGTTAGCGATAAAGGGTATTTCGCAAGCTGCAGCATCATTCATCGAAGTCGATTCCTCTAGGGGCCAGATCCCAAAATCTGAAGCGGAGTAGAATTTATACAATTCTTTTGTTTCTTTAAATCCAACGAGATGGATGCGATTGAGATATACAGAGTCAACTAGACTTTCACATTGTTTGATGTAATCATCCCCACCTGAGCCAACTATTAAGAGGTGGAGTTGAGGATTTTTTTTGGCTAGTCTACCAAATGCCTCATAGAAAATAGAGACGCCCTTAGTAGGAATTATTTTGCCAGTATAGATACCCACGCTCGCTGACATAGGGATCTGATATTTTTTTCGGATTATCTCCCGGGCCGTGCCATCATACCTAAACCGATCTGGGTCTGTACCAAGTGGGATGTGTAATACAGGTGACTGACCGTATAAGTTAGTCATGACATCGACTGTTCCTTCTTGGACTGCGATATATTTATCTACGCGGTTATTCATATATCGGGAAACAATTAATCTATAGAGCCAATAAACAAAGTCTTTGAACGCAATATTTCCGACGGCGTTATAACCCGACATCAAATGGGCATCATAGGTGATTAACTTATACTGATATTTAGATTTAAGTCTTGCTGCCTGGAATGAGTTATAGCTCGACGATTTGTTTACTATGACTATATCTGGTCTTATTTTGTTAATTACTGACTCATGACCACCAAATACTGCTCTAGTGAAAATTTCAAACTGCATGGGCTGCTTAATAACTGTGATCTTGTCTTGCTTAAAAGTTCCAGGCTTTTGACGTCGTGATCCGAGTAATTTGCCTGCTGTATCAGCATAGTTTGGAAATGGATAGTAATGGTCAGAAGTCAGGATAGTGACTTCGTGACCAAGCTTAGACCATTCACTCGGCAGATAATACTCGTTATATCCGATTTGTGGCTGGTAGTAGTCGACCATGTAGAGGATTTTCATAAGGATGAGATTATCCTCTCGGCTGTATCGCCTTCGCCGTAAGGCTGTTTCCAGCCTCCCTGGTGCATCTCAAAATAGCTTATTGCGCTTACCATCCTATTTAGATCACTCCCCACCAAGACATTAGATCCTAGCTCTACTGTCTCAGGTCGTTCGGTATTATCTCGTAGTGTGATGCATGGAATCCCGAGGATACAAGCCTCCTCTTGAATACCGCCTGAGTCAGTAAAGACCATTCTCGCATTGTTGAGCAAAGCAAGGAAGTTAAAATAATCCTGAGGTTCGATCAGACTAAGTCCAGTGGTATCTATCGCATGTTTGTTAAGTAACTGCTTGGTTCTAGGGTGGAGAGGCAAGACGAGCGTAGTTGAAGTATCTTTTACGATGCGCTGAAAGTTAGATATCATTTGTTTGAGCGTTATTGGATCATCTACATTCTCTTGGCGATGGAGGGTGGCTAGAAAGTATTGTTTTGGAGATATATACGGAGGGAGAGTAATATTACTTGATTTTTTAAGACCATATTTGAGAGCGTCGGCTATAGTATTGCCGACTATCTTTATCTTATCCTTACTTATCCCTTCGGTTAGCAGATAATTATAGGAAGTGTGAGTAGGCGCAAAAAGCAGATCAGACATATGATCAATCAAGACTCGGTTTAGCTCTTCTGGCATACGGCGATCAAAACTCCTAAGTCCCGCCTCTATATGTCCGACTTTGATACCTAGTTTTGCAGCAGCAAGTGCACCTGCTAGAGCTGAGTTTGTATCACCTTGGACTAAGACAATACTTGGTTTATGTTTGAGTAGTATTCGCTCGATCCCGACTAGCGCCTCTGCAACCATTTCGGCATGCGACTTTGATCCTACGTTTAGTTCATAATCTGGACTCGGGAGCTCCAAGTTTTCAAAAAAAACATCATTCATGTTCTGTGAAAAATGCTGTCCGGTATGTATGGTAACAAGTTCACGTTTTTGCGTTACTCCCATCCTGATTATTGGACTCAGCTTAATTATTTCTGGTCTAGTCCCATAGATAACTGCAATCATAGGTTATTTTTCTAGTACAAAAATTTTCATTGCCCCAAAAGACGGCAATATTCTGGTCATGAAGGAATCGATTGATATTAAGGCCTTCTGTATGGCTGGGTAGTTATTTGTATGTAAAAACACTCCACGTGGTATAAAAAATGCGCTTTCGTATGTGGTTAGCCTCAGACCGGCTTTTGCAAATATCTTGGCATAGACAGTTAGTGAAAGGTAGTAGTTGTACCTACCATAAGGAAATAGAAAAGATACTATGTACTCTAGTGAATGACTACTGAGACCGCTTAAGAAGAACTTGCCTCCTTTTTTTAATGATTTTGAGCCATTGATTAGTATCTTAATCTGATCTGCCTCGTCAAAGTGATCAAAAAAACGAAGCGAAGTAACACCATCAAATTTGGTACTTGAGGGTATTTTGTCAAATACAGATTGGATATAGATATGATCACGCCCAAATTCTTTAGTCAAAAATGATAGCATGCTTTCACTTGAATCCAGGCAATATGTGTTATACCCCGCTTTCTTTAGAGGTATAGATAGTCTACCTCGTCCTGAGCCAAGGTCCAAAACTTTTGGAGAGTCAACCCCTAAGCTTTTCTTCATGACATTTAGGGTAGTTGAGACTTCGGTACTATTAATATACTCGCCACCCTTGCCAACAAAACGTCGATTATCATAGGTAGATGCAACGTCGTTAATCTGATAGTATTTTTGAATTTCTTTTTTATTTTTGCGTTTCATATAGCTTCCTTAGTTGTAAAATATAATTATCAGTTGAATATTTTTTAATTATAACGCTTCTGCCGTTTTTTGATTTATTAAGTAATGATTTTATGTCTTTCTGGCATGAAATTAATGCTTCATGTATCGTAGATGTATCTATAGTTTTTAGCAAGATTGAGTTTTGGTCGTTTAAGACTCCCTGTACTGACTCTATCGGTGTGGTCATAACTACGCACCCCGCCTCCATTGCTTCGAGAACGGTATTGGGAGTAGAAGCCGCCCCAAACTGGTCATGGATAGGCAAGAGGTAAAGATCGTTATTGCGGAAAAAAGTAGATGGATCTACCTTGCCTTCAATATGGATTTTTATCTGTTGCTCTTTTGAAACTTTGCGAAACTCTTTGATCACTGCTTCTCTCGGTCCTATATCACTAAACGCAAAGCTGTACTTGATAGAATTATTGCCAAATCTAGAATCCTTGAACATCTCTGGAAATATTGATATACCTTTTTTTGTTAAAGGATGACCTAAGTAGCAAACTCGTAGAGGTGAGTTATATCTTTGACGCTTAAGTGGCTTTATCGCAACAGAAGTTGGCAGGTAATGCAAGGCGTACTTATTGCAGAGATTTAGATTACGACTAAAACAGATGTCGGCTGATTTGCGGACGTTGTCAAATAATAATTTGTTGTTACCGATTAGCCTGATAAAAGTCTCGTAAGTTAAATGACGCGATGATCCGTAATCATTTTGAATTTCCTTGATAAATAATAAGCTAGGAAAATTTGCCAAAATTGACTTGGTAAAAATATATGAAGAAATAGGCAAGGCAAATACATCCACTATATGCGTGTAGTGGTTCTTTGATATAACGCGATTTATCTTCTCGATAATTTTATGACGGTTGATAATACACTTGACCAGAGACTCGGTTCCTACTAACTGGTCGATCGAGATAATATCGCAAGCTAGACCTATTTGCCTATGGATGTTCTGCAGTTTGATCGTTGACTTAGAGATTGCTTCTGAACGAGTAGGACTCAAGCCATATCCCAAGATCAAAGTTTTACTTTTTTTCATTAAAATATTCTCCGAGCGCTAGACAAGCTGAGACTAATGATGTGGGAATTATGATCATCATCATGCGTGCAACTGACCCACCTACCACGTTCCACTTTGCGTATAAATAACTCATCGCTATAGTTCCAAGATAAAGAATGGCAAGGATGAGAAATGTAGTGAGTTGGCTTAGGCGAAGGAGTTCTGATTTTTTTCTCCATGAGATCAAAACAGAAAATACAAATATGTAAATCAGGATTCCGTATTTTAGCCACAACGATTTATATAAAAAAGTTGAGACTTCAATGACTCTTTGCACTGGGTTAGTAGATATAAGTGTTTCGAATAACTGGGGATACGGCATTGACCCAACTGTTGCATACTCGCTCATCAAGGTGTTTTTGTATCCAGACCAAAGTATTCTAAAGAGAAAAATAATGAGAGTAGAAATAAGTAATGGTTTGTAGTTTTTAGTCTTGACGAATATCAAGAATGAGATAAGCATTGGGATGACCCAAAACGGGTCATCATACCTAACATGCTGCATAACCCCGATTAAGGTAGATCCCAAGATTAATAACTTAGATTTTTTAGTTGCTATCCCTTCTGAAAATATAAGTATCCCGACTACAAAGTATGTAGTATAAGTAAGGTTGGTATAAGAAATGAAGGAGTGGTTAAAGATGTCACCACTAATCAGCACCAAGATGGTAAAGAGAATAGACAATACTTTGGATACTTTTTGACTCAAAAAGCCGTAGATAAATAGACCGAGTGCTGTATAAACTAAGCTGTAGTAGATTGCTGGCCTCCCATAATCGAAGATATATGACACCGTATGAATTAATGATGTGAAGAACGGGTAAGCTAAATAGTAATTGAGCTCAGGAGTAAAGATCCCTGTAATCGCCTTGTTTTCAGAAAAAACTTTGGCTCTAAAATCATAGAGAGTTAGAGCGTCCCAGTCTCGGACCGGCCAGTACGAGTTAACAACGACCGAGAAAAAAGCAAAAAGTAAGACTACTAAGATCCCCAATAGTTGGTTTGGAGCTTTGGATGGTCTAGTGATTGACTTCATTAGTGTTAATGATGCGCCAAAGAATGTTATTGCCAAGATGATTAAGGCCAGCTGGGTCCACGCAATACCCATCACTCCGAGCAAGTACATTGCGATAATATATAGCCCAATCCCTAGGAGAATACCTACACTTATAGAAATTAGAGTATTTGCGGCTGGGTATAAGTATCGGCCGAGTATCAATCCTCCCAACACAACGAGTAGTGTGATTAAGATGAGCATCATTGAGACTCCTCTTTTTTAAACTTAATCACCCCCCATAAAGGCTCATTTAAATACGCTGGGATGTATTCTGCGCTATCTACACGTTTGGAAGTATTACTACTCAGATCAAAATATTCGATATACTCAGCATTAATACTAGTCTTTGGCCAGCCATAAGGAGAAGTGTCGCGCTCATTAGACTCACCCCAAACGAGAGCGATGTAGTCATAATCTTGGTTGGGTAGTTCTGTCAGAGTAGAAGTGTCAGCAGTTTCTTTGACGTTGGTCAGCGTCCGTGGATACAAAAAGTAACGCATTAACACAATGTTGCCAGAGTATAACCAGTGATTTTGAGCTGGTGGCATCGCGATGACTGCATCCTCTGGAGTGGCTTGTTTTAACATTTGCGCATACCGGTAGATCGTCCCCCACCCTGCTTCATTTTTTTCTTCATCGTTTATTGCGGGTATCTGCATGGCCTTGACCTCTTTTTTAACTAATTTGGCCACATCAATCGAGTTTATTATTGTGTAGTTTATTAAGAGTGATGATATAGCTAGAAGAAAAGTGCTGTTTAGAATAGCGACATAATGTCTATGCATAAGGTTTGATAAGGCAAAGTATACAAAAAGCATGCCTGTCAGGATTTGCAAACCATCTAGGTGGACATGTAGGTAAGTAAAAATGAAATTAGGGTAAGTTATTGTTTCGATAATATAAAATATGCCGGTCAAAATGATGGAATATATAGCGAGCAATCTGAACATTATTGCGAGAAGAGATTTCTCTGGAGTTGGCGGAGGATATAGTTTGATCGCAATTATTGCAACCCCAGTTATTACATAAAAGATCATTGGTAAAAAATTGAAGTGCTTAAATATAAATCCAGGATACTTATATGTTTCTATGGCAGCCATCAAAACTGAAAAAACGCTCAGATATAGTCCAATGTAATGCCTATACCAGTTCATATATTTGAGGAATTATTGATATACCAACTTACTGTTTTTGATAGTCCTTCATCAAAGGTGGTGTTTGCAGCAAAACCAAATTCGAGTGTTGCACGCGACACATCAAGCATCCGCCTAGGCTGTCCGTTGGGTTTATCTTTATCCCAAATGATTTGACCACTGAAAGCGGTTAATTCCTTTATTTTGTTTGCGAGATCATGTATCGATATTTCAAATCCAGCACCAATATTTACTGGCTCACTTTTGTCATACTTTTCGCTCGCGAGAATAATGCCTCTTGCCGCGTCATCTACATAACAAAATTCTCTGGTAGCAGAACCATCTCCCCATACTTCGACACTATTAGATCCATTTTGCTTTGCTTCTACAAATTTTTTTATAAGAGCTGGGATAACGTGGCTACTTCCTGGCTCAAAGTTGTCTCCAGGTCCATATAAGTTGACTGGTAATAGAAAGATACTATTAAAGTCGTACTGGTCCCTATATGCAGTACTCTGGACTAGCATCATCTTTTTGGCTAGGCCATATGGCGCGTTAGTTTCTTCTGGATATCCATCCCAAAGATCTTGTTCTTTAAAAGGGATTGGGGCAAATTTTGGGTAGGCGCAAATCGTTCCTATGGCTACAAACTTTTTAACCCCAGCCTTCCTACTCTCTTCCATCATGTGTACACCCATGAGCAAGTTATCGTAAAAGAGTGTCCCAGGAAAATCTCGGTTGTATCCAATACCTCCTACGTTAGCTGCCAGGTGAATAACTATGTCTGCTCCAGCTACCACCTTGGCACAAGTCTCTTGTGATCGTAGGTCATCGGTGCTAGAGCGTGGTATCACAATATCCTTCACACTGAGTGCCTCTAGTTGTTTAACTACATTAGATCCGAGAAATCCTGCTCCACCAGTGACTACTACGCGCTTATTTGCCCAATATTCTTGAGACATAGTTAATTCTTCTTGTATACTAGGTAGCTAGATATTGATTGTATCAGCTTATAATCAAAATCTGCAGATACATTCTTCATAAACTGATCTTTGTCCTTTAAACCATACCAGTTGTTGGCATTTTGATCTGGATTAGTATCAAAAATTATATATTCTGGATCGTAATCGCTATACTTATCGCGAGCGAGTCGCACGTTTTTGTGTGAGAGGTGGGCTGCAAGATGATTTGGTGCCATAATTACTGGATCTGCTGGCATTTGCTTAAGATATTGTCGTATTTCGATTGTTCGATCTGATGCAAGGTAGAGCGCAGGATTAATGGCCATTAAGAATGGCATTTTTAGCCGAGCATAATTCTGATAGAGTGCAAAGGTAGTAACAACAAAAACTATCACTAACTGAGTTATCGTCTTTTTATGTTTAGTTAATTTATCTAAGACTAGCATCAGGGAGAAAGCGTAAATCGGGGCAATCTCAGCATTGTAGTGAAGCCCAATTTCCCAACGCGAGCCAGCCGAAGATAAAAACCGTGTCCAATAATGAACTAAGTACGTCGGCCAGAGTGATGGTGTAAATATCGCAGTAAAAGAGAAGCTTGTGAAACTGTCGACAAGTGTTTTTATCTTGATGGGATGGTCATAGAGAGCGCTTACGGCACTCTGCACGGTATGACCTGCCAAAAAGTTATACTGATAGTAGTTTGAAAAAGCAGGGATTACGTAGGATATTATGCTGTATGCATAAATAATACTAAGCGTTGAAAGAATAATCGTCACATTTCGCCATTCTTTTACTTTTAACCATGTATAGAAATGAATGCCACAAATAACTAGAAATGTTGATTCTTTGAATAGGAGTAGAAAGAGAGATGAAAATATGTACATACGCTTGTTAAGCGTGACGAGCGAATATAGCACTATCGAGAGGGGGAGAGTCGCGAATGTTAACTCATGGATATCTGTAATCACGGCGTTTTGTAGTCCGGTAAAGAGATAAAAAGCTATTTGAACTGAGATTGAGACATAACTATTCTTGGTCAGTGCGTATGAGGTCTTATACAAGATAAACCCGGCTAGGGCGGCAAATGCAGCTTGAACAAAGAATATCGCCTCTTGAGCATGTGTAATCCAATATATGGGTGCGAGCAACATTAATGCTGGGCTAAAATGATCCCCAAATATCCATGATCCACCAACGACATAATGATCGATTACTGGTGCTCTAAGTTGTGAAACTCGCCAAATCGCTTGATCAAATATACCAAAATCATAGTAGAAAGAATCAAATTGATAAAATCGATTAACTGATATAAATGTACCCGCTAATGCAAAAGTTATACAAAGTACTAAACTTACGATGAATGCTAATTTATTTAATTTCATCGACTTGATTTATTAAAAAGTAATCACTGCTTAAGAATATTATAGATGAGGCGTACAACCGCCGAATGTGCACGATGGAGCATGAGATGCCAGGTCTCGGCCCCATTCGCAACTAACGCCAGTTCACCCTCTGCCATCAACTTTGGACGACTAGTTTCGCTCTTACTGTCTGGTTGGGCACGAAAACCAGAGAGTGCTACCTTGAGATCGTGGGGTCTATAATGCTTAGATAATCTTAGCCAGTAGTCGTAGTCCATGACGTAGTGATATTTTTCGTTAAACTCCCCTACAACATTAGCAGCGTCGCGGGACCAGAAAGTTGATGGTTGAGGCAACATGGAATCGGCAATCATAAGTGTGGTTCGACTGTATAACTTCATAAGCAGACGCTTATATCCAGAGATTAGCCAGTTACTACGACTAGGATTACCGTTTTCATCAATCACTATGCAGTCGCCTGTAATCCAATCGGCTTTCGACTTGGCGTAATACTCCCCTACTGCTCTGAGTGTGCCTGGGAGATATACATCGTCGGAGTTGAGGTATGCGAGTACTTGGCCTGTTGCTAGACGGAACCCTTTGTTAATTGCGTGTGTCTGTCCATTATCTTTTTTACTCTCCCATTGTATTTTGTTACCATAGCTCTTGAGAATCTCGACGGTATCGTCAGTACTACCACCATCCATTACGATATATTCGAGATTGGGATAATCCTGGGAGAGGATGCTGTCAATTGTAGCTCTTATGTACTTGGCCTGATTATAGCTAGGGGTAACGACTGAAATTTTTGGTAACTTCATACTAATCGTTCATAGCTTGCTCTCGAGTCAAGACTTCTAGTTTGGAACGGAGCTTGCTAATCTGAATTCGATTCTCTATTAAGAATATAAAGGTACCCATAAAGGCAATTATCATGATTACGTCGAGCAGTCGAGATACCTGAAAAAGGTTTCTAACTGCGTCAGCACTACCAGGTACTATTACGATAGTAGCTAGAGATAGTAGGACTATGCTCCAAAACAGAGCTTCTACTTTTGGTAGTTCTTGCTTTTTGTAATGAATGCGAACTACGTAGAGCATAATGAAGATAAACACTACCGAAAAAAGTTGTATTCCAATCATATTATTTAACTCCATATCCAGTAAGGTATCTTTATTATAATACGGATGGCATCGATCAGGTTAAATCCATATTCTTTGCCATGATAGATAGTGTTGATTGGAATCTCGACGTATTTTATTTTACTTTTTGCGATTCTTACGGCAATTTCTGTCTCGACCTCATAACCGCTACTATGCCATAAGAGCTTTTTGTAAGCACTCTTAGTCATAGCTTTAAAACCACTTGGAACATCAGAGATGTAACGGCCAAAAAGAACGTTGATTAAAACAGAAGTAAATCTGTTGCCTAGTAACCGGGTCAGGGGCATCCGACTATCCATCGCTCTAACTCCTAAAACAATCTGCGCCCCTCCCCTCAGTGTCTTGGTAAACTGTGCGATATCTGAGACGTCGTGCTGATCATCTCCATCCATAATGATTACTCCATCAGCACCAAGTCTATTAAACGCATACTCACAACCAGTCTTTAATGCAGCTCCCTTGCCCAGATTGGTGATATGAGTAAGTACTTTGATTCCTTTTGACTTTACAATATCTGTTGTACGATCCCGACTTCCGTCATCTATCACAAGAATGTTTTTAGTTTTCTTAGTTAATTTATCTAAAAAGCGACCGATAAATCTTGATTCGTTATATGCTGGTACTACTACGTATAACTTCATTGATCTTTGGCTTTCATGTGGACTGTCGGAAAATCGAAAACACGATAGATAGGTCTACCATCATCACGAGCAATGATTGTTCCTTCGCCGTATTCAAAATACGGCTGAACTAGGATCAAGGTATTATGTGGGATATCCATCTTTTCAATCGGCCCTTTTGGCCTGATATCGCCAAAGTAGTATTTGCCTATTTTGACCATCGGTACGCCGTCGACAGCAACTTTGTTAGCTTTGGCCTGTCGATAGATATCGGGGTGGATCTTGTTTAGGAACGCATAATACATCGAGACCTCTCCATAACTCTGACTGATGATAATCTGGTCATATTTATCTTCTCTCTCCTTGGCGTAAGTCACTGCATCTTGCATTGGAGCATCGTACCAGTAGCGACCATAGGCAGGATACTGATATATGTAGCGATGGAGCCAGTTAGAAATACTGAGTATATAGCTGATTGTAAATAGTATATAGAACGCTGTAATAATTTTTGATTTTTTGGTTGATTGATACCAGGAAAAAAGCGTGTAGGCAGCCAGGATCTGTGGGATCGGGAGTATGGCTAGGCTACGCAGTCCGTAGGCGCGACCTACAAGAGCGGTTGGGAGTGGGGCGAGTATAAGCCAGGCAAAGAGGAAATACCATGCCCGGCGATTTTTTTGGTAGAGCAAGATTAGTCCCATTAAGATCAGTGGAGCGTCCAGGAGATACAGCATGCCGTGACCAGCGAGCCCATAGCGGACGTTACTATCCCCGCCCACAAATAGGAATTGTCCCGAAAAATTTTCTAAGTAGTACATGACAAAATCGCTAAGATGATAGGTAAATCGATTCTCGCTCAACTTGGCTCCTAGGCTATCAGGGTTATCAAAAAAGTTGCGCGCTCTCTCCACCCTAGGTGTTACTGTCTTGTCGACAAAGATATTAATGCTCTGAAAACGGACCTGTCCTCCCTTAAATAAGGCAAGATAAATTATGGGGAGTACGAGTATAAGAGCTATCACCCAGTATTTGATAAATGGTTTGATACTATTTTTGTACTTGGACCAGTTGATCATATAGATCCAGGTAAACAGTAGTAATAATGGGGCAAACATTTTGGTGGTGTAGTAGGTATAAGTAGAGATCGCGAGTAGCAAGGCGGAGAGTGCATACCTTTGAGTTAGGAGCAGGACTACACTGCCGAGGCCGAGAGTTAGAGCAACATTTGCTTCGTAACCACCTCTACTAATATGAATGTGCCATGGATTAACTGCTAAGAAGAACGACGAAACCAGCGCAACAACACTACCGAGCTTGAGGAGTATCGCTAGCCTGTAAGTCAGGTAGACTGCGAGAATCCCAGCTATGGCTGAGGGGATGCGAACACTCGCCATAGTAGGGCCAGTTATGAGCTGAACTAGAGCTGTTGCATAGATATAGACTGGATTTTTTTGGTCTCCCCAACTCTCAAACTGGAGCGGCATAAAGCGACCAAATTCATCATGCAGTGTTTCTTTGATTGCATACGCGTTATAACCCAGGGCTACTTCGTCGCCATAGAGCGTGTCCATATGAGAATTGAGGAAGGTTAACCGGAGCAAGGCAGAGGTAGCCAAGATTGCGACTAGAATATATTTATACATATTATTTTGGTCCACAGCGAGTCATAAAGTTGGGTTCGGAGCGCTCCATATATGAGATAACATCAGATAGATCATATACCTCGTGAAGCAGCAAGGCGCCGTTCCAAGATCTTGATTCATATTTTCGCATTGAAACGAGTTCTGGATATGGATTAGTTATTACTAGCGTTCTCCTCTTATCATTTTTACTAACCACTTCGCAGGCAAGATCCTTGATATTGATGTGGTTAAGTTCATATTTTCCAGCCTTTATTAGGTAAGTAAAGCCAAGTGCGTCAGGATTACTGTACCTACCTTTATGAACTTCATCAGTTGTAATATCTCCGTAAAAGTATGGGGCTAACGGGCCATGTAGCTCTGTGTCGACTATGCGGTCATAACTTTTTGAGACACTCTTAACATAGTCAAATATTGACCCAGCGTCAGAGGTCCACTGAAGGTCATTGCTTTTGGTAAATACAAACCAATAATGAACAGTTGATTGAATCGCGTAAAATAGAAATGCCCCACCGAGTAAACAATAAGCAATTACTTTTATGATTGGTTTTACTGTTCGTTTTAGGTACTCGTTAAACTGATAAAGTCCATAGCCAATCAAAATAGAGATTATATACAGACTAACCATTGCCATTCTCATATTCAGATTCATTGCAACTGCAGCGGGAACTAGTGAGAGTAATGCTAGACCTAGGTATAGAACAAATACCTTATCTTCACGATTTAATTGCCGACTATTCTTCTTGAATTGTGAGGTCAAGTAACGTACTAAGCTAGTTAGAGCGTAGTACAGGCCTATCAAGTAAACTAGTACAAGTGGTGGTAAAAAAGCTCCATACTGACTATCAAATCCATACTCACTCACACCTTTTATAAACAGAAAATCTGTCCCAAGATAGGTCAAAGTGGTAGTTATCATTCCAGTTATTCGGGAGACGGGCTTATTCCAAAGTAAATAACATCCTCTAGTTGATTCTGAATCACGATTCAAGGCAAGGTAACAGAACTGACGTTTCTCATCTATCTCTAGAGCGGATCCAAAATCGGCTTTTTGCTGGTAGTAGTAGAGTCGATTTAAGCCGACATCAGACATTAAGTCGCTTACCCATCCAACACCAACCAAAGTGACTACTATAATCGCTACTACACTTCGCTTAAGTATATCTTTGAACTTAGTCTCTAAGAGGAAAGATACTATTAATACATAAATGATAATGACGTAACGAAGAGAAGAGTAATAGTAACCAGCAATAGAAGCAGTCGTGAGCATGAGGAGCCAGTCATATTTATTGTGTTTGTTTGATGATAATATTCTGGTAGCGAAATAAATCGAGATAGAGAGCCAGGCAGTAGCACTAAATGCTTCATAAAAAATACGAGACATGTCAAAATGCCAGGGACTATATGCGAGAATCAGAGCTATAGTCATCAAGAGAACCGGACTCATCGAGGGTACAAGTGTTTTGAGTGTTAGTACGAGCATTACAATCATGGTAAGGCCCGCAATTGCGGATGGGAGTCGAGCGACATAGTTATTCATAACTCCAGTAATTTTGGCCCAGAAAGCCATACTATAAGTAAGTCCAGGAGCCTTATACTCGCCAAACGCTTTGAAAACCCGAGGCATAGTCACACCCCAAGTGTCTTTGCCAGTTTCGGCTAGTGATTTGGCGTCGGCGGCAAAACTAACTTCATCGATATGAAGGCCGTGTGGAGTGTCACCTAACTGGTAAAAACGAGGGAAGATGATTATTAGTGAGATAAAAACAAAGAATACTGGAGTAATCAGTTTTTTAATGATATTCATATTAAGTATTAATTTTCGATAATCCAGCTAGAACAGAATTGTACCTTAGACATCTTATTAATTGCAAAAGTGTTTATTCTTGATAAATTAACGTATCTAGCAACAGCTGTATTCTCACAGATTCTGTCGCCGTAAATCTGCTTAATAACTCCTCCATCGAGCGGATCTACAATATTACGAATAAGTATCTTTGATGATTTTAGTTTGTGGAGTGGAATACAACCTCCCAGACCATCTATGAGGGTAAAATCTGCAATTACAGTATCGTAAGCATTAATGTTGTCGGATGGACAATCTCTTCTGATAGTTAAATTATCGATCTCATAAATGTTTTGCTCTTCATTTGTGCTATATTTCCCAATCAAAGGTCTGATTGTATCCAGTGTGACACTCTTATTTGTTAATACTAGGTAGCTCATAATGTATCTCGGTTGAGGGTCGATTACTAAGATTTTTTCTTCACCTCTATGAGATAAATAAGTAGCGAGTGTACTGTCAGCGAAAAAGTAAGCTCGAGAACTCTCAACGGGATAATAACCGAGATATATATAGCTAAAGTGGATAAAACTAATAAATGTTAATACTATTGCAAGTGTACTAATCCTATACCTTGGATATCGGCTATTTAAATATGCTATTCCGTAGGCGCCTGCAATAGTTAATAGAACGACAAAAATCCCTGATCTAAACGCAAATGAACCGTTTTTATGAATTATCGTAGCTATTGGAGAAATAAATACTAGTAGACTAATAAAAGTCTCTGTTTTTTTACCAGAGATGACCATGCAAACCACACCGATTAAAACAAAAGGGAGTAAAAAGACGTAGAGATACCCTGTACGACCAGTTGAGAATACACCATTGTTCTCTCCATTCATAAACATTTGTTGAGGCGAGAGCAGAGACATGTATTTATCGATCGCTAGATGCAGCATGGCAAGCGGCTTATTAACTAAAAATTCATTGAGTCTTTTTGGCATGATACTTAAACGACGATCAAGATCAACTTTTTTAGAGAATACCGACTGGTCTAGGAATACAATCTCGCTTTGCCTCCCTAAGTAACTGCCAATATTCAAGAATGTCCTAAGATATAAACTCCCTATAACCGTGAGTACAATCGTAATTATTACTAATTTGTGATGATGTAATGTCCTAAAGTAATTATAAAAAGCGATAATGATAGTTAGCAGTGGTAGTGAAAATTTGTATCCATGGTATGTATAGAAACCTAACGTGTAGAAAGTTGCGAAGGAAATAAGCGAAATTAAGAGTGCTTTTAAATTGTTTTTATTTGCATATATTTTTGTGAGAAAAATCCAAGAAAGAGTATAGAAAAATAGGCTCGCCGGCTGTTCTAACGAAGTTCGACTAAAGAGTAAATGCCATGGAGAGAGGGCGAGCAAAACTCCGCTTAGCCAGGAAGCTTTTTTGTTTAATCCCCAGGAAATTAGCAATGTTACTATGAGAATAGGATATAGACTCCCAAGCAAGGCAGTCGTGAAGTGAGCAGCAAATAGTGTGTTGGGTAAGACGGCAAGTGCTGGCAGATTGATAGCCCCTGATAGCTCTGCCATCAAACCATCATTTGGAACTAGAGTAAGCGGTGACCAAGAGCCAGATAAGTCTCTACCTGTTAGTCGAATACTATGCGCTTGGATAATTACATCAACCTCATCGTGAGAAAGCGCAGTTGGAATAGTCCCAAGAGCATACATTCTTGGTAACAAGGCGAGTATAAATAGTAGAAAGTATGAAATAGCTATTATAATTTTAGCGTGAGTATTTTTCATAGACGAGCATTGTCTCGTGAGCGACGTTTTTCCAAGTAAATTTCTTGGCCCAGGCTATGCCTGAATCGCGATATTTAATCCGAAGGTTCTCGTTTTTGATGAGCAAACTCAGTTTGTCGGATAGATCACTACCGACACTTGGATCAAAATAGTGGACATATTCCCCTCCTACTTCGGGGAGACTACCCTGGTTACTACTGAGCACAGGAGTACCCTGAATCAGCGCTTCGATGACAGGGAAACCAAACCCCTCATACCAAGATGGCTGCACATATAGAGTAGCGCCGCGATATATCGCGCTTAAGTGATGAGTTGGCACAAAACCTAGTTTTTTGATCAACGATTTCTTGGGACTTGCAGAAATAGCCTCGTTGATCGCAGTAGTCTCTGGAGTACTAGACTTTGAGGCAAAGGCTTTGCCGACGAGGATTAACTGCGTTTTATCATCTGTAATCTTACTATAAGCGTTTATTAACCCGACTATAT
This sequence comes from uncultured Pseudomonadales bacterium, assembly GCA_964610445.1. Lineage (GTDB taxonomy): Bacteria > Patescibacteriota > Microgenomatia > UBA1400 > UBA12108 > GWF. The sequence continues at coordinate 29,327 of CAZSVV010000003.1, read as the reverse complement.
TCTTATTCCAATTGATATCTCCAACGTAGAGAATGTAGCGCTCAGGCAGGTCATATTCTTTGGCAATGGTACGACCTAGAGCTACTGTGGCGCTAATGCTCCCGGCCGCGAGAGGGACTACGTGAATTTGAGACTCCGGGTAATCTACAAATTTTGCTATATCTTTTTTTGAGGCAATCGAGTCAGTAATGATCCCAGATGCTTGTTTGAGTGCCCTCTTTTGTAAGAAGAACTTGATCCTCCCTCGCAACCCACTGGGAAAGTGTTCTGGGAAGCGTAGAGGGATGAGATCATGAACAGTTACTATAAATGGTGAGTTCTTAGGTACCTTACCCCAAAGTGTTAAGAAGAATGGGTCAAAGAAAGTATAGTGAACTAAGTTGACTGGTATGTTACTAGTTACCTCGCGACTGACGATAAGTGATTCGTGTGGGAGGTCGCGAGAGAGGTGAACGCTTAGCTGTCTGGTATAGACGTCGATGCCGCGGGGACCGGATCCAGCGTAGGGACTTTTGCCGATTATTTCGACTTTGCCTTTGAATGCGATACTTTTTTGTTTGTGTACCATAAATATCCTAATGTTATTAGAGTGAGTCCTGATAGTGTGTTGCCCAACATCTCAACTACAGTACTCTTCATTGTTATCTCGTATTCATGCACCCCGAGTTCTGGCTTGAGCATTATCATACCATCTGGAGTCGGCTCTATAGGAATATTCTTTGACTTATCCATATTGACCGACCAGCCGGGATAATAGTTGCGTAGGATCGTAACTCTACCCTCGTTCTCATCAGGTTTGTTGTTTATAGTCACTATGATTGATAAAGGGTCATACTTAAGTGAATCTATTGTCATGTTGCCAGAGTTGATCAGCACTTCATCTGTTTTGTAACGCTCGTCTGGTACGCTCCATTTAGGTAATATTTCTGTACGAAATGTTGTACTAGTCTTGTTGTAATACAACCGATATAAGTCAGTATAAGTAGTGTTGTCCATGAATTGCTGGGGATTGCGATAGTTGCGGATATTAATAAATGCAACAATTATAAAAATAAGCATTAAGACGTACCGCAAGTTCCTGGATTTGAACTGTCTAAACAACGCTACACTCAAAAGAGGTGTTAGGATCAGAGGCATAAAAAGAAAACGCCAAGGGAACTGGACAGATTGAAGTAGTGGCAAGCTCTCCCAAATAAAGAAACTCTTGCTATGCATCAGAAATACAGTACCAACGTATGCGAGAACAAGATATAAGTTAGACAAACTGCGACTGCGCCATAGTATTACCAGGATTGAAAAGGCTGCAACCCCCAGCTGTGCTATCCCTAACTGGAACGACATACCATCGTTATCTCCAGGCACCGAATACCAATAATCCCATTTGCTATACAAAAGTTGCTTTAGCGTAACAAAGTGCTGGTCAAAGCGAAAAGTCAGATCTTTGTATTCGAATGAGTATAGTAGGTTTTTTTGGATAATCATTGGGAGAATAAAGAATGCGCTTAAGCCAAAAGACATCAAGAGACTACCAAGAGATCGTTTTAGGGATGATCGATCTGTTAGCATGTAGCCAAAAAGAAATGCGGCAAAGAGTATGCCTAGGAAATTGTGGGATAGTAGGACGAGAGCTAGCGGGAACGGATGGTACCACCTTAGTACATTTTTTGATTGCTTTAAATTATGGTAACTATAGAGAACCCAGGGCATAAGACCGATAGCGAGAGTCTCGCCTAGTGTCCCACGCACAAAAATGTTTAGAAATTGGTATGGGGTCAAAAGGAAGATAAGAGCGCCAAACAAACCAAAGCTTCGGCCGCGACTAGATAAAAGTGCATACATCCCCAAACCACCAAGTAGGTAAGACATGATTGTGATTGATTTTAGTGACCACATAGTCCCTATCAAGACTGAGAGGATAGAGCTTAGGTAATAAGGTAGGGGGTATACAAAACTAAATAGTGGGATACCAAATCCTTGGTCAAAGTTGCCTGCCCAGCGAAGTGGGAAGTGACCTAGCTTGAGCATGGAGAGAGCCTCTTCGGTACGGTAGATATGAAATATTCCATCGTGCGATAGATACCAACCTGACTTAAGCAAACTCGAAGTCAAAAACAGACCCGCTATTAGAATAAGTAGGATTGGGAAGTATTTTTGGAGTAGGTTCTTCATACTAATTCCAATCATGTTTCATGGTGGTAGATTGATTAGTTGTCTTTTTTTCCCAGTATTTGACGTATGAGCTAGCGATATGGAGCCCTGAGTATAGTGCAAAAATAAAACCAGGAAATCCATCCTGAAAACCTTTGTGGCGGATATAAATCGAGAGGAAACGAAATAGTGGCTTGAAGATCATATAATTGAGGATAATAGGAGTGGTCGTCCCTATATCACTCTTAGCATAGTCTAGTGCTGTGAGGGTGGTATACCGGTTGCTACGTAGTAGGTAGCGAGTAAAGGTGGGATCAGCGATATGGATCAGATCATTTTGTAGCCAAGCAAGCGTGCCATCAACCGTCATGATTTCGTGCACACTGGCTTGGGGTAGCTTGGCCTTGCCCTTTTTGAATAAACGGATTACAGGGTCAGGATACATGCCTCCTTTGTTCATGAAACGCCCTAGAAAGTAATTGCGGCGTTTGAGGTAGTAGGCATCCGCCTGTGCTAATGTTCCGGCGGATAAATCCTTAGATATCACCTGTTTTATTTCGTGGGCTAGCATGGAGCTAACACGCTCGTCTGCGTCTAACTGCAGTACCCAGTCACTAGTACAGGCATCAATCGCAATCTGTTTGTTGATATGAAAGTTCTGTCGATTGGACTCATGGATAACCTTAGCCCCATATGACTCGGCGATCTCCACTGTTTTGTCGCTAGAATTGCCATCAACTATCACTATCTCAGTAGCGATCTCTTTGATCGAATCTAGACACTCAGCGAGAGATGTCTCTTCGTTATAGACGGCTAACGCGACACTGAGACTGATATGAGTATTTTCCATATGTTTAGTATATCTTAGTTAATTTCAAATCTATAATAAAGCAGGTGTGCGCGAGTCTCACTGCTCAACCTATCAACTTGGTCCATCCGTAGGTACAGTCTGCTAGGTTTCCCCTCTCGTGTTATCGGAGTATATTGATCCATGTAAGCACCTATTCCAAGTTTGGTCTCTGCATAGACAATCGTCGGGAGCTCTACGCCTAGGTTGTGATCAAGTTCACTCTTCATTGGCTCTGTTTGATCCATCCAGCCATAGTAATTGACCATTTTGGTATACGGCTGTGCAGTAGTCCTCCAATGTGGATAATACATAACAGGTTCGACCCAGATTGTCTGTGGCGACGACTCGGAAATAATTTTTACTGCCTCGCGGATATCTGCTTTAGGTGAAAAGTTAACATAATAATCATCCTCTGGAACACGAATGTCAAAGAGGTTAGTTCTTGCTACCTGCAGCGAAGCTAGTGAAATGATGCCAAGCATTATTATGTTAATAATCTTTGGGGTAGAGGCATTAATAAAACAGAATAATATAAGAACAGCAAACCATGGAAGCATATGAAACACACCATACAATAATCCCGCTGGGTCTATGTATCTTAGAGAAGTCAGCCAGAGTATAGAGATGATAAAAATCACCCTTAGATAATTTTTGTCTTTGATCAGATATAGAAGATTGATTAGAAATCCGAGAGATAGCAACCGTATTAGCATTAGCAATTCACCTGATTTGGTTGAAAACAAAGCAAAGAGGGGCGCAAATAAGGATTTGTATATCGATTCTGTAAATCCGAATGGTGTTGTTAGTGGAATGTAGTACTTATAGTTTATGTAGATCGCGCTAACGAAATAGTCACTCAAATTGGTGATGTTCATTAGCCAAATAGTGAATATTAATCCGGTAATGATTAGCATTCTGAACAGGCCAACATCTCCTTGATGTTTGTGAGCGTAGAGTACAAGTAATAGGGTTAATACTGGCCAGAGAGGAGTTAAGCTATACCACAATAACCAGAAAACAGTTGTTAAGAATATTTTTTCAATCGTCTGAGTGGTTGCGGGAGCCAGAAAGAAATGGGCTAACAAATAGATGAGTGGGTAGACTACTAAGCTTTCTGCCAGAAAGAGGTTGCCTAGTAAGGTTATCTTTGACAGTTCGAGAACGCTAGTGGTCATAAAAAGAGGAAATCCAAATCTAGCTACTAAGAAGATTATCCACAAGATACTCCAACCAATCATTAGTTCGCGATGTCTCTGAACTAGCATCTGAACGTTGTTGACGAATATAGAATCCTGCAGTGCAGCAGATACGACAAACATACTGGGTTGATGTTGTGAAAATATATCGGTGTAGAGCTTTTTGCCTTCTTTCACATAATTGCCTATCACAATATTGTCATCCTCATCTACAAAATGTACTGCAAAAATATGACTTCGGTAAAAAGGTAGAGTAACAACAAAAATGCATCCTACGAGGGATAACAGAAAGAGACGGAGATAATTCATCCTATTTACCCTCTGAGATATGGAAAGCAGCGGTACCATCAGGGAAGTTGATACTTAGCGGATGGGGAGTATCGAGCCAAAAATCGTCTCCTTTGCCAATAAAGACCATTTCGTTCTTGCCGTTATCAACGGGCCAGTTAATATCTCGAAAAGTGTATTTGCCTAGGCTATATTCTGGTAGCTGGTCAAGCCAAGGGTAGCCACGAGCCTCATATTCGATTAGTTTTTTGTTCTCCGACTGATACCACGTTGGATCCCATTTGTTGTAAAAAGCTAGGAAGAGTTGGGGTTCACCATAAGCTTTGGTCATATAGACCTGCTTGTATTTACTCTCGTTAGCCTGTACCCATGCGGCTATAGCTTTGTGACCGTACTGCCAGTCACGGGCAAAGGCTTTTGGATACCATAAGAAATAAATCGCGATAAACGCGATTATTTCAATGACCAATAACCAATATACCAATTTTAAATATTTGAACTTGTTCTTTATTAATTCGACGAGTCCGATGGCGGCGAACACCTGCCACCAAGGAAGAGTCAGTATACTTCGCAAGACATGATAGATATCTTTGGTGAGAGCTGGTGGTATAAAGCCCACCAGAATGACAAAAACAGGGAGATAGCGCAAAGGATGTTTATAATTTTTGAGCAAGAGTAAGCCATAGATAAATAGTGCAAACTCAACAAAATATAAAACACCCCGAAACGGAATACTGTGCTGCGCTCTAATACTACTAGAGCCGAGCAGAAAATGTGGTGAGAGATAGGATGTCCAGTTAGAGAAACCCTTGGAGAGTATAAAGGTGTATTTATTAAAAACAATTTTGTTACCTAATTCACCAAAGGGAGCGGTGTTCCTATATCTAAAGAACCTCTCGGTCAGCTCGGCATCGGTCGTGATCCCTACCTGGTTGTAGCGAGCCTGAGTCTTGCCAGTTACAACGTCACGAGCAATCGGGTAGGCAAAGAAAGTGAGGATTAGAACTGGTAATAGAATTGTTTTGGGTGAGAGGTATTTGCGATATACATAACCTAAAAATAGAATTAAAAGTGGAACTACAATCTTGGCACTATGGTAAGTGTGCACGGATAAACCGAGTAGCAATGCTGAGTATAAAGGGTAAAGTTTAAAAGTAGTTTTCTCGATACTTTTTAAGAAAAATAGCAAGCCGGCTAGTATTAAGGCAAGTGCTACCCCTGCTTCGAAGGCCGGTCTAGAGAGCATGAGATGCCAAGGTGAGACAGCAAGCAACATTGCTGATAGTAGCCCTACCCGGCGAGAATAGAGTCGAGTAGCGAGAAGGTAGGTCAAGTAGACGGTCAGGACCCCAAAGAGTGCGGCTGGCAACCTGACTCCCCATTCGTTAAGCCCAAAGATTTTGATCGATGGGATGAGTAGGTAGATATAAACTGGTGACTTCCATTCGCCGTATGAGCGAAAGAGGATGGGCCATGGCTCACCCCATTCGTCTCGACCAGTCTCTAGTAGTGAGTAGGCGGTGTAGCCCATACTAACCTCGTCCCAATTGAGCTCGGGCGGATTGGTTGAGAGATTGAAGATGCGCAGTAGTAGTGCCAGAGCAAGAGTCAGGATTAAGAAGTGTTTTTTAATAAAATTAATAATCACTTTGAGGCTCTCCATATGGCTAGTATATCCTGATCTCGCTTGGTCCAGTACTGCGACTGCAGTTTGCGATAATAAAGCGCATCTGGTAGTAGCCTCAGTGCAGAGATCAGAGTTTTGGGATAACGGAGAAGATAAACTGGTAAATAGAGTAAATGAGTCAGAAGTAGTCCTGGATCACTAATATTCTTCCAGACAAAGAGGAATTGGTTGCGCTGGGCAATATCCATGACATCACTCTTGCTAAAGCTACCAGCAATCACGCTAGACTCGTGATCATGGACACAGTGACAGTCACGTCCCCAGATTATTTTCCATCCCCTCTTCCAGGCAGCGTAGCCCAGGTCTGTGTCTTCCCAGTAAAATGGCTTGTAGAGTGGACACATCCCACCGAGCTTACGCCAATAAGAGCGTCTAATTACACTCTGGCCGCCTGATGCCCAGAGACTAAACGGTGTGACACTCTCATCCTCAACTCCAGTAATACCTTTGAAATGATGAAATAAACCCCTCTCCCATTTTACCCGCATGTAACCCTCGCCAGAGTTTAAGCCAAGCGCAAAGACAGTAGGATCCTCAAAATATGGAATTGATTTTTCTATACAATCAACGCTTAGCGAGACATCAGTATTTAAGATAATTACTAAGTCTGATTGAGCGAGTGAGACGGCTCGGTTGATGGTCTCTCCATAACCCAAGTTGGTCTCATTGACGACTAGCTTGATCGGATAACCCCAATCTCCTTTGATCACAGAGACTGAGTCATCCTGACTCGCGTCATCGACAATGATTATCTCGGCATTAACTCTTTTGGCAGCACTAATTACTGATGGCAAGTTTTTCTTGAGTTGTTTTGCGCTATTCCAAGAAGGAATGGCTACTGAGATGGAGGAAGCGAATTGTTTTGTCATAGATTTATTGTAACTCTCGCTTAACTAATCTAAATCCACCATACCAACCAACTTCGCTAGCTAACTCTCCTTCGATAAACAATGAGGGGTCGGTTTTTTCACTAATCATATAGATTACCCTACCCTCGCTACTTGGCAGGACACCACTACGCTTAAGTAATACTGGTAGACCACTGTCCCGCCCGTATGGTAGATCATAGAGTACTTTGTGGACAGTATCATTCTTGGCAATCTCAGAAACTAGATCTAGCTTGCGACCGAGCGTAAATGGACCAGGATTAGCCCTTTGAGAGGTGAGTAAAAAGAGCGAGAGAGAAAGAGCTACGACTGTCCCTACCCAGTGAGTGGAGAGGATATAAGCTAGGATCAAGACTATACTGATCGTCGCAGCCGCTAAATAGTACTCGGGAAAACCAACGATACCCAAGAGGATGACAAGTGTGAGGTTGGTAATAATCGCGAGTCCTGACAGACGGATTACGATGTTGCCACGAATGATCGCAGCAATAGAGATAGCGAGACCAACGAGACCGAGCGAGAGATTGAGATCACTAGGACCACCAAAGAAGCTAGAGAGATTTTTGCCAAAGCGCGACAAAACTGAATCTAGTAGCAGTGGGAGTGCGGAGCGAGATTCATTTTGAGCAGTCACCATGTCAGAGATCAAGCTAGACTGTAACCCTACGTGTCTGATGTCAAACAGAATGAGCGGTGGGAGCATGATCAGGTATCCTAGTATTAGCCACAAAAAACGCAGAGAAAATAAGGGGATCGTGCGGTAGCGGGAGAGGATCATGATAACGCCAAGAGGAATCAGTGCTGCATGGATATGCCAGCTAGAACCAAGTAGTAGCCCACCGAGGAACAGGTCAATTTTATTGTATTTTGGCTTGACCAAAAAGAGGAGCATCGAGATGATCCAGAGAGGTAAAAGTGCGACGTTCCATGACACTCGAGCGGCATCTACCGTACTCGGAGAGAGTGCGTAGATAAGTGCAAAGATGTAGCCAAATTTGGTATTCCCCAGATACTTGCCTAAGTAGAGGATTAGCATTATTGAGAAAACATCTAACATGATGCTCGTAATAGGAAGTGCTAGTGGATCTCCGCCTGTTAGGATAAAGGATGGAGTTAAGAGATAGTAATATAGCGGACCAAGGAAAAACCCTCCCTCACCGCGGGCAACTGGACCAATGAGAGTTAGCTTGCCTGAGGCGATCTTGGCCACTTCTTGGTAGTCACGGTTCTGATCCCAGTCAAAAGGAGCCTGATAACTAACATTATTTAACCTAAAAAATAAGGCCAGGATTATGATGCCTATTGGCAGTATAGAATTTAGTATTTTTTTCATAACAATGACTTTAGAGTGTTTGTAAAAGCTGATTCTGAAAAGCTAGCAATATCGAGTGTACTCTCGTAGTCGCCAAAGCTATGTGTTGCAAGCTTGATCGTTTTGTTTTTTAGTTCATCCTCGGTAGTCCATAGCAGATCATCATGTTTGACGATCTCGGTCTGACCGCCGGCTTTATACACTAGCGGGAGTGTACGGGAGGCGATCGCTTCGACTGTGCTTATGCCAAAATGTTCGACCAGATCGGGGCTCTTAGCCTCGTCTACCCCATAGCCTGCTGCGTGCCAGTAGATACTAGCTCGGCTATACAGATCTACGAGGGTATCGCTCGGAGTGTTCGGTAGGATATCAATGTTATAACCTGTAGCCTGATTTTTGAGTTCTTTGATCCAGTTATCCTCGACACTCCCTCCGACCAGAACTAGTTTCCAGTCTGTAAGAGTTGCTGACAATTTTTTAAATGCGTTGATAAGCACATCCTGTTTTTTGACGTTGAGGGATGGCTCAAAGCGACCAACCGAGAGGATGATTTTTTCTTTTGTAAGTATATTGTTGTGAGCACTTACTGGCGGATATAGAACAAACGAATTGATGTCATATTCTTGGTCCACAATTTTCTTGGTAAAGTTGGAATTGACGATAACTCTATTTATAGTTTTTAGTTTGAGCTTATTCTTATAGCTAGATCCATTTACATTGTGAAATGGTACCTGCATATGGAGCAGATTGACCTTGCCACCGAGTGTGGGAATGGAGCCGTCGGAGAGATAAACTACGACATCGTATCCCCTGGTGGCCATAAACATAGCGAGTGGGTTGTGACTATGGTATAGCTCTCTAATCTTTGGGACTAAGACAGGATTTTTTAGCTCTATGGAGAGCATGCGACAGATATTATTTATCGACTCCAGGTTGTCCCAGCCGATACTTACTTGGTAACCTAGCGACTCTAGCGAGCTCGCACAGGTGAGCATGTAGCGCTCCCCTCCTCCTAAGTGATCTAAGTAAGGGGAGACTATTAGAGCTTTTTTCATTTGGACCCTTTTTGATTTTGGAGTTCGTAGAGCTTAGCGTAGCGCAGATAGATGGCATAACTCTGATAAAGAGCCTGGATTATGCCAATCCTGCCATCGAGGAAGCCGGCTTTGAGAATGTAGCGCCTGATAAACTCCATGATAGTTTTGCGAAGTAAAGTTAGTTGGGTAACACGATCAACTCCTGCCTCAAAAAACTGTCGAGCCTCGACATCGGTATATCTGTTAGTTTTTGCGACCATCTGCGCGAGGCTCGCATCTTTGTGGTGCTCCATTGGGTTCACAAGATTTCCGAGCTCGCCATTTACTTTTGGCATCCCGTGGATCTCTTTGGGCCAACTAACAAAGTCAGACTTATAGAATAAACGGGGTACGAGATCATCGCCAAAGCCGCCGTGCTTTAGTGGATAACCAAGTGAATAGTTGCGGCGAGTTATGTAGTAGGCGTTGAATGTTTTCTTCTTTGAGTTGGTAATGCTTTTGATTTCTTGAGCAAGTATTTCTGGAATAACTTCGTCGTAGTCCATAACTAGTACCCACTCAGATTTGCACTCTTTGATCTGACTCTGTCTGATCTCCTCGACAACCTTGGGAGTTTTGATATTTATGACCCGTGCACGGTATTTGGAGAAAAGCTTTTTTGCCTCGCTATCGTCACGATCCATGTTAAAGATAAGGAGCTCGTCAGCAAAACTAACACTATCTAGCATGCGTGCAAACACCGATAAGTCATCTTCTTTTGCTATCTGGGTACTAACGGTTAGCATAAGTACTTTCTTTCTGATAAGCGTAGTAGCCACCTATATTTTTGATCTGTTTAAAATTGCTTGGGATTTTGTCCTGGTCACCCTCTGTCACAACTGCTAACTCATGAACCCCCTCATTGAGATCTGATATAAAATCGTCGTAATTGTAGTAGTAGGCAACATGCTTGCCACTATAAAAAACGACTGATGGCGCGCCACCATAGCGAAAGCTACTGCTTAACCTCTGATCTTTGGGGAGGATGGCTTCGGCTGTCCGCTCACTAGTGCTCACCAAGAATGCGATACTAGACTCATGTTGATTAGCTAGTGAGAGCGCGATACTAACATGGTCGGGATAGGTAGTCTCTCTCCTCTTAAACTCAGTAACACTTGCTAGGTGGATGAGTGATTGGAGAGCAAAAAGTGTTACTAGCGTAGTAGCAACGAGGATCCTGGATTTTTTGTCAATTAGAGCTACTAGGTACTCAAAAATATAACCAATAGATAAGGCAATAGCTGGATAGACTGGCAGGATATACCAAGACAACCGAGTCTTAGCTATCGTAAAGAGTGCGAGAGGTAATAGTACCCACCATATCAGGAGATAGCTCTTTTTCTTAAACGTGGCGAGTAGTCCGAGAGCCGAAGCAAATATGATCCCTAGACCTAAGTCGCGATATAAATGTACAAAATAAAACCAACGAGACTCCATATGAAACTCGATAGGGACTGTAGCGCGCCTGATAACTTGCTCTAGGAGATATGGGGTATAAAAATCGGCGCCATTAACTAGTAGCTGATAGAGATGCCAGGGGAGAACATAAATCAGAATGTAGAAACACGAAATCAGAAAGTATTTTCTTGACTTGTTGAGAAAGAGTGGCAGAGTAATCAGAATTGCTAGAAGGCCTGCGGGGCCTTTGGCAGCGATTGCGAGAGTGAGTGCGAGTGCTACTGAATAGGGTTTACGGTTTTTGAGGATTAGAGCCACTGCGAGAGTGAGACCAGCTAGCAAAAAAATGTCGGTATTTACACTTCGACTGCGACCAATAAAGAGCTCAAAGTACATAAGCATGATCGCACCCACTGAGCCTGTGATAGGGCCACCAAGATGTGCTCCTATCACATAGACTGAGACTAGGGTTATCAGTGTGGCGACAGGGATAAATAGCCTCGCCCCTAGCTCTCTATCTGTAGAAAGGCTTGATCCGAGTGCAGTTAAGTGAGCGATAAGTGGAGGTTTTTCGAGCCAAAGGTCGCCATTCCAGGTAGGAGTCAGTAAGTTGCCTGTGGTCTGCTCTATACCCAGCTGTGCATAGATGCTCTCGTCCCAATCAAAGAGATAATCCCGCCCGAGGTTGTGGTAAAGCAGAAGTGTAGTCACTACCAAAAAGACTGCAGTAATCTTTTTTAGAATATTGATCTCTAGTTTGATCATAGACTCTTACTACCTAGTCGGCCGAGGAGATAATCAATAAATGCCTGTCGTCTGATAGGGTTAGACCAGTTACGCAACCCTTCTCTAAATAGTGCAAATCTGAGCCTAATACTGCCAAAGCGTTTGGCGATTAAAAAGCGATTGCGGGTCATGTAGTAATCGACTAGTTTGCTACCTGCACTCGTACTGCCACCGTTTAGATGGTATAAGACTAGGCTCGGGTTATACATGAGTTCGATCCCATATTTTAGCGCACGCAAACTGTAATCGGTGTCTTCTAAATAGAGGAAATACTCTTCGCTAAAGTTGCCTATTTTGTTAAATACCACTCGAGGAATAGCCATAAAGCAGCCAGTCACAAACTCGACTGGTCTAATCTTTTCATACTGCCCATCGTCCAGTTTGTCGATCCCGTAGTGCCTAGCAGTTGCCATACCAGAATCAAAGTATCCCCCAGCATACCAGAGGATATTCCCTGCCCCTTTGGACTCTTCATGATACTCATATCCTTTGGCATAATAAATCTTGGCACCTGCGATACGCGCCTTGCCAGAAACATAGCGGTAAGCTCTAAAAAATAAATTGGGATCTACCAGCGTATCATTGTTGAGTATATAGACGACCTGCGCACCTAACCTCAGTGCTTTTTTGATGCCGATATTATTACCAGCAGAAAAGCCTAGGTTGCGACCAGCTAGAACTAGATCTAGGTTGGGACAGAGTTTTTTTAGCTCACCAATACAATCGTCGCTGCTACCATTATCAACTACGATAATGTGTGGAGTATCCTTAGACTTGTTTATTGAATTAACACAATTTGCGGTAGTTTTGGCATCTTGGTAGTTGATGAGCACTACAGCATGTTTGATTTTTTTTAGCTTTTTCATGCTAATAACTTTCGCTTGAGCTTACCCTTGATCTTATTAATCAATCCAGTGTCCTGTTTGTCCCAAAACAAAATCTCAGAGAGTCCGTGGGAGAACCAAATGCGTGGCACTGATTTGACCTCACCCACAGAGAGGCTACTCTCATACTTTTTGCCTTCCCAGTAGTAGGCGTAAACGAGGAAATAATAGAAAGACTGGAGGATGCTCAGGACTAGCCCGTGCATCCCGTCGGCATAACCAGATCCTGCAAAAAAGCGACTCACTAACTCAGAGACTGAGAGACGAGTAGCAGTGAAAATACTAAATTCTTCCCCACTTTTTAGACGATCTTGTGCATCAGTCCGAGCGTAGCGTTGGTTCTTTTCTAGCCACTCGTCTAGTGATTGATAGTTGAGATGCTTGATCGAAAGTTCAGCGGTTGCTGGTAGCACTACCTCACGACCATTGACGACTGGTTCTGAGTGGAGAGTGGTCGGGAAAGTGACCATACCTTTTTTGAAGAAGCGAACCTGGTAATCAGGCCACCAGCGACTAGCCTGGACCCAGTTGTTAAATATATAATTTTGTCTAGGAATACGGACGTAGTCCACCCCACCCTCAGATAGCTCGACTAGCTTGTTAATAAGAGTTGGTGTGACTGACTCGTCACCATCGAGATACAGGATATAGTCGGTACTGATTAAGTCAAAAACTTGGCTCCTAACCATCTCAACCACACTAGTGTAAGGCAGTCGGTGATACTCGGCTCCTATAGCTTTGGCGACACTCTCTACATCCTCGGTACTACCTAGATCTGCCACGTGGAGCTCATGCTTGAGACCTGATAATAGTTTGAGAGAACTATTTAGGAGTTTGGATTGGTTATAAACGATAAAAACAATAGCAAGACTACTGGTCATAGAACCTAATTGTAGCCTAGTGTCTCAGAGTATGCCAGACTTTGACCAGCTCGGCCTTAAGCATTTTGTGATCGAGTGCATAAACAAGTACACAGTAGAGTAGTCCACCCAATAGAATTGCTATAACGAGCGTCAGTAGGCTAGACACAAATGTAGTCACTCCCAGATAAGTAGCGCCACCCATGATAATGCTCGCAAGGAGTGGTCGCTTGACCATCTCCCAGGTATCGAGACGCACTAGCTTGTTAATCTCGTGGACAACTAATGGGATGGTCAAGTAAGTGATAATGGCAACAGTAATTGCTATACCACTATAGCCAACCAATCTAATAAGTGGCACGCCAATGCCCCAGGTGAGGATGGTATAGAGAACCATGAGGCGTAGCACTACCTTGGGGCGACCGAGCGCGTAGAGTGCATTGGTATAGGTCGTCGTAATAAAGACTGGGACGGCAGCGAGCAAGAAAAAGATGAGAGTAGTTAAGGCAGGGAGCCACTTGTCGCTTTTGTCGGCATAGAGGTAGCGAAGAATAGGCTCCGCGGTTACGAGGAGTCCAATAATTGCGGGAAAGTAAAGTGTGGCCATGAGATGGATAGATTTTTCGATCCAGCTCTTAAGCCTAACTGTGTCACCCTGAATACGAGAATAGGTCGGGAAAGTAATGCGGGAGACGATGGTTGAGAGCTCTAGTGGCCGACTACTAATGTTTTGGGCCAAGTTAACATAGGCAACGGCAGCGGGTCCATACCACAGTGCGATCACGGTCGGAGCAAGATTGTCTTTGAGGAGAGCGAGCACTGAGTTGAGCTGATAGGGCACCCCAAAATGAAGCAGGTCATGGATACTATTTTTGGCTAGTCGGTAGCCGATCGGCCAGGGCTTGATAATGGAGAGTGCAATAGCGCCAAAGAGTGTACGAGCAACAACTGCGACGACCAAACTCCAGACACCGTAGCCTGATGAAGCCATAACTACAGCGACCACATTGTAGGTCACAGTCTCGATGACCTCAGGGATCACTAAGAGCTCAAAGCGGAGATCACGCTCTAGTAGAATTGAAGGTATTGTTTTGAAAGAAGTTATAAAGAGTGAGAGGCTAAGCATCCGGATCAGCCATATTCCTTCGTTACCCAAGTTGTAAAAACTAGCTAGAGGCGTGGCGGCAAAGAAAGCGACTACTAGCAGGACTGTGACTAGGATCTGCTGGACAGTAAAAGTAGTTTTGAGATCATCGTCCTCGATTTTTTCTTTTTGGATAAGAGCGGCACCGAGCCCAACATCAGAGAAGAATGAGAGAAAAGTAAAGACAACAAAACTGATAATGGCAAAGACTCCAAAAGATTCTTGAGGGAGTAGCCGAGCCAGATAAATAATACCTACCGTATCTATTACTTTGAGTAGGAGTCTACGAAAAGTTAGAGTAAATACCCCACGGAGGGCTTTTTGTTTGACGGTAGTAAAGACATCTTTCATAGCGCTAATCCTAGCACAATTAATATGGTGAAGAGACTGATTACTACCCCTATTTTTTCGAGATTAGTCTTGTGCCAGGTAAGTTCTACCTCGTACTCCCCTGGCGGGATCACAGCATGAGTACGGATAGTACCGTCTTTGTTTGGGATAATATCTGTCGGATAGCCGTTTAGTGTGAGCTTCCAATGTGGCATGTAGGCGGTCTTAATTGTAATTGGTATGAGATCTGTACTAATTATTTTTCCTCTAACCGCGGTAGTAGTATGAGTGAGTCCGTCCTCACTCGAAGTTGTCGGAAAATCATCCATCCAAACTGGTAGATAC
>CAZSVV010000003.1:0-14126 GCA_964610445.1 uncultured Pseudomonadales bacterium | reverse complement strand
TAGTGGATAAAGGTTGGCCTCTGAGGTTAGGATATCATGATTAAAAGTATTAGTGTTCCATGGCCGAAAGTAAGTGTAGTTAGTGTAGACCAAAGCGATAATAGCTCCTAAACCTAGTAATATGCCGATTATATTTTTTGCTTTATTAAAGAGATATCCAGACCCGAGAGCTAGAGAGAGCGTGGCGATGCCCAGTACTCTCCAAGGGAACTGTAGTAGTGCTAGCGTGGGAATAAAGTCCCAGAATGGTCGAGATAAAGGTAGTGCAGCTAACAACATGACTAAGAGTGGTATTGTTAAGAAAAGCATTACTGTGTCTCTATAAACAGCAGCGAATATGAGCCCGAGTATTGAGAGCACAATCTGACCTTTGCCGAGCATAAATGACATTAGATCACCGTCCCCTGGTGCTGAGCCACCATAACCCCAAGGTGAGTACCACAACTGAGAGGGTGTAACAAAGTGATCTGAGAGCATAGTCTTTGTTGCCACACTATCTAGCTGGATAAAGCTTCGCTCAACAAATATAGGTACTAAGAATGCTGCGGGGAGTGCAAGCGAGAGCAAGAGTGTGAGTAGGAGCAGTTTGTAGTTATTTTTTTGAAAAAGGTAGCTAATCGTGATTACGACTGGTAATGCCAAAAATGGAATAGTGTTGTGTGAGATCAAAAACAGTCCCGTGGTGACCACCGTTAAGATCATGATCTTTTTTTGACTCTGCGACTTGGTCCAGAAATAAATTACCCAAGGCAAGAGGTTGATCGCTAGATATTCAGCATAAGAACCACGTACATATAGTGCGCTCGCATGGTATGGGAGCATCGCAAAAGCAGTAGAGGCGACTAATGCAGCAACGAGTCCGTACCCTATGACCAGCTTATAGACACCAAGTATTCCTATTAGCGTGATTAACCAAAGGGTGAGCTTGACTCCTAGTACCACATTCCCGACTATTGAGGCCGCACCTGCGGTTAGGTAAGTAATTAGTGGTGCATAGTAAAGATTGAGTGGATAACCGAATCCATAGTTAAGAGTGTTGTGCCAAGCTGGAGGAAACTGGCCATCCCGGATAGAGTCTATGGTTATTTGAGTACGATAAGCGATGGTTGGATCATGGACGTCGGGCAATACATCTCTCCCAATAAATCCTGCCATTACTACACAAGATAAGATGATAGTAAATATCAGAACACCAAGTCTCTTCATGGACTAATCTGGTAAAGTCTAATGTAGCTCTCGTCGGCTTTTTTGAATGACATAATCTCTTTTGAGTTGGGAGGTAGCTCTTTGACCTGAGTATTATTTAAGATAAAGTAGGTCTCGCTATTTTTCTCGGCGTTTTGTCTAACAGCTAGTGGGGGGATATCGCTAATCGGATACAAGCCAGTAATCTTAAGTTTTTTAGTTCTCCCGTCACTATATAGTTCTAGTCCATGAGGGAGTAGTCCAAAGGTGCCTTCGGTATAGACCTCGACATCATATTTTGCACTCTTAGTCCTCGTTACCAGGTAATCGGCGATTTCTTTGACCCCCTGCCCTGCTGCCCAACCAGAGACATAGTCGGAGTCGGCGCGGATTAGTGGCATCTCAGTGGGTCTGTAATATGCAAGGTAGTAAAAGCGGATTGGCATGATAGATAGAGCAAGGAGAGCAATCAGTAATTGTTTGAACCGGAGCGTAGATAGTCCGGTAGCTACATAGAGTAGCGCAAATGGTGCTGCAAAAACAATGTATCTAGGTCTAAAGAGCATGGCACTCATGACAGTTGCCATGAGAGGTCCAAAGAACCAAGCGGAGTAGACAAAAAAGTTCCTTGTGTCACGGCGCATTAAGAGGTAAATACCAACCAAAGAGAGGAGGTAAATTGGAGGAGTCAGATACGCCCAGAGCCAGGATTGAGCATCGACAAAGTTCTGATAGATGCGAAATGGATTGTCTCTAAGCATCGCAAGCGGTGAGACAACAAAGTCATTGTTTTTGTCGGCGATCATGTGCATCCAGGGAGAGAGCCGCTGCACGTTGTAAATACCAGCGGATAGCACATAGCTAATAGTTAATAGGATGAGGAATCTGGTGATTTTTTTTGGGTTTGAGGAATTAGTAGCGATAAAGGGATAACTGATCGGGATCAGTAAGAGATAGACTAGTGCAGGTGATTTGACGAGCATCGAGAGACCGCCAAACATTCCGAGGATCAGTGCCACGTCCAGTCTGTTGGTTTTGATTAAGAGGATACCAAGGTTTAAGAGCCAGATCCCACTCGCGGTGAGCATGGACTCCATGGTCGCAAAGCGATCATAAAAGAATAGAAACGGGGTCAGTATATATAGAGATGCAGCGAGTAGCCCTAGTCTTAGGTTCTTTAAGAGAAACCCTGAATACACCAAGCCTAGCATCCCGACTAAACCAGAGAGGACAGAAGTGAGACGGGTAGCAAATAGAGGATCAGAGATTAGCTTTAGCGGAGCCATACTGACCCAGACCCAGAGAGGCTGCTTGCCATCGGTCAAACTGATGAAGCGCCATGATGCGTCGTGGAGTGCGATCTGGCTCCAGCGGGAGTAGATGGCTTCGTCTACAAAGATAGGGAGACTAGTTAGGTTATATAGACGAGTCGCAAGGTAAAGAATAACTAAAGCTACAAGATAAAAATAGTGCTTTTTGGTCAAACTGGGGAAGTACTGCATAGGGATCATTATAGACTAGATGCGCTTTTTGAGGTATGCAAAATAGATGGCTGAAAGAGCAGTTGGTCCGTAGATTAATGACATTCGAAAAACGTCACCTAGATTCCAAAAACCCGTAGCGATGTAGAGCGGATAGTAAGCGATACCCGCGATGCTTGTTAGGATAATCCAAACTCTCGCCCAACCTGTGTTAATCAAAGCCGCCGGGATTAGAGGCCAGACTAAGTACCATGGTTGGAAACGCCCAGGCGAGAGTAAGATGGGGGCTAGGAGTGAGAATGCGATAAGAGTAATTTTGAGCTGGGGATTTTTGATCAAAAAGAATGGTGTCGTGACTGCTGTAACATACTTTACCCCTACAGATCCAATCAGACTGAGTATGCTTATTATTTTTTTGTTAGACAAAGAAGATTTTAGCGCAAAAAGGAGTAACGCGATCATGACTGCGTCGTTGTGGCTATTGATCACTAGCTCTAACCACAAAAATGGGTTAAAGGCTAACATTAGCTGTGAGAGGACAATGGTTGAGTGATCCAGTTTTAGCTTGCGCAGAATATCCCCGACCAGATAGATACACCACACATAAAAAGCGATCATGGTGGCCTTCATTAGGTAAAGTACAGGGACGAACTTGCCTAGACCTAAGAGATAGGCAGGTGATTCGATCAGGGTAAAAACAGGACCATAGGCGGAGGGGGTGTGTACCCAGCGCATAAACCTGAGCCAGAGATCTTTCTCAAAAAATAGAGGCGCGACAGTATGGGGATTGCTCTGGTAAAACCAGAGTATTTTGCCATGAAACATGTAGTTAAATACATCGTAACTGAGCATAGGATAGCTAAAGAGGAGGATCGTCATTAAGATACTAAATTTTTTCCAGGGGAATACACTGGGTCTATTTTTGGGTAGCAAAAGCAAGAGATAGAGCGCAAAAAGCGAGACAAATATTACTGAGTAAACCTGCGCCGAGAGTGGTCGATTAAAGTACACCAAGTGCTGAAGTGGCGCAACTAATTGCAAGAAGAGTGGATGACTACTAAGAGTTAGGTTAAAGTCGAGATACCCGTAAGAGTATATAGCTAGAATAGTAGTTAGTAGTAAGTAAAAAGTAACTAGGATTTTAGACATTGTATTTGCCAAGCATGTCATTGACACGTACACGCATAATCTCAAATAGCATTTCTAAGCTCTCTTTGACAAAGTTGCGGGATTTGCCGCTACTAGTGTCTTCGTTCTTCCAGATAACTCTAATTTCTTTGATTACTGCTCCCATTTTTTTGCCCAGATGAAGCATCTCGACGTCGTAGGCAGTTACTTTCCAGCCAACAGCATTGTTGGCACGGCCGAAAATGCGCATGTTTGAAAATATTTTTTGAGCTAGCTTAGTATTAATCAGTTTAAATCCACACTGAGTATCTTTGATCTCAGGTAAGAGGATAAAACGCCGAACCATCAAAAAGATAATCGATGCGAGTTGTCTGATAGGAGATGAATCGGTCCTCCGTGCGCCGCGACTGCCGATCACGATCTGATAGTTGGGAGTATGTACATACAGTTTTAGGAGTTCCCGAATAGGAGTACTCTGATCCATATCTGTTAGGAGGAGAAACTCTCCTCTTGCGGCGTTGACTGCACTACGCAGAGCATAAGGCTTACCTGCATGAGGATTTTTTAACAAACGAACACGCTCATCATCCTTAGTATATTTTTCGATTAGCGAGAGACTCTGATCAGTGCTGCCATCATCACTAATTACTACTTCCCAGCTAAATTTTTGCTTTTTTAGGAATGAAAGTACCTCGGTTAGTACTCCACGCGAGATATTCTCGTATTCGTTGTAGTTCGGGATGATGATTGTTAAGTCTATTTTTTGCATAAGTTAGATTACTGCCCTACTATAACACGAGCCACCCAGACTCCATAGACTATATGTGTAGAACTAACCAAAGTCTTGGCAGTGCTAGAATCTGGGCTATACGGATGAGCTAGATATGTCGCGAGGCTAGGGTGAGCTGGTCCACGATTAAAGATACCCGGACTAGTCACATCTGACTCTACACACGGACGGTCTTCACAGATAATGTATAAGAGTCGTGCTGCCTCATTGATGGGTGGATTATCTAGCTTATATAGATAGAACAGATAGGTGGTCTCCCTAGAGTTATCATGTGCGGCAACTACATTGTAATCACTATCACCTGCATCGCGCTGGATATAACCTGCCACCTCCCTACCCTTTAGTTTTTGGTAGGAATCATCTGAGATCATATTGGCGTAGGTTACAGGTACGCTATGGATAGCCCAGACGATAAAGAAGAATGTGGCGAAAGCTTTGACCAAACGCGAGCTAGATGCATAAGCTGCACCAAGAACAAGTGAGACAACAGGAAAAAGATAACCTACATAGTGAGGATGGATAGAGTCTCTAAGGAGTGATGTGCCAAAAATAGAGGTAATAATGATTAGGAGCAAGAATTTGAATGTAGCTTTAGCTTCACTTTTTTTGGGTAGTGTCAGAGTAGTTAGTACTACCAGGGTGAAAGTTAGCCAGGTGAGATTGCTCGGCGCGATATTATTGGTGAGAGTTTTGCTGGATACTAGGTCGGTTACTATTTTGTGACCATTGTTGAGTAGCCTCACTATATAACTAGGACCTGTTTGATCACCATTACTACTGGATTGTATAAAGTTTATAAATGCTTGCATATTAACCCAGTCGTGGCGGACTTCAAATATCCAAAAAGGTAGCGAGCTAAGCAAGAATCCCAAGATCAATAGCGCTATGTTTTTGGCGGAGCGAGTCTGATAAATATGCAAGAGGCAGAGTGTCACGAAGAATAACATGGCGACATAGTGGAGCTGAAAGAGGATGCCACCAAGGATGCCTAGGAATAAAGTCCACTTTTTGTCGTAAGCAAATAACATTAGGAGTGCAACAAAAGGAATAAGATTGGGGTTCCAAGAACTCTTGGTATAGTGAACAAAAATTGGAGAGAGAGACATGATGAGCGCAGCAATGATCCCAGCTGTCTCCGAAAACTTAGTCCTGCCGTAAAAATATAAACCAAGGCACGTTAGGATACCAGATATTGCGATCAAGATAGCAGGTCCAACTGGATCGCCACCAGAGAGGATTAAACCTGGCACCATAAAGTAATAGTAGATAGGTCCGAGATACATGTTCCCGACAGATGTCTGAGGTCCTAAGAGTGTAATCGACTTGGTCTCTATCATTTGACTTGCGATCATGGCATCGCGACCTTCGTCGTTGTGAAAGGTATGCAACTCGTTGATGCGATAGAAGTGCGTAATACTACTGAGTATTAGGATACCCAATACTATGATTGCTGAGCGAAGATTAGTTAGCGGTTTTTTGAACTTTGCCATAATGCAACGCTTTCTTTTAATGCTTTGAACATAACACTCGGATGATTGCCCGTTTGTCGTCCATAGGGACGAGAATAATGAGTAACTGGGACCTGAACATATCTGTATCCTCGAAGAGTTAGTTTGTACAAAAGCTCAGTGACTGTGATCGCACTCTCTGTTTTGAGACTAATATTTTTAAGGCATTTTTTGGGAATCAGCTTGTAGGCGCAGTCGACGTCTTTTACTGTCAAGCCAAAGAGTAAGTAGTTCCAAATCCGCAGGAAGCCCTGGGCAATGATTAGTCGTATTAGTGGGTCGCGCCTCTTTTTACGGTAGCCAATAACATAATCACCTAAGTCTCTCTTGGCTATAAAAGATGAGAGCTCGTCAAAGCGAAACTGTCGATCAGAGTCGGTAAAAAAGATCCAGTTATACCTAGATTCTCTGAGCCCAGTTTTGACTGCTGCCCCATAACCACGGTTCTTAGTATGATTGATGAGTCTGATGTTCTCATACCTTTCTGAGTAGGTCCTAACAATCCGTGCTGTTTGATCGGTGGATCCGTCGTTTACTACTATGAGCTCCCATTTGTCCGCAAGGATCGGCACGTATTTGAGAACATCTTCGATAATCAAGCTGATATTAGCTTCTTCGTTATAGGTGGGTACAAAAATAGATAGTGATGAGAGCTTAGTCATTATTACTTTCGTTACCATTATTATGATTTATGATCATATCTCGCTTTTATATATAATAACTTCTAGATTTTCATACAACACATTAAAGACAGGGTCGTTTTTAATTTTATCATTGATGATTGAGAAATCCTCATCCACCTTACGTAAGTACCAGTAATCGACACTCAGTTTGCGTGGTTCGATTAGCGATGGTTTGAGGATCAGCTGCTCCCGTGAAATAGCATTTATACCAGTTACGTCTAACTGATCGATGTCTGTAAAGAATGTCGGCTTGCCGCTAAAAGCGCTAACATATGCATCCTTTTTGTGGCTAAATGTCACAAAGACATCACCTTTTGGCTGATTATTGAGATAGCTTAGTGCATCTAATTCTGCCTGTGATATTAGACGCTGAGGTTCTGACAAATACCTGAGCTGATCAATGTGGGTGGGTACAGTCAAACCAACTATTAATAGTACGATGAAATATGATAAGAATCTGTACTTTATCGCGCCAGCTATCCTAGTGAGCGCGTCAGCTGCAAAATATGATGATAAAAAGATCGAGTAGTAGAGAAACTGCATAGTGTTATAAAAGCTGCCTCGCTGGACAAATAGAATAGGGATTAGAGTGAGGCCAATTATGGTAACGAGAAGTGAGGTGTCAAAGAGTGACCACTGCCTGCTCTTGATCTTAGCCCAGAGAGAATAAAGACCAATAATTCTTGTTCCAAAGTTTACTAGCAAAAATAGGACAATATTTATCGCTTCGATTGCTATCAGTCTGGGTGAGACTCCTATAGCAGTTAAAAAGTAGCGTGCATTTGTTAGATACTGACTGTAAAAAAGATTACCATCTTCTGTCATGAGATGAGTTATTGCAAATGGGTCGTATGCAAAACCAGAATTCTGTCCATTTTTAAAGGGATTGTAAAACCAGATCAAGCTAACTAAGACACCGAGAGCAGTAGGTATGAGCAGGTCCCAGAGTCGCTTGAGCGACTTTGAACTAATAATCTGCCCCAAACCATATATGCTCACGAGCATGGTAATCACAAAGGCTACATAAAATTTGAGACTTGCGGCGACAGCTGATAGGACAAAGATCGCGAGGATCTGCCTAAGACTCCTAGTTTTGAGCTGCATTAAATAGATAATAATTATTAAGGCTAGGAGTGAGTAAGCGTATTGCATGTTGAGAAAAACGGTCGTAGGCTGGATGCTAGTCACGACAGGAAAGCCGGCAAGAGTCGAGTAATATAGTCCGCGGCCAACATAAAGTGAGATTAGGTAAGAGAAAGAGGTACCAAGGAGTGTAAAGAACAGAAAAGAGTTGAGGTAAACATTACTCTTATTATAGAGACGAGAGTTTTTGAAGAGGAAATATAGGTAGGGTGGAAAAAAGAGGATCGGGAGTATCTTAAAGAACATGGTGATCGGTGAGATTCCTAGCTTTGAAACAAGATAGACCAAATAATCCAGCAAATAGTTGTAACCCTCTAGCACAGCTCCGGAATAATTGGGGTGTAGGATTGGGAATGACTCAAAAGACATCTTGATGAGAGCTAAATGCCAG
This sequence comes from uncultured Pseudomonadales bacterium, assembly GCA_964610445.1. Classification (GTDB taxonomy): domain Bacteria; phylum Patescibacteriota; class Microgenomatia; order UBA1400; family UBA12108; genus GWF. Next base: position 5,817 of record CAZSVV010000003.1, on the reverse strand, counting down.
ATATAGTCGTGTTTGTGCCACTGCCCTATCCAGAGTCCACAGAGACCCCCGTCGCATCGATAATTGCCATTAGTCACGATGAAAGAAAGAGCGAGGAACATCCCTCCTGAGATTATTAAGAGTGTGATCTTGGGGAACTTTAGCTTATTTAGTAGTTTCTGGATTGTGGATGTATATTTATTCATCAGATTCATTATAATCTACTAATGAGAGAGTTTCGTAGTTACTTGACCACCTCTTTGATTGCGCTAGTTAGTGTCCTGGTGATCTGGAGCCCATTTTCACTCGGCGTTAACTATTTCTGGGGAATTGATTTTTCTGGTAAATCGATGCTAACAATCGCTCAGAACTATGATGCGATGAACTTTTTGGTGGTCGCCCGTAGTTGGTATGACCCAACGATAATCGAGCAGAACTATAGCGCGTTAGTTGGGGAGCGAGGGACGAGGTACTTTGCGGCGCACTATCCCCTATATGCACTAATGATTGCATTCTTTGATCTGTTTTTGAGTGGACCATATGCGATATATGCGAGCATCTTAACTAGCAATATTTTGATAGCCGCCACACTAGTATATTTCTTTAAAAAGTTTGTGCCTAACTCGAACATGGTGATCCCGCTCGTTGTACTAGCTTTGTTCTTACCACCTCGGATACTCCCATTAAGAGCGATTGGGTCTAACGAGTTTTTGTGCCTATCATTCATACTCATATCAATCGTCAACTATCGCGAAAAAAAGCACTTAGTGAGCGCGACAACTGGTGCCTTAGCAGTACTTACTCGCTCACCAGCGATCCTATTATTTGTTGCATATATTGTTGAGATTATTTGGAAAAATAGAGGTAATCTCAAAGAGAGTGTAAAACAAATGATTCCGTACCTACTTATGCCACTATCCCTTTTGGCACTGTGGGGATATTACGGCTATGTATATGGTGATGTGTTAGCTTATTTTAAAGTAGGTGGAAATCTTAATTTATATGTACCTCCATTTATGGTTTTTGGTTCTGAGCTGCCATGGATATCAGGATTTTGGCGCGAAGACATAATGTATCTCTACCTATTTATTATGATGGGAGTGGGACTGCTCTGGGAGAGGACAAAGAAAGAGAGTGGAGTCAGGATCATCGCTATTTTTGCCAGTATCTATGCGATCTCTCTGTTTTTTGTGGCTCACCGTGATGTGTCGCGCTACAGCATCTTGATATCCCCACTACTAGTGCTTGGTTATGGACCATATATAGTAAAAGCAAAATATTACTGGCTCTTATACGGCTTACTCATCCCACTAGCTTTGTATAGCTGGAACTTTATATTAGGCAACATCCAGCCTATTGCTGACTGGACGCCGTTTTTATGAACTTTAAGTCTATTTCGCTTGGAATCTTTGCATTTTTTTGCTTGATAATGAGCTGGCTCATCATTATGCCGAGCGGACTAAATAGATGTGATGGTGGTAAATGTGGCGATTACTACTACGGCGCGCATGAACACGACGGAGTCTGGCACATAGCAGTAGCTGAGATGATGCTCAACAATAAAGAATGGCAAATGCCGACATTTGCTCGCGAGAGCTTGTCTGGCTACAACTACGGGATAGATCTGCTGGTGGCAGGACTCGCAAAAATAACTCCATTTAGTACCATAGACTGGTACTATCGCGGACTCCCTCTTTTGTGGGGTGTGGGAATAGTATATTACCTACTAATTTTTGCAAAAAAATACCGACCAAGCTCTGCTAGCTACCCATGGTTTTTATTAATTTTTTGTTTTTTTGGGAGCTCTTTTTCATACTTTTTAAACCTGTACCACAATGGGAGTATCTGGGGTTCTAGCGGGCTGCTATCTATGCAGTCCCTACAGGTGATGACCAACCCACAACTCGGATTGTCACTACTATTATTAGTCATTTACTTTACGCGGATAATGAGGGGTTGTACTAAAACTCCGGGCGACTACCTAATTCTCGGACTACTAGCGGCTAGCTCGCTCGCGCTTAAGTTTTACACAGGATTAATCTTTGCATTAATTATTATTGCCAACTTGGTGATCGAACTCAAAAATAATAAAAGCCTTAAGCAAATACTGGTCGGGCATACACTCATGCTCATCCCAGCAATCCTGGTAGCTGCTTTGCTTTACCAGCCAAGTGGTAAGCCTTTCCCACTAGTCTGGAAACCTTTTGCTCCTGTTACCACGATCATTGAGGATTCACAACTATTTTATCTACCCATCTGGGCTCAGCGACTGTATACAACGAGTGGGATTAGTTTATTGGGACTTAATATTTTGATCACAGGGATATTTGTGATAATGAATTATGGAGTACGAGTTGTCTCGCTATTTATACAGTTTGTTAAGACAACAGGAAAGGCTGAGCGGGTCAGGTCATTATTGATTGTTGGATCACTAACTGGACTAATGCTTAGTATATTCTTTGTTCAGACAGGGATCTGGTGGAACACTGTTCAGTTTTTGCATGTCTCGCTATTTTTGAGCGGCATACTAGCGGCCGAAGTAATAGACCATGTTTACATTATGGCAAAGTCCAGGATTGCCAAGTTATTGATTATCACTACCCTACTCTTGATCTTGCTCCCCAATAATGCGGATATCATAAAGACTTTTACTACCAACAAAGGGACTAGCTATATATCTAGTGAGGAGCTAGAGGCACTCAGTATCTTGAAAAAACAGCCAGGAGGGTTCGTTTTTGCACCAGCATTTATGCCAGGAGAAAAGCATGCTGATTTTACTCCACTATTATCCCAGCTCTACGACACGGCATACATCACAGCTTATACTGGCAAAGTAACTTACTATGCTGACAAGACACAACTCGATCTCTTGTCGATCCCATATATTGAGCGAGAGACGATGATCCAAAGTTATGACTGCAAAATACTAGACGAAGTTGATTATCTGTATGAGGAACACAGAAATAGTTACCTGTATCGATTTGAGTCTTGCAAGCGTGAATTTAGAGAGTTATTTAAGAATACGACTGTATCGATTTATGAGGTTTTGAACTGAGCTAACGAGAGCCAGATAAACAAACGGAACGATGATCATAAAGTAGCGCGGAAATGGCGCCTGAACTCCTAGGTAAAATAGATAGGCGACGGGAATGATCCCCCAAAAAGTACGCTGCAGCAAACCAACGATCATGCCTACTGGCCAGATAGGTGTCCAGAGATCGGTACGCATCCATCCATAGTCTCCCCACCAAGTCTTCCACCATCCTGTCGTGTAGAGAATAGCTGATGCTCCAAAGAAGCTGGCTGTACTATGGTCGACAAAAAACTTGCCCATACGTAGCACATGCCAGAAGATGTTAAACATGCCACCTCTCTCTACAAATGCTTGGGTATAAGTGAGCATAAAAACAATAACGGCGAGAACGATGTGCTTTAAATATGACCATGACAACTGCCTGTTATATAGATACCTAATCGTAATGATGGCAACAATAAATATAGCGGCTGCCGGGAACTTGAATGCTCCGAGTAGACCCAATATTAAACCATTACTGAGACTTGCAGGATTTTTTGTAAAGTAATAGAGATACATTAGAAGTAGGGCAGCTTGACCCATGTCCAGCAATGTGAGACCTAGTACATCGCGAAAGATTGGGTCAGACATCAAACCAACTGCAGCGAGTAACCCGAATAACTTTTGGTTTGTTAGTTCTGATCCCAGTTTGGCGGTATAGATCAGTAAGAGAAAGCCCCATATGAGCTGGATTACTAGTGGGTTTTGAGTGAGCAAAGTGCTCAGTCCAAAAAAATACTTGCCAAGCGGTGGGTGCTCAAAATTTTCAAATGCTGGGTCGCCACCTCTTAGATAGAGTACTCCCGTTGCTGCATAGATATCTTGGTCTGATAGAAAGAGACGATTACCATTTACTTCGTATGGTATATCTTGCGAGAGATAAAACTGCCTCGTCAAATCTTCGTTAAAACGGTGAGATAAAATATCCCCACGAAAAATAACAATGTAACAAAGGTATACTGTAGTTAATGCAAACAGATGCCAATAGTTTCTGATTGCAAACATTTAGCTTATTTTTTCTTCCAGACAATATGAGAGTATGCAAAGAAGTTCCAGAACATGCCTACTAGAATACCAGTTACCGCAAACATTGCACCCGTATCGATAGTAAATGGAGTCATGGGTATACCAAATAAGGTATAGAGTCCAATGTAGCGCTCTCCCAAGAAAGCGATGGTTTGCTGAATCAGGATCGATCCACCCGAAGCTAAGTTAAACTGCAAGAACTTGCCTGGGATCTGCACTGGCTTGAGTTTGCGATCTTTGAATGTCCATCCATTATTAAAGATGAAGTTACTGAGAACCGCTGTCTCGATAGCGAGAAAGAAGGCTAGTTGAAAAGAAGAGATCGACTGGCGATAAAAATGTAGGGAGATAAACTGAATCGCTGCCCCACTCCCCCCAACTATCACAAATTTTAACAACCTACTATGTAGTAGCTGACTTATCCTAACTTTCATAATGTACCTCATGGTATTAATAATGTATTCTGGCCCTAGCTTGGATTTTCCTAGTTCTCGATCGCGAAAATAGAAAGGGACCTCGGAAACAGTATAGCCGCTTTGAAGAGTTTTAACCAGAAAACCGATCTGCCAAGTATATCCCTGAAATGCGTGATTAGAGAGCTGTGGCACAATAGCCTCGACCACTCCCCGAGTGATTGCCCTGTAACCCGTAGTCCAGTCTTTGATCTTAAAGTTTCCCATTACTAATCTGATAAAAATATTACCTGTAACAGACAAAAACTTGCGATACCATGGCCAGTTACGAGGTATCCCACCACCAGACATATAGCGTGAACCGAGGACTAGCTGACTCCCAGAGCTTATCGAACCTAGCATTTGAGGGATCTTGGTGGGATCGTGGGAGAGATCGGCGTCAAATTCGAATACGATGTCAGCTTTTAGCTTATCGATAGCATAGATCATCCCCTTTTTGTAAGCATGACCTAGACCACCCTTTCGCTTGTTTTCGAGTAGTTTTACAAAGCTATATTTGTTGATAAGATTTTTAATTACTTTGCTCGTTCCGTCGGGACTTTGGTCGTCTACAAAGAGAATATATGGATCATAGTTTTTGAGAGTTTTAAAAACTTTACTCAGCGCCTGAGTAACAGGGGTAACATTACCCTTTTCGTTGTAGGTAGGAATGATTACGACTACTTTTGTAGGCATATAGTTTATAGTTTATAGTTTATAGACTGGTAATATTCTAGAGTTTTTTTGATGCCAGTTTTAAAATCTACACTCGGCTCCCACCCTAGTATCTCCTTGGCTCGTGTAATGTCTGGCTGGCGTTTTTTTGGATCATCACTCTGTACTTCGACCTGGATCGTATCTAGCTTGGAGGCGATTACTGATTCAAAAATATCTAGTGCTTCTCTCAGAGAGTACTCTGTCGGATTACCTAGGTTAATTACAGTCCCAATTGCCTGCTCAGTCGCGTAGACTTTGGCGATCCCAGAAACGAGATCGTCGATATAACAGAAGGAGCGGGTAATGTGATCCATATCCCCATGTAAGCGAAATGGAGTTTTGTTGAGATATGCTGCAACTAGATTGATCGTAAAGCGACCATCATCGAGGCGCATCCGAGGACCGTAAGTATTAAAGATCCGGATGATTTTGGCTTTTACGCCATATTCACGATAGTAAACCATAGAGAGCGCTTCCATAAACCTCTTACCTTCGTCGTAGCACGCACGCACGCCAGTAGAGCTTACGTTACCGCGATAATCTTCGGGTTGTGGATGAACGAGAGGGTCC
>CAZSVV010000002.1:65847-71816 GCA_964610445.1 uncultured Pseudomonadales bacterium | reverse complement strand
GCGCGAGTCTCAAAAACTCGTGGTTGTAATGACCTTGAGAGTTCGAGTCTCTCCCCAGGCACCAGTAAGACACAATTTTGAAAAATCTCTGTCTACTTGTCTGTTAATATAGTTATATGGGTATCGACAAGTTTCCGAGACGTAACTTACTTCAAGGAATGGCAATTCTTGCTGCTGGCGCAGTCGCTACGAAAATCCCTGTAAATTTCCTTGAAATAGACGCTCAACCCAATCCCCCTGAAAAAAAGGATGATCATTTTGAAGTTATACGCAAGAACATAGGTAATCTAAATACAACAGTTCTGCTAACAGAGCACGACGATTCTGCAACTATCTTAAACTTTAGGAAAATAGTCCCATATCTCAACATTAAAAAGCAAATTATTATTCCAGAATACTTCCCTCCGGACTATCTACCAGCTATTGAAAATTCCTCACCCTTCATTAAAAAAAGGCTAGAGCATACCTACAAAGGAGTTAACACACTTTTTGACACTATAGAAAATTATTTAGTATTAGAAGATGGGGTCGATATTAGGGTCATCGACCCTGCGTACTCAAATGCATCAGTCTTATTAAGACTAGAAAATAATTGGCCGTTTGCTGCTGACACGCTCTTGATCGACGCTCTACTTGCAGAAGATATAGTGAACAGGCAAAAAAATAGTGACGTCAAAAAAGACAAATTCAAACATCACAAGTCATTCATGGAAGGCGCTGCGATAGCATTAAATACTACCTTTGGAGCAGTCTTAACTCAAGGTTCGAAGTATGGAACTGAAACAACACTCAGAAGAGTATTTATAGCAAGAGCATTAAAACAACTAGGTAGTCAGGTAAATCCAGATACCAATGCCACATTAATATATCCACCTGGACACTGGCATGGTGACGCTTTCGGAGACGATTTGGGTATAAAACATTTTTTACAGGATGACAAGTTGCTTGATGCTTTTTTCAATGAATTCTCACGGTTCAAAAATGCCAGACATTATCAAGATCTTTTTCATACTAGACGATATATATCCCAATATGGTAGCTGGAACAAGCTACCTGGATTTGAGATTACCTAGACCTATCCACTCCATAAAACCTGACACGATCGCCGCGGAACTTAAGATCAATAGTCCGCAGTCCCCCATTACGATGCTTAGCAATATTTAGTTTAACACTCTCTATGTCCTCTGGGTCCTCGCGATACAAGAACATGACAACGTCCGCATCTTGCTCGATACTCCCCGACTCTCTCAGGTCAGACAGTTGTGGAGAGCTACCACTCCCTCGGTTCTCGATCGCACGCGATAGCTGGGATAATGCGAGGACCGGCACTTTTAGCTCACGCGCTAGGTTCTTTAGTCCCTGGCTGATCTCTGCCACCTCTTGTACCCGGTTATCCATCGTCCGGCCCTTTACTAGCTGCAGGTAGTCAACGACGATTAGTCCTAGATCATGCTCCGATTTTAGTCGTCTCGCTTTTGTTCTCATTTCAAGAATACTCATTCCTGGAGTGTCATCAATATATAGTGGTGCTTCAGCTAGTACCCCCATCGCTTCCGACAGCTTGCCAAAATCATCCTGGGTTAGCTTACCTGTCTTTAGTCTCCAGGCATCTATATCCGCTTGAGATACTAGCATACGATCCACTAGCTCCTCTTTGCTCATTTCGAGAGAAAAGTATCCTACAGGCACTTTTGATACTGCTGCCGCGTACTGCACAATGTTTAGCGAAAATGCGGTCTTACCCATGCCTGGGCGAGCCGCGAGGATCAAGAGGTTAGAATCTTGCATACCTGCCAAGCAGCTATCTAGATCACCAAAACCTGTCGAGACACCGCGTAGTGACCCAGATTTTTTTGAGAGTTCATCTAATCGATCAAACGATTCGGAGAGTACTGAGCGCAGTGGGATAAAACCTTGCTTAAGATTAGATTGTGAGAGAGAAAATACTTTTTGCTCGGCCGTATCTAGGAGATCTTTTACTTCTAACCCCTCGTCAAATGATTTTTCAATCAGAACAGATGCATCAGAGATCAGTTTGCGCCTAGTCGCATATTCCTGGATAATCTCGCCATAATGCCGCACATTGGCCGAGCTCGGCACCCCCTCGACTAGTCCCGAGATATAGGCGATCCCCCCTATGCTATCTAGATATTTTTTCTCCTTAAGTTTTTGTGGCAGAGTTACTAGATCAATGGGAGACCTCTCCTCATACAAGGCGAGCATGGCCTCGTAGATCATGCCATGGTGATCATCATAAAAATACTCAGGGAGTAGGATCTCAGAGACCTGGACTATCGCGTCACGATCCATCAGGATCGATCCTAATACACTCTTTTCGGCTTCTTCGCTGTGTGGTGGGACCTTAGATACTGCCATGAAACAATTTTACCTCGTTAATAAAACAATAAAACTAGGTACTAAGTACTAAGTACTAGGTACTAGTCTGTCAAAACAACCACATCGGTGATATCTGAATTGAGAGTAGCCTTAGAAAGACTCAGTTTATTGGTCTCCCGTACAGCATGTTCAAAATCTTTGACAAAAACAGCAACATTGGTAGCGTCACCTGCAGGCACAACACAGCTCGGCTCGATCTTACCAATCATAGCGACACTTGTTTTACTATTCATTTTGTCCGTATTTACAATCACAACATCAATCGTATCTAGGTCATCAATCAAAGAATCACTGAGCTCACTACTAGTAGCCAAGACCTTGAGATCTTCGACGTGGATCACGCTAGCGAGCGTATCCTCTGTTTTATAGGCAAAGACACTGATCCCCTCTACCTCATATTCGCCAGACTGAGTGATAACAAATGGCGTCTTGTTGGCGAGTCCCTGTATCTCTACATCTACTCCCACATTAACTACCGCAAAACCACGCTTTACTTTGATGCGATATTTATTTTCTGCTATTCGTGCGATGTCCATAACCTACATATAGTATCACAAATATCGAAAAAGCTGTGCTAAACTATCATTAATCATGAAAGCACGCAAAGAAGTCACTCTTGCCATCATTATAGGTTTGGTAATCGCTCTAATTATCGCCGGCGGTATCTACCGTGCCAAAACCGCGATCCAAAATTTTGACCCCCAATCCCTCATCCCCCAAAGACAGTCCAAAGATGCTAATATTCAAGATCAAAAATCTGAACAAAAACTCTTCGTTGAGCTCGATACTGCCGACAATTCTGTCACCGACAAAGCAACATTTACCATCTCCGGCAAAACATTACCTAAGACCTATATCGCGATCACCACCGAAGGCAATGATTATCTTATAGTGCCAAACGACGTCGGTAGCTTTAGTCAAGAAGTCAATTTGATCAAAGGTGCCAACCGCCTTACTATCACTGTCTACACCCAGGATGGTGTAAAAGTCGAGGACTCGCTCAGTGTGGTGTACACAACTGCTGCTCTATGATAGAGTGTAATCTTCACATTTATCTATGCAGAAAAAATACACATTTTTATCACTCATCACTATCTTCACTACCTTTACCCTTGTTCTAACCTCTGCTTCTGCTGCCTCCCCTATCCCCTCATCTAAGGCTAGCCCTTCTCCCTCACTCTCACCCTCACTTTCGCCCATTAGTGACGAGACAGTCACAGAGAGTATTAAAAAAAGATTACAAGAATCTCTTAGTGGCGGAGAGCAGGCAGAAAATATCAACTACAAAAGTTTTGTTGGTGTGATTAGAGACGTAATCAAAGATACACTAATAATCGAAGATAAAGATGGTAAAAAGAAAATAGTCATCAAAAGCGATGCGTCGATTGTCCGCTCACCTGGCAACAAAACTATCCCTGTCGATAGCATTAGAATAGACGACAATATTATTAGTATCGGGACGCTCAAGGAGAGCGACGAACTCGAAGCAGTTCGTATAATAGTCAGTGCCGACCCATTATCAACTACCTCCAAAACTAGCTCCTTAGCCCGTATCACCAAGATTGCCAAGAACGTAGTAACCACTAGTAGTGTCAGCTCTGGTGAGACCAAAGTAATCAACCTAACTAGCAAGACTTCTCTCAAATCCAGTCTTGGCGAGTCAATTGAAGCTACCGATCTAAGCATTGGCGACTCGATCATTTATACCGCAACTCTCACTAAAGATGTGCTAACCGTCACTAGCCTTATGCGCATCGGTTTTGCAGATCCAGATGCAAGTGCTTCTCCCATTCCCTCACCCAAAGAATAGTGACTATCGAGCGTGATTACCCAAAATTTGACAATTTACCATCCCGTGCTATATTACCCTCCACTATGACCAAAATCATAACTTCGACCATCTCACATCATACCCCCCATACATTCGTGGCGGGGATGCCTTTGGCATAAAAAAATTCGACAATTAGTCAGTTTCCCATACCCCGCCACCAGGCGGGTTTTTTGTACAAACTATTACCAAGGAGAAACTACTATATGTCAGAACTACCCTACCCCTATCCACAGGATATACGTGGATTAATTACTCAATGGTCTAAGAAAACTGGATACAGAACTCCAGAAATCAGACCATATCAAAGAGAACTAGAGAAAACTGTAGGTCGCGTCTTTGCCGGGCTCGAGACAATTCCAGAATCAGCAATGCTCGCAACTGCTCAAACTGCTCTCAATACTTGTCGAAAAAACAATCTCGCTTGTATTTCGATTGACGACGTCTACATGCCACAAACTGGATCATCCCTCCCATCCTATTTGGATATTACGAGGTTAGTAGATACATCACTAAACTCAACAGGGCTCGGCCAACGCAATTCCTCCTCTCTAGATCTTGAGAGTCAGATGCGTAATATTAAGAAAAAGGTCGGCAATCAACCAGTCCTCATTTACGACGACGTGGCCTGGGAAGGATCCACCCTTTCATTAGTTATCGATACCGCTAGGAGTATCGGGATTACAGTTGTCAAAGTGCAGGTCGCAATAGGTATAGGTGATGCGATCAAGGTCGTTCAAAGCAAGAATATTCCCTGTACTACTACTTATTACTACGCGGAGGTTGAGGATACAGTCAATGAGCGAGACTATATGATTGGTTCACCAAACTCAGGTAGAACGATAGTTATGCCTCAAGGAACTATGGGTGCTCCTTACATCAAACCATTAGGAAAAACCAAATGGGGCAGCATTCCAGAGGAAAAAACTGACGATTTTTCACTCACCTGCCTGCAGATAGGTCTAGATTTTTGGCAAAAATCAGAATTATTATCAGGTTGCTCTATTCCCACTAGATCCCTTGCCAAACCTCCTCTTGTTCTAGGAGATCAGCCCTCAGTCGTAGAAGCACTCCAATCATTAATAGCTAATTTCAAGTAGGAAAAATATGACAGAAATAAATCAATCAGTAAAAATTTTCGATATGGATGGGACAGTCTACCGCCTTAATAGTGCTGGCAATACATATCAAGGATCCAGCCTCGAAGCTCAAGTAAATGCTAACGCTCGACGGCTGATCCTCGCTCGTGGTTGGGCCACCGAAGACACGGTAGATGAAGTTATGTTCGCAGGCTTTAGCGACCGAGTAGGACTTAGTAACTACCTCCAAAATAAGTTTGGCATAAAGTGATTCGTGCCCTCGCTGCAAACAATACTCTCATCCTCTTAACTTCGGCCGCGAAGGTCTGGCAGGAACAAGTGTGTAACTACCTTGGTATTAGTAACCTATTTGATCGGATTATTACAGCCGAAGACTTTAAAACTAAGGATGAAGTGTTTGAAGCGCTCGCCAATGAGTATGACGCAAAAAAAAGCATCTCTATCGGTGACCAATTAAAAACCGATATAGAGCCAGCCGCTAAGTACGGGTTCAAAACCTTACTTGTTGAAAAACCACAAGATATGAAAAAATTACTGGAGACTCTCTCATGAAGAATTACATTATCGATACTGATCCAGGAAAGGATGATTTTTTAGCAATACTAATGTTGATCCTCTCAAAAAAAGTTAATATCCAAGCGATC
>CAZSVV010000002.1:63276-65837 GCA_964610445.1 uncultured Pseudomonadales bacterium | reverse complement strand
TTTTAAGCCAGGCAATGTTATGGGAAAAACTGGACTTACTGGAGTCAATGTAAAGCCTATCAAAGTAGTCGAGGGTCGAGCAATCGAAACTCTCACTGCGCTAAATCAAGAAACAAATGTTTTACTTCTAGGCCCGCAAACTAACCTTGCCTTAGCACTGAAAAAAAACCCACGATTAGAATCAAAAATTAATTCACTAGTTATCATGGGCGGGACAATTAACTGTCCAGGGAACACCAATCAATATGCCGAATTTAACATATTTACCGATCCCGAAGCTGCAAGAATTGTACTCGAAACTAGTATTCCTAAGGTTCTAATTCCTCTAGATATATGTTATCAAGTACCACTGTACCTCTCAGATTTTGAACAAATAACTAATCCAAAATACAGCAAGATCATTCTAAATATAATTAAGCCATATATAAAAGCACTTGCTAAATACGAAAACCAAAATGGTGCAATAGTTTATGATGCTCTTGCTGCGTACTATCTGCTTAATCAGAATGCGTTTACACTAACACCAATGAATCTGAGCATCGAAACCTTTAATCTAAGCAGGCTTGGACAAACCATAGTAAATCAAGATCTGCCCCCTAATATTAATGTCGTTACTTCGCTAGATAAAAAAAAGTTTGTTAGCGATTTTATCAATATAATAAATCTTGGAGCATATTATGAATAATCTTATCAAGCTAACCAAACAACTAGTCAGCATCCCCTCTTGGGTAGATGAGTATACAGATGAAAAACAAATAGGCGAGTTTGTCTATGCTTGGTTCAAAACCAATACTAGTCTTAATGTCTCAAAACAGCCAGTAAAATCTGGACGGTTTAATATCATTGCGGGTAGTAATGACCCAGATATCCTGATAGTCGGTCACATGGATACCGTGACTCCTCGTGCTGGCTGGATCACTGATCCTTGCACGCCCGTAGTCAAGAATGATCGCCTTTATGGCCTCGGCTCTACCGACATGTTGGGTAGTCTATCCGCTGGGATGATCGCACTAAGTGAGGTCAACTCAAATAATGTTATGTTCCTCGCCTACTGCGACGAAGAATATGATTTTGCTGGTATGCGCGCCTTTGTTAATGAGTATAAAGATAAGATCAAACCTAAATATATTATCTCACTCGATGGCTCATACGGTCAGATAGGTATCGGTTGCCGAGGACTGATCGAAGTTAGTTTTAAGTTGCGGGGCAAGAGTGGACATGCTGGACGCCCCGAGCTCGGTATTAATGCTATTACTAGCGGTATAAACATCATAAACAAACTAAAGCGCCAACTTGCAGCTAAATATAGCGATCCAGTACTCGGTACCACGACTCTCAACTTAGCATACTGCCAAGGAGGCCTAGATCTAGGTAGTGGAATCATGGGTAGGCAAGGCAACAATATCGCCGATATTGCGGAGTTTGTGCTAGACATAAGACCTGCCAAACAGGATTTAACAGCCTCAATCGTCGAGTCGATAATTAAGAGTTATTTGCCAGGCACCAAGCTAAAACTAGAAGACTGGACAGTCAGACACGACCTAGAATCTTGGGTCACAGACCCAATGTTACTGGCTCCTCTTGAGTTACCTGGCAATTATGAGCCTTCGCTTGGCTACATCGACACCCAGATGCTCTGGGAGGCATTTGAACAGGTTCCCTGTGCAACAATCGGTGCAGGCAACCTTGCTCTCGCCCACACTCCCAACGAGTATGTAGAGATTAGTAATTTAGAAAAAAACAAGGAGATAATAGTTTCTCTACTCAAAGGAGGCTATAATGACTAGTAATATGCAAAAACAAAACCTACAAACACTAAAGGGTTTCCGCGATTTCTTACCTGCCGAAAAGAGGCAGCGTGATCTCGTGTCGAATAAGATCAAAAAATCTTTCGAACGCTATGGCTTTGAGCCACTAGAGACCCCTACCCTCGAATACGCTGAGCTACTCCTTGGCAAGTATGGTGACGAAGCCGACAAGCTCGTCTATAGCTTTACCGACCGAGGTGAGCGATCTGTTGCCCTGCGCTATGACCAAACAGTCCCGACAGCCCGTGTGCTCGCCCAGTATCAAAATGAGCTAGGCAAAGGTTTCCGCCGTTACCAGATCCAAAATGTTTTTCGCGCTGACAAACCCCAAAAAGGTCGCTATCGCGAATTTACCCAGTGTGACGCCGACATCTTTGGTGTCACCTCCCCGCTCGCCGATGCCGAGATTCTGGCTGTCTATTCAGCTATTTATCAAGATTTAGGTTTAACCGATCTCGTAATCGAGTTTAACGATCGTGAGACATTGATTAACACCTTGTCACCATTTTCGACTTCAGAAGTCAGCGTAGCCTCTATCATCCAATCTATCGACAAGCTCGACAAACTAAGCGAGCAAGATGTTGTCAAAGAACTAGTATCTAAAGGGTTGTCAAACGAGCAGGCTAGCGAAGCGCTCTCTGCGATCAAAAATGCCAAACCATCTAATAACCTAGCTGAAATCATAGAATCTGCAAAGAATCTAGGAGTTTCTGACTCCTCTCTGCGCTTTAACCCAGCCTTAGCCCGTGGACT
>CAZSVV010000002.1:44318-63266 GCA_964610445.1 uncultured Pseudomonadales bacterium | reverse complement strand
ACTATTACACTGGGATGATTTTTGAAGGTAAGATCCCTGGTGAGTCAGGATCTGTCGGAGGCGGTGGTCGCTATGACAGACTGATTGAATCCTTGGGCGGTCCTAGTATCCCCGCTGTCGGTTTTGGCTTAGGGTTTGATCGAACTATTGAGGTAATGCAGGCAAAGGGCCTCCTCTCTAGCTCTCAGTCTACTCAAATCCTAGTCACCATCTTTAGTCCTAACCTAAAGGGTGAGACCTTAAAAGTAGCATCACAGCTGCGCCAAGCAGGTATTAATACAGAGCTCTATCCAGACCCATCAGACAAACTCGAGAAACAGCTAAAATACGCTGACAAAAAAGGCATACCTTACGCAATAGTCATAGGTCAGGACGAACTAGATCAAAACGTAGTTAATCTCAAAAACTTAGCTAGCAGGGAACAAACAACTCTCCCTCTCGACGAAGCGATCCAGTTGCTGTCTAATAGATAGTAATGTCCAAATCACGTCGTCTTGCCTATGCCGCCCTCCTCTATAATGCCGTGATCTGGGGTGCCGCCTTTCCGATCGTCAAGCCAGCCTTTGAATATTTGAGTCCTATGCAGTTCCTCTTTTTCAGGTATTTGACTTCTGGGATTGTGGCCCTCCCTATTTTTATTACTTTTTATATCAAAAAACATCCAAAAGTATCAAATATTGTCAAACCAGTACTCTTAGAACTGGCGGGGCTAGCACTCCCCATCTACTTACTCTACGAGGGTATGAGCCGGACCAGTGCCCTCGAGGCCTCTCTAATTGGCTCTACCGGGCCCCTCTTCGTTATCTTGGGCGGTATCATCTTCTTACGCGAGCGTGAAAGTAAAAGAGAGTGGCAGGGACTCGCCCTATCATTTCTCGGCTCTGCCCTACTCATCCTCGAACCTCTCTGGAATGGGCATGGCTTCATCGGGAGTAGTCTAATCGGCAATCTTCTTATCCTGTCACACAACGTGCTTTTTGCAGTCTATGCAATCTGTGCCAAAAATCTCTATAAAAAGAAACCTCCACTCAGTCTCGGCTCTCTTTACTATTTAGGAACGGCCGGAGTATATGCGCTCATCTTATCCGGTCAACATCAATTTCCGAGTTTTAATCTTTTACTCAACTACAGCGTCATATTCCCAATCTTATACATGGCGGTGCTCGGCGGGATCATTGCCAACATCTTCTACCTCTATGCAGCGAGTAGGATCGAAGTCTCCGAGGCTAATCTCTTTACCTACCTAAACGGTATCTTTGCAATCCCTGCCGCATTCTTATTACTAGGTGAAAAACCAAGTCTTACTACCCTCTTTGCCATCGTCGTCATTGCCTACGGCGTCTACCGGGCAGAAAAGAAATCGAGCTAGTCTACCCAGTTCATAAATTGGTGATAATCAGTATTTATCCAACTAACCCCTTTCAAAAGCTCCGCATTAGCCACCCACAAAGAAGTGCCATCTTCAACATGTAGCATCATACCAGGAGGAATTATATCTGGGTATTCATCTGCAAAAACTGGGTCCATCATAAACTCAATTATTCGCGAACCAATTTCAGATCTATATGGTCCAGCCGCCAATGCTTCAACTACAGATCTAACCTGATCTTCTGTTACGAGTAGCGGCATACGTTTTATTTCAGTTTTCATCCAACCTTTCTTGGCATGGATAATTTCCTTAACTGCTAATCCAATCGGATCAGTTAATGATAAACTCAACAAATCATCTCCCACAGGAATAGTTTCTGGCATTCGATCTAGTATTGCTTTAATTTCTTGCTTTTCTAACATACGTACAAAATTATATACCTTATAGTCAATTTGACGCACTTACAAGACCTATTGGAAGCAGTGCTAATATCATCGAGTCCTACTCCTATTTTTCTTCAAGCAATATATCTGCAACAATTGGAAACGCTAGCACGCCAAATGGATTCAAAAGTGCGAGCCGACGAGTATCCAAATGAGGATTTGGCTTCACTAGTTTCCATTTAACTCTAAAAACCTTTCTATCATCCATGTAAGACTGTCTAAGTAGTTTAATTACTGCTCCTCTTACCCAGCCAAACTCAACAAACAGCTGATTCAAGTTATCTGGAGTAATCTCATTTTTTTGCATATGTTTAGACTGATTATCAATAATCTGTAAACCGTCAAATTCACCTCTAAATGTAAAGCGATCACTCTGAAGACTCTCAATTGTTACATCTCTTTTTTGCAAAATACCTTCAAGACTCGTCATTCGAAGTAGTATACACATGTAGTCAAGGCTGTGTTACAATATCATTCACATGAAAGCTAATCTGCATCCAAAATACAATCTGTTAAACGTCACCTGCAGTTGTGGTGCCAGTTTTACGACCGGCAGCACAAAAGACAGTATCGTCGTAGATATCTGCAGTAAATGCCACCCCTTCTTTACTGGTGAGCAGCGTTTTGTTGATAAGGTCGGTCGGGTACAGAAATACCAGGCCAAAGCAGCCGCCGCTACAGGCAAAAAAGCCAAAAAAGATCGCAAATCCACCCAAAATGGTCCAGCCTCCCTCACCGAACTGCGCGCATCTCAAGCCAAATAGCTATATACTATCTCCATGTCAGTCAACTACTCTCAGCTCGTCGCGGACTATGACCAGCTCGTCCTAGACTCAGCCGATCCTGCAAATACCGACAAACTAGGAGATATCGGCGAGCAGCTAGCCGCACTCGAAGAAAAAATAACTCTCTCCAGAGAGCTAGTCAAAATCGACCAAGATCTGGCCGGTAACACTACCCTATTGTCAGATCCCGATATGAAAAGTATGGCTGCCGAGGAGATCTATCGTCTCAATGCCGAAAAAGCCGCCAAAATCGAGCAGTTAAATGCACTCGAAAAAGCAGCGGTTAATACCGAGGACAAAAGGCCAGCGATCATCGAATTTCGTCCAGGTGCCGGTGGCGAAGAAGCCAAGATCTGGGTCAATGACCTCTTTCGCATGTATACCCGCTTTGCAGAGCTCATGGGGATCAAATACGAGCTACTAGACGAGAACACCTACCTCTTTACAGGCCGTCCTAGCGACCCCTCACTCCCCCAGGGTGCCTACGGGCTCTTTAAGTGGGAGAGTGGTGTCCATAGGGTCCAGCGGGTCCCAGCCACTGAGGCTCAGGGTCGTATCCACACTAGTACGGCAAGCGTCGCCGTCCTCCCCAAAGTAGATCCCCAAAAACTGGTAATTAGAGAAGAAGAGTTGGAATGGCAGTTCTTCCGCGCCGGTGGTCATGGTGGCCAAAACGTAAACAAAGTTAGTACCGCGGTTCGGCTTATCCATATCCCAACAGGCATAGCCGTAGTAAGTACTCAGGAGAGATATCAACAAAGAAATAGAGAGATCTGTCTTGATCTCTTACGTAGTCAGCTCTGGGAAAAACAAGAAGAAGAGAGACTAGCCAAGCTAGATAGCCAAAGAAAGAGTGCCGTCGGCCGCGGTATGCGCGCCGAAAAGATCAGAACATATAACTACCCTCAGAACCGTGTCACCGATCATCGGATCAACCTCTCTTGGCATAACCTCAGTGGTATCCTCGAGGGCGATCTAACCGACCTCCTCCGTAGCGTAAGTGTCGAAATGGATAAGGTTTAAAACCTTGTTGGTAGTTTTCTTTAAAAAATTGACACTAGGTGTAAACTCATTGCTATGGGACTATTTTCTGCTGATCACGAACAAGCAATAGAACTAGCAAAAGGTATCGCAGCTGGAGATCCAATGTCTTTTCTCGATATGTCGAGAGTTGCCGACGAAAAAGCTACTCACATAGTAAACATGACTCCTCGAGGTAGACTCACAGCAGTACGCAAACTTATACGTGCATACGGGCAAGAAGATGATAATGAGGCAACCGCAGGAATGATTCTTACACGTCTACTTGCGATAGGAATAATTGAAGAGCTTCTACCTTCACTCGAGAATTCGGTTTGCGTAAGTCCTATTGGTTATAAAGTATCATACTGTGGTGGACACTTTGGTGATCTAGGGTATTCACGTGACCATGCAGCCTTTTCTGAGGATGCTGCTATCCAGTTTATAGCTTTTTTAGCTCATGATCCAAATTTTGACCCAGAGGAACTAAAGATAGAATCTATTGGAAAAGTAAGATTTATTGCAACTAAATACACTCCTCCAGTATTCACTTAGAAGGAAAGCTTATCCTTTTCTTGACAATTACCTAGCTACTGCTAAAATTAGAAAATAATAAACCTATAGGAATCTAAGAATGCAAATACCTGAGCAACTGCTAGTACTAACAGACACTCTAACTCACGAGAAACAAGTACAAATTGGTAATACTCCATACGTAGGTGTACAACTTCGGGTTTCACCTCTGGGTCAATTATACTACGCAGAAACAGTTCCCAATGGTCAGCTAAACAATACAGTTATTGACATTGCCATGAAACATACCCTCCTACCTTATGTTGACTGGCGTCAGACTGGTAATCGCTTCGAATCATTGCTTAGTAACGGAGCTCACTCTGAAAATCAATTGTATCCGTATTATTTACTCCAATTAGCTGCACTTATTAACGAAAATGAACTACAAGCGATATCACAATCCATTGCAGAACACCTTAAAACGATTCCAGTTCCAACATCATAAAAATAGTCTCAATTGCTAAGATTGCGCCCTTAATACTAGTTTCCTTAAAAAATTGACACAAGGTGTAAAGTCATTAATATGGGACTATCAATAACCAAAGAAATCATCATACAAGGATTAGGCCCAAAACTAACCGATGCTTTTAGCCTTGATATGTTGCCAGGTGACAGTGATTTAGGAGATGTTTGACACGTGATTGAAAAGCCTAATCAAGTACCTATTTGTATCCATGCAACTGACAGTAGTATTACTATAACTTCTAATACTAGCATAGGTGGGAGGCCCACATTCGATACAAAGATCGAAAGAGGTAATAGGAAATTCGTATCTATAAGCCTTTACACTGAAAATTGGAACAAGATACCCGTGAAACCATACAAAGGTATGGCAACAGAATTTTTTAGAAGGTCAATTTACTACTTAGGCAGGGTCTCTCCACATGAGGTAATTACTGGTATGATTGGGCGTTGGAAACCTCAAGAACGAAACCATGATGAATTTTTTGAAGTATACGATCCTAAAAAGGATAATTATATTGAAGCTGCATTACATACCTACACAGGTAAAGTCGCAAGTACTCAACTTGAATTTAATATAATTAGTCGCATCCCTGGACATGAGAATAGAATTCCTAGAGAAGATGAAGAACTCTCCATAATTTTTAGTAAATAATGTGCCTACCAATAAAGTTCACTCCCCCTTGAGCTCGACGCTAAGCTTCTCCGTCTTATCCTCTCTCCAGATCTCTACCTCGACCCGGTCCCCTATCTTCTTTTTACCCAATAGCTCAGCGAGTCCATTCTCAACCTCCGTCAGTTTCTTGCCGTCAAAACTCACGATAATATCTCCTTTTTTAATCCCTGCCGAGTCCGCACTAGAGTCTTTGACCACTTCGACCACATATCCACCTGCTGGTACATTATTTAGTATTCCCTGCTCTTTTGAGATCATCTGATAACGTACTCCAAAGAATGGTCGATCAAAGGCTCCAGTCTCATTAAAGTTAGAGAGAGACTCTTTGACTAGATTGATAGGCAGTGCAAAACCAATGTTGTTGGCTCCCTGCGAGACCGCTACATTTACCCCGATCACTTGGCCTAGTGAGTTAAGCAGCGGGCCGCCTGAGTTGCCAGGGTTAATGGCTGCATCAGTCTGGATCACGTTATCCAGTTTCTCCGCAAATGAATACCCATCGCCTGCCGTAATGCCTCGTCCGAGACCAGATATCACTCCAGTCGTCACAGTATGACGAAACTCCCCGAGCGCAGTCCCGATAGCTATGACAAAATTCCCGACTTTCAGTTTATCCGAGTCACCCATCTCTATAGTTTTAAACCCACTCCCCTCGATCTTGAGTATCGCTAGGTCATTGGCGGGGTCTCTCCAGATCTTCTCGACCTGGTGCT
This sequence comes from uncultured Pseudomonadales bacterium, assembly GCA_964610445.1. Lineage (GTDB taxonomy): Bacteria > Patescibacteriota > Microgenomatia > UBA1400 > UBA12108 > GWF. Next base: position 57,225 of record CAZSVV010000002.1, on the reverse strand, counting down.
CACTCTCATCCTTTAGTACTACTTTGTAGTCGCTAGGGGAACCTGATGAGACTACGTGCTTATTGGTAACGACCAGTCCTGCCTCATCAATCACAAACCCGCTCCCAATATCCACTTGTTCAGACTCCACTTCGCCAGATGGACGTGATCCCCTAAACATCCCAAATGGGTCGAGGAAATACTGCTCGAATATTGGAGTCTCTCGCTTAAAAGTAACTGTTACTACTCCGCTAGATACCCGCTCCGCAACCTCAGTCACCACACTCTCTTCGTTGACTATCCTCTGGTTAATTACTTCAGAGACGCTACTCCCACCCCTCAGATTGAGATTTTTCAAAAATGGTAGTCCCCAGATCCGCTCAGATACTGCCCCACCGATAAACACGGCCATCAAAAACACTCCTGACAATAATCCTATGGCAAAACCAGATCTCACCTTTTTCATAACAATCAAAATTTACTAAAAAAATTCAAATTTTTCAATACTACCATTTACGAGCATTCTCTTCCGACATCGTGATTAGAATATCTCCATGTTCATATTCTCTTGTCTGTTCAATAATGTGACTACCATAATGATCATGGACTAATAGATTAGCTTCTTGTCGCTTAGCCCAAACTACCACTCCTGGAGAGTTAACAAGTATTTTCTTTTCTTCTTGAATTCCTTGCGGACGATCTAATGTCATAAGTTTTAAATCATCTAATTGATTTGTTAGCAATAAAAAAAGACAAGGGTGTGGAATTCGATAAATCAATTTTTCTAATGACCTCTCTACCATTTGAAGATAGCCATAGTCTCGTCCTAAATACACGTCTGCTAGCGTTGTAGACTTACCGTCAATAAATAGATTTAACCCTATCTGCTCTGGTTTAAACGCTAAGTATGCCATATTAATATTCTCTCACACCCGTCAACCTATAGAAATACTAAAACGACTCAAGCGCTTTATTTAGCTGCTCATCCACTTCTGTCTCACCCTCTTTAGCAACTACATCCTCAACTACCACATCTGGAGTTACTCCTTTTTCCCCAATCCAAGATCCGGATGGCAGTATCCACTTGGCTACCGTTACATGTAGACTCGATCCGTCAGACAGATCTTGCACTTCCTGCACAGTCCCCTTACCAAAACTCTGCTCACCCACTATCTTAGCCCTCTTATTGTCCTGTAGCGCCCCTGCCACGATCTCAGAGGCCGAGGCAGACCCTTTGTTCACTAGTACTATTAGTGGTATAGAGACCAGGCTCCCATTACGGTTAACACTATATGTCTCACCACTATTTCTACCCTCTTGTTTAACAATTACTCCACTCTCCAAAAACTCACTCGCCACATACACCGCGCCATCTAGATATCCCCCTGGGTTATTGCGAAGATCTAACACTACTCCGGCCGGTCTCTTAGCTATAATCTCGGCTACCTTTTCGCTCCATTCTCGATCAGTCCTACCCCCAAAACGATGCAGCTCTAGGTGCGCATAGCTCTTCCCTGCTTTTTCGACATATGCTAGTTCCACAGATGGGACCACTATCTCATCACGAGTGAGAGTTAGATCAAAAGATTTTGTCACACCTTCACGATAAATAGTCAGAATCACATCCGTTCCTTTATCTCCACGGATATGTGAGACCGCGGTCGGTAGACTCATCCCTCTGGTATCTAGATCTACTCCCTTTTTCTCATCTTTAATATGCAATATAAAGTCGCCAGCTTTTACTCCAGCACGCTCAGCAGGCGAGTTGGCAATCGGCGCAATTGCAGTTAGCGTCTGCTCTTTGTACCCTAGTTCTATCCCGACACCAAAAAAAGTCCCGTTCAGGTCTTCATTTGCTGCCTTATTCTCTTTGGGTGGTAGATATTGGGTATAGGGGTCACCTAGCGACTGAGCTAGTCCTGCCATGGCTCCCCAGGTCATCTGTGCATAATCAAGCTTGGTCGGATCTACATAAGATTTCTCTAGTCGCTTCCACACTTCCCAGAACTTGCCAAAATCAGCAGCATCTACTGCTTCGCCAGTTGGGGTATCTACAAATCGCTTAACTACATTTGGTGCTGCAGCGCGACCACTCCTCCACTCTGCGACGTGATAGCCTGCCGCAAATATAAGCACTGCTAGTGCCAAAGTTACAAAAAAATTACGTAATCCGCGATAAGTCAGCTTAACCATTCGTCAATCTTAACATAACAAGTCGTCTAGACAAACTGATTAATCATAGAGACAAGTGCTTGTACGAGTCTTCCCGTCCACCGCTCGTTTTTAACTCTATTTACCTCTTTGATCGGCACACCATAGCTATTACTACCTTTACTGCTTATTGCGTTGAGCACGCTCGGTTCTACCCGCTTAGGTGGTTGCCATCCATTTACCTGCTTAGGCAAAGTCCTCTCAATCAATTTGATCATTTCGTCAGAACTTAACAGGACACCACTATTGATAGCATCAGCTATGACCTGAGCAGTATATGATGGAGATGAATCGTATGTCTTCCCAGAAGGTGGTGTTGCGACCCATTCCTCTTTAGCAAAGTCATCTCCGATCCCTGTGTTTCGTGACATTGTCCCATTCATGGCCGATATTACCCCTCCCATCTTTTTGCGACTAAGTGGCTCACTAGTCACCCACGGCCTAATCGCCTCTGCCATCATTTGGTTTAAGCCGCGAGCTGCAAGCAAAAATAGAGTTGCATGCTGGTACGCACTGTATCCTTCTGGGTCTATAGACCTTGGCCTTAGTATTCCTGTCTTAGGATCAAGTAGTGGAGAATTTAATATCAGTTGTATCGCCTGATCCCTATCCTTGGAGCTACTACTATTATTAATTGTAAGTAGCTGCTTCCAGTGATCCCAAACTTGATCACAAAGCTCCGCATTTGCTAGTGATTTTGCTACCAAGTCTTCTTTTACCAAATCTGAATGAGGATTAATATCTACACCAGTTGTGCCCATTTTTATTATAAAATTGTACTGGTCTATCAAATAATTTTTGATCAAGCCAGATCTTACTTTTGCCTGATCAGCAAATTCAAACTGGTTAATAAAGATAGATATCTGCTCACGTGAGTTGATCAATGTCTGATAATCACCTAGTTCGACTAGCCTCGTTGTGATGTAGTCTAGAACCATGGCACCCATTTCTGCGTCCATACTACTACTCTCACTCGCTTCAATATTTCCAAATACATTTACACTTTGATTTAACAAGAAATCGAGAGCTCTCTCCCAGCTAAATTTTTTGCTACCCTGCTGTACAAAATCAGATCTTATTATCTGGTCTAGCTCACCAAAAGCCATTTCTCTAAAACTATTTGCACGTTCAAATTCAAAAGTCACCGAACTCCCGATACCAGTATATACATCTGCTCGTGCATCAACAACAAGCAGATCAGCCACTCCGTCAGTCCTTATCGGTGTGGAAAGATTATTATGATTAGGTTTAACACTCAATGTGCTCCTGGCAATGTCTTTGAGTTCTCGTATCTGGATGCTAATACTCTCTATTTCGTGAAAATATCCAACGTCTCCCCTATTTAGCTCAGATCCCAATACGCCACTATGCTCTATATAATGTTTTCTATTAACCAACTCAGAGTATTCTCTACTCAGCCCAAGCACTTTTAATCGATCCTGTATGTCGTGCTCATCATAAAGGAGAATAGCGCTGTAGTTATCCAAGTTTATGCTTGATACTGTATCCAGTTTCTTTGGATGCTCATACTCTGCAATCAAACTACTCCTACCCTCTAGGTATTTTTGACCACTTAGCGCTTTCTCAGTCACATAAGTCTTAAACCTAGCAGCACCACCTACAAGCTCACTAGGGAGTGTCTGCTCACCAGCCACTTGCCAATGCTGCATTTCTACAGGTTTTAGCCACAGTTGAAGAGGTTTTGTCTCTATTTGTATTCCCATTATTGATGCCAAAAAAATAAACTCATACTAAATGCATATGAGCTACACACAAATTATAAAACTACTCACCAAAATAGCAAGTCGCAAATGACAGGATAATAAAATGAAGATATTAGTTCGCAAAAGGAAGAAGTGCTAACATGCGAGCTCGTTTGACGGCCTTCATGAGTGCTCTCTGACTCTTAGCAGAGAGACCAGTGCGAGTACGGGAGAGGATCCTGCCCTTTTCGGTAACAAAACGAGATAGTGTAGCACTATCTTTGTAATCAAAGCTCATTCCTGAATCAGCTTTTCCTACTACTGGCTTTTCTAACCTTACTTTTTTCTTTTGCATTTTAATTCCTTATTTTTGACTTAATAACTTTCTACTTTGTACTTAATAACTAAAAAGGAATATCCTCAACATTCACCTCATCGGAGAGTGAAGTCTCGACTTTTTCCTCTTCTTTAACTGCTTTTTTAGTGGTCTTTTTTGGTGTAGAGTCGTCGCTTACGCTAGCTGCTCCGGATGCCTGCGCCATATTACTGGCGCTCGAATCATCTGTCGCAACAAAATCATCTTCGCTGTAGTTACCGCCTCCGTTACCATCGCGGTTGCGGGTATCTAGGATCATCATATTTTCAGCTACGATCTCGGTTACTTCACGCTGCTGTCCATCCTGGCCCGTGAATTTGCGCGTCTGCAAGCGTCCCTCGATATAGATGCGGCGACCCTTAAAGAGTAGCTGTCCACAGATCTCAGCTAGCTTACTCCAAGCCACAATTCGATGAAACTGAGTCTCTTCTTGTCGCTCTCCCCCGTCTCCTGCACTCCAACTACGGTTAGTTGCGAGCCCAAATGTCGCAACTGCTGTCCCACTAGGGGTATAACGCACGTCCACGTCGCGGGTTAAGTTACCGATTATCATTACTTTGTTTAGTGATCTAGATGACATATCCCCTCCCCAATCTATTAACTATTACCATAACTATACAAAATTAGACTCTTACAAACAAATATCTAACTATTGATTCGTCTAGTTTGAGTATACGGTTTAGTTCTACCTGTGATTCTGGAGCGAGACTAAGGATAAAGTGCTCATAAACAAAAATGCCTTGCTTGTTAATAGGATAGGCAGCGTGTTTGGCTCCCCAAGATTCGGCTTTGTTGATGTCGCCTTTATGTTTTTTAGCAAAATCTGCGATGAGTTTGAGCACTCTATCTATTTCTTTCTGCGTCCCTGCGGAGTCTTTAGACGTAGCGGGATCGGCAAACAACAGTGTTAGTTCGTCTGTATTCATATGGGGAGATTATACCTAAAAAAGGAATATCCTGCAATCATCGTAAAATGAGATCAGGAGATATAGTTGTTTCTTTGCCATCAGGATCAAAATACCTTGCCCAAGCGAAATTTTTTATCTTAGGCTTTAGATCATTGACTTTAGGATGAAGTAGTATAGGTAAGTACGCAGTTATTGGTTCATGAGTTACAGCAATAATACAAGGATAAGATTCAGAAATATGAGCAAATTCTTGAACTATCCTACTCTCTTGACCGAAATAGTCCATTCCATTTTCATCACCGAGCGAAGGTTTTAATATTGTATGTAGTCCCAAGTTAGTAGCTAAAGCAATGGCGGACTCTCTCGCTCTATCAGCCAAAGAAAATGCCACTATAGCATTTCCAGTAGTTAATATTCCCTCTCCCAAAGATTCAATATTCTTGGCTAATCGTAAAATTTCTACTTTTCCAATCTCGCTTAAATGACCATTCTTTGCTTGGCCATGACGTATAACAAACAAATGTCTAACTGCAGAGTTATCTACTTTTAACATAAAGCTATGCTACCACCGATGTCAAATTTAATTACTTACCTATCAAAAATTCCACAATATCACCCTCTTGCATCACATATGTCTTCCCCTCTGTCCGCACTTTTCCTTTTTCTGCTGCGCCTTTCCATCCTTTGTACTCTACAAAATCAGTGTACGAACAGACCCGTGCTGAGATAAAGTGTTTCACAAAATCGGTATGGATCACCCCTGCTGCATCAGGCGCCAAAGTTCCTTTATTGATCGTCCAGGCTCTGACTTCGAGCTCCCCTGCAGTCAGGAACGACTGTAGTCCTAGTCTCTTATACGCAGCGGCAATGAGTGTTTCGAGTCCAGTCCGGCTAATCCCTGCCGACTCTAAGTATTCTTTTTTCTCAGATTCATCAAATCCCGCGAGCTCTTCTTCTAGCTTGGCAACTATCGCTACGCAGTCTGACTCTTGTATCTCGACCCCTTTATTTCGTAATTTCGCAACAAAATCGCTGACCTGCTGGTCTCTGACCTGCTGACCTGCTGATTCGCTGACATTCAGAACCCACATCTGAGGTTTGGCAGTGAGCAAAAATAGCTCTCTGTCTACTATCAGCTGCTCGTCCTCTGTCAGATCTAGCTGTCGCACGCTGTGACCCGCTTCGAGGTGTTTGTATATTTTCTCGATCGTCGCGTCCCTTTTTTCATCTTTAACCTTTGATCTGGTCCCTTTGACCTTGTCGACGGTTGCTAGGTCAGCTAACTGCAGTTCTGTCTCTATAGTCAAATAGTCTTCGACGCTGTCTCCACTCCCAGTCTGGACTACGTTGGGATCTGCAAATGCGCGAACGACATGGAGTATTACCGACGCTTCGCGAATGTGAGAAAGGAATTTGTTCCCTAGTCCCTCACCCTGTGCTGCCCCCTTAACTAGGCCTGCAATGTCTAGGAATGTCACAGTCGCTGGCACTAACTTAGTGGTATTAACAATCGGAGCAAGAGCTACTAGTCGCTCATCTGGTACTGGCACTACGCCCACGTTTGGTTCGATAGTCGCAAAAGGATAATTAGCCGCAAAAGCCTGCTGTTTAGAGAGTAGTGAGTTAAAGAGCGTGCTCTTTCCCACATTTGGCAGTCCGACAATACCAACAGATAAACTCATAGCCATATTCTATCATCAGCAACTATATATTTTTAATAACTAATATAATTTTTTTATAAGACTATAGGTTGACAAGCTAGACCTAAATTGATACACTCACCTTAACTAAAACTGGTAAGTGGGCCTTCGGGACACATGCCAGTTTTTTTATATTTAGTAGTTTGGAAATACAACGTAAGAGTTAATTTCAGAATACAAATACTTTTTTCTTACTGCTACAGTAGCTTTTCGTTTAAATAGAGTCTTCTCAAGTATCTCAATTAGGACTTTATCAATAGGATTTAGCTTCTCATGCGAATACTCTCCTATCTCTAGTAAGTACTTGTTTTGAGCAGCACCACTCATTAGATCTGCGAGTTGCAACTCATCATCATGATTATCTTTTGTCACATAAGATATAGATGTAACATGTGTTTTAACCTCATTTTTTGAAATTTCCACTCTACTAATGCCGTTGGTCATAAAATGCGAAAAATTCCTATACAAACTTATATCTTGCTCATGAGCACTCGCCTCAGTGATGAGTTGTGCACATAGGTTTTTAGCTACCACAAACTTTATCGTATGTGATAGGAGCGATCTATAAGATGTTTCTATGACTCTATCTTTCTCCCAATTCCGTTTTTTAGCTTTCGATTTATCTACAACACTCCCTAGCACAAAGAAAGGAACATCGTAGAGCACTTTTCTAAGATCAGATGCAAACAATTCGATGTCTAGACCTCGTACTTTTAGGTCATTACGCAACGCAGTTCGATGAAAGACAAAAGATTCTTTTTTAAAATACTTTAATTTTAACTTCTTAAGTTTATCGGAAAGTTTAGTTCTATTTACTTTATCTATGACTACCCCAACGATTACAAAAGTTTTTGAAGAATCACTATAGTCAGATTTACCACATTCATCAATAAATATGTATGTTTTATCCATGTTGAGTTCATTATCCTCTTACTATTAAAAAAGTGTCAATAACATTACATCTCCACCACCCGGTCTAGATACATTTCATCTGCTATAGTATCCCCTATGCTAGTAGACGCACGTAATCTCAGTAAACACATTGGTAGCAAGGTCCTTTTTGAGGGTCTGGAGCTATTTATCGATAATGGTGAGAAGGTAGCGCTCATTGGTCGTAACGGCCAGGGCAAATCAACCCTCCTGAATATCCTCGCAGGCATAGACCAAGATTTTCTAGGTAACATTAGCCGCCAAAAAAACCTCCGTACAGTCTTAACCAGCCAGGAGCATTTAAATACCAAGGAATTAACTGTTCTAAATTATATTCTCGGTAGTGTCCCCCATTATATCGAGTATGAGAAAGTCATCAAAGAATACGAAGAAGGCATACATACTAACCACGACCACTTCTCCGACGCTGTCGAATACTTCTCTAACAACAACTACTGGCAGATTAAAGACCTGATTATTGAAACACTCTCTAGCTTTCAGCTCGACACGAATCACGCCATGTCTCCCCTTAGCACCCTCTCGGGTGGCGAAAAACGTTTTGTCGAACTCACTCGCATGATGTACTCCCAGGCTGATCTTCTTTTAATCGACGAGCCCACCAACCATATGGACTACATCGGCAAGGAGCGTTTTATCTCCTGGTTGGACTCAGTCAAACAGGGATGTCTCGTTGTCACTCACGATCGTGATGTCCTAGGTCATGTTAATCGAATACTAGAACTCAAAGATAACAAGCTCTACTCCTATCCAGGTAACTATAGCGACTACTTAAAACAAAATACCCTCAGTACCACTAGCTCTGTTGTACTCTACCAGAATCAGCTTAAAAAGCTGGCAGAGGCCAAGAAAAAAGTTGACTGGGGTCTCGCCATGCGCGCCAAAAGTAAAGCCTGGAAAATCCGCTATGACCACTGGCAAAGAGACTACGACAAAATCAAAGCTGAGACAGTCAAACCTTCTTTCTGGATCGATCAGGACTCAGTTGCGGATCTAGACAAGAGTGTCACCGACTCTTACCACCAGTTCAAAGAAAAGAATGTCATCATCAAAACAAAGAGTGAGAAAGTAAAGCTCTCACAACTCATCAAGATAGAGCGACTCTCGCTGGGATATGACACCCCCTTGTTTAAAAATATTAACTTTAGTATTGGCTCAGGCGATCGGGTTTTTATCAAAGGCCGAAATGGGGCTGGCAAAAGCACACTGGTCAAAACTATCCTCAGCCAGTATACGAATCATCCCTGCTCCTCAACCATCTATGATGGCACTATCACACTCAATAAAAAATTAACAATTGGCGAATATAACCAAGAGTTTGACGAGAACTATCTTCACCTCACACTCGAACAGGCTGTTAGTCATGCTTACCTTGAGCATGGTATTACCATTGATGATCGTGAAGTGAAAAAAATACTCTCCCAATACTTATTCAATCCAAGCAGCGACGGCAAGTTAAAACTGAGCAGTCTCTCTGGTGGTCAAAAAGCACGCTTCCAACTAATCCGGATGTTAATCGGCGATCCCAACCTCCTCATCCTCGACGAGCCCACCAACCACCTCGACCTCCCCTCAATCGAAGAGCTAGAAAACGCGCTTCTCTCTTATCACGGAGGTCTTCTCTACATCTCCCACGACACCAACTTTATCAATCACATGAGTGGCGAAGTAATCAAGATTTAATTTTCTGAATTCATACCAATTGAGAACCAGCCTCAGCTAATGCGAGCTTGACCTGTGCTAAATCAATACCTTTCGACTCATGCTACCAGATCAACCCACTAACGACTATTCCCAAAATGAGGACAAACAGGTAAACCACAAGCCATTTAGTTGTCGAGATTACTAATTCTAGAGCCTCATTCCCCTTTTTCGCCATAAATAGTTTATATGGCTCGGCTAATACTAAAAGAGCACAAACTAAGACTGAGACTGAGAGCACAGTTAACGCAAGGAGTGGTGCCAACATACCTCGATCATCCTCACCAAACCAATAATTCCCATTTGCCATCACCATAACTACCAATAAAATGTATCCAGCGACATTCGTTGCTTGTTTCAACCCATTTTTGTTCATACAACCACCTTATATAAATCAATCATACCACCACATTACCAGGAGGATATGCTATAATATAGGATATTGTCTCACTTCGTTGGTCGGATTGTCTTACTCTCCCTTTTGTCGTGTCTCAGTTCTCACTATGACTACTGCCACTCGCCTCGATCTCCTCATCCTATACAACGGTAATACTGCCTGGAGTGCTACATCAAAAACCAAACAACCATTTCCTCTTAAATCTATTAATAATCCATGTAACGTCGCATACGGATACTTTTTAGAATACTGAGAGCGTCTGGGGTTATCCGCCGGCTTCACTACATCAAAAGATATCATTGGTCCAGGGTTATGTTCTAGTTACTGGGTTTATAGGCACAAAAAATGGCAAAAAGTAAATGAACCATGTCAGAGTAATATAGTCTACGACAAATTTAGTCCGCAAAGTATAGCCGATGTCGCCCTACAATCACTATTCTTTTCAAAGCGATCAGTCAAAAACTATAACTCAAAAAAGTCTCCGGGTTCTTTGTTGACAAACAAAAAACACACTCCACCCTCCTTACCCACACTATCCCGACCGCAATAATTAATACTTCATCAGTAATTGATATTAAGTCAGCACTCAGCCTACTTACCAACCTAACCCTATCTACCAACCCTGGCGATTTTAGTAGTGACTTTATCTTAAAGGATCGCTATGGCGCTGGTGGCTGGCATGTGTACAAAATCGAAAGTGATGACAAACATAAGCAAATTCAAAAAATATTGCGTATAAATAAGAATAAAAGCTTTATACTGCAGCCATTTGCGCTATTTGATCGTGGCTACAATTATCTGGATCAACTAACCGCGGCCGATATTAGACTAATCTATCTAGATGGCCAGCTATTTCATAGCTATCTGCGTTTCCCAAAAACTGGCGACTTTCGCTGCAACGAACATCAGGGCGGCTCATCTGTCTATATCAGAGAAGACGAGATCCCTCTAGATGTCAGGTTAAAAGCTGATGCAATATCGAGTAGTCTCAAAACAACTTCGCTAATTGCCCTAGATTTTATCGTGACAAATGCAGGTACTCCTTATCTAATCGAGGGTAACACTGGCCAAGGACTGAGCTGGAACGAAAATATTAAAAAAGAAGTATACATGGGCAAAAAACTCATCCGTGGGATAGTGGATCAGTTGACTAGTAGAATGAGGGTCTCAAAAAAACGATCAATAAATAACTCTCCGAGCCCTATGCTCTACGCCCCTACTACATTACCTACGTTGCAATCTGTATAACACTTTATTGTTCCTGCAGTTTTTCTGTACCACCTAGCAGGAGTTTCTAAGTCGCTCCCATCTTTGTCTGTCAACTTCTTCATCGCCTTCATCTTACCCTCACCTATCACTACCATAACTCCATATGCGATCATTGCCAAAAAACTAAATGTCGTAGTTACTCGCGCACGTGCCCCTTCAGGCTGGGATGGGACCACCAGCTCTTCTACCCACCTAGGATTCAACCGACTAAATATCTGCTCAAAATTATTCCCACCTGGGATAATGCCCGCCGTATGTCCATCATCACCCATCCCAATTGTCGCGACAATTTTACCGAGTGGATTATCTTCATGCCACCTAAGGAGCGCTAGATCATAACTCGTTCTCAGATCACTGCTTGTTTCACCATTTTTTACTCTTGTATCTATAAACTCATGACATCCAGCTTCTTGTGCTTTATCAATAAATCCTGACTTTACTAATTGAGCATAATTGCTAAAGTTTTCATCTTCTGTATACCTCTCGTCTAATACTCCAATAGTTACATGTGGCCCAAGCACACTAAAATCAAAACCAGATCCAAGAAGCTTTAGTGCAGAACCCCCAGACAACAATAAAAGTACGTTAAGACCTTGTCTTTTATATTCACCGAGTTTTGACAGTAAATCATGCTGAGCCTCTGCAATAACTTGGTCACTTGATTCTCTATAGTTAATTTCTAACATTTCACAATTTTACCACTCTCATATCCAACCTCATGCTAAACTACCCTTATGGACAACTTTACCCTCGTCATTGTCGGCATCACCAGTAATCTCGCCCAGCTAAAACTCATCCCCACGCTCTACGACCTCGTAGCCAGTGGTCACATGCCAGCGGATTATCGGGTGATAGGGATTGGTCGTACCCCCATGGATGATTCTGCTTTTGAATCCTTTGTGGATAAGGTTTTGCACACCCCCAACCGCCACCATACACATAAAATCGATCTCAAGATCCAACAAGAATTAATGACTCACCTAACCTACCTCCCGGCTGACCTAACGAGTCCCGCAAGTTATAACGAGCTAGCTAACCTACTAGCTAATTCTCCAAAAAATCGACTCTTCTACCTCGCTACCTTCCCCTCCCTCTACGAATCAATTTTTAACAATCTCAAAAGTGCCGATCTGATCCATGAGTCTAAAGATAACTGGGTCAGACTCATGATCGAAAAACCGATCGGTCACGACGAAGACAGTGCTAGAGAGTTAAATACTCTCCTGACCTCGCATTTTCGCGAAGACCAGCTCTTCCGCCTAGACCACTACCTCGGCAAAGAAACACTTCAGAATATCCTCACCTTCCGTTTTGGTAACGGGCTCTTAGAACCTCTTATGAGCGCTCAGTATATCGACCACATCCAGGTCACAGCAGCCGAAGATTTTGGGATCGGTGCACGCGGTAGCTACTACGACCAGACCGGTGCCCTCAAAGACGTAGGTCAAAATCACCTCCTCCAGATGATCGCGCTTGCCACCATGGACGCACCAGTTAGCTACAAAACCCAAGATATTATGGAAAAAAGAGTCAAAGCTATCGAGTCCCTGATCCCCGATCCCTCCTCTCTCGTTCTAGGTCAATACGATGGGTACAAATCCGAAAAAGACGTCTCTCCTCTCTCCGTCCGCGATACTTACTTTGCTTTTAAAACTAGCCTATCTAGCACTCGCTTTGCCAACATACCAATATATGTTAGAGGTGGCAAAAAACTC
>CAZSVV010000002.1:42255-44308 GCA_964610445.1 uncultured Pseudomonadales bacterium | reverse complement strand
AACTCGCTCGTACTGCCACCGAGATCTCACTCGTCTTCAAAAATAGTGCAGAGCGCGTTCTCTCCCACTTGCCCGGTGGTACTAGTCCTAATGTCCTAATTTATCGCATACAACCTAACGAAGGTATTGTTCTTAAAATGCTAACCAAAGTCCCAGGTCACGAGATGAAAGTCGAAGAGTCATACATGCAGTACTGCTATCCTCGGGACAAAGATCTACCCGACGCCTATGAGCGCCTAATAATCGATGCGATCCACGGTGATCAGACTTTCTTTAATGATAGTCGCGAAGTCGAGGCACAGTGGCGCTTTACTGATGCACTCTACCAGGCCGTAACCGGCACTCCAGAGATATATCCCGCCTCCTCCTGGGGTCCAACTGGAGCTGATGAAATGATTCAAAAAGATGGCAGGTCCTGGCTCGAGCCATCCATTGCTTTCTGCAATTTCTAATTATTCTTCCCTATATATTTATACCCGTAGACAAAGCCAAAAACTCCAATTATTACAAGTACCCACAACGATGGGCTAGTTAATATATATCTAAAGTCCGAAATCACGACATATACAAAATAAAACAATGAAAAATAATAGAGCGCTGGATGTATCTTGTTTTTCATAATAATTCCTCCCTATATTTAATTAATTCTTTTTAACCGCATGTCCCCCAAACTTACCCCTCATCGCTGAGACCACTTTATCGCGGTAATCCTCACTCTCCACAGTGGAACGCTTTCTCACCTCCAGTGACTCTTCTATTATCGGCACTTCAATCCCAAGCTCTTTTGCCGCCTCGACCGTCCACTCTCCCTCTCCCGTATGATCAATCTTAGACGAGATCTCAGAGAGCGTAGGATCCTCAGTTAACGCCTCGTGAGTCCACCCAACTAGTCGTGATTCGATAACTGATTGGTTATTGTAGATCTCAAACACTTTGGCCATATCGATATTAAACTCGCTTTTCTTAAGTACTGCAGCCCCCTCCGCAATTGCCTGCATCATGCCATACTCGATCCCGTTATGGACCATCTTGGCAAAGTGACCTGCCCCAACGCTCCCCATAAGTCCATAGGCCTTTGGTGCGGCCATCGCTTCCCACACTGGGGTCAGTCTATCGTAGACCTGTTTATCCCCGCCGATCATAAGACAGGCCCCATTCCTCGCTCCTTTTGGTCCTCCCGACACCCCAACATCCATATAGCAAATACCTAGTTCCGCCAGTTCTTTGGCTCTTCTGAGAGTATCACTATACCTACTGTTTCCTCCATCAATCACTAGGTCACCTTTGACAAGCATCGGCTTGAGTTGACTCAAAAAATCGTCAACTACTGAGCCGGCCGGCAGCATTAGCCATATTATTCGCTCACCTGCGACTAAGCCTTTTACCATCGTTTCAATATTCTCAACATTCTTGAGCGGGTGTTCGCTCCTATTCCAGGCTAGTACCTCGTGTCCCTTTTCTTGTAGCTGAGCCACCAACCCTGCTCCCATTTTGCCGAGTCCCAAAAATCCTATTTTCATATTTACTCCTTACTAAGTGTATTAAACCATTCTACATCTCTGCCAACTACAGTGTTCCAGTAGGGTCTCATATTATGATCCGCCCCTGGATATTCGTAATAAGTATAACTTTTATCTTGTTCCTTTAATCTCTCTTCAAGTTCACGACTCCATTCTACTGGCACAGCATCATCCACTGTTCCCTGATGAATTACGAGCGGCATCTCGATCCAGTCTAGGTGGCGATCAACCGAGTATTTGTAGACGTCATACTCGGCTTCAAACTTTGCAATCTCACTCCGGAGCCACTTACCCTGATCGTCTGCCTCATCTGTATAAAACAGAATGTTATAAGGAAATGGTTTGGACACCGGCGCCCAAAGTGTTACACCCAATATTCGTGCTTGCCCACTAGTCCCTTTCACCTTTTCTCTTTGGCCTAGTACTTCTGCCACCGAGAGCATTATCTGCCCACCATTGGAATGTCCCCAGAGATACACCCTACTCAAATCTACTTGTGGCCCACTAGATAAGCTCGCGATCAAACCTAGCAC
>CAZSVV010000002.1:7136-42245 GCA_964610445.1 uncultured Pseudomonadales bacterium | reverse complement strand
ACTCTCCATAACCAGAAAAATCAGGGGCAATAGTGATATAGCCATTTTTGGCATACACTGCAGCCGCATTTCTCGTCCCCGTCCCAGTTGTATAGCCATCTTTCTCTACATAACCCCGCGCCATCACCACAACGCTCATTAGTCTAGAAAGGTTAGGTAAGTTTAGTTGGCCCGAGATCCGCCGCCCCTCGCTGGTGTAGTAAAAAATATAACTAGAGTACTCAGGAGTCGTTCCTATTTCTTCACCTAGTTCGATCACACTAGCGGGATCAACGCGTTCAACCAATCGCTCAAAACTGTATTTGTCGTATGGCTTCTCGACAGGAGCTGTCGAGCCCATTGGTGAATTGAGAGTTTGAGAATTAGAGAGTCGGCTAAGATATAAATAGCCCACCCCTATGACCACGAGTGTCAATCCCGCGGTCAGCCATCCTTTCATTTACTCACTCCCAGTCCTAAAACCTGATCCCACTCTCGGAGTAACTCAGCTTTGTCGTAGTTGGGAATATTCGACTTTACCATCCCCCAAACAGTCGCGAGTGCCTTTGGCATAGCCAGATCATTTTCGATCGCTTCCCTAAACTCAGCTTGGTACTTTTCGAGCTGATCCAACTTTTCGCTTGATAACTGAGTTCTGTCGGTCTGATCAGCCACAAAACCGAGATATAGTTTGCGCAGCTTACCTAATGCAACAGCTGCTGCATTTAGTGCTTCCCAGGTAAAGTTGAGCTGCTTACGGTAGTGCCCAGTCATATAAAAGTACCTAAGAGCGAGCGGATCTATCCCTCGCGCTTTAATGTCGCTCACTGTATACGCGTTGCCTAGACTCTTACCCATCCGTCCGCCATCAACGAGCAGAAACGCTCCGTGTACCCAGGTCTTAACAAATGGATGCACACCAGTCGCCCCCTCAGCTTGGGCGATCTCGTTTGGATGGTGGGTACTCCGTAGATCCTCCCCTCCCACGTGGATGTCAAACTGGCTTCCGAGATACTTTGTACTCATCGCCGAACACTCGATATGCCAGCCAGGGAATCCGACACCCCACGGACTCTCCCACTCCATATCTCTTTTAGTGTCAGCAGGAGAGAACTTCCATAGCGCAAAATCACGCGGATCTTTTTTCTCTTGATTAGGCTCCAACCGTGCCCCAAACTTGATCTGGTCGAGCGTCGAGAGCTCACCATATTTTTTCCCAGTTTTTTCGTAGGCTACTACATCAAAATATATCCCATCCTTTATTTTATATGTCAAACCATTACTTTCCAGTTCTTTTACCATCTCAATCTGCTCGGAGATATGCTCTGTTGCTTTGCAAACTATCTCTGGCATTTTGATCCCGAGCGCCTCCATATGCTCAAAAAACTCCTTGGCATACCGTTCACTTACATCCCACGCTGTCTTCCCCTCTCTTTTGGCTGCTTTCTCGAGCCTATCCTCCCCCTGACTACTATCACCCTCGTTATCTCCTGTTAAGTGACCAACATCAGTCAGGTTCATGACATGTTTTACCTCGTATCCGACGTATCTTAAGCTCCGCGCTAGAATATCCGAGAGAGTGTAAGTCCGAAAGTTACCAATGGTTGGAGTAGAGTAAACTGTTGGACCACAGGTATACATCCCGATCTTGCCAGGATTAATTGGCACTATATCTTCGACCTGTCTAGTTAACGAGTTAAATAATTTCATAAGTCATCTCCCTTGCCAGCCATAGCTTCAGCGTCTGCTGACTTGATTTTACCATTGAATTTGTAGGCAAAATTGATCGCATGTTTTTTTGAGAGCAACATTTTTGCGATCTCATCTATTCTCTCATGTTTACTCCCTGCCATCTCATAGCTGTTATTAGCATAATTGAGTAGTAGTGCGGCTTCGAGGCCGCCTACTTCTACGAGGTACACTGCATGTTTTAAATAAAACTTGTTAATAGTGCTCATGTTTATACTCCAATGTTTTTTAATACAAAAAATCCCGCTTGGGGCGGGACTATCATCTTGTTGTGTTGTCACGACACACTATGAGGTCCCCTCCCCGCTAGTACATGTACAACACAAAAACATTAAACGCATATAGAAACATTCTATCAACTGTTACAATAATTTATAAGATGTGAAATCATTATTGGGTACAAACTCTCATAGCCACCAAAATGCGTACCGACGACCTCAAGCCTCGCAAATTCACCCACCGATAAGTCTCTATATACTCTATTAAGACTGTCTTGTTCATGATCTACACCTACTTTAGACGCTTTAGTTCCCGCAATATACATGCGTGGGATGGTTCCTTTTTTACCAGGGGCATAGTGAAAAAAAGTAGTATCATAATCTTGAAAATGTTCGTCGCTTGCAGAAAAAATTCTTGTACCAGTCGTCCAAAAACTTGCTTGACCATCACCGCCGTTAGCCTTAATACCAGTCACTGTATGAGTCCTCCACTCATCCTCACTCCTTACCCCACGAAATAGCAATCCTTTTTTATTAGATAATCCAACAACAAGCAAAATTAACGCAGGATCAACACCGGCTGCATCAGCTATATCTTTATATAATTCGATGTTAGTATGCACACTCATATACTCGCTTATAAATGTGAGGTTATAAACCTCAGTTCGTTTTTTACTGCTAACTCAGAATCGCTTCCATGAAATCCATTGTTTCGATTATTTTTCATTAAGTGTCTTAGTTCGCCAGGTTTAGATTTAGTTACATCCCAACTCTGTCCTATCTTCTCTCTCCAGATATTTATCGCATTCCCTTCAGGAGATCCAATAATCAAAAAAGTTACTGGTCCACTCGCCATCAGTTCGTGAAAATGTTCCCATGTCGATCTATTATCTGGCTCAGGTTTCTGCATATTCTTTTTCGAACCTGCATAGAACTCTTCTACCATGTCAGGAGTCATTTTAAGCGATATCGTCGCTAGTACCTCTAACGGGTCATCAACCATATTTAAAACATGATCGACTAAATCAGAATCACCAGAAAATCCTACCTCAACTTTATCCAAATCCATGTGTTTGTCTAGCCTTGGCTTAATCATTCCCACAGTAACATATCCACCTTCGACTAAGTCCCTCATTTCACCTGAATTTAATATTTCCTTAAGTCGCTTCACTGGATTAGAAAGCTCTCGCATCACGCCTAGCATGGCAATAGGCAATACCCTAGTAATCTCTCTTGCTAACACCACATCTGCAAGTTGTCCTGATTCTCGCAAACTACTCGCCACTTCTCTGTAAGTCATTGCGAAATTATAACCTATAGCATGATTTCTTTCAACTTACCCCGCGCCCCACGCCTTATTTTCCGCACTCGATCCTTGCATCGCCGCCTTAAGGCCGATATCCTCCTGTTTTTTCTTTTGGAACTCAAATTCTTTCTTCTGTTCCTCTTTGCGCTCTTCAACCTGCTTGCGCTGCTGCTCTTTTTGTTCAAACTCCATCCGAGCTCTCTGCATCCCAGATTCGATATTAGTATCTAGTCCCCACTCCCTCACTAGCTGCTTACGCAACATCTCGATCTCCATCTGATCTTTTTGACCAGACAGGCCGCTGTATTTGGCAAAATCATCTTGAGTCTTAAAACCTGCCTTTGATAGGTCTGCTACCTGCTGTTTAGCAGGGTCATCAGCTGGGGAGTTTTGTTGAGTTTGCTGGCCTTGCTCGAGCTGTACTCCGACAGCATCCTTAACTATCTCGACAGGTTCCGAAACCACGCTCTTAATTACATGCTTAGCAAGTCCCGATAAATTTTGTCCGACCTGCTTCCACACGCTCATTACTCAACTATAAACTAACAAGGGAGTAATTACACTTATCCGAGATACTGACGGGCTACCAACAACAAGGTCAAGATCACCAAAGAATAGGCTAATGTTTTGGTTAAATCCTTCACTACATAGTGGCTAGAGAGATAACCAAACTCGTTCCTATCTTTCTCTATCTTCTTCTCTGCTACTTTCAAACTAAAGTTCTGCAGTCTATATGCAGATTTTATCTTTTCTTCGCGTGTCTTCTGCCTAGTCATCCATACCTTCGTTATATTCTTTGTTACTTCGCATATCTTCTTCGATTAAGCGACGCAAATACACAGCACGAGGTACGCGTTTGTTCTTCGAAATCCAATCTAAGTATAATCCTATCTGGGGTGAGATAAAAAAGTTAAAACGAACATCAGCTTGCTGTGATGCATACTCTATGCTTGAAGAAAGCTCTTTTTCTAGTTCCAACTTAGAGTTATAGTTTAGTACCTGAAGCTTATCAGATACCAATGAACTCAACAGATTGGGTTCACTTTTTCCTTTATATAACAAGATAGTAGGCTTCCCGAGATCTAGTGCCATTGAAATCAAATAACCGACACTCACACTAGGGTATGAAACCTCTCCAACAACCATGTCACATTTCTTAATATAATCAAAGAGTTTCTTGTGAAAATTAATTTTTTGGTCTTCAGTCCAAGAATCTAGATCATCTTGAGTGTATTTCATTACATGGTCAGAGATAACTTCGTTCGATGTACTCTTCAATGTATTAACAACCATCTGGTAATCTTGTAATCTATCTGTTTTCCCCTGAATTGAAGCTACAAAAAGTATTTTCATATGACAATTATATCATTCTAGTTTTCGATTGCTAGCAAATAATCCTTCTAGGTCGCTTAAATGTAAAAAGGGCTCTAAAATTTTAGATGCATTCCCTATGACATATTGTCCGTTTGAATCAACTACGGAGTCATTTCTATCATTATAAAAGTCACCTAAACGCGGATAGCATTTAGATGTATATACTTCTAATTCTATGCCTAGGCTGTCAGCAACTTTTTTAACCAAAGATATACCAGGCGCAGTAACAACAGGAGAAATTACTCTCACAGTTTTTGGTAAAAACCCTCTTATATGCATGTCTAACATCATACCAATGGTAGTAATCCCAGAACCGACTGCAACTTCTAGTATTTTTACAGAGCCATGACGCACTGTTGAATATTTGTCAAACATCATTCTTTTTGTACTTTCACTAAAGTATCTAAAGGACATACCAAAAGCAAAATGACCTCTGAAATCTTTTATAGGTAATCGTTTGCAATCAATAGGTATAACTTGTCTTAGGTCAAAGTTGGGAAGCAAAGATGCAACGAGTAATCCACCTCTCAACGGTACGATTATCATGTCGTCTTTATCACTCACTCGATCAACATACTCTCCTAAGTCCGAGCACATATATGCTAACTGTTCACGATATACTACGTCAAGTGATCGATCTCTTATCTCGGTAATTTGCATATTTGCTATATCAGATATTACATCCATAGCAGACTCCACCTTCGTTCTACTCCCAATCTGATGTAACCAAGGGTTGTTGTCTATAAATTCTGCAAGCTCGTGATCTGTTATTGACGCACTTATATATGTAGAGAAAAAACCTCTAAAATCAACTATTGTGTGATCAAAAGAAGTAGGACCAGAGTAACTTTCGAGAAGCTTTAAATTCTTTATATTTACTATAGATTCATCACATACCCGGTAATAGTCGATTGTATTACCAGCATGATCTAACTTTTTGTGATGATAGTCGCCTACAACAAGTGTCATAATCTTTACACTGCCCGTCTAGTCAGCAGTGCCTGGTGTAATGTAACTTCGTCTGCATATTCTATCTCAACACCGGTCGGAAGTCCACGCCCTATCCGCGTAATTGTCACGTCACATCCACCCAATGCTTGCTTTATGTACAGCGCTGTTGCCTCCCCTTCTAAGCTCGTATTAGTCGAAAGTATCACTTCACCGACTCCCCCACTCTTTACTCGCTTAACCAAAGTATCAATAAACAGCTCCTCTGGACCGATGTTGTTAAGCGGAGAAATCGAGCCATGCAGCACATGGTATAACCCCTTATAACTCCCTGACTTCTCGAGTGCAATTACATCTTGGAATGACTCAACTACACAGACCATTGATGAGTCACGACTAGGGTCCCCACACACGCTACATTGCTCTTGGTCTGTTAGGTTATGGCAGATACTACACAACTTAGTCATCTTTTTGAGATTAGAGAGACCCTGAGCAAACATCTCTAGGTCACGCTGTGGCATCCTCAGTAGATAAAATGCGAGGCGTAATGCGCTACGTCGGCCGATCCCAGGGAGTTTCTCAAAACTGGATGCTACATCCTCGACAATCTTTGGTAAACGCATACAGAACATTCTATCAGCTAGTCAGCACATCAGATAGCCAGCAATTCAGCAGGTCAGCTACTCAGCTGGTCAGATAACCAGCTAGACCGTAATTTGTTTATTCGTTTAGAAAGTACTTTAAATCGCACTCCCAACTCGGAGATTTTATCTCTAAATCTTGGAGTAGTGACAAATAATATTCTTAGATGAGCTACACATTCATCGCTCGATCCCATAGCTATCATTAAATATCTTCTAAATTCCTTAGGATATATCTTCTTCCCAAAACCTTCAGCGATGTTTGCAGGAATAGACTTGGCTGCTCTACGTATCTGATCAACAGTATCGCGCTCGTACGGGGGTAGCTTGGAAACTAAATCATACAAATCACTAAGCAGATGTAGCGAGTCTTGGTATATATCAAGATCATCGATATCTTTGATCACAGATAAATCATACAATAATATGCCGATTTACCGAACCTGTCTGACCTGCCGAATTGCTGATCTACCGACATTTACTGAGGTTGTCCGCCGCCCATGCCACCTAGTAGCCCCTTGAGACCACCTGACATCTCCTGTAGCTTCTTGGCAGCTATCTGCTGAGACTTTTTGATAGCATCATTTAGGACTTTAACTAGTCGCTCTTCGTATTTACCATCAATAGTCACAGTCTGGACCTTTTGGTCAGCTGTCATGACGACTCTTATCCCATCCTCTTCGACTTCGATCACCTCAGCCTGGAGCTGCTTCTGCATCTGGATCGCTTGATCTCTAATCTGCTTAAGCTGTGATACCTGACTACCCATTTGTTTAAATTTATCAAACATAAATTCCTTTCTTAACTAAATATCGCTATTGCTTCATCAATTGTATCACCCAGATCAACTGGTGACACATCCGCTTTTCCTTTAGAGGCCATTTGAGTAGATGCAACCTCACAAACTACTCTGATTTTTCGACCCACTACATTCTCGAGGAGTGATTCTAGTTTCGACAAAACCTTTTCACCCATTATCTGATCTCGGTGAAAACCGTATGACACATGTATTGTCAGCTCATCCCCAGCTAGTCGAGCAGGCTGCGCCTTAGATAGCAGCGCCCCCATCGTAATGCTATCTCCGCTGAGTGACTCCATTAGCTGCTTCCACACATTATTATGATCAAAAGCAGCATCTAGTTTTTTGACTTCATGTTTGATCTCAGTTTTTTCTGGTTTAGGGCTAGTAGGTCCTACTGGATTACTCTTTGCTATATCGGTACCCCACTCAATGATCACCATCTCAATAAGTAGCTCAGGGACTGGGCTAAATGCGATTCGGCGCGCTACCTCATCGAGACTAAAAACTAACTTAATCAAGTCTTTACTCCCACCAGCAACAATTCTGTTTCTAAGCTCTTTCATGAGGGCGACTGTCAGATAAGCCAGATCTACTCCTCGTGATACTGCTAGGTGAAACTCTTCGAGAGCCCTCGCACTATCTCGACTTACCAGGGACTCTGTGAGAGCGGCTACATTAAACCCTGCTACACCCATGATCGCTTGCTCTATATCAGAGAGCGTTACCTCACTCGAGCTAGACAGGACTTTGTCTAAGATCTTTACACCATCACGAAATGACCCATCCACACTACGTGCTAGATAATCTAGAGCTTGATCACTTACTTTCTTTTTTTCACCCGCAACCACTCGTCCAAAACTGCGCTTCATCTCGTCAGGTGTGGCCTTAGTAAAGCCAATACTCACACACCGGCTCTGTATGGTCTCAGGGACTTTGTGGGTCTCTGTCGTACATAGGATAAAGATCGCGTGCTCTGGTGGCTCCTCTAAAGTCTTGAGGAGTGCATTAAATGCCTCGGTAGTCAGCATGTGCACTTCGTCGATAATATAGACTTTATACTTAAGGTCGCTTGGCGCGAGCCTAATCTTCTCTTTGAGCTCTCTAATATCATCTATCCCGCGGTTAGAGGCCGCATCTATCTCTATAAAATCTAGACTCCCGCCATTTAAGATAGATAGGCATGCTGAACACTCATTGCATGGCTCCGATAGTTCGCCCGCTGGCGAATTTTCGCAGTTGACGATCCTTGCGAGGATCCGAGCCGAGCTAGTCTTACCCGCTCCCCTAGGGCCAGTAAAGAGATATGCATGAGAAACCAAATTAGATTGAATTAGCTTGTTAAATGCGTCTCGCACACTCGCTAGGTCTAACTGATCTACGGTTTTTGGACGATATTTAAGATACAAACTCATGTAACTACTTTACCACGTGCGAGCAAAAATTATTCGTGATGAAACCCAAGCAAATGCATGAGTCCATGCTCCGCCAGGAACTGGATCTGATCATCTAGTTTGATCTGCTTCTCTAGTGCCTCCTCGACTGCCACCGGATAGCACACGACAATATCCCCTAGCCGTAGCATCCCATCAGGTGAAGAGAGAAATGGCTCATCATCTTTTTGGTCATTGAGTGGAAAAGATAGTACGTCAGTCGGCCCTGGTAGCTGCATAAAGTCGAGATGGAGTTGGCTCATCTTGCGCGCACCCACCACCTGCACCTCGACAACTACGTTATCTGTCAGTCTATGGCGGGCCAGTACTTTGGTTAAATGCTCTCGCAGTGCTACTCTATCAAACGGAAACTTGGCATCGGCGATAATGTCGATGGTAATCATTTTGACAATAATTCTTTTACCACTTTTGCAACGGTGCTACTATCTGCCTTGCCTTTTAATTCTGCCAAAACTAACTTCATAGCATCGCCTATTGCTAATCCTGTTTTGTCCGATAACTTGCTACTTGCCACCTCTCTCACTTCTTCTTCACTCATCATCTTGGGTAGATACTGCTCTATAACAGATAGCTCAAATTCTTCGGTTTTGGCGAGTTCTTCACGTCCCCCAGAGCGATAAGCGAGCACGCTCTCACGCCTCTTTTTAGCTTCTTTAGAGAGTATCGCGACTTCATCAGCCTCTGTCATCTCAGGTTTATCAACTAGTGCATATTTTAGGGCAGAGATCAACATGCGGACAGCCGAGAGACGCGCCGAATCACGCGCCTTCATGGCGACTTTCATTTCCTCAGTAAGCTGCGAGAGTATCGTCATGCTTATTTTTTCTTGGCCGCTGCGCGCTGCATGCGATCCACGTATTTTTTACGACGAATTTCGTTATTACGTTCTTTGCGTTTCATTGCATCAGTTTTGTGAAACTCGCGGTCTCTCACTTCGTCAATGATATTTTCGTTCAGAACTTTTTTCTTAAATCGTTTGATCAAAGAATCAGCTGATTCGTCTTTTTTTGCTTTGACTATGATTGGCATATAAGATTAAAACACCTCCTTAACAAGATCCACTACCTCTTGTAAAGCGAGGTTGGTCGGATCCTTAGGACTCGATTTATCTGACCCATTGAGTAGCATCTGTTTAGACGGATGCAAAAACCATTGATCAGGTCTATCGTGCTTTAGTATTTTATCATAAAGTACTGTCAGATCGATGTTTTTCTCTGGCACTGCCTTAATCCGCATGTGTCCGTAGTCTGGATGTTTGAGGATAACTAGTGTATACCCTTGCTTTTGGGCAATCTTAATCACTTCACTATTGGCAGATAATATGGCAATTCCCTTCCCCACTGCCCAGCCAAATTCCTGTCCTGTTTTGATCTCCTCCTCCGCTTTTACTACCTGCTTGAGCCGCTGATAAACCCCATCTAGATACAAGAAAACATAACGTGCCACTGCCTCGTTATCCATGACTCCGATAGAATGTAGTGATGGTATCACCTCATGTAGTGTATAGGCGTATCTTACTGCTAGAGGCTCGTCCCATCCCGAATCTTCAAAGCGATCTATGGCTAGGGCAAACTCAGTCATCCGCTTAAGCGCAGTATCACTAGGTGGTACTAGTCCCTGAGCTACTAGGTGTTCATACACTAATTTGGACCCACAGGTTTCGTATCCCCCTGGCATGTGGTGATCAAAACGGCCAAATCCAACATCAACATGAACTACATCGGGATCAGAGTCTACGGGGAGGTTTTTGTACGTAGTACTTGCTGGGATAAATTCTAGATGCGCATCTCCGTAGTGTGATTGGTCAAAACGGATCAGCAACCAAAGCGAGGTAATCGCATCGAGATCTGGGTTTTTGTGGGTAACTAAGGTTTTTGCCATATCTTTATTCTACAGCAAGGTAGCTATTATCCGAGCTAGTCGGTCTGAGTCATGTCTTACCATACTCCTAACTAGATTTTCTCCTTTTTCTTTTTTTACTTTTCCCAGAGTCAGATAGTCTCTTAATTCTGACATCAAAACAACGTTATACGAAAAAGATATCTTTAATCGTAATCACAATCAATAGTAGGATTAGTAACCCCATCCCGACCGCATTCACATACTGCTCGATCTTAGCTATTCGCTTTCTCCCTACGACCTTTTCGAGAGCTACCATGAGTAGTCTCCCACCATCGAGCGCCGGGATCGGGAGTAGGTTAAAGATCGCGAGGTTAAGAGAAATAATGCCGACAAATCTAAGTGTCACTTCCCATCCCATCTCAACCGCCTGCTGTCCTACCCGTACTACCTGCACAGGCCCACCTACATTTTTGATCAGTTCTGATGGATGAGAAAAGATCCGCAAAAATTCTCTACTCCACCCTATCGCCTCTTTAAATCCTTCAACTGTCCCGACAATTGGCGCTTTGTACCAAGGCAGTTTCTCGTATTCAAATATCGGCACAGTCGAAACAGCCACACCTAGTGCTCCCTCTCCCGCTGGCGGGTTTTCTCTTGGTACGATCTCAACCACTCTACTAGCATCAGTTCGCTTACCATTAATATCTACTTTGTTAAGCCACAGACTAACAATTTTACCTTTGCGCTCTTTGATCAACTCCACAAATTCTGCCGAAGTTTTTACCTCTGTCTCATCAATTTGGTAAACAACTTCGCCCTGCTCTAGGTTAGCAAACTCAGCCGGTGTATTTGGTAGTACTTCGGAGATCATCACTTGCTGTCCCACCTCTTTTGGCACTCCATTGATCGAATAAATCGTCGAAAAAGCGAGTATTCCAACCACAAAATTAACAAACACCCCCGCCATGATGACTAGAGCTCGCTGCCACGCAGGTTTTGCAAAGAACATTTTTTTACGCAAAAATGGGTTAACTTTTTCCCAGAGTGATGGGTCGTGATCCTCGCCAGCTAACCGCACAAATCCACCGAGTGGGAGCCAGTTAAAGGTAAATTCGGTCTCGCGCCAGGTAAAAAGTTTAAAAGCCTTTGGTGGTATCCCGATACCAAATTCCTCGACTTTTACCCCAAATAATTTGGCAACAATATAGTGTCCGAACTCGTGGAGTAATATTAAAAGAGACAGTAAAAGAATGGTTGTCATTCAGTCATGATAACACGCGACCTAACCAGAGGCTAGAGGACAGCAATAGCAATGACTCGGATATTCTCCCCAGTCTTGCCTGATACTGTTTTGGCTAGTTTTTCGATTGTTTGACTACTGTCTCTGAGATAATCTTGTGACATTAGCTCTTCGATAGTTTCTGGTTTCATCGAGGCTACCTGCATAGCGATCTCGCGACCTAGATGCTGGAAATCCTCTGTCTTTGCCACAAAGTCTGTCTCGCAAGCGAGCTTAACTAATGCACCAACGCGCCCGTTAAAGTGGACATATGAGAACACATACCCTGCTTCGGTGGTGCGATCGGCTTTTTCGGCTGCGCGAGTTAACCCTTTTTCGGTGATCCAGGCTTTTGCCTTTTTCATATCGCCCTCTGAGGCAGTAAGTGCTTTGCGCACGTCCATGATCCCTGCCCCTGTCTCCTCGCGGAGCTCTTTAATCTGATCCATTGTTATTTTTGTCATATTATTTTCCCCTTACTAAATACTAGGTAACTTTAACTTTAGGCAGCTCTTTTAGCGAGCATTAGTCCCTCTTCGACAGCGTGGGTAACGGCAGTCACTAGCATGACGACTGATTTTAGTGCGTCATCATTAGCTGGGATTACCTTAGTAATTCCGTCTGGGTTACAGTTACTATCACAGATCGCAACTACTGGGATCTCACGGAGGAGACTCTCATGAAGTGCGGTAGTCTCACGGGTTGGGTCAACAATAAAGATGACTTTTGGTAGATCTTTGAGTGTTACAACACCACCATACATCCGGTCTAGACGATCCATCTCTTTCTTGAGAACGACTTGCTCTTTTTTGGTGTACTTGCTATATGCTCCAGTCTCAAAAGCTTTGCGCATTTCAATGAGTCGGTTAACACGTCCTTTTAACATCTCCCAGTTGGTAAAGAGACCACCGATCCAGCGAGTAGAAATGTATGGGACACCAATTCGTTCTGCTTCAGCCTTAATCGTTGGTGCAGCCTGACCCTTAGATCCGACTAGGAGGACTGATCCACCTTTGGCTACGGTTTCTTTGAGATAATCGCAGGCTTCTTTGAGTTTTTCGTGCGTCTTGATTAGATCAAAAATCTGTACTCCATTTTTGACAGCATAAACGTACTCGTCCATCCTGGGGTTACGTCTCTTTACCGAATGTCCAAAATGGACTCCAGCCTCTAGCATTTCTTTGAGTTCGGGGAAATGATAAGTAGTATTTTCGACTTTATTCTCTACTACTTCTTTACTTACTGTTTTTGGCGCTTTAGCTGCCATAGTTGCCTCCTTTTACTTCTCTAGAGGCCTGATAATCAGGAGGTCGTCTCTAGATGTAGATTTTTATAACTTGAGGAATTATAACACAATACGTAAAATAACTTACTCGCCAAGAACCTCATCAACTTCCTTATTTACTTCTTGAGCCGGCTCAATAACCACCTCTTCAACTTCCCTTAGTCTTTTAGCGATATCGTCTAAGGTTTCTTTAGGACCAGACCCATTCCACCCATCCCTATCACCGGGATTAAAGAACACGAGCCGTTCGTAGCTAAGATTCATTCCTGTGATTATGCGTAACAAGTGTGTATACGTCAATAGATCAAAATATATCTATTTCTTCACCAAATCCAGAGCATTATTCATTAAACTAGCAATCGTCACAGGTCCTACCCCACCGGGAACTTCCACCGATACTGATGCTTTTTGATACACTTCTTGAGTCATATCTCCTCGAGGTGCGCCAACGTCAAGAACAATTGATCCTTCATTTACCATCTCAGTCGTTATCAATCCCTCTTTACCTACGCAACTAATAACCACTTCGCCAGTTCTTATAATCTCTGCTGGAGTAGGTGTATCCCACTCGACTTCAGATATCTCACTGTATCCTAGTTTTTTTAGATAATAAACCAACGGCCTGCCTACTGCCCCTCGCGCTCCGACTATTACCACTCTTTTATTAACCAAACTAGCCTGTGTCTCACTTTCTATTTTCGAAAGCAATGTAATCACCGCTCTAACAGTAGCTGGCATTACGTCCGACTGCTCCCATCGCATCCCATCCACATCTTTTGCGATAGGTATGTTCAAAACCACTTCTTTTAACTCATCTCCACTAATATTCGGTATCGGGAGCTGTAGCATGACACCTGTCACCTCAGGAAGATTGGATATTTCACACACCAATTCGATCAGTTCAATTTTACTAGCTCGAGCTAACTTAACGATTTCAAACTCTATCCCCACTCTCTCGGCCGCCTTCTCTTTCAGGTTGGTATATAGCAAACTAGCCGGATCGTCTCCGACAACAATACTCACTATCCTAGGTGTTAACTTAAGCGATGCCACTTTTTTTTGGAGCTCACCCTCTATCTCACTCGCAATCGTTCGTCCATTAATTACTATCATGTCTTAATTATATGCTATATCCCTAGCGCACGACTTCACAGATTAACATTTCGCCTGGTGTGATCTGCCCTGGTATCCGCTTAGCGTCAGACAAAAATACTTGGAATCGATTGATGTATGGGTAAAGTAGAAATATACTCATCGCAGCCATCCTTATTCTGGCTTCATATAACTCCAAAAACATTTCGGTAAAAATCTCGCGGTACGATTGTCCAGCCACATATTTCGCATGAAATGCCTTTGGTACCCAGATCCGACCATTCCCTTTCGTAAAACTCGCAAACTTATCTTGGAGCTGCTCAATCTCAAAATCTAGGTGCCACACGTACGAATTTGCCGCCATCACCCAGGCACTCCGGACAATCAGAGCGTTTAAGAGAATATGTACGTCTTCTTCTAGTGCATTATTGGCAATCCCCGATTCATATGAGCGATCCCCTATCCTATCTCTCCCTACATGCATTTTATCTGCAGCAACCAGCGCCCATTGTAGCGGGATCCCTGTGCTCAGGTTTACGGATAAATCAACAAGCATTGGCTCTTCATGAAAGAGTATCGTATAAAGTACGCTCCACCACTCCTTTTGGTGTGACTCTGTGTTACCAAATAGTCTAGTCAGTAGCCAAGCCGAATACATTGAATGACTCTTTCGGTCTATTAAATTCCCTAGGTCATGCGTCATCCCTACCAGGGTTAGCAGTACCTCACTCTGACTACCATATAGATCTCCTCCATTTTTATAGCTCCGCCCTGCGCGCGAGAGTAGCTCGACCGCCGTCTGGGTCACCCAGAGCGTGTGTCGATCGGTATGATCGTTAAAACCATGAGGTAATTCGCGATCCAGTACAGGCCCGACATAATTCCAGACTTTGCCCAGTCCAGAGTAGAGATATGATAAGGCTTCTCCCTTGCCTGATAAGTGCAAAAATTCACCAAAATCAAATAATCGCTTTACCCTCGGCACTTTATGGTTAGTCAAAAATGGAAAGTCTTCCTTTTTATAATCAATCCCTGCCGAGTTAAAGTACTCCCATAATCCTTGCCCGTCCGCCCGACGCATTTCATCACTCCCCAGGAATGGTGAATTAATATCAATGGACCACTTTGGCATTTGATTATTACTCATACTCTAACACTCCATTTTACAGGGCAGCAGCAACACACATTAACAGCACATAAGCTATAATCCATCTATGAATTTAAAGACTGTCGATCCCGAGATTTACAATCTAATCCAAGCCGAAGAAAAAAGGCAATCAGCCCAAATCTCCTTGATCCCTAGTGAAAACGAAGTTAGTAATGCAGTCAAAGAAGCGGTCGGCTCTGTCCTCATGAATAAATACAGTGAGGGCCAGCCCGGCAAACGCTACTACCAAGGTAACCAGTATATTGATGCCATAGAAAGTCTGGCTGAGGCTCGCGCCCTTTCACTTTTCCAGCTCGATCCTACAGTCTGGCACGTCAACGTTCAACCTGTCACTGGGAGCATCGCCAATTTTGCTGCCTACGCCGCAACACTTAACCCTGGCGATAAAATGCTTGCGATGTCGCTCTATGATGGTGGCCACCTCACTCATGGTTGGAAACTACCGGACACTGGCAAACCAATTAGCTTTACTTCACGAATTTACGACACCTATTTCTACAATGTTGATCCCAAGACGAGAGTTTTTGACTATGCGCAAATCGAAGCCCGCGCCAAAGAAGTAAAACCCCGGATCTTAATCAGTGGTGGCACCGCCTACCCCAGAGAGATTGATCACGCACGGATGCGCACCATCGCCGACTCAGTTGGCGCGCTCTACATGGCAGATGTTGCCCACGAGGCCGGACTAATTGCCGGCGGCGCTAATCAGAGCCCTCTCCCCTACGCTCATATAGTCACCATGACCACTCGAAAAACTCTGCGCGGTCCAATTGGCGCCATGATCTTTGCCAATAAAAAAGAGCTAGGCGAAGATGTCGCTGAAAAAATAGATTTTGCCGTCTTTCCCGCTCTCCAAGGTGGCCCACAAAATCATAGTATTGCGGGGATTGCCGTTGCCCTCCACGAAGCAGCTCAGCCAGAATTTAAAGACTACGCAAAAGCCTGCGTAACTAATGCTCAGCTCTTAGCCAGCGAACTCACCCAAGCAGGCTTCGACGTTGTAACTGGCGGCACTGACAAACACTTGATCTTAATTGATCTAAGAAATAAGGGATTAACCGGCAAAGAAGCCGCCGAAAAACTAGAAGCTGTTGGAATTATCGCTAACAAAAATACTGTACCAGGTGAAACCGGTAAGCCCTGGAATCCATCCGGCCTCCGTCTCGGCACCCCTACATTAACAACCAGAAATTACAGTCAAGAGCAAATAAAAGAACTAGCAAATAAAATTGTTGCATCCTTGAGTTAACTGTTTATTTGTCCTAGCAGTGAAAGTACAATTTGCGATATATCGTAATCTCCAGTGTCGATCACTACATCATAATTTGAGTGATCTAAATAGGACCTTCCACCATATCTATTACTAAAAACTGCAAGATTCTCTTCTTCTCTCTGTAAAGTTTGAATACGAGCCTGCGCTACAGATGGATATTTCCCTGGATTACGATCAAAAATTCTTTGAAACCTAACATCTCCACACACGAGTAGTACTTTCATTACATCTGGAATTTTATTAACAGCAGCAACCAAACCAGCAACTCTCCCCTCAACTACATAATTCCCTTCCTCAAGAAGAGAAATCATATGTTGATCTATTCTGTCATGCTCAGAATCACTTCCAGACGCTGCCCCCATCAGGTGATCACTCATGCCTGGACGGGCAGATCGAAACTGGTTACCTGCTCCATATATGCCCCATCCTAATTGAGCAGCAAGTAACGTCGCTATAGTGGTCTTACCAGTACCAGCTTCTCCACCAATCGCAACTGACTTATATTCTTGCAGTCTCATATGAACGACGAAGTATACCCCTATATGCCACCTAAAGCAAAGTCCCCGCGATCAATTACAGTTCGACCCCATCCATTACTTGAAAATGTTGCGGAGTTATCATATTGAACCATGCCCAGTTGTTTTTTGAGTATGGCAATCATAGCGGCATCACAATCATCACAGCAAGGAAACATTTCAAGATCACCCTGTATATCTACATCAACTGTATGAGTAGCTACTCTAGATTTACAATTCTTGCAATTAGGTTTACTTTCTATAATACTCAGAGCGATCTGTCCAGCTTTAGTATCTGGAAAGGTTTTCTTTTCATTACTCATAAGTTATAGGATATATTATATAAAAATTACATAATAGTAAATATATCTATATATATCATATTACTGCAAATAGAAGGCCACAATCCCTGCCGCAATAGATTCAGGAATACCACGGGTTATTACATCCAGCTCCTTAGCTGCCCTTTCGGCTTCCGCAATTGTTGTTTCAGCGGACAAATAATGATATCCATGTCTGCCTAGTTTTAACTCCATTGAGATATCACGATGTCCGCCACGAACACTCCTCGCTATCTGCGGAACCCCTCTGGCTAAATCAGGCCAGTTGATTCCTGCAATCGATTTTGGATTAATCATTCCCGGTCCTACCACCCCCATTTTATGCAGCTTAAACAACTGCTTCGGCTTTGCCAGTAGATCAATCAGTCTCGGAGACAAAGCAAGCAGTCCTTCTTCCCATGCTCGAAAAATTAATTCATTTGGGGTCTTTTCTTTATATCTAACTAAATCCGCAACTCGTGCCGTCCCAGTTGTGTTAAAAATCTTCATAGTCCCTTGCCTATCTCCCTTAATGGAGTCTTTTAAGACCTGGCCAATCGCCCCAATCACAATTGGTGCACCCAATCTCTCACGATCAGTTGTTTGCACTTGGTCTTGTGCCACAAAAAGTACATCACAAATCGTCGCGGTAGCTCGAGGATTTAGCTCCTTCGCGACTCTATCGAGTGGTACTTGTCCCGCAAAACCTTGAAGCTTGCTAGTTGCGGTGTCATCAGGATGAGGAATGTCTCTCTCCGGCAACCTGGGTGGTGTTGGGATTGGTGTAGCGATAACCGGATAAGGCGATAGTGCCTTCTCCCACCCTAGTTGCTTTTGTGGCGCCGATGACATTAATCCCATGTCAGCTCCAGGCACAACTTGCATTAATTTACTTATTTCTGCCTTACCCATAAAAAAATCCCGCTCTCGCGGGATCTCCAAAATCAAAAATAATCCCCATTTTAAGAGGATTTTGTACAAAAAAACCGATGTGCACTTCTTTGCTCATCGGGAGTTAAGTATACACAATAGGTACACACTAAGTCAACTAGCGTAAGAATAATGTTGTGATGCTTCCCTGGCATAAACCACCACATCCCTATATCTCTTCTGGGCTCCCCACTGAGCTTCAGGAACTTTTGGCATCTTGCTCCTGGCCTTTTGGATAGATTCATAGATCGGTGGTGTGATTTTTCGATCATCTAGTTTGCCACGCAAAGATTTTAATTTCTCTTTACGCTCTTCTTCAAAAACTCTTGCCATCACATCAATACTTGTATTTGGTGCGGCACGCAAAACCCGATCAGGCCAGTTTAATACATTCTTCTCTCTCACATCCGATGCATTAGCTTTGGGATCAAATTCAGGATATATTCTGGCTATACCATCAATAATGCCCATAAATCCAGAAATTAAGTTGCCCTCATAAACACCCAACCTCTTACTCTTATCTAAGTATCCAAGACCAACCCTCATCCCCAAAAACCATATTACATCACCACCTTCGCTCGATGCACTAATTGGGTTTAGTGTGAGGACTTTCTTATTTAAGACAGGCACCTCTTCGACCAACTCATGCATTTCGCCAATAGCATAACTAATTAATGTTGCAGAATTTCCTGCAAAATCATGCGCAAACATGACGTCGCGAGTTTTGAGCATTTCAATCTGGACAGCCAGGTAATGCGCCAAAATCGGATGCTCTCCCAGTATTCCAGGCTTGTCTTCAGCTATTCTAGTTAGACTTTCGTGCTTTCTTCTTAATTTTGGGTGAATGGCGTCAAATGGCAACATACATCTATCCACTATATATAGGGTGAGGCATTCTGGGCAACCACTAAAAATACATCAAAAACACTCAACATTTCTCATGTTAGTATTAATGTATGAAACTGCTCATAATCCGTCTCCAGATATTGTTCATTATTCTCCTTGCTTTTAGTCCACTTCTTTACTTGGGTTACAAAAAACTCTCTCCTCAGCTCGCGCTCTACCAGTTCGACTACAACCAAAAATTAAATCCCACAGTCTCGCCTCTAAAAACTAATGGTAGAAAAGTCGTAGATCAAAACAATAATCCAGTAATACTGAGAGGAATCAACCTAATTAGTACCAACTGGGGGGGCAACTACTTAACTTGGAATGCCAAAGCAATTGAAAGAGCCAAAAAAGATTGGCAAATCAACGTTGTTAGAACTAGAGTGTATCAACACGAATACGAGGAAAGTCCCGCTGAATTCTTCCTTAAGTTAGAGGAGCAAATCCTTAATCCCGCAAGAGTTAATGGCCTCTACGTCATCCTCCACCCCTGGTTTACCGATAATTCTTCCCTCCCCAACCAAAATGGGATCAAAATGTGGCTATCTATTGCAAATAGATACAAAAACGATCCTCACATCATCTACGACCTCCTGGCCGAACCAAGGGATATCCCATTTAGTGACCTATCTTCTACCTACAACGCCCTAATCCCCCAGGTGCGAGCGGTCTCTCCCAACTCTCTCATTATGGTAACCGGCCTAGACTGGGGTCGTGACATTAACGCTTGGCTCGATCAACCCCTCATCTTCGATAATATTGTCTACCGCAGTAACCCCTACAACAAAACTGCCGAGTTCCCTGGTTTCTTTGGACGCATCGCCGAGGTCTATCCCGTCTTTCTTGGAGAGTTTGGCACCATGGATAAGCTCAGCATGTCGCTAACTGACGTCAAAAATATTCTCTCCTATGCAGACAAACTCGAGCTCGGCTGGACTGCCTGGCACTATACGAGTACTGGCTGCCCCTGCCTTCTTTCTAATGAATCCACCTTTACACCCTCCGCCTATGGTGAGTTAGTTAAACAAGCTCTCGTCTCCCCCAGCGACTCTTCCTTTGTCCTCCCCACCTTTGAGACTGATCCCAATAAGCTCGTCGTCTATACCGATTTTCTCGATTCAGGCTTTGCCGATTACTCCTGGGGTTCACCCTTAACCTTAGATACCTCTATCTCAACCAACCTGACTAGCGGTTCAGGTATTAACTTAAATACTTCGCGCCGCCTCGATCCCTCAATCTACAAAACACTCCATTTAACAGTGAGTGCAAATACACCTGAATCGCTCACCCTTAGATTTAAATCATATGATGGGACTCTGTCCAAAACCTACACACTGACTAGTGGCGATAATACGCTCACTACGATAGATTCTGGTCTCACCTCTATCTCCGGCATTATCATCGAAAAATCAGGTGAGAACCCAGATCCAGTTAACCTAAGTCTTGATAACCTCTACTTCCAGAAATAGACCTATAGGCTTGACAAATGTCCCATAGCATGTTATGATTCGCGAGCTTTAACAGGCTCATTGGTTACACACAAATTTCCAAATTTAGAGTACATGTTAAAGCCGGAGGCGAAGGGGCGCCTGTTAAAGTTTGGGCAGTTTAATTACTACCCAAATCTTAGCCCCTTCACCTCCGATCCAAAAAATCGGATTAAGAGTGACTGCTCAAGTAAGCGACTGCGCTTATGTATAGTAGTCCCCTTAAGCACTTTAACAAGCTAGAAACACGCAACCTTTCAAAAACAGGTATGCAGAGTTTCCAGAAAGCAGATAACACTACCTTTGTTGTCTATTTTCCCGGAGACTCTGCAAAGTTCCCATCCCCCAACCCCCCAATTTTTTCAACCCTCTGTCTATGAAAGGACAATCTCGTGAAACCTATTACGTACATCTTTGCCGCAATTGGCGCTTTCGCCATTCTGTTCTTCTGCGCAGTCACATCACTTGTCGCTGTGTACTACGGTAATCAGATCAAGGACTCGATCAAACTCGTGTGGTATGGACTTCATCTGCCGATTGAAATCAAATCTGCAAACGCACCTACCAAAGAGAACTATGAAGACGAATCCAGCGACACCACTACCTATGACCTTGATCCCACCTTCCACGCTTTCACCTACCTCCCGGAAGGAGCCTGTGTCTTCACTGGCGGCGTCACCAAACCTTGGTCTAACGGACCCGCAAACCTGAATTATGCTGGCATCATCAACCAGAGCACACAGGAAAGCGGCTTCTCCATGCAGGCGTACCTCGAACATTGGACCGATCGCAACGTTGTTGTTGACTACGAATATCCGAAGGGAAAAGTCGAAGCTGGCAATGATGGTGGCATTCAACTGGAAGTTTGTAACATTAGCGGACAGTTGTACGTCTTCATGCCCGATCGCACTGGCGAATCAAAAGTTCCATTCCATCAAGTTTCGTTCACCCAATTAGTCGGTAAAGAACTCCTCGTTTGCAAAAACGATACCGGCAAACCTGGTGACTGGAATGGATACTGTGACGAGCCGTTCACATATGTCATCGGTATCCCGATTGAAGACTTCGTCATCCCAGGTGACTTGATCTTCGCATGGTCCGAGATGGAGGATGTCCTCTATGATCTGCCTGGCAATTACCGCCTCCCCGCATACGGCGAGATGCTTTCTTTTTGGGTCATCCCCAAGTAGCATATTGCCTGCCAGGCCAAACAATCCCGACATCAGCGTCACACTTCTTCCGCAGAATTCCTGCAGAGTCTCCTTGCGGAGAAGTGTGACCTGGTTTGGGTCAGCGTGTTTCTAGCTATTGTTTGCAAGTATACAAAATAGTTTTGTATTCTTACAAACAATGAAGTTAATAAAAAATATCCTCCAGCTCATTCTGCTCCCCCTAATCACTGCTGGGGTGTTTTTCTTATGGTCATACCCTAGGATCACCTCTGACTACAACTTTAATAGTGACGAGCTGATTTATCTTGAACGTACTAAATATGCTGACGCCTACTTTTCTGGTGATTTTGACAACAAAATCTGGTCCGAATGGGGCGCCTACGACCAGCCTCAGCTCACCAACTACCTCTACTCCCTGGTGCCCGGCGACCGCTCAGTCCTAAATGCCAGCAACTCTCCGTGTACAACCAAAGACGCTTCTAGTTTCTATAACAGTTGGGGTTGTCTCGACGGCCCACCAATAAGTACCTGGGATCAGTCGCTAGATGGTGTTAAAAGTCTTGTGGTAAATGCGCGCACTCTCGCACTCTTAGTCTCTAGTCTCGCCCTCGCCACCACCTACTACCTCGGCTACATTGTCGCCGGTCCTGTAGCGGGCATCCTTGCCAGTCTCTATCTTGGTTACTACTCCTTCTTCCGCAACCTCTCTACCATGATCATGATGGACCAGTTACTCTTGATCTTCCTAAACCTCCAAGCAATTTTATTCATAGCCATTAATCGGCAGGCTAAATACATCAAATCATTAAGCCTTGTCCTTGGTCTGGTTACTGGCCTCGCACTAAGCACCAAGTTCTCCGCTGCCATCCCCACCCTCCTAATCTATACCTACCTTGGCTACATTCACTTCCTCCCAGCTCTTGCTTCGATAGTCCTAGCAAGCTCTGTCTTTTTTGCCCTGCACCCCAATCTCTGGATCAATCCACTAGAGAGTATGCTAAAAATGTTAACTTGGCGCACCACTCAGCTAGAAAGTGTTCCCATCTCCTATCAAACTACCTCAATTCTTGATTCGACAAACTATGCGCTAACCGAGCTCTTTAGCTCATATCTCAGTACTGACACCATTCGCCACGCTATTCCCCTGGCACTAGTCTTTGTGGTCTCTCTCTATGCCAGCTACAAATATAGTAAAAAGTTTTCCCTCTTTACCTTGTTTAATCTCTTATCTCTATTTCTAATCATCCCAGTTAAATGGAATCGCTATCTCCTACCCGTTGTCCCCCTCATTGCCGTAAGTCTAGCCACCCTCCCCACCTACGCTCTCAGCCAGCTTAGAGCTCTCAAGCAGCGTATAGGAACTCTTAAACCATATCTCTATGGTGCGGCTGCAGCTACAGCTTTCCTTTCACTTATCTTCCTAGCTCCCAACCTCCCTAGCCTCACCATCTTGACCCTAGTTATTACGCTTGCCTTATCTCTCCAAGGTTATTTTGTAACGAGAGCTATGCTCCACACAGTAGGTAAACCTAAGCAAATGTTCCCTTCTCATCCTCCCAAGTTAAAATTTAGCTTACTCATTCCTGCCAAAGATGAAGCGGTAGTGATAGGCAGAACTATAAGCAATTTGGCTAACCTAAACTACCCCAAAGATCTTTATGAATTAATAGTTATTACTCCAGCAAATGATGAGCCTACACTACGTGAAATCGAACATGCTAGAGCAAATAATCCAGACTTAAACCTTACAGTTATCCCAATAGATGGCCTCGCTCACAGCAAATCATATTCACTCAACGTAGGTCTCTCTTTTGCCAAAAACGATATTGTTTCCATCTTTGATGCTGAGGATGAAGTCAACCCCAACTTACTCAAAAAAGTAAACGACTACTGGCTAACTCACCCCACTACTCATGCGGTCCAAGCTCCAGTTCATCTGGTCAATGTAAATAGCTCGTGGTTCTCTGCCCTAAACTCGATTGAGTACTACTACTGGTTTGCTTCAGTCCTACCGTTCCTATCCGTACAAAATACGATTCCACTCGGCGGCAACACTGTCTTTATCCACAAGTCAGCGCTCAAAAGTATAGGAGGTTATGATGAGACCTGTCTCACCGAAGACGCCGATATTGGCATCCGCTTAAGCAGTTACCGCGCCAGTATTGGTATTCTCGAGGATCCAGCGCTCGCCACTCTCGAAGAGACACCAGTCGACGAGCTAGGCCTTATCAAGCAGCGCGCGCGCTGGGACCAGGGCTATCTCCAGGTGCTAGCTAAACAAAACTGGCGCAGACTTGGTGCTAAACAACAACTACTCACTATCTACATTCTTACCCAGCCCTTATTCAGACATCTCAGCTTTCTCAACATGGTCTTTGCCCCACTCCTAGCAACGAGCGGACAGATCCCTCTCTGGGTTGCCTTAATCTCCTTTATTCCTGCGTATTTTCTATTCTTGCAGCTCGGTCTCTATCAGCTTGGCTTAATCGAGCTCTGCACTCTCCACAACCTCAAGCTTAGCGCATGGCGTAGACTTACCCTGATTTTTTATTTTCTTCCCTATCAAGCCCTCCTTTTCTTAGCTACCACACGCGCGCTCTACAAACTCGCAGCTGGTAATTACAATTGGGATAAAACCACCCACCACAACGCCCACCGCGAAGCCTTGCTATACTAGAGGCATGAAAAGATTTCTCTTACCACTCTTGGTTTTTTTGGCTTCGTTTGCTCTTACGCTCTACAATCTTAATAATTTCCCAAAATTTATTGGAGACGAAGGTATCTACGTCTCCCAAGCTTACAGCCTAACTACACTCGGCGAGCTCGGTCCCTACACTTATTGGTACGATCACTCTCCTCTTGGTTGGCTCCAGATAGGCGTGTGGCAAAGACTCGTTGGCGCTACAAGCTTCTGGGGTAGTAGCATTTTAACTTCCAGAGTTTTAATGGCTCTGATCCTCTCTACCACCACCACCCTCCTATATGCGCTTGCAAGTCGTGTATCACGCTCACGCCTAATTGGTCTCCTTGCGGTCGTAATTTACGGCTTAAGCGCGCTAACACAGACCTTTGGGCGGATGGTCCTGCTCGACAATCTTGCCATTTTTTGGCTTCTGTTGAGCCTTAACTTACTCATCTACTACCCAGATAAACTTAAGCTAACTATTTTTTCGGCTGCTAGTTTTGCAGTAGCCATCCTTACCAAAGAATCATTTCTCTTTTTTATCCCCCCGTATTTCCTCCTTCTTAACCACCTAACTCGCTCTCTCCGAACCCGTCGCTACAGCCTCCTTACCTCAACTATTACACTTGTCTTTATCCTCAGCTTCTTCCCTCTCTTAGCTCTTCTCAAAAATGAGCTTCTCCCCAAAGCTGAGCAGGTCTCCCTACTAGAAACTATTCTTTTTCAACTTAATCGGGGTTCCCAAGTGCCGTTTTATCAAGCAGGTTCGCATTTTCGCGAAATGCTCTCTGTCTGGCTTAAGATCGATCCAATCCTTTTCTTTGGTGGTGCCTCCTCACTCATTTTTATATTCCTTAGACCATCTACCCGTTATCTCGCTTTCTTTAGTATTTTTTATCTCTTCTTCTTAATTCGTGGTGGCCAAATCTACGATTTCTATATAATCCCCCTCCTTCCCTTTCTAGCGCTCAATCTAGCACTAGCCGTACATAACTCCTCTAAAAAATTCAGAAATCTCTTCTGTGGCCTCGCGCTTGCAAGCTATATTTTTTATGTCATACTCGGAGCTAGTTACCCCTGGAGCAGTCAAGCAACATACAATCAGCTAGAAGCAATCAATTACCTCAAGACAACTACTACAGAAGCCACCATCGCTGCGCCTGATTATGCCTATCTAGATGTCAAAATACACAACCCGAATACGAATATTCATTGGTATAAAAAGTTAGATTCTGATCCAGCTATCAATACTACTAAACCTGATCTGGCTTTGATCGATGATCAATTTAAAAGAGAACTAGCAAGCAACGATTTGCCCAATCTACAATCAAACTTAGCTGATTTTACTCAGATCAAAGAGTTTGGCACTCCCCTAGCGCCAGGACTTAATCCTCCACCCTATACACAAGAATACCTTACCCTAACTTCAGCCATTAAAGA
Organism: uncultured Pseudomonadales bacterium; assembly: GCA_964610445.1. Lineage (GTDB taxonomy): Bacteria > Patescibacteriota > Microgenomatia > UBA1400 > UBA12108 > GWF. The sequence continues at coordinate 16,403 of CAZSVV010000002.1, read as the reverse complement.
AACAGGCAACACTCCCTATCAGCTAATCACTAGCTATTCATCAGCAATTAGTAGTCCTGATAAGGACTATACAGCCATTCTGATTAATCATCGTGATTTTACTAACTCCACAGATCTCCAAAATATAGTAAGTACAATCAAAACCAATCTAAATACACCACTCATCCTAATTACCCAGGACAGCGAAGGCAGTAACGACATTCCTTGGATTAACACCAATAGTCGCAGCTTCTTCAAATCCAGTGAAGAAGCAAAAGTGGCAACCGAAAAAAAGGCAGTGGCTTTAAAACAGCTCGGGATAAAAGGAGCTATCATCGCAACCAGCTACAACGACGATGGGCTCTCGCAAACAATCGTCGACGCCACAACCCCACACCTTATACCTTTTGTTCGCTTTGATGGTCAGAATATCCCAGAAGAAAAGGTTAATCTGGTTGTTACCAACCCCACTGATCTCAACAAAATTAAAGCAACCAACTATCAAGGAAAGCTGTACTTACTAAACTAGATAATAGTTATTAACCTATTACCCTAAAATGTAGGATTTGTAGGTTAACTTGTAGAGCCCAGTTGCAACCAGGGCTGCTAAAGCAAAACTACCAAGTAATTTAACGATCTCGTTATCACTTGCGCCTGTTTCAACCACTTCGTGAGTTACAGTAGTTGTAGTAGTCGTGGTTTCACCACAGGTCTCGCCCCCACCATAAACAGAAGAACAGGTTCTGACTGTTTCTGCATTCACTGTAGAAGTAGATAGTACTATTAATGTGGCGATCACGATTAGTTTTTTCATATGGGGCGGATCATACCACCCTATAATCATTTTGTCAACCCTATATCTATTTCTCTTGGGATTACTCTACCAGATCTGCATACACAAATATCCTAATCGGTGAGACCAAGAACTTGCACGTATATAGTATGAGATCACTCTGGTAGTCCGTGATCTCCGTCCCCTCCTCTACTTTGGTGATTTTATACGTGTAACGATGCTGGTTCCAGGTCAAGATCACGCTCTCTCCCACCTTAACATCTGGGAGTTTGTAAAAGGAGTTCTTTTCTCGGTAGGACTGTGTCCAGTCTACGTACCCAAACCTATGGGCGGCTAGGATTATTGGCCGCTTACCTCCTGACTCTGGAGTAGCGAACTCCGGCACCCGCCAAACCCCTTTCCGCAGGGCTTCTTCATAGGCAGATGATGACGCTTCCCATACAGTAGTATCTATACCGAGGGTCGGTACCGCCATGTATTGACCCTCTGGCAGGCTCGGATCTCTGGTAATACTAGGCTTTGGTTCATCCTGCACCACAACTGGTTCTTGCTTGATAAACACTACCTCACTCTCTTCTCCAGTCTTGGCGAGCGCAGTCGAAAGCAGCTTGGTAGTACTCGGTACAACTGTGTAATAAAGATAAAGAAAAACCGGGTACGATGATAGGATGGCAAAAATTCCCCAGAGTCCGATTGCCATCCCAGCAAAAACTAGCGCCAAGGTTGAAGGTCCACGTTTATAAATTATTTGATACCTCTTCTCACGTCGACGCTTCCAAGTCGAAAAATACTCCATGTCCCTATTCTAAATCAGTTTTAGTAAAAAACGCACTCTAGGCAATTTTGTATTTGCTTAATACTTTAACAATCCTGGCATGCACTTCTTCAATTGAAAGTAGTTTCCCCCTAGAATCTACACACTTAATCACTTCCCAATGCTTATATTTCTTTGAGAGTTCTAGATAGAGGTTCAAAACCTCTTTTTGATACGCCACATTTGCCTCATTAATATCCTTCTTTTTCCCTTTTGTATATTCTCTCTTCGCTTTTTGCTCAATTAGTTTCTGCGATATCTCCACGGGTACGTAGAGGAAGATCACCACATCCTCTTTAGGTAGCTTATGCTCCTTATACTCCATGTCGTATAACCACTGGAGGAATTCTGGACGTTTATCCTTTTCTATTCTCGCCGTCTGAAAAGCCATCGAGCTAGTCGTGTAACGATTCGCTACTACAGTATTCCCCTCTTCGAGCCAATCCACTATCTCATCTCTGGCAGTAAGTCTGTCCATTGCATAAAAAAGCGAGGTTAAGTAAGGACTAGATGATTCCAAACTCCCAAACTCTCCCGAGAGGTAGCGTCCCACCATCTGACCATGAAATGAGGTGTAGTAACGAGGAAAATCAATATACTTGTTCTTAATCTTTTTACCATCTAAATATTTGAGTAGTAACTCAGTCTGTGTCCCCTTTCCACTCCCATCAGTTCCATCGATAACTATCAACTTCCCTTTGCGTCGCTCCATCGAATCAAAGTATTCTAAATTCTTTTTTAGCACTGTCCGAATATTTCCTTTACTATAGTGGGCAACATACAACTCAGGGTGCCCTTCGATCATCATTGGTAGCGGCATTGATGCATCTTTATAGTACAGAGCTAAAACAGGCTTGCCATGATTAAGTGCATATTCAATCAAAAACGCAGTTCCCCATGAGGGTGACGTTACGTCAGCAATCATTACATCACTCTATTTTAGTCTTTCGTTCCTCTTTTTAAAGAGTTCGCGTGGCACATACTGCTTTTGCCATTCCCCTTTAGTAAGATCAGGATCTAGAACATGCTTGGAAGTAATGACATGGCCAAGCTGCTCAATCTGCTTGGCAATATCTTGATAGACTGGCAACATTTCCCTATCCAAGCTAATTGAAACACCAAAATATACCTTCATATCTCAAATCTCCGCCACAACATAATAAGCAGTATACACACCACCTCCAGTCCGTTCAACGATATCACTATGAATCTCAACAGATCGATATTCGCATTCTTCTATAAGGTTTTTACGATAATCATCCTCCCAACCAAAGTAAGGTTTGTGGACATTAAACACCACCCTCCCTCCCGGCTTTAGACATTGCTTAACATTTTTAAAAACTGCCGTTCGATCTTTTTCCAAAAGCCAATAATCAACAAAAGATAGCATTACGTAATCAAACCCTGCGCTATCTGCTGGCAACTTGATTTCCTCGATACGCCCCAGGCTGGCCAACTCACCTTTCGACGTAGCAATCGACACCATCTCCGGACTCGCATCAACTCCAAGCATATTAATGGATCTATCCTGCGGCCTCCTTTCGTACGCTAGACCTGTTCCGCAACCTGCATCAAGCACTGATATGTTATCTCCAGGCATCAACTCAAAGAGACGTTTGAACACCGCATCCTTAATTTTCATGTCAGAGCTTTGTTCATATTGCTCAGCAAAATATTTATAGAACAGATTACGGTATTCAGATTGATTAACAAAGGTCGGCAGTAAAAATCGATCAAAGACTTTTCTAAGTGTTAATTCACCCAATTCAATATACTCTGGAAACTTTGGGATAGGTTGATCAAACTCCATTGCAAACGGAATCCCAGTTTTTCTAAAAAATTTCTCCCATGGTTTGTAAAGCAACATTGTTGTAAACGCCAAATTAATCTCATCAACTTCTTTCGAGCTATATTCCCTATGTTCGCCAATTCCGATTTCAGCAGCAAGCATCCACGGCTCCATATCCCTCATCTTCTCAAGTAAAAACTTATATCCCTCAACATCATAGTTAAAGTCTTTAGTACTAATTTCCTCCTTTAACCCGAGACGCTCCATAGCATGTGTGTTCGTAAAGGAAAATTGGTAAGGTACCCACAAGTGACTAACCAAGGCAGGACTTATCAATTCAAGTGAAAGTTTAAGTGCATGACGAGTTTCATTATCCATTTCCAACTGCCCAACTTTGTCATACCACTGATCTACTGCCGCAACTAGATGTGGACAAATATTAGCCATAAAAAAATCAGGATGCTGTATCCCATCACGAAAATACATCCCAATCAGCATCTGTGGCACTATGCTCGACATCCTCGGTAGATACGAAGCACTATTCTCGCTACTTGAAACAATATTCCCCACTTTTCACCTAATCTGGGCAGACTTAAAACTATTGAGGCAAATTATATACTTTTTACTAATGAACGAATGTTACGCTGGGTCTTGATGATACGCCTCTCCTCTAGCGATAGCCTCTTCTGCCCTCTGTAGCTCGGTTCCAACATACATCGCATGCCCAGGATCCTTTACATAACCCCAATCAGTTATTTGCCAAGCAACCTCCTGCGCTGTACGACCTTCAAACATCTTAAGAGCAGGTCCTCCTCCAGGTTCATATAGTGTACATCTGATGAGCTTAACCGCCTCTTTAGGCATTCTCTTCAATTCGACCAACACTGCCATCGACACAGCCTGCTTTTCATACCTCGCCTTCCAACCTTCCCATACCTGAGCATCAACTCGATCAATTACTTCTATAACAAAGTTTGCGCGTCGATCAAAGTCAAAGTGAACGGCAGGGGTGTATCCCAGCTCCTTTTCGTAGTGATCCATAAGCAGGTTTTCAACCAGTGAGAAGTCATCTCCATACATATGTGCGGAGTGAGTAATCATGGTGAGTGCCCCCATCGGCATCTCCGCAGAGTCTGCAATATCTTTCTGTAGTTTTCTAAGCGCAAAGGTGTTACGTGGCCACCCGTGTACCATGTCTTGTGAGCGAAAATGTGCAGTTAAAAAGAATTTATTATCTTGTACACTACCCAAAATCATTACCAAGCATGGTGTATCTCCATTACTCGCCCGGCTCCAATCGAGCTTGGGATCTGTCGTAATCGCAAGCATTTTTTTACTATCTGGGCGCTCCTTAAGGAGTTGCTTCATCATCGCAATTTGGTCTACCCCAAAATGTTGTCTCATCCGTCGACCATAGTTGTAGGCCACCCCTGGTACCTCTCGATCAGTCATGATCTCAGCATAATAGGCCTCTAGCTCACCTCGCTCAAAAGGTAGATATGGTGGGAAATATACTTGTGTCGGGTCCTCTTCTTCAATAACTGCAGTTAGATTAAGAATCTCTTTAAGTTCATTGTTCTTGCTATAGCGCGTGTGCTTCGGGCGTCCATATTTATAAATCTCATTCAGTAGCTTGAGCCAGGTCGCAGCGACCGTTTTCCCGTGCACATAAAAGCCAGTTTGCTCAGATGGCAAAACCTCAACTTTTGGTTCAGTCTTAGGAAACTCGCGAATCTCTGTACTAAATGGCTCTTTCTTTACTTTTGATAATTCATCGAGCTTGGCAATGAGTTCATTTTTGTTACGACCTCTTAAATCAACAACCTCAATTTTTTCTCTAAATTCAGCCACAACTGAGTCAGGAATTTCTGGCTCGATTTCTCCTCTACCCTTGATAATCCGCCGATTCTCATCAATCCCATTTTTCATAAACATGAGGAGTGAATGGCCAGAAAGTGACATCTCGCTCCCCCATATTACGATTGTGCGGATGTTTGGGTTAGCCATGACGTTGCGGATCATGGCATTGATACCTTGAGCACTATACAAATTACCAATCAAGTTGTAGGGTAGGTCAGCCACTATTTTTTCTACTATTTCACGTTCAGTCCAGAGGGTGCATATACCTATGTGACTGTATGGATCTTTTACTTTGAGTATCGCATTATAAAGTTTGGGCCACCCTTCAATCGGTTTAGTTGATTTCATTACTCGATGATAACAAAGCTGAAGATCAAGCAGCAAGAGATCAATTCGACTCAATATCTTGTATAATCCGGGCAATGGTTAACTGTGGAGCCCTTGAAACCTGCAAATTAGTTAGAGCTTTCTACGCAAGTAAAGAGCGTGAAATCCCTTTTATACTAGTTCGTCGTCTTGAGATGATTAAAGAAGTTGACGCTGATCTCTCTCTAGTCCATGCCTGCATCAAGGCTAACGGATCAAATTGCTACCTTGCAACTAGGTCAAATCAAGGATACGACAAGAACTTGGAACCTCTGCTCAAGTCGCTCCAGCCCTAACCACACACTGCAAACCCACATGAGTAGCATTTCTTGCATCCTTCTTCCTTGGCCAGCTTGCCTCCGCAGTTAGGACACTCCATCCCCAGCTCGTTGCTTTTTAGCGATACTTTTATAACTTTTGACTTGTCACTTTTGACTTCAGTATTGGCACTGCCGACATTGAGCACTTGCCCTTCTCTACTCCCATCTCTATATACCGTAATTCCTTTACAATTTAACTCATCTGCTTGGTAAAACACTTTAATTACGTCTTCGACAGTTGCCGAACTCGGCAAATTTATAGTTTTAGACACAGCATTGTCAGTGTACTTTTGAAAGGCAGCGAGCATCGCTACATGATCTTCTGCAGTCAAGTCCATTGCCGTCACATAAGTCTCTCTTATTTCCTTGGGAATGCGCTCAATATGCTGAATACTCCCACTCCTCGCAATCTCATCCATCAGCTCGCTGCTATAGAGTCCATTCACATGTTTAATTGCCCGGACCAAATCCGCATTTACTTCTGGCAGAGTGTATTGGCCCATACTTTTTCTAAAGTAAGCTAGAGCAAAATGCGGCTCGATTCCGCCCGATGCATTAGTCATCATGCTAATAGTCCCAGTCGGAGCTATAGTTGTAACAGTCGCATTGCGGAAATGCTTATATCCCCTCTTTTGCCAGAGCGACCCTTTAAAATTGGGGAAGTTCCCCTTTTCCTTGCCCAGTAACGATGAAGTTTCCCAACCGACTTTTTGCACAAACTTCATCAATTTCTCAGCTAAATCTAGGGCCTCTTTTGAACTATATGGAATATGAAGTTTAACTAGCATATCTGCCCAACCCATTACTCCTAATCCGATTTTTCTATTCCCTCGCACCACCTCAGATACTTTCTCTAGAGGATATTCGCATACTGAGACCACATCATCGAGCATTCGAACAGCCAACATCACAGTCTCCTCTAACTTATCCCAATCTACTTTTGAATCGCCGTTACTACCTATTACATGCACAGCCAGGTTGATACTCCCTAGGTTACACGCTTCGTAAGAGAGAAGTGGCTGCTCTCCGCATAGATTCACTGTCTCTAGTACACCAACATGAGGGGTCGGGTTATATTTATTAATCTCATCAACAAAGATTAGTCCAGGGTCACCATTTTTCCAGGCCATCCTAGCTGCCTCTTCGAGTATCCCTCTCGCTGACACCCTAGCAGTCACTTGACCTGTCCTCGGGTTAATCAGTTCCCACTCTGCGTTGTTCTTAGCTGCCTCCATAAACTTGTGGGTCACAGCGAGTGAATAGTTGATATGAGGCAAGTTAGATCCCGACTCTTTGCAGTGGATAAAATCTATTACATCGGGGTGAGAGACTGGTAGTGTTACCATATTCCCACTTCGCCGCTTCCCTGCCTGCAAATAAATGTCTGATGCGTCGTTAACGAGCTGCATTAGGGCTACCGGCCCACACGCTGCTCCCGAGGTCGTACTGACTTTATCGTCTTTTGGTCTGATGTGACCAAAGGTAAAGCCTACACCACCCCCATATTTTTTTAGAATAGAAGATTCTTTTAGTGATTCAAAAATTCCCTCTATATCATCAGGCATCGGCATCACAAAACAGTTAGCGAGTTGATTATTTGGGGTTCCTGAGTTCGCGAGCGTTCTTCCCCCCGGCATAAATCGCAGTTCACGCATAAGCGATTCAAACTCAGCTTGCCACTTTTTGCGACTATTTGGTCGCTCCGCACTAGCTAAAAACTTGGCTGTTCGGGCAAACATCTCTCCTACTGTCTCAGCTACCTCGCCACTCTCGTCTTTTCTGATATATTTTTCTTTGGCGACAGTAAGCGCATTTAGGGTCAGACCTACTTCGTCATGAACTCCTAGTGCGTGCTTAGCTGACTCTACTTGTCTTTTTTTCTCTCTGTTTAAGATATAAGCTTTGGCTGTTTTGTAGTGTGATTTTTCGAGGAGTACTCTCTCGACCATATCCCCTATCTCTGCGCTAGTTACCTGGGATAGTCGGCCATATTGTTTCTTGAGTCGTGCAAGAACCTCTGCTCCTAGTTCATCAGCCAAGGTCTTGTCTGTTCCACCTACATCTTGCGCAGCCAAAAATATCGAGTCTGAGATCTTGTCCGTATCCAATATCTGCTCTCTCTCGTTACGCTTTAAAACGACTAGCTTACTACCTTTTCCTAGTACCTTTTTGCTTTTCATTGTCTCTCCATCCTACCGGACAGAGTCGCATAAGTGCAATAATACAAAGTAGAACAGCTAAGCCTCAGCAACCACTGGCTTTGTTGGCAATTTCCACGCCGCCCAGGTACAGGTTGGATATTTCTCGCACCCATAAAACTTCCCCTTCCGACTCTTCTTAATGACTACTCTCCCTCCACACGTCGGACAAAGATTTGCTCCTGCATACTCGACATACTGTGCCTTATAATCACACTCCGGATACCTATTGCAAGATAAAAATTTACCAAACTTTCCCGTTCGTATTATCACTTCTCCTTCACTACATTTGGGACATTTTTCACCTGTCGATTCAACCTGGACCTTTACCCTTTCACCTTTTTCTTCAACTAGCTTTACAGTCTCATTCATCGGCGTCCAAAATGACCTTACTACATCAACCCACTTCTTCTTCCCATCAGCAACAGCATCTAGATCTGACTCCATCCTGGCCGTAAACTCATAGGCCATCACGTTCTCAAAGTTGGCAGTCAAAAACTCAACGACAGCAATTCCGACAGCAGTCGGGTGGAATCGCTTTTCTTCTTTCGTAACATAACCTCTATCCTGTATCGTACTAATAATCGCCGCATATGTACTAGGACGGCCTATCCCCCTCTTTTCTAGTTCTTTGATTAATCCTGCCTCGCTATAACGAGCTGGTGGCTGGGTAAACTTTTGGGTTGATTCGACTTTGATTAGCGGTAGTACGTCACCACTGGTTACTTGAGGCAAAAATACATCGTCTGCACTCTTACCTAATCGCATATATCCGTCAAAGATCATTCGCTTGCCATCAGCTTTTAGCTCGTACTTACCAGTTCCAACTAGGATTGTCGTTTTATCAAACCTGGCATCCTGCATTTGACACTGCAAAAATCTAGATCGGATCAGCTCGTACAGTTTTTTGTCCCTACCCTCTAGCTCGACATTCGCAGTTAGATTCGTCGGTCTTATTGCCTCGTGCGCCTCTTGGGCACTCGCTGCCTTAGTTTTATATACTCTTGGCGCAGGTGGCAGATACTCAGGACCATAAGTATTCTCTATATACTCTCGAGCAGCACTCACCGCTTCGGCAGCCAGATTATAAGAGTCGGTGCGATGGTATGTGATCAGACCTCGCTCATATAGAGACTGGGCGATCTGCA
>CAZSVV010000002.1:0-7126 GCA_964610445.1 uncultured Pseudomonadales bacterium | reverse complement strand
GTAGTGAGGTAGTAAACGGCGGTTGGGGGGAGCTTTTTTGCTCTTCATTACTCACCCCGAGGACCGTATATGTCCCCTCCTCCAGATCCTTTACTACTACACTCGCTAGGTCGCCATTATCAATTTTTGCAGTTTTACCATCGATCTTTACCAACTCTACTTTTAAAGCCTCCTCTTGTGCCGCCTTGAGATTTGCAAATATCTCCCAATACTCATCCGGCTTAAATGCTGTAATTTCTTTTTCTTTATCTACTATTAGCCTAACTGATACCGATTGCACGCGTCCAGCCGATAACCCTCGCCTCACCTTTTTCCAAAGCACGGGTGAGAGTGTATAGCCCACGAGCCTATCCAGCACTCTCCTAGCCTGCTGCGCATTGACCAGATCCATGTTAACCACACCAGGGTGGTTTAGAGCTTCGAGTATCGCTGTCTTGGTGATTTCGTGAAATGTTACTCGTTTAAATCTCGATTCTTCTCCCTTACCACTTTTTTCACCTAGCAAAAACTGTACATGATAAGAGATGGCCTCTCCCTCACGGTCGGGGTCAGTCGCCAGATAGATGATATTGGCTTTTTTGGCTAGAGCCTTAAGCTCTGCGACTCGCTTCTTTTTAGATGATAGTACCTGATAATTTGGCTCAAAATCATGATCGACGTCGATTGCTAGTCCACCACCTTTTTCTGGTAGATCTCGGATATGCCCCATCGAAGCTTCGATCGCATACTCACGCCCCAAGAAGCGAGATAATGTCTTTGCTTTGGTTGGTGACTCAACAATTACTAAATCCATATGTGATTAAAATACGCGCTTATGCCAGGCGTGTCAACAAATCTACAACTACTTCCTCAACTACCTTGCCTACTATTAACTTCTCCTCTCCCTCAAAATCTTGCAAGCTATACACTACTCCTGGTACTCCTTTATTCCCCCTTACTTCGCGGTTCTCTACACCTACGCGTACGTTCCAGTATAGGTTAGTCCCGAGTGTTTGCTCCACCGATAGCAGTCCATTGTGAACTTTAGGCGCTTTACCATGCTGGATTTTGTAACTACCTAGTGGGATATCCAGATCATCATGAATAATATAGATATCTTCGTTCTTTATCTTGTAAAAGCGGGCAATGGCAGCAACAGCTTTACCGCTTTCGTTCATAAAGGTGGTTGGCTTAACGAAAATATACTCAGCACTGCGTGATGTCTCAGCAAAAAACTTACTTTCAACTTTAAACTTTTCACCTTTTACTTGCTCGACTATTTTGTCGACCACAACAAACCCAATATTATGTCGGTTATTCTTATACTTATCGCCCGGATTACCGAGTCCTACAACTAATTTCATAGTTATATGATACCTTATCGAGCCAAAATGGTGCAGGCTTAACCCGTCATCTAGAGCGTGAGCGATTAGGTGCAGATGCGTTTCACATCCAAAAAAGTTTACGCAGGCCGACGGGCCGAGTTAGAGGCGGCTGACCAGCAGGTCAAAACGCCGTCTTTTTTGAGTGAAATGCATCGAACCAGAGTGAATCTCAGTCACTATTCAGTTTGTGTATCAGTTCCTCTGGACTCCCAACAGCTATCCCCCCATTCTCTATTATTTCCACTGTACCCGCATAGGTAGGGTCATCTACTGGCCCAGTAACCACATAAACATCCCGCCCTAGCTCGGCTGCGTGCTTAACTGTATTTTTGACCCCGCTCTTGTGTGGACTACAGGTCACTAAGACAACATTAGATAGCTTGACTAGTAGCTCGTTGCGCACAAAAAACTGTTCTCTAGTTGGCCTGTTCCCCTCTGGATATGCACTCGCTAGTAGTCCACCAGTATCAAGTATTTGCTGCTTCAACCCTATATTCTCAGGTGGATAACAATAATCTAGACCGTGCGCGAGCACTGCTATGGTCTTACCACCAAGCTTTATGGCAGTTCTATGCGCTATCGCATCTACTCCGATAGCTAATCCTGACACTATGCAGTACCCTCTAGCCACCAGTTCAGTTACAAACTGCTCCGTCACCCTCTCGCCATATGGACTTACTGCGCGTGTCCCGACTACCGCGATCCGTGGCATCGACAAACAAGTCTGATCCCCTAGCAAATATACATTCTTATCCATAGCGTTATAATAACACCTGTCCGCCTCTGGCGGAAAACACCCTCCTCTAGAGTGTCTTTCTCAATAGAGGAGGGTGTTCTAGAAACTAAACAGGTGCGCCAGACTCGCCCGGTGAATCCTTTACTACTGATTCAATTAGTGGAAGTAATGCAGCTGCACGCTTCTCAAATAATTCTTTTCTGGCATTTCTTACTTCAGCAACCAGTGGCAAGATCCCTGCATCTTCGCCACCAAAACCATCTAAAGCATGATCTGCTGGTACTCTAATTCCTTGAGTTGAATATTGTGCTTCTAATTCCATTGCTCTCAATAATCCCATATTTCTCACCTCCTTTCACATTTTACCCCACTTCACCTTACGGTTCCGCTAGGGGTTGTTAGGCCACTTATACCTAACAAAAAACCCGCCTCTTTGGTGCGGGTTTGTGTATTTTTGCTTTTTATTAGCTAGTATCTACACACAACCCAAAGCACCCCAGACGAGGAGGTGTTTAAAGTTAATGGTATAAATACGAGCTTGGCTTTTCATAACTTTTGTTAGTATCCCAAAAACAGAATTTTCTTGCAATATATCAAAATACATCAATTGTCTCGACTCGCTACCCAGTCTACTATCTCCTCCATCACCCCAACATCCTTCAGGGTGTAACCCTGTAGGCTAGCTTTTGCCTGGTCTACATGCCTCTCTATCTCAGATAACAGTTTATCTTTGCCATACATTATCGCAAAACTATGCTTACCTTCTCGACTATCATTGCCTACCGGCTTGCCTGTCTGGCTACTATCTCCCCACTCAGCCAGGTAGTCATCTCGCAGCTGAAATACCCATCCCAGCTCCATCCCATATTTATATAGTTTGTCCATTTTTTCTTGGTTACCTCCTACTAGGGCCGCACCGAGCTGGAGAGGTAACACGCAGCTATACTCGCCAGACTTTAGGGCTAGGATGTTTAGTAGACTACTCTCATCCGCAGACTTTAGTACATCTAGAGTCTGTCCATAGCCTACTCTGGTAAAGTACTTCCCCCATACCTGAATTGCCTTAATCACCTGATCTTGTGAAAGGTTAAGCGATGATAATATCTCCACCCCCCACCCAAAGGTATAGTCACCCGCAAGCACAGCTATACTCTCCCCAATGTGTCTGTCAGGATATCGACTATGGATAGTTGCGACACTGCGTCTAAGATCATCCTGGTCCATAAAATCATCATGGATCAGTAGCCCTAGGTGAAATAGCTCCATCACGACCGCGGCTTTTATTACCTCTTTTAGTCCGCTCTCGCTCCCTCCAGAGAGCTGATACCCGAGGACTGTGAGGAGTCCTCGCATCCGCTTGCCACCCACGGCTAGCTCTCGCATCATCTCTACTACCCTTACTAACTCAGATGAAATCTCCCTAACTTCCTCTAATCTCCGACCCAGTTCTACCTCAATCTCAGCATCAATCCGGGGTTTATAATCGCTAATATGTTGCGTTAATGAGTTCACTCTCCAATTTTACTCTGAAGTTACTTTTTTGTCGCTACAATTGAAAAACCATCATTCTTGCTGTTATGCCAAAGGTTTGGCTGGACAAAATTGCGTTTTACCTGCTCTCTATCTTGAGCCATGTGTAGCGTCACAGCAAAACCTTCCGTTTCACAAGCTTGCACATACGAATCAGCATATCTCTTAGTTGCCTGATCTGTAGTGTTTTCCAAACGAAGTACTCCACCCCTTGAAAGTATTTGAGTTGCACCTCGTAGGAATGAGTTCAAGGTCAAACCTTCCCTAGCACTGTTGAGAACATTCACACAGAGTAGCTCATCAACACTATCAAGTTCTCCTTGTTTAGATAGGTAAGCCAAAAACCCCATCTCATAGTAGCTTGACCCAGGAAACATCATTTGGTAGTCAAATCGTGCTCGCTCAGGAGCTACGAAAACAACAATAGAAGGATTGACTTTTAAAATATAGTCTGTTGAAGGGAAAACCGATGGACCTAGTTCGACAAGTTTTTGTATTGCCATTCAGTTATTATAGGACACATTACACCAAAAGTCTACCCTCTTTCAATACCTCTACCCCATCTATCGTCAGCACACTCCCTGGTGTCCGCATATCTTTTACAATATCCCAGTGGATGCCAGAGTTATTTTCTCCCCCACCCCTTTTGTCTTTATACGCCATCCCGAGCGCCATATGGATAGTCCCACCGATCTTTTCGTCAAAGAGCGTATTTAACATCCCGCGGGTAATACTAAAGTTGGCTCCAATTGCAAACTCCCCTAGGTAGCGTGCCCCAGGATCAGTATCAAGCATCGTAAGCAGTGCCTCTTCGCCTTTTTCGGCTTTGGCATTAATTACTCGTCCATCTTTAAATTCTAGATGTATACCTGATACTTCGTGTCCGTACGCGAGCGTCGGTAACTCAAAATAGACTTCTCCATTTACTCCATCAGTAACAGGAGCGAGGAAACACTCTCCATCCGGGATATTACACTCAGCACTACATGCCTGCGCCAGCCTCCCCTCGATATTTACATACAGATCAGTCTGCCTACCCACTACATGGATCATCTTTCCCTTATCCATAATTTTTTCTAGTTTCGCTAGCCTCTTTGCCATGGCTTTGTAATCAACTAGACATGAGTCAAAGTAAAACTTGCGCATTTCGGCTAGGCTCAGCCCCGCTTCTTGAGCCATCGCATCTGTAGGGTAATAAGTCAGGATCCATCTTTTTTTGAGCATGATCTCGGAGTATGGTCGCATTAGCTTGGCCCGACCAGTTAGCTTAGTTGGCTCTATGGTCGAGAGCTCTCTCAGGTTATCATCTGCTACTATACGAACAAAGGCATCTGCCCAGTTATATTTGGCCTTGATGACCTCGTCAGGGACATACGAGAGCTGCCAGTCATTTGCGAGTGCGTAGTAGGTGTAGGCGAGGCCGCTGGTCGCAATCTCAATGAGAGGATATGCCCCGCGATTGAGCACTCCCTCATACACAGCTTTGGCGAGTGGGAGACCCCTCTCATCTGTCACGATCAAAACCTTTTCTTTAGGTTTTACCGAGACCGAGTGGTCGAGCATGATAGTAGCTAATTTAAAATCATTATCAGTCGGAAACATGATAAAAAGTATACCACGGCGACAATTTATAATCTGAACCATTATTTGACACTGTATGTTGCTGGATATACCTGCTTTACTTAGATTACTTCCGAGTCAAAGTCAAAAGCACTGCATCACTGTCATTTAAAACTACTTCGCGGCTATATGTCCCACCCACAACAGTGATCTCAGAGTTGAGGTTGCGTCCAGATAGATAGGTCTCACTCACGCTATACACTCCATCAATCATCCCGATCATCGAGAGTGGTACTACCTCATCATGTGTTCCCTTTTCGTCATAATTGACAGCTAGGATCCGGATCACTTCGCTACTATCTCTCGTAGCAATCGCGGTGACGTAACCACCCTCACCAGACAGGACTAGTCTGTCCCCATTAATCGGAGCGAGCATTTCCCAGGCTTTAAATCTCGGTTTTTTTGCTACTGCTCCATACTTAGGATTGGTGAGCATCCCCCAGCCCCCGTGGAACTGTCCCTTGTCAGCGGGCGCCCCGTCCATGATCTCAAAGGCAAATGCGAGGTCAATATTGGTATCCATGAGTGCTCTGTTAACTGCCAGGTAGTGTGCCGCAGCCCAGCGGCCATCATACGCAGCCCCACGCTCTGGGTTGATCCCCCACTCGGTAATATATAGGTCTTGCGGCCGGGTAATCCGCGTACTCATCATATCCGAGGCAGTCTTGGCATCATCCATAAACTTATCTATCTTGGTGTCGTATCTGTGCCAGGAGAAAAAGTCGATTCTTACATTTTCATCTAATTTGTCATAAAAACCAGTTACCCATGCAGGATAAAAACCAGTCGTTGCGGGTCCCCCGATCTTAAATGGCTTGGCTCCCCGGACTCCGTTAGCTGCATTGGCTGCAGTTGAATAAAGTGTTACATAGTTCTTGCTACCTCCCATCTTCCAGCCACCAAACAGGTCTGGCTCGTTCCAGACTTCGTATATAACGCCGTCTATCCCACCTTTGTAATCGCGACTATACCGACCCACAGTCGCAGCAACTACTGCTCCCCAGTCACTCCAGTTATTGGGAAAGTCGAGGATATCCCCCTTACTAATAGCCGAAGGCATGTAGGAGAGAGCAATAAATGGTTTGGCACCCATTGCCGTAATGTCAGAAACCATATTGTCGAGCTTAGTCCAGTTATAAACCAAGCGGCCATCAGCTCCTCTCGAAACCACGTCATATCCATTTAGGACATGATCTATCCGGACATATCGCACGCCAGTATTTTTGACTATCCCAGTAACTCCATTTAATCTAAAGTCAGCATCCGGCAGTTTTTCATAACCCTGAGCTACCCCGTCCCATACCCGCCTGACCCGCCCATTGGTTTGACTCGCATCAATTACAATATTGGCAGGCGCAAAGCTCGCCCCAGTTAGATATTTCCATGCTTGTTGAGCAAGAGGGATCGTAAATGGCAAAAGTACCAGCAAGATAACTACCAGCAAAATAGTTTTTAGATTCTTTTGAAAATATTTGCGCATTACCCTAACTATGACATATAATCGTGACCTATGTCTAGTATAAAAGCCAATCAACTCAAAGGTGGAATGTTTGTCCTTTTTAAGGACGCACCTCACGAGGTAGTAAAGTGCGAATTTTACTTCCCCGGCAAAGGTAGCGCGTTTGCCCGCACTAGACTAAAAAATGTCAGAACAGGTAGTGTCCAGGATTTTACCTACAAAAGTAGCGAGACAGTCGAAATAGTCGAAGTCGATACCTTAGAGCTCCAGTATCTCTACGGCGACGGCGATACCTTCTATTTTATGAATCCCCGCACTTTTGATCAATTTGAAGTGAAAAAATGGGTCTTTGATGGCAAAGAAAAATACCTCCTAGCCGAAGCCAAGATGTTCTTTAACCAGTACGAGGGCGAAGTT
>CAZSVV010000001.1:126925-127225 GCA_964610445.1 uncultured Pseudomonadales bacterium | reverse complement strand
AGGGAGTGATATCTATCTCATCCACGAGACCCCGCTCACCCTCGCTCTCCTAGGTGGCGAGACTACCATCCCAACTCTCGATGGTGATCTCGATATCAAAATTAGGCCAGGCACTCAGCCAAGCACTACCATGAGATTGACTGGCAAAGGGATCAAACACCTAAGGAGTAGCGGTCGCGGAGATTTTTACATCAAACTCAAAGTCATGTTACCCGAAAAACTAAATCGTAAAGCCAGGGACCTTGTACAACAACTCGCAACTGTTCTATAGTGGTGTTCATGGACACTTTTCAAAACGA
This sequence comes from uncultured Pseudomonadales bacterium, assembly GCA_964610445.1. Classification (GTDB taxonomy): domain Bacteria; phylum Patescibacteriota; class Microgenomatia; order UBA1400; family UBA12108; genus GWF. Next base: position 126,926 of record CAZSVV010000001.1, on the reverse strand, counting down.
T
>CAZSVV010000001.1:88359-126915 GCA_964610445.1 uncultured Pseudomonadales bacterium | reverse complement strand
CAGACTCAACCACCAGTTGCACCTCCACCACTAGTTGTCGACCCAGAGCCGACACCCGAGCTACCACTCGGTAAACCAAAAAACACTTCTCCCATCATCCCCATGCTCCTAGGTGTTGTGGTCGTAGTCATTGTCTCCTCTTTTTTTGCCGGCCTCTACTATTTTTCTAAGCTAAAAAAAGAAGTAGCTAGTGTCACTCCCTCACCAAGCCCATCGATTATGGCTAGCCCCTCCGTCGAGCCGAGTCCAGTAGCAAGCGCAAGTGCGAGCCCAAAAACTAGCGCCAAACCAAGCACAAAAGCCAGTAGTAAGCCAGTCGCCTCTGCGACTCCCAAATCCTCGTTATCAGCATCACCTTCACCCACACCGACCCCAGTTACCTCTAACGCGACTCTAGATATCCGCTTTGGTAACCCGAGCGCCCACATCAAGCAAACGTACGATGATGGGGGAGGTGACGGCCGCGTGATAAATAGGGAGTTTAGTAGTGTCCAGATCGGCGAGTTTGACGAACTGCGAACGAGTTGGGGAGTCAAAGTTACCACATGTTTCCATGTTGTGAGTAACCAAGATATCGAGGGCAGCAAACTCGGATACACCTTAAGAGAAGACGATAAGATCTTAGTCGAGGGCACTCTCTCACAGTATTCAAAGATCGAAGCAGGAAAAACTTACGATGTCTGCCACGACACGACGACCAGTATTGGTAGCCACAAACTAGAGTTAAATATTAATAACGCCAAATCACTCGGTGAAGCAACCTACGCCAACAATACTGCACGTCTTGATTACAAAAACCTTGCCGACAACATTGCCCCCAACTATACTCTGGCTGGTCCTTACAACTGGAACGAGAACGGGACCTGTTTCTTAATCAACTACCCCGAAGACAATGTCACCTCAACAAGTAGTCTCAAGGTAGAACACAAGGTAGATGGTGCCGAATGGGTAGTATTTACCAAAGCTCAATATTGTTTCAAGGGAACAGCTGGCAGTAGTCACACATATGCGACCAGGATCACCGATGCGCGTGGCAACAAAAACGAACAATCAAGTACTTTTAACTTATATTAAGGAGACCTCATGCAAAAAGCAGCTATAGTTACAGTATTTAGCCTAGTTATGTTTTCCATCCTTACCATCCCAGCTCGCGCTGATTATTTATATGACCGCTCAGGCACCCTAGTTTCCATAGATGGTACTGTCCTCGGCGATGATGATACTCAAGACGAAGTCGAAAAAGAATCAGAAGATGAAGAAGTTGGATCTGCCTCCCCATCACCCACGTCCAGTCGCTCTGAGTCAGAGATAAAGAGGGAAGAGCAAAAAAGGGAGCAAGCCAAAAAAACTCTGGAGAGAGAAATCGAGTCACGCAAAAAAATGAATGAAAAAAACGAATTAAAGTCTCAATTAGAAGTTAGATCCGAAGATGGTAAGTTTAAACTCAAACAAGAGATCAAAGACAAAATGGGCAGAGTCACCAAAAAAGAGGTCGAGCTCAAAGAGGGTGAGTCACTTCACATTGAAAACGAGAGAGGTGAGCGTACCGAGATCAAGCCCATGGTTATGGAGCTGAAGGAAGAGCGCAAAGAAATGATGGAAGAAAGAAAAACTGAGCGTGTGGAGAACCGTGAACAAAAACTCGAAATGATCAAAGACAATGTCAAAGCCAGAACAGGCTTTGATCTAAGTGTAAACGAAGATAACGAGTTAATCGTCACCAAACCAGATGGTACTAGTAGGGTAGTGACAGTCCTCCCCGATCAAGCAGTCGCCAAACTCCAGGAAAAAGGGATTTTGGTGGAGGGCGAAACTCCCGAGTTAACCGAAAACGAAGCAGGTGAAGCCGTATATAAAGTTAGCAAAGAAGAAGAGCGCAGGTTCCTAGGGATTGCACTCAAATTTAAACGGGAGAGTGAGGTCTCTGCAGATACAGGAGAAGTAGAGACAAAGTCTGGAGAGACCAATCCAGTAAAACGCTTCCTTGAGCGGTTCCTTTTTTAAACTATGAAATACAAACTAGTTCTCTTATTCACTATCTTGGTACTCACAACTACCCCGACTGTTAGTGCAGCTGAGGAGACGACCAAGAGGCGTCCCGACCGTGCCGAGTTTGTGACAGAGAGTCACGTCAGACTAACAACCGAGAGTCTAACTATCGCCGAGATAACCGAGTCTAGCGCTGCCTCTAAGAGCGCAACTAGTTTTTGGGACTACGTAACTCAATCATTTTCTGCATTTATTAACTCACTTCGGGACATTTTTATATGAAAAAAATATTACTAGTGACACTGCTACTCCTCATGACTGCTCCTCTAGTTAGTGCCGATGAAGAAAGATCAGCCAGAGATGCACGCATGGAGAACCGCCAGGAGATCCGCGAGGAAGTTAGAGAAAATAGAGAAGAAGTTCGTGAACTCAGGCAAGAAAATCGCCAAGAAGTCAGGAGTGTGGTTGCAGAGAATCATGCCAATCGCTTAGAGCGCAGATTTAAGTATTACTACGATCGACTGAGTGGGATAGCGACTCGACTTCAAAAAAGACTCGACACTCTCGAATCCGAGGGTAAAGATGTTGGTGCTGCCGAAACCAAGTTATCCGAGGCAAAAGCCAAGCTAGAGTCCGCCAAAACACTAGGCGCACAATCAGTTACTGCTTTCCGCGCTATCGACCCTGCCAAGTTTGAGGAGCAAAAAGCCGAAGCTAAAGCTGCCCGCGACTTAGCCGTCCAAGCACGAACTGCATTTAAGGATTCATTATTGCTCTTCAAAAATGTCCTAAAGGAGGCCAAATGAACAAGTTAATCCTCATTCTCGCTGCTGCTCTATTGCTAGGTGGTTATATTTTTGGATCTCGAATGATGGGAGATAAGGCGACCGAGACATCTACTCCCACACCTATATCATCACCTCTTAGCTCAATTACTCCTGATTCAGATCTTGAAGCTATGCCATCTACTACCACCAGTTTCGATGCAAGTAGTATCGAGCAAGACCTAATGACCACCGTGATCCTAGATGAAGATTTTTCCGATCTAGAATAACATCTGAATTTATGGCACCAGAGAAAAAAGACAGCAAGCCGACATCAGACTGGGTACCTGTTAGCGAGGCGCACGCCGACGGTTATTGGTTAACACTAAACACCGCCGGGTTGCCAGATAAAAATAAAGCACGTATCAATATTAAAGGCATTGAGGCTATTCTTCGTGCCGCAAACCTTCCTCCCATACAGATTGCTTCTGAAAGTTGGAATCCGAAATCTTTCCCAGTAGTAGATGGGGCAGGTAACGATACACTCATGTTAAAACAGATAAGTTTTGCGCCTAGAGTCCCAACGCTAACTCTAGCTCACGAACCAAATCTCTCTGTCACACCGTTAGAGCCGATTGGAAGTGATAAATCGATGGGTTGGAAACTAAATATAAAAACAAGCAAAATAGACCATGACCTTAGAATGAAGTATCCAAGAGTTGGGGATAAGCTAGCTGAACTATTCTATCAAGAATGGGAACAAACTGTTCGTAGTGGTATAAGGTTAATAGGCTATCATGAGACTTTAGGAACAAGATTCTTATCAAAGTCTGATAGACAAGAACACCTTGCCAAACTTGCACTTATAGATGTGGTAGTGTCTTTTTTTGCTTGTGCTCCATTGAGTGAAGAACTCAACTTGCCTGAACTCATTAAGAAAACACAGGAAATAGTTAAGTTTTTTGGGATTTCCCAACTTAAAGGCAGAGCAGAAGTTCAAGTTGCTGTTGCAGACAGAGAACACCATCGCCATTTGTTCCAAGATAAGGGTTCAATGCCTGACAGTGAAGTATCAATTATGAGAAAAATACACTACCCAGAAAGGTATCAATCAGAAAGAAATGGATCAAGTGCTAGGTTCGCCACACGACTAATTCCTGGTGGATCAATACTTGAGCCGACGCTACTATCACTGTTGAGCAACTTACTTCACCCGGAGCCTTTTGTAAAAGTGATCGGGCAGACCTAGAATCTCTCTAATGAGAGGGTGGTTATCAGCTCTTAGTGCAACAGCTCCCGGGCCCTTGCAATAATCTTTATAAGGTTTAGTGTTTATTACGTTGAAGGTGGGTCTCCCACCTTTTTATGTATATACCCACTCTACCTGTTTGTTTTTGTTATTTGATATTTACTCCTGAAAGGAGTTGTTATGACTCAAGTTAAATCAGAATTTATGCTTGCCCTCAACCAGATCTGTTCCGAGCGTGGTATCGATCCCAAGATGGTAATCGACGCCATTAAGACCGCTATCCTCGCTGCTCTCAAACGCGACTTAAACATCGCCGAAGAAGAGGATCTAGTTGGCTACGAGGTCAGTGTAAACGAAGAGACAGGCGCTATCGCCGTCACCAAAGACGGGGCAGATGCTACTCCCGCAGGGTTTGGTCGAATCGCTGCTCAGGTTGCCAAACAGGTAATCATGCAGAGGGTTAGAGAAGCCGAAAAAGACTCAATCATTGCCGACTACAGCGACAAACTAGGAACACTAGTTACCGGTATGATTCTGCGATTTGATGGGCCAAATGTCGTAATCGATATCGGTCGCGGCCAGGCTATGATGCCCCAGGCCGAGGCTATTCCTAACGAATTCTATCGCCTCAACCAACGCGTTGCCGTCTATATCAAAGAAATCAGAGACACCTACAAAGGCAAAACTATCATTGTTAGCCGTAGCGCCCCCGAACTAGTCAAAGAGCTATTTGCCCGCGAAGTTCCAGAGGTGGGTGCCGGTAGCGTCGAGATCGTCGCGATCGCCCGCGAGGCAGGACATCGTACCAAGCTCAGTGTCAAAAGCACCGAAGATGGCATCGACCCAGTCGGCTCATGTGTAGGTCAAAAAGGTGTTCGTGTCCAAGCCGTTATCAACGAACTAAACGGTGAAAAGATCGACATCGTCGAGTACAGCACTAACCTAGTCGAATACGTCAAAGCCGCACTCGCTCCCGCCGAAGGATTTGAAGTAATAATCGACGAGAGTAAAAGAAAAGTCACAGTCACAGTCCCAGATGATCAGCTCAGTCTCGCAATCGGTCGCGGTGGCCAAAATGCTCGCTTAGCTGCCAAACTACTCGGCTTCAAAGTCGATATCAAAGGAGTCACTGAGGGCAACATCCATTCCGTAACCGGCGAAGAAGAGTTTGAGATCGATAGACTAGGTCTAGGTAGCAAAGTCAGAAATACGCTTTTGGACCTCAAGATCACGACTGTCAAAGAACTAGAGGAAAAACTTGAGTCACTCAAAGCAACCATCGAAGAACTAGATCCTCGTGCCTATGTCGAAACCGGCAAAGCAATCGCACGCTTCTACAAAAAAGCCGACATGGCAAAAGAAGAAGCCGAAAAAGCAGCACGTTTTGCTGCCGAGCGCGAAGCCGAAAATAAATGACACTCCTCAGGAATTGATACAACTATTGTGTCATTCTGAGCAAAGTCGAAGGATAAAATGTCTAAGAACAAAACTGTGTCTGGCGTAACCAGTCAAACAACACGTCCTCCAATCGTAGCAATCCTCGGCCACGTCGATCATGGCAAAACGACACTACTCGACTACATTAGGAGTAGTCACGTCGCAGCCCGTGAAGCAGGGGGTATCACCCAAAGTATCGGTGCTTACCAGGCTAGTTATAAAGACAATCTCCTTACCTTTATCGATACACCTGGCCACGCTGCTTTTGCCAAGATGCGCTCACGTGGTGCTAATGTCGCAGACATTGCCGTTCTGGTTGTTGCCGCCGATGACGGGGTTATGCCCCAGACTGCCGAGAGTATCAAATACATCCAGGCAGCAGGTATCCCATTTGTCGTTGCAATCAACAAAACCGATAAACCCCAGGCCAACCCTGAGCTCCCCAAAGCTCAGCTCACTGAGCACCAGGTCTTTGTCGAGGGATATGGTGGCAATACTCCCTTTGTTCTAATCTCAGGCAAGACCGGGGCTGGTGTAGACCAGTTACTCGAGACAATCCTCCTCCTCTCCGAGCTAGAAGAACTAAAAAATGACGATAAATCTCCATTAGTTGCCCCCATTATCGAGTCCAAACTAGATATGAAGCGGGGAGTCCTAGTCTCAGCAATCGTCAAAGAGGGCACGCTCAAAACTAGTGATACTGTCTACGTGGGTGAAGTGGCGACCAAAATCCGCTCGATCATCAGCTATGCCGGGCTCCAGATCCCGGTCGCTACACCTGGTACCCCAGTCCAGCTCTTGGGCTTTAACACAGCCCCAAAAGTTGGTGAGATCATCACTTCTCAAGCTGTTGTATCTGATCCAGAAGGTGTCCAGGCTGCAGGACTGGCCGACGCTGCAGTTATGCCAGTCAATAGACTAAAGCTTATTGTCCGAGCCGATAGCTTGGGCTCACTCGAGGCCCTACGAGGTAGCTTTACCGATGAGATTCATGTGATCGAAGCAGGTACAGGCGATGTCTCAGAGAGTGATGTACTCCTCGCTCGCACCACAGGCTCACTCATCCTCGCTTTTGCGGTCCGTATTCCGACTAGTGTCGCCAAGCTAGCCGAACTCGAGGGGGTAGTGATCAAATCCTACAAAATCATCTACGAACTACTCGAATACATTGAGAAAAAGATCCTCAGGCTCATGGAGCCAACAATCGACGAAGATCAGTTAGGATCAGGCGTAATAATCAAGGTTTTTGATATCAATGGCGATCACATCGGCGGAACCAGAGTAGATTCTGGCAAATTGAGCGTCGGCGATACCGTTCATATCAAAAGGGGTACCGACGTCAACAAAGAAGCCAGGATCAAAAATATCAGAACTGGCAAAACCGAACTCAAAGAAATCGAAGCAGGCAAAGAATGTGGCATCCTCTTCTCACCCAATCTTGACATCCGAGAAAAGGACGTTATAATAGCCTATAAGAAAATTAAGACTGAAGATTAGTCTAAATTTCTTATAAATATGCAAGATCAACTTAACGCGCTCAAAGCCAAAATCCAAGAAGTTAACTCAGTTCTCATCACTTTTGCGGCTAACCCCAATCAGGATAGTATCGCTGCCGCACTCGCTTTTTATCTATCGCTAAAAAGTAGCGGCAAAAAAGTCGCTGTCGTTGCTAGTAACCCAGTCACTGTCCGCGACTCCCATCTAGTCGGGCTCGATAAAGTGAGCACAGATCTCGGTGGCAACAACCTGGTAATAACTTTAAATGTTCCCGAAGATAGGGTCGACAAAGTAACCAGTAACACCGAAGGTGGTCACCTAAACCTCATTATTAACCCTAGAGAAGGTGCAGACCCAGTCACCGAAAAAGATATCGTCTTTGGTTACACTGGTGCCGTTGCTGACCTAATAATCGTGATAGGTGCCGCCGACCTCAAAGATGTCGGTAGTCTCGCCGAAAAAGAAGTCGAGCTCTTTAGCAAATCAACTATCGCTAACGTGAGTAATCAAGTGAGTAATTTTGGTGCCATCAATATCGCTGACCCCTCTAGTAGCAATAGCGAGCTAGTCACAGCACTCCTCAAAGAGTTAGCTCTCCCCATGGATGTCGACATCGCCAACAACCTAATGATCGGTATCGAAGCAGGTACCGACAATCTTAGTAGTCCCAACATGACCGCAGACACTTTTGAAGCCTTAGCCGTTCTCTATCGTACCGGCGCCCGTCGTCAGGTTAAGACCATCGTTCCACAGCAGGCCAAGATTGTCGCCGACATGCCAATAGTTGATAACGGACCAGTAATCGAAGAAACTCCCACCCAACCTGTAGCTGAGCCACAGGCTGATTGGCTCAAGCCAAAGATTTATAAGGGCGGAAATAACTAGAGTATGGGTAATCCCGAGTTAATATCCTTTATTAGATTACTACCAAAACTTTCCACTATAGACATCTTACAGAGGGTGGAAGGAGATGTCATAATCAAACCTGAGAAACAAGCGAGTTTTGATCAACTTTATCAATTCATAAAACTAATTAACGTAGCAATGTTTGATCCATCAATCACACTAAATGATAGGGTAAAGAAACTTAAGGAAATGCACGCACTTGGAAGCAATCTCTTTGAAAAAGAACCGTTATTGTTTCCAAATGACATAGTTGGAACACTACTCATCAAATCCACAATCCCTAATCAAGGAGTTATTACATTCACAAAAGAGCAGCCAGGATTATCTCCGGAACAACTGTCAAAAATGCCAATTTGGAACGGAGTACAGTTTACTAAACATATTCAAGAAAAAGTACTCCCAGATTGGAAAATATAAATGAAAACATGTTGTAAGAATATGCCAGACTTATCCGATTGCAGGACAAATATTCTATTCCCATTGCCAGATTGCCCCTCGTAAGTTACAATACACCAATATTAATCATAATTTGATCAACAAAAACCATGCTAAAAGACGACAACAAATCCAAAATTATTAAAAAATTTGCAACAACGAAAGGAGACACTGGATCTCCCGAGGTGCAGATTGCCCTCTTGACTGAGCGGATCAAGGAGCTCACTGAGCACTTGAAGGTTCACAAAAAGGACAATCATTCTCGCCGCGGATTACTGAAAATGGTCTCTAAACGTCGTCGTCTTCTCAATTATTTGAGAACTAGCGTCGAAGACCGTTATCGTGCCCTGGTCAAGACCCTCAACCTCGCCAAATAACGAGGGGTCCGGTTAAAAAATCTCATGCAGTCTACAAAAGTCGTCGCCCAGGTGGGTGGCCAAGATCTTATACTCGAATACGGGAAATTTTCCGAGCAGGCTAACGCCGCTATTCTCGTAACTTATGGTGATACTGTTGTCCACGTCACAACTGTGATGGGCAAGAGTGATACCACCCTCTCATATTTCCCACTCTCTGTGGACTTTGCCGAAAAGCTCTATGCTGGTGGCAAAATCAAGGGTAGTCGCTGGGTAAAGCGTGATGGTCGTCCTAGTGATGACGCCGTCCTCAAGGGCCGCATTATCGACCGCTCAATCAGACCACTATTTCCTAAGAACGTCAAACGTGATGTTCAGGTTATCGCAACCGTCCTCTCTGCCGATGGTAGTAACGACGCCGATATGCCAGGGCTAGTCGCAACCAGTGCCGCTCTCCATGTGAGTAATATTCCCTGGGAAGGTCCTATTGCTGGCGTCCGCGTTGGTATGATCGATGGCGCTTTTGTCGCCAATCCTACCTACGAGCAGCGCGCTACCTCCAAGCTAGATCTAGTCGTTTCTGGTTCAAAGGAAGCGATCGTCATGGTCGAAGCAGGTGCTAACGAAGTAACCGAAGAAGATACCCTCAAAGCCCTAGCTTTTGCTCACGAGGAGATCAAAAAGATCATTGTTTCTATCGAAGAACTACGTAAGTTGGTAGGAAAAGAAAAATTGGTCTTCGAAACAAAAGTTACTATTCCTCAAGAGCTCAGGGACGAAGTTAGCAGAAAAATAAGCAAAGACGTTCGTGCCAAACTAGGCGTTCCTCAGGCTGAGGATGGTCTTATCGAAGAATTTGTCGGTAAACTCAAAGAAGAATACACCGACAAACTAGATGGCAAGCAACTAGGTGAGATCGTTCACGATGTCCTAGCCGAGCAGACACGCGCGATGACTATCAACGAAGAGATTCGTGTCGATGGTCGTAAGACTGTCGAGATCCGCCCACTAGAGGCGGAAGTAGATATACTTCCTCGCCCTCACGGAAGCGCCATGTTTAAACGTGGTCAGACTCAGGTCTTATCCATTGCCACTCTCGGCGCCCCTTCACTCGGTCAGATCATCGAGTCCATGGAGACAGAGACGGTTAAGCGCTACATCCATCACTATGCCATGCCACCATACGCTTCGGGCGAAACTGGTCGTTTTGGTGCTCCAGGTAGGAGAGAGATTGGTCACGGCGCCCTCGCAGAGCGTGCCATTGTCCCAATGCTCCCCTCCGAACTAGAGTTCCCTTACACCATTCACGTCGTCTCCGAGGTGATGAGTAGTAATGGTAGTACTAGCCAGGCTAGTGTCTGTGGCTCCTGTATGGCTTTGATGGCCGCAGGTGTCCCACTCAAAAAACCAGTAGCCGGTATCGCCATGGGTCTTATGACCGATGGAAAAAAGAGTGTTGTCTTAACTGACATTGCTGGTATCGAAGATCACGTCGGCGACATGGACTTTAAGGTAGCCGGTACCCGCGATGGTATCACCGCCCTCCAGATGGATATCAAGGTCAGTGGCATCAGTTTTGAAGTCTTGACCCAGGCACTCGCTCAGGCCAAAGACGCTCGTATGCAGATCATGGACGTCATGCTCAAAGCTATTCCTGAACCAAGGAAAGAGATGAGTAAATATGCGCCCAAGATCGTCCAGTTCGAGATCCCAACCGACAAAATCGGTGAGATCATCGGTCCTGGAGGCAAAAACATCAAACTCATCATGAGTGAGACTGGTGCAGATGTCGATATCGACGATGCAACAGGCGTCGGCAAAGTCACAGTCAGCGGTGTCGATCCCGACGGGATGGACAAAGCCGTTAACTGGATCAAAGGCATGGTACATGTCCCAGAGGCTGGCGAAGAATACGAAGGCAAAGTTACCCGCGTCGAAGGTTATGGCTGCTTTGTGCAGTTTGCCCCAGGCAAGCAGGGTCTCGTCCACGTCTCTCGCATGAGTACAGAATACGTTCAAGACGCTAGTAGTCTAGTCAAAGAAGGCGATTCAGTACACGTTTGGGTCAAAGGAGTAGACGACCAAGGCAGAGTAGATCTCTCCATGGTCCCACTCGATCAGCTCAAACCCGAGGCACCCCGCGAAGATCGCGGTGGTAGGGGTGGCTTTGGTGGCCCACGCAGAAGCGGTGGCTTTGGCGGTGGATCACGCGGTGGAGATAGAGGCGGATTCCGACCTCGTCGCTAAAAATTGTAATCAGTTAATTACAAAGTAAAAAGAAAAGCTCTCTGGGAAACCTGGGGAGCTTTTCTGTAAGTTCTGCTACACTAAAATGATAATGATGCTATCACGCAATTTTTTAATTGGAGCAGGAGTCGCATTACTGATATCAACTGCAGTTGGCTACGGATCCTATCAACTCTACGAGCCGACAAGTGTGACAGTAGATCCATCGCCCTCTCCCATAACTAATACAGTCCAAGATGATCTTGTAGCTGTGCCTAGTACAGCTCCCGTTACTAGTGTCATTCCTGTGGTTATATCATCACCAAAACCTTCCTCTAAATCAACCCAAGTAAAAACTCCAACACCAACACCCACACCAACACCCAAACCTCTCCATGATTACTACCTCAAATCTCAATATCAATACTACGAACCAGATAATCGAGCAGATGTCTCTGAGTTTGTCGAGAACCAGAGCTATCCTCAGATGAAGTTCGCAGCTGAGTTTGGGGTCAATAATGCAGCGGTTGGAGATACTGTAGAAGTGAAAATATACGAGAACGGCTCACTCCAACAAACCAAGACCCAACAGGTATATGCTACGACCAACTTCCATTTTGCTGAGACTTATTATGCCAAAACTAGGAATATCGGGACTCACACCATCAAGTTCGTCTACAACGAAAACAGGGGAGTGGCAGAGAGCAATTATGGCAATAACGAAGCAACTTTTACTTTTAAGATCCTGCCCGAAAATACCCCACCAACTTTTACTATCGATGGGCCTCTAATGATTAATGGTCAGACTTGCATGCGCTGGATCAATCTAGTAGACAATGTCTCTGTCTATACTGATGTCTGGGGTAAATGGAAGATTGATGACGGGCCGTGGTCTAATCGCACCTCCGAAAATCCCTATGGGTGTATTACCGCTGAGCTAGGTAGTACTCACACATATACTGTCCACGCCGAAGACTTGCGTGGTAATGTTAAAGAAGAAACCAGGGTTTTTACCATTTATTAGTAGGTAATATGAAAATAAAAATTATTATTATTCTCATTATTTCCATACTTACTACTGTTATGTTAGTAACATACACTCAGTACCGTTCGCTCAGGTCGATCAGCACCTACGAAGATTGTCTTAGCTCTAGAGGAAGTGTTATTCAAGAATCTTACCCATCTTCATGCATCACTTCCATTGGCACCAGGTTTACTGAGCCAATATCTACTAATGACTCAACTCCAGGAGTAATTTCCGAACCAATTCTAACTATTCCAGTTAAGAATACATTTATTAAAAGTCCAACACTGGTTATCGGTTTTGCGCCCTCAGGCTGGATGTTTGAAGGCGTGATGCCTATCAAATTAGTCGACGACCACGGAAACATTCTCGTTAGTACTCAAGCACAAGAAAATTATCCTGGAACCTGGCAAAGCGGAAACCCAGTCGGCTTCTCCGCGAGCCTTGTCTTTACTCCAACCACTACATCAGGAAAGATTGTTATCTCCAAGGATAATCCTAGTGGTCTGCCTGAAAATGACGCGTCTTATGAGTTTCCAGTCAAATTTACCGATTAATCTGTAGTACAATTTTGCTATGACCGAAAATAATCCAGTTCAAAATTCTACTGCGCCAATCCTCGAAACCACCACGGTCCTACCAGTAGCTACCGCCAAAAAACCAAACAGGCTCCCATACATTTTGGGTGGGGTGGCCGCTATTCTCGTCTCTTTAGCTCTCGGAATAACCTTTTTTGGTCGAGGTAGTACCGATCAGACTGGCAGCTCAAACAATGAAAGTGTTCCTGATGCTCCACCCGGTTACGTAAGCTACACCAACACTCCCCATTTCTATACCATCGCCTTGCCACCAAAGTGGCACGTCGTCGAAACCAGTCCCGATCAATCTGGCAAGCTCATCATCGAGACCAACGAGCCTGCCCTAGTCGAGATCGAAAGTTTCAAAGCCACAACTAGTAATCTCGAAGAATATTTTGGGACCCTCCAGGATGGCCGGACTAGCAGCAAGAGCAGTCCTGTCAAAGTAGGGGATTATGACGCGATCGAACGTTTTGAGAGTTGGCCGAAAACCAGCGTTCAGCCCGTCATTACTTACTCTCAAATCCAAGACAAAATCTACATCTTTAGACTACTCCCAGCTGGTGGCAAAAACGCGATCAGTAGCGAGAGCTTGCTCAAAGAATACAGGAGCATCCTCGCTACCTTTAAGTTGACCACCACTTCTGAGCTTGGGACTGATTGGCGGACCTACAAAACCAGTGAGGTAGAGGGGATCGCGTTCAAATCCTTTACCTTTACCCATCCTCAATCTTGGGCTGTCACCGAGAAATCTGAGAACAAGAACCTAATTGTTAGTATCTATAGAAACAATTATGAGATCACGATCACTCAGGCTGCGATCGGAGGGGCGGTATGTCTCTTCAAAGATAGCCCAGATTTTACCGGTAGCTCAGGGGACCTAAGAACCAAAGAATACACCGAGTTTGAGACGACCACAAAGGGAGTGATGCGTCGCTACTTTAACCTCAACCAGGGTGAAAAATCTACTTTTTACTTCTGTCAAAAAGAGAGCAACTCACCCTACTTTGCGACCCCAACCCTGTTTGGTGGTATCGTCTACTACGTACCCGCCAAATACGACATCAACATCATCAAAGAGATGGATGAAATAGTGAAAACTTTTGTAAGTAGTGAGGGTGTTGCACCTACTCCCACGCCGGCTACTAGCTCAGCTACTACTCCATGAGACTAACCAATCTGCCTTTGATCCTTGGTACTTTTTTTGGCACTATCTTTGTCTCTGCTCTGACGTATGTGCTAGTCAAAACCTGGAACGTGCAAGCTGATATGCCGATAGATCCCGAGGTAACCTTTGAGCTACCTGATGTTACAACCACCTACAAAGTTAGAGACCTACCAGTAGAAGAAGACTCGATCATTATCCCGAGCACTGACCAGGGTGAGCCATCCTTTAGCTATGATGCAAAGTCCGGTAGTGTCACTCTCACTAGCTCTCCCTCAGATTATCAAATTGCGCTCTCCTCACTCCCAAACCTCCGGGGGACACTAGAGCCGCATCAAACTCTGACCCCGAACTACACTCTCGTCCCACGCTACCAGAGCCGAGTCGAGCTCTACAACAAACGACTCAATATCGTCCACAGGTCATCACTACCAATTCTGCTCAAAGACGGTAGTCGCGGGACAGAGCTAGAGCTCCCACCTGAGCTGCTCCGCAACATGATCATGCCAACTTCATTAGACCTTTCAGTCCCTCTCGGAGTGGATGAACCCATGCTACTAAGCTACATTCTGCCTCGTCTCACCCCCAAGCAAAAAGAGTACTTTAGTCTGACCTCAACTACTAGTAATGTCAGAAACGCACTCTTTGAGCGTCTTAAACTCCAGACAACTCCGGTAGTCCTCGGCGTAGACGATGGACCGACTAGTAGTGGTGAACACGCAGCCAAATATATCGAGGTCGACATCTCTCAGCAAAAGCTCTATTTTTTTGCGAGTGGTCAACTCGCCAAAACCTACACAATTTCAACCGGACTAGATTATCCGACTCCAGTAGGGGAGTTTCATATCATGAACAAAGCACCTCTCGCTTTTTCCGGCATCTACAATGCTTGGATGCCTTATTGGATGGCATTTGAATATGCCAATGACGTAGGTGCTTATCTTGGCTTTCACGAAAAAGCTTACACAAGTTTGGTCAAAGGTAAAAAAATATATAGTCATGATCGTGAGATCGGGGACAAGCTAACCGGTGGTTGTATCGCGCTCTCAGCGAGTAACGCCAAAGAAGTTTATGATCACAGTGATGTTGGCATGCTGGTTAGGATCGTGCCATAGGGTATACTAAAAATATGGATGCTATTGCCCAAACAGATTTTGCCGACGAACTAGTCAAACTAAAAGCCAAAGTAGATGCTACCAAACTCCCCGAAGATCTGGGTGTCAAAGCCATCGAAATGCTCGGCCGGCTCAATCGAATGATCAACACTGGTGTTTATTCTGCTGAATACGATCGCATCAGTCACTACATCGACTGGATCACTAGTATTCCATGGGGCGAGACCACAACAGACAAGCTCGACATCGTCGCTGCAGCCACCAACATGAACAAGAGTCACTATGGCATGCAAGAGACCAAAGATCGCATCCTCGAATACTTGGCAACGATCAAACTCCGCATGGATCAAGGTGGGGAAAAAGTAGTTAGAGCACCAGCCATCTTCCTCGTTGGTTTGGTTGGTACCGGCAAAACGACTTTTGCCTATAGTCTTGCCGAGACACTCGGTCGCAAGTTTGCTCGTATCCCGTTTGGTGGACTAGGTAGCGCGCAGGATCTACGGGGCAAGTCTAGACTATTCGCCGAGGCTGAGCCAGGACACATTGTCAAAGCCTTAAGGGATGCGGGTAGTATGAACCCGATCATCCTCCTCGACGAAATAGATCGTGTGGGTGCCGAGGAACGCGCGGACATCATGGGTGTACTAGTCGAACTCTTGGATCCTACCCAGAACAATCGCTTCCTCGATCACTATCTCGATTTTCCTCTCGATTTGTCTCAGGTCTTATTTGTCGCAACTGCCAACAACACAACAAATGTCGCAACCGCTGTCCTAGACCGTCTCGAGCTCATCCAGATGCCTAGTTATACCGACGAAGAAAAGATTCATATCAGTCGCGAGTATCTGCTCCCCAAAGCCCTCAAAGAATCTGGTCTCCTCTCGTCCCAACTAGTTATCGACGAATCGGTTTGGCCCGTTGTTGCTAGACCACTCGGTTATGATGCTGGTATACGTACCCTCCAGAGAACCTTAGCCGCCTTAACACGTCGGGTTGCCCGCGAGATAGTAGAGGGCAAAACTGCAATAGTCAAAGTCGACATAAGCAATTACAAACAATATATGAAAGCGTATTAAAAGCGCTAAAGAAAGAAAAAAATGCTTAACTCTCCAATCAAAATGATCCCACTCGGTGGGATGCCCAATGTTCATGACAATATGTATGTCTACGAGTCCGAGTCCGATATCTTTATCGTCGACTGTGGTATGGGCTTCCCCGAAGAAGGGGTTCCAGGTGTTGATTTAACAATTCCTGATATTACCTATCTCAAAGACAAAATCAGTCGTATCCGCGGCTTTGTCGTGACCCACGGTCACGAAGACCATATCGGCGGCTTTCCCTTTGTCATCCCACAGCTCGGTGGCCAGATCCCAATCTATGCGAGCAAGCTAACTGCAGGCTTCTTACGCGAAAAATTCAAAGACTACGGTATCGATCCCAAAATGATAAATGTCGTTGGCGATCGTCAGCCGATCCAGCTCGGTGTTTTTGAAGTTAAGATGATCCCAGTCACTCACTCTGTCCCAGACACCAAACATCTAATCATCAAAACTCCTCATGGTAATGTCTATCATGGCTCAGACTTTAAGTTTGACTGGACTCCTGTCGGTCAGGAGCTGCCGGATGTCTCTAGTATGACAAGAGCTGGTGCCGAAGGGGTAACACTCCTCCTCTCTGACTGTTTAAGGTCAGAAAAACCAGGGTACTCACTCTCCGAAGCGAGTGTCGAAGAGTCTTTTGAGCGCGAGTTTAGAGATTGTAATGGTCGCGTCATTGTCACTACCATGAGTAGTAACATCAGTCGTATCCAACAGGCACTCTGGGTAGCCCGGAGACATAATCGCAAAGTCGCTTTTGTTGGCTACAGTATCGAAAAAAACGTCAAAGTCGCCGCCGAACTAGGATTTCTTAAGATCCCACCAAGACTGATCGTTGATAAACGCAAGATGAAAGATATTCCACGGGATGAGCAGTGTCTCATTATCGCCGGGAGTCAGGGACAGCTTGGTAGTAGTCTTGAGAAGATCGCGGTAGGGGATCACAAAATGATTAGGCTAGATTCGGGTGACAAAGTCATCTTTTCTGCCGACCCAATTCCCGGTAATGAGAGTAACGTCTATCGATTGATCGATATGCTCAGTATCAAAGGTCTGCGTGTCTCATATAGCGACATCGCCGACGATCTCCATGTCTCCGGCCACGCTAGCTCGAGCGAGATCAAGATGTTGATCGCCTTTACCAAGCCAAAGTACGTCATGGGTACGGGTGGTACACATCGGCACGCTGTGCAGTTTGGCAAGTTAGCTAGGGAGATGGGGATCGCGCCGGACCATATCTTAGCTAGTGAAAACCAACCACTCATGATTGAGCCGGGCGGCATCGTTCATTTAGGAGAACCAATTCCCTTGCGCACAGTCTATGTCGAGTCAGGCATGATTGCCCGGAGTGACAAGCCGATCGCAGATCGTAAGGCTATGTTCCAAGAGGGGGTCGTTATTACGGTAGTAACTGGTACGGGCACAGGGCTCGAAGTAGACTTTATTCCCAAGGGGATAATCACTCACATCGAACCCGATGTTTTGACTAGGTTTAAGAATTCAGTTCGTAATGCACTCCGTGCAGAGGATTCTCATCGAGATAAGGTGTATAGTAAAGACAAGATCGCCAAAGAGGTAAGTCGACTTTTCCTCGAAGAGTACGGCAAAAATCCATTGGTTATCCCAATTATTATTGATAATAACTAGAAAGCTTTATAAACTTAGTACTTTATAACTAAACATATGGCTCGTCGTGGTCGTCGCAAAAATCCATTCAAACTCAAGCTTCGCAAAGAGATAGTCTATAGCGTGGTCTCGATCCTCTTCTTGGTAGCATCCGCTGTGGTCATGCTCAGTTTTACTCGCAGTAGTCCCGTCCTCAGTGATATCTACATGGTCTTATTTAGAGCCTTTGGCTGGACCATGTTGATTCTGCCCTTCCTCCTCATTTCAATAGGTCTCATGATGATGTCGCTCAAATGGGCTATCGCCTCACCCAATCTGCTCCTTGGTGGACTACTAGTCTTTATGGGGTCCCTTGGTGTTACACAGGCAGGCGAGCTGGGTTTGGTTATTTCTGAGGCATTAGGTGCGCTCGTAGGTAGTATTGGCGCAAACATTATCACTAGCGCCACTATTCTAATAGGCGCTATGGTTATCACTAATACTCCACTCGAAGAACTGGTCATGGGTATGGGTCGACTTCTCGGGAGCTTTCAGGCTATTTTCTCTTGGATGTTTGTCAAAAAAGACGACTTTGGTGACCCAGTAAAAAAAGTCACTACCAAACCACTCTTCCAAGATGACGCCGAAACCAAGATTAATATCCCTAGTAGCACGGTAGCCCCAGCCGTTGAGGCAGTCAAACCAGCCAAAGCAGCACCCAAGGACAAAAATCCCAACCACGAATTTGAGACTACTCTAACAGGCGTCAAAGACGGCACAACCAAGATCTGGAAGTATCCATCCCTGAGCCTCCTCTCCGCCCAAAAAGGTGCCAAGGCCGACCGAGGAGACATCAAAGAGAACGCAAGTATCATCGAGAGCACTCTCGACTCTTTTGGTATTAGAGCCAAAGTAATGGAGGTAAACGGTGGCCCTGCGGTTACCCAGTATGCTATCCGTATTGCCGAGGGGACTAAGCTCAGCAAAATCAAAGGCTTGTCTACGGACTTAGCGCTCGCGCTCGCTGCCCCAACAGGTCAGATCCGTATCGAAGCCCCGATCCCTGGTCGTAACTTAGTAGGTCTTGAGATCCCCAACCGCTCCCCCGAATATGTGACCTTGCAAGAGATCATGACTCACCCTGACATGAAAAAAGAAAAATCTAGACTCGCGGTCGGCCTAGGCCTAGGTGTCTCAGGGGCCCCAATCATTGCTGATATCAAAAAAATGCCCCATATCTTAGTCGCTGGCTCAACTGGTTCCGGTAAGTCTGTTTGTATTAACACCATTATCACAACGCTTCTTTACCGTAACTCTCCTCAAGAATTACGCTTCATTTTAGTTGATCCAAAAAGGGTCGAGTTGACTGGTTATAACGGCATCCCACATTTACTGACTCCCGTGATCACCAACACCGATCAGGTTGTCGCTGCGCTTACCTGGGCCACCAAAGAGATGGACAAGCGCTACAAAATGTTCGCCGAGGTCGGTGTCAGAAACGTCGAGGAGTATAACGAGCTCTCCGGCTTTACTGCCATGGAATATATTGTGATAGTAATCGACGAGCTGGCTGATATCATGCTCTCAGCTCCCACCAAAGTCGAGGACTTAATTGTTCGCCTCGCTCAGATGGCACGTGCCACAGGTATCCACCTAGTCCTAGCCACTCAGCGGCCATCAGTGAACGTTATCACTGGTTTGATCAAAGCGAACATCCCGACTCGTATTGCCTTTAACGTCGCGAGCATGATCGATAGTCGCGTTATCATCGATAGTCCAGGTGCCGAGAAGCTCCTCGGTCGTGGTGACATGTTATACGTCCCACCCGATCGACCACTCCCCACCCGTATTCAGGGGACCTATGTGACCAACGACGAGATTAAGGCCCTAATCGACTATCTCAAAAAAACCGAACCAGGCGATGTCAAATACCAAGAAGAAGTCACCGAAAAATATATTACCGGCGATGACGCAGGCGCTTCCTCGCAACGGGATGCAGAGTTCGAGGACGCCGTAAACGTGGTGATTGCTGCCGGTCGCGCTAGTACTAGCTTCTTGCAAAGGAAGATGTCCCTCGGCTACAACAAAGCCGCTCGGATTATGGATCAATTAGAGACCGCAGGAGTCGTAGGGCAGCAGGAGGGCGCCAAGCCCAGGACAATTCTGATCCACAGCCTCGAAGAGCTAAAGGCTCGCGAAGCAGAAAATTCCTAAATTAATATGAAAACTGCAGGAGATCTATTAAAAGATAAAAGGCTGTTGCTCGAACTAACTCTCACTGATGTTGCTGGTCGCACCAAGGTTAAGCCAGAATACTTGTTAGCCCTCGAAGAATCAGATTTTGACAAACTCCCGAGTGCTCCAGTTACCAAAGGTTTCCTCAAAAGTTATGCGAGAGTACTGCATCTAAACCCCGATACCCTAATTGCCATGTATCGTAGAGATTATGACGAGGTTATGGGAGAAATAGTTCCTCATGGCTTGATCGAGCCGATCGCCAAAAAATCTAGGTTATTCTCTGTCCCATTCCTCTTAACTATCATTTCAGTACTCTCATTTCTTGGCTTTCTCGCGATCCAACTATTCTCTTGGTGGAGCCTCCCCAAGCTAGACCTACTCCAGCCGATCGACGGCGAGACCTATGGTGAACAGATAACCGTCAAAGGGGTGACTGGGCCAGAAGTAAATATCAGGGTAGGTGATCAGACTGTCCTCGTTAATCAGAATGGTGAGTTTAGTCTCGATCTCAAATATCCTGCTGGCACCCACCGCCTTCTCATCCAGGCTAGTACTCGTGACGGCAAAACTAGACTATTAGAAAGAACTTTCACTGTTAGTAAATAACATGGTACTATTAAAGTAGATATGGATCTTCCTCAGATTGTACTTTTAGTAATCATTGTTGCAGCTGATCGGGATCCTCAAAGATGCCAAAGAAACACTACGTAAAGCCGACCTACTACTCGAAGACATCGGCTTCTTATCTCGGAGTCTAACCCGCGGCGGTACCGCCCTCGGCAACATGTTGACCTCACTCCAGTCCGGTATGCAGTTAGTTGGTCTAGTTACCAAGGTGCTCGCCCCCAGCAAAACCAAACGAACAGATTAACAGGTTAAAAAATATGTCAGACAATCACGATCCCTCAGGTTTTATGTCCGGTCTCACACTAGGGCTTATTCTCGGCGCTGCTGGCTCCCACTATCTCAATAATACCGATCAGGGCAAAGAAGTGATGAAAGGTCTCAAAGAAAAAGCAGGTGAGGCACTAGAATCAGTCAAAGATAATCCCATGCTAATAGAAAAACTTAGTGAGCTCGAAAAGACTATGGAAGCAGCCAAGGCAACCATCAATGCCGCCGCCGAAAAAGTAGTTACAGCAACCGAATCTAGCAACTCAAAAGGTAAAAAGAAATCCTTCTTTCAAAAAATGGGCGTAAAGATCGGGAAGTAAGTCCTCACCTCTGCTATAATTCACCCCATGAATAGCTCAGACATCCGTCGCAAATATCTCGAATTTTTTAAGAGTCGCGGTCACGCGGTTATTCCTGCAGCTCCCATTGTTCCGCTCGACGATCCAACAACACTCTTCACTAGTTCTGGCATGCAACCTCTAGTTCCTTATCTAAAAGGCGAGCTTCATCCTATGGGAACTAGATTGGTTGATAGTCAACCGAGTTTTCGTGCCGAAGACATCGAAGAAATAGGTGACAATCGTCACACATGCATGTTTGAAATGCTTGGTAACTGGAGTCTTGGAGACTATTTTAAAACAGAACAGCTCGCTTGGTTTTTTGAATTTTTAACCAAAGAAGTAGGTCTCGACCCAGCTCGACTGTACGTCACGGTCTTTGAAGGTGATGAATACGCCGCGCGAGACGACGAGGCAATTAATATCTGGCAAAAAGTCTTTGACACTTCTCTATCCGCCAAAAAAGGCAGTGATGGTTTTGATGAAAACACCAAAATCTATATGTATCCAGCCAAGAAAAACTGGTGGAGTAGAGCGGGTGTTCCGGCCAATATGCCAGCAGGGGAGATTGGTGGTCCAGACTCTGAGATGTTCTATGACTTTGGCGCTAACCTAAAGTTGCATGAGAGATCTGAATGGAAAAACGAACCATGCCATGTCAACTGCGACTGTGGTCGATTTATGGAGATCGGCAACTCTGTCTTTATGCAGTTTGAAAAAACTGCTGATGGTAGTTTTAAGCCACTCCCTAAACAGAACGTCGACTTTGGCGGAGGTCTTGAGCGTATCGCTGCAGCTAGTAACGATGATCCAGACGTCTTTAAAATTGATATGTTTGCGCCCATCATTATGGCCATTGAGGCATCATCATCCAAAAGCTATGTCGGCAACGAAGCTCCAATGCGCGTAATCGCAGACCATCTTCGTGCTGCAACATTTATGATGAGCGAGGGGTTAGAGCCCAGTAACAAAATGCAGGGTTACGTCCTACGCAGACTCCTAAGGCGTGCTGCGGTCAAAGCTCGCCAGCTCGGCGGTGATGCCAAAATAATCTTTAGCGAGAGTATCCCAGCAGTTATCAAAAACTATGCCGATGCAGGGTTTGTTCAAGCAGACAAACAGGCTCATGTCTTAACAGTTGCGGATTCCGAGCTCACCAAGTTTGGCAAAGCGCTCGATCGAGGCCTCAAAGAAATGGACAAAGTTAGCGTGAGTGATCTGACTCCACAGTTTGCCTTTGACCTTTTCCAATCTTACGGTTTTCCGTTCGAAGTTACTTCTGAGCTCGCCGCCAAAAAAGGCGTCATGCTAAACCAAGCAGATTACGATTCTATCTTTGCCAAGCACAAAGAGGGGAGTCGCTCAGCCTCAGCCGGCATGTTTAAAGGCGGACTCGCCGATCATTCTGAGGTCACAACCAAGCTCCACACAGCGACCCACCTCCTCCACAAAGCGCTCCGCACAGTCCTCGGAACTGAGGTCCATCAGGCAGGTAGTAACATTACTCCCGAGCGACTTCGTTTTGACTATACTTTTGCTGGCAAACCCACACAGGATCAGTTAAAAGAAATCGAATTAATAATTAATCAAGCAATAGCCGCCGACTACCCGGTGACACGCCGGATCGAAGACAAAGAAGAAGCAATCAAGAGTGGCACTATGGCCTTTTTTGCCGACAAATATCCAGATAAAGTAAGCGTCTATATTATTGGCAAGGACCCAGACAAAGATTGGTTTAGTAAAGAGCTCTGTGGCGGTCCTCATGTCGAGATGACAGGTGTCATTGGCAAGGTAAGTATTTTCAAAGACGAATCACTAGGTTCTGGTACCCGCCGCATCTACGCTAAGCTCGCTTAACCATCCACTATTTACTGTTTCACGATAACTGTATACTGTATCTATGACTGTGCCCAATTTTTTGGATAAATTAACCGGCAAAAACGAACCAGAGGAAAAGACTTTCCTCGCGCTCGTCCTCTCTGACCACCGAGTCCAGGCTGCGGTCTGGAAAGTCGTGGGAGCAGAGACACAGATCGTCTCACTAGGTACCCCAGTTGAGTGGGACGGCGATGTAGCCACCACCAATGAGCTCATCCAGGCAGTGGATGCCACGATTAGTAGTGCTACCGAAGGGCTGGACATAGAACCAGACGAGATAGTCCTCGGTCTCGCAAACGCTTGGGTTGACATAGCTGGGATCAAGCAGTCCAAAAAAGATCTAATAAAAAGTATTTGTCGCGAGCTCTCGCTCAAACCCATTGGTTACGTGGTCATCGCCGACACCATCGTCAAATATCTCAAAATGCAGGAAGGGGCACCTCCCACCTCCATTCTGATCCAGGTCGATCGCCGTAGCGTCACACTATCATTAGTAGAGCTCGGTGGGATCAAATATACAGTTAGCGTCGGCAGTAGTGATGACATTAGTAGCGACGTGGCCGAGGGAATCTCCAACTTGCCACAAGACGTCTCCCTCCCATCTCGCTTTATCCTAGTCTCTGCGATGGAGAATACTTCCGATCTTGTCCAAGCACTAACAGCTTTTGATTGGCAAAAAAGTTTCTCGTTCCTCCATACCCCCAAGATTGAGGCACTTCCCAAAGACGTCGAGGTACACGCAACAGCCGTCGCGGGAGGGAGCGAAGTCGCTGCCTCACTAGGTTTTAGTTTGGAGCCAAGTGTCCAGGAACCAGTAGCTGAACAAGGAGGTCCAGAACAACGACTAGACTCAGCAGAGTCAGAGAGTGAGCCAACCGCCGAAGATGTCGGCTTTCATCCGGCAACTGTTGAGGAGCTAACTGCCAACAATGTAAAAGTAGTGCAGGATGAAGAAGTGGTAGATGAGCAAGAAGACGACGAGGATAAAGACGAAGAACCATCAAAACCTAGTTTCAAGCTCAATCTCCCGACCATGCCGAGCATCAAGCTGCCAACATTTAAACCTAAGATGATCTCCCTTCCCAAACCGAGTTTTGGACGTGGCAACAAATTATTCCTCGTTCTCGGCGCCATACTTCTAACTATTGCCGGACTAGTCTCTGCATATTATTTTATCCCTAAGGCGACGGTTAGTGTGACCATCCAGGCGAGGCCGATCACTGAGACCATCAATATAACGTTAAAAAGTGACGCAACAGAAGTAGATCTAGAGTCTTCGACTGTTCCCGCCAAATACGAGAGCAAAGAGGTAAGTGGTGAGGACTCAGTCCCAGTGACCGGGACCAAAACCATAGGTGATCCCGCTGTTGGCGAAGTGACTATCTACAATCGCACCTCTCTCCCCAAAACTCTGCTCAAAGGAACAGCTCTTACTGCAAGCTCACTCAAATTTACCTTAAACTCAGATGTCACAGTCGCTAGCAAATCTGCCGGTGCCGACTACGTCGATGTGCCAGGCAAAGCTACAGTCAAAATAACAGCTAGTGCTTTTGGCACAGCTGGCAATCTCAAGTCAGGGACCGAATTTACTATTGCTAGTTTTACCAAAGATAGTTTTGTCGCCAAAAACGATTCGGCCTTAGCTGGTGGGACCTCTCAAGAAGTGACAGTCGTCGCAGAAAGCGATAAGGCAGCGCTCCTCAAAGCTCTAAAAACCAAACTTAGTCAGCAGTTAAAAGACTCTTTTCTCCCAGATCAGAGCTCAGGACAGAACTACTTTATAGTTGAAGAAGATATAAAAGTTGTCGAAGAAAAGTACAGCAGTAAGGTAGGGGATGCAGCAAATTCGCTCTCGGCAGAAGTTACCCTGAGTGTGGGAGTCCTCAGCTACAGTCAGGATGATATCCAAAAGCTAGTCAAAAACACAATAAGCTCGAGCGTCCCCGCAGGCTACTCGCGCACCGAGATCCCACCCTCTGTCGCGCTTCGAGACACCACCGTCCAAGAGAATGGTGATGTCCAAGCAACTGCTGACGTCACTCTATATGTCATCCCATCACTCGATCAGGCCTCGATCACCCAAACTCTCAAAGGTAAAAAATATGCATCTGCCACCAGTTTCTTAGCTAGTATCCCAGGAGTTGTTGGTAGCGAAATAACTCTCATTCCCAACCTTCCTCCGCGCCTCGTTGCACTCCCCCACAATGCCAGTCGTATTACTCTAGAAGTCGTGACCACCAAATAACCCTATGTATGTCTACGTCAAAGCTCCACCAGGTCATATACTGAGGCGTAGATCAACCAGGGGTGAGTATGGTCGCGTTATCCTCTCCTCAATTCTTTTAACCTTAGGTTTTACAGCTGTAACTACCGTGATTTACCCTTTCATTGCTTATGAGCAGATCTATGCACCTAAGTTTGCAACTAGTCCAACAGTGCTAGGTACCACTGACCCGACGGCACTAATTCCTGAGGCTAATAATGTAGGAGCTAACAACACGCCGAGCATCGTACCCGAGGTAGTTAACACTGCACTCGATTATACCAACGCCGATGTCTGGTATGGCCACAAATCTGAGGGGACATTTGATCACTTGGTATATTCGCTCTCTATCCCCAAGCTCAGGATCAACAATGCCGTAGTCAGGGATGATCACACAGATCTCAAAGAGTCACTGATCCACTATCCTGGCACCGCACAACCAGGAGATCTGGGTAACGGCGTAATTTTTGGACACTCAGTCCTGCCTCAGTTTTTTAATCCTACCAACTATCACACTATCTTCTCGACTCTCCATACACTCGATGTAGGTGATGAGATCAAAATCACTTCTGGTCCTGCGACCTATACCTATCGCATTACCCAGATGTACGTAACCGGACCCGACGATCTAAATCCGCTCGCGCAGTCTTACGGTAGTCGTAACCTCACCTTAATTACCTGTACACCTCCAGGGACTTACCTCAAACGCCTGGTGATCAAATCGGAGCTCATATGACAGTCTACCTAGGCATCGACTACGGGACAGTGCATATTGGGGTCGCGCTCGCCGAGCACATACTCGCCACTCCGCTCCCGACTCTCACTAATAATGAACATTTAATGCAAGATCTCATGAGTATTATCGAGAGTAATCAGGTAACTAGTATTGTGGTAGGCCTCCCGTCAGGCAGGATAGAGGAAGAGGTAAAGATTTTTGCGTCAAAATTAAGAGAGATTTCTGGTCTGCCAGTGACACTCCACGACGAGACACTCTCTAGCCATGACGCGACTAGGCAGCTAGCAGTCATAGGGGTCAGTCGAAACAAAAAAAAGAACGAACATAGCTACTCCGCCGCCTTGATTTTGGAGGATTACCTAGAAAGTGTTAAACTGTAAGTTAGCATGTTTAAAAAATTAATAACACCAATCCAGCTCTGGCTACTCGCCAGGGGCCAATGTGTTGGTTGTGGCACCACGCTCTCCAAGGTCCAGTCAGCCAAACTAACGGAAAATACGGACAAAATTACTTGTACATGTGGGCGGATTTTTATCTATGACACACAGAAAAAAACATATAGGCGCGCTCTCTTTAGTGAGGTTTAGCTTAGTCTTGCTCGCTCTCCTCGCAATCTTTGGGATCGCTACTTGGCAGTACCTACTCACTCCACCCAAAGGCAGTAGTGACAAAACGTTCACTATCCCACCTGGCAGCAGCGTCCTCAAGATCGGTCAGATCCTCTACGACAATAATTTGATCCGCTCTCCCAGGGTTTTCCAACTCTATATCCGTCTTAACAATATCTCACTCCAAGCAGGGGATTATAGTCTGACTTCCGCCAAACTCCCCGAGATAGCCCAGTCACTAACCAAGGGCAAGGAGAACGAGGTCAGACTCACTATCCCCGAAGGGTACAGGAGGGAGCAAATAGCCGAAGTTATCGAGAGCAAGTTGGGTATCAAGCAAGCAGATTTCCTAACAGCCTCAAAGGGATTAGAGGGGACATTATTCCCTGATACCTATGCTTTTAACAAGGATGCAACTGCCCAAGAGGTTGTCAAAGTTATGACTGTTACTTTTGCCAAAAAAACAGAGGGCCTCAACCTCACAAAAAATGACATCATCCTAGCTTCTATCGTCGAGCGCGAAGCACTGACAGTTGCCGAAAAGCCAGTAGTTGCTGGTATCCTCAAAAACAGACTCGCTGATGGTTGGGCACTGGAGGTAGATGCGACCATTCAATATATTATGGGTAAATCAGGTGACTGGTGGCCTGTGCCACTCCTCGGTGATCGAAAAAGAGTCTCTCCATACAATACATATCTCAATCGCGCGCTCCCTCCCGCTCCGATCGGCAATCCGGGCTTAGTGGCACTCAAAGCAGTAGCTAGTCCTGCAACCACTCCTTATTACTTTTATCTTCATGACAAAACAGGATTAATCCACTACGCGACAACCAATGCCGAGCACGAAGCAAACATCGCCAAGTACATTAGTAAATAGCTATTTACATTGGTGGTAAAATTTCCAGATGCTAAACCTTAGAGACATAGACTCCATAAGATTATTTGGGCGAACCCTAGAAGCAAACCGTCAGCCGCCATATAATCTGGACGTCCTCGGAGAAGCCAAAAATTTGTTAGCATTTCTCTGTGTTGACATTCCAGACGATGAAGGATTAGTTGTTTCCTTAACACAAAATCGTCTCATGCAGATACTCTCTTCATACCAGCGGCCTCTTTGGGAAAATTTATCCAATGCTTACTTCTCCGGGAATAGTGATCTCGTCGTCGCTGCCATGCAAAATTTAGATATTCAAGTAAGTGACAATCCAATGCACCAAGCGAGCGTACTTTTATTAAGGAATAAATCAAACCCACTGAGTAGTTGATTGGTAGTGGGTCAATTTGAATAGTCGCTAACTTGTTGGCTAATTAAGTCTACCTATGTGTAGACACCCTTCATCTTGCATTCGGCGTGCCATAGGTATTAACGTATTCTCCACATAAGCAAGAAAGTCTTTTAAGCTCGTTTCTCTAGTGGCAACTCTTGGGTTTGTGTGTAGGTAGGTGACATGGTTCTCAAGCCCTTCTGACGCATGGTTTTTATCTTTATCAAATCGAATATTAAAATTTAACTCCTCGATTTCAGGAATTTCAACTTTTGCTCCACTCTTATCAATTAAGTGGTATTTGCTCTCTACAAACCAATATTTAAAGGAGCTCCCCAGTAGTTCGGGATGAGGTAAGCCAGTAATATCATATTTAAAATATATAGAAATATTCCCTACATATATAGGTTCCTCAGTCATTTTTTCTTTGAAATACAATGGCCAACCAGAATTAATGGCAAAATTATCTCGATTTGTAGATGGGTATGAAACCTCCGATGAATACGGGTCTCTTATATTAATTAGTCTTTCTGAATCTGGCATTTCAGATATTCCCGCTCCATATGTTTTGTTGTACTTTTTGTAAAAAGGCAGGATAATTAGTCCTTCATGTTCGTTCTTGAGATAGGAAACAAACCGAGCCCTTCTATCTTGTGGCATTTGATTTTAGAAATAAATTCTTGTAAAGGATTGCCCAGTCTACAAAGTCATTAGTTGTTTTAAGATAATTATTGGTATATAAATCATAAAATTTATGTGACTCTAAACCATATTTACCTTCATATAGATGAACTTGATTAGCTAGTTCCTCGATATTGTATGGTTCATTTTCAGAAGAAACGACAATATCCAGATAGTCCTTTGAATTAGCGCTATTTCTCTTAAGATCTATATTCCTAAGATCAGCAATGGCTTTGTTAATGTCATCTGGGAGAGAAACAGTGGCAGTGCCTAAAGACAAAATGTTGGAAAAATATATGCTATTCATCTTGTTTAGTATTAATTTCAGTCAATATTGTGTCGCCTTCACTTAAGAAGCTTCTAAATGATGCTTCAATGCTAGTTGGCCAGCCTTCAACTGGTTCAAAATGTTTATTTAGATTTATAGTGTAGGAACCAGTGAAGGAAGACCCCATCTCTGGTATGGTGGGAATAACAGCTACTTGATAACGACTATTTTCTTTTCTTCTTACAATAGTAAAGCCATTTGCAACGATATCTTTGTCTCCCATAACATCAATGAACTTGTTGTTTATCTTTGCGAAAGGCTCTTCTTCTGCATCTGCAGTAGTTTTATAGCTAATATTAAACCCAATAGCCTTAGGATTTCCTATTACCAAGCGAGCTGTGCTAGAAGAAACTATATCCACAAATGATTTAACAAATTTAGTCTGTAGTTCAATATTACCTTCTAGGGTAGAGCCAGGTATGGCGTGAACAACATAGATAATCCTGTCATTTTGGATATTAAGCTGAACAGGAAAATCAGAATTATTAGAATAGTCAAAAATAGCAACTTCTGGAATTTCTATATACTTAGGTGGTTCATCAAAACCTTCAGAAAGAATGGTCTTTATTCCAGTTCTAAGTTGATCGGGTTCAATCTTCTGACTAGAGAGCAAGACGATATTTAACTCAGTGATTATTTTCTGCATATCTCTCCTATATAAGAGTATTTTACACTAATTAACGTAGACATGAGTATATACGGCTAAAATAATTCCAAACTATACTTTGTTGGTGCTTTATCCCTTGACCCACCAACTAATATATGCTTTAATACCCAAGCACGCAACTTCAGCGGAGCTTTTTTGGGCGTACAAGAGGTCATGCCTCTAGTACGCTTTTTTAATTCGTTAGATTAAGTTAAATTTAAGGACATAAGTATGACAAAAAATGCTCGTCAGTACTGGGGTAAACAAAATATCAAACTCCCTCCACTTGATTTAACTGGCGTAGCACGAGAGTCATACGACGCATTCCTAAAACGCGACATAAGTAAGTATCTCAGAGAGATTTCTCCAATTGACGACTTCACCGGTAAGACCTGGGAGCTCTCCTTCCTCTCTCACTATTTCGAAGAACCAAAAGTAACTCCACAAGAAGCAATCATCAAAGGTCTAACCTACGATATGCCACTTCGTGTCAAAGTCAGACTCATCAACAAAATAACTAGCGACGAGATCGAGCAGGACGTCTTTTTGGGAGATATTCCCAAGATGACCGAGCGCGGTACCTTTATTATCTCCGGTATCGAACGTGCGGTTGTTAACCAGCTCGTCCGCTCACCAGGTGTATTCTTTGCTGGTAACATCGACCCAACCACTGGTCGTCTCCTCTTTACCGCCGAGCTCCGCCCTATGCGCGGTAGCTGGTTAGAGTTAACCGTCGGCAAAAACGACGTGATCACCGGCAAGATTGATCGTCATCGCAAATTCTATGCAACCACACTACTTCGTGCGCTCGGTTTAGAAGACGACGAAGAAATCAAAGAACTATTCAAAGAAGTAGATAATAGTAGCGACCATCAATATATCTTTGCTACACTCGCCAAAGATCCTAACAAAACTCAAGCCGAAGCCCTCCTCGATCTCTACGACAAAGTAAGACCTGGTGAGCCAGCTGTGCTCGAGAACGCCAAGACCCTCTTCTTCCAGAGCTTCTTTGACCCACGTCGCTACGACCTAGAGAGTGTTGGTCGCTACAAACTCAACAAAAAACTAGGCCTCGACATCAAAAACACCGCCGACAACCAGGTACTTCAAAAATCCGACATCATCGGGATGATCAAGTACTTAATCGGTCTCCAAAATGGAGTAGGTGTCGTTGATGATATCGACAACCTTAGTAACCGCCGTGTCCGTCGTGTTGGCGAGCTCTTGGGAGCGACTGCTTTCCGCATTGGACTATTGCGACTAGAGCGTAGCATCAAAGAAAAGATGTCCTTGGTCAAACCCGAAGAGAGCGTAACACCAGTCCAGCTCATCAATGCTCGCCCTGTGATCGCAACCATTAGTGAGTTCTTCCGTCGTAACCGTCTCTCAACCATCCTCGACCAAACCAACCCACTCGCCGAGATCGACAACCTTCGTCGTCTCTCAGTTATGGGTACTGGTGGTGTTACTCGCGAACGCGCGAGCTTTAGTATGCGCGACATCAATGCTAGCCAGTATGGCCGCATCTGTCCTGTCCGCTCCCCAGAAGGTCCTAACATCGGTCTCGTTACCTATCTCTCACTCTATGCTCGTGTTAATGAGTATGGCTTCCTCGAGAGTCCATACCGTCGTGTCGAGAGTGTGAAAAAAGGTGGCAAGACTGTAATGCACGTTAGTGACGAGATAGTCTATCTTTCACCTGAGGATGAGTCAGGTTACTACATCACTCACGCAGGCATCACGATCAACGACAAAAACGAAATCGAAGATTCGTGGGTTCCTGCTCGCTACCTCGGCAACTTCGTCGAAGTTCCAGTCGAAAACGTCCAGTTTATTGACGTTATTCCACGCCAGGTCGTCGGTACCAGCGCCAGTTTGATTCCATTTATCGCTCACGACGAAGCTAACCGTGCTCTCATGGGTACTCACATGCAGTGTCAGGCAGTGCCACTCGTTCGCCCTGACTCACCAATTGTTGGTACGGGTATGGAGAGTGCTGTCGCCGAGAGTATGAACTGGGCTATCCGCTCACGCCACAATGGCGAAGTAAGTTATGTCGATGCCAATCGCATCGTGCTCGACGTATCCAAAGCTGATTTTGACAAAGCCAGAAAAGAACTCGAAGCTAGTAGTAGCATCGTCTATACACTCGAAAAAGGTAAAGTCGTCTACTCTATTAGTAAGTTTGGCCGAACCGCTAACTCTACTTGCTACAACCAAAAGCCAGTAGTCAAAACCGGTGACAAAATCAAAGTTGGCGATCTCCTAATCGATGGTCCAGCAAGCTCAGGTGGCGAGTTGTCACTCGGCAAAAACTTAACCATCGCCTACGCCTCATTTATGGGTCTAGGTTACGAAGACGCTATTATCGTTTCTGACCGCCTAGTCAAAGAAGATGTCCTAACCAGTATTCACATTAATGAATACGAGAGTCAGGTCATGGATACCAAACTAGGTGCCGAAGAACTAACCAGGGATATCCCAAATGTTAGCGAGCATGATCTAAGGAACCTTAGCGAAGACGGTATCGTCGTCGTCGGTGCCGAGGTCGGTCCTAACGACATCTTAGTCGGCAAAATCGCCCCCAAAGGTGAGACCGAACTAACTGCCGAAGAACGACTGTTACGCGCTATATTTGGTGAAAAAGCCCGCGAAGTTAGAGATACCTCTCTACGTATGAGTAACGGTGAGAGTGGCACTGTTATCGACGTTTCTATCCTCGACAAGAGTGAAGGTGATGAGCTAGATCCCGGCGTCCTCAAAGTCGTCAAGATCAAGGTTGCTCAGATCCGTAAGGTTACCGTCGGTGACAAGCTAGCCGGTCGCCATGGTAACAAAGGTGTTATTAGTCGTATCATCCCAGTTGCCGACATGCCATATCTAGCTGACGGTACCGCGGTAGATATTATTATCTCACCTCTCTCAGTGCTCGCTCGTATGAACCTTGGTCAGCTTCTCGAAGCTCACCTAGGATGGGCCGCCCAAAAGCTAGGCTACAAAGTAGCGCTTCCTGTCTTTGAACCTATCAAAGAATCAGCAATCGAAGAAGAGCTCAAAAAAGCCGGTCTACCAGTTTCTGGCAAGATCACTCTCTATGACGGTCGCACAGGGCTACCTTTTGACAAAGAGACCACAGTCGGCGTTGGCTACATCCTCAAACTCATCCACATGGTTGAGGACAAAACTCACGCTCGTAGTACTGGTCCATACTCACTAGTGACTCAACAGCCTCTCGGCGGCAAAGCCCAGATGGGTGGACAGCGCTTGGGAGAAATGGAGGTCTGGGCACTCGAAAGTCATCGCGCCGCTCACGTCCTACAGGAGATGTTGACCATCAAATCAGATGATCTCGTCGGTCGCGCCAAAGCGTTCGAAGCCATCGTTAAGGGTGTTGATATCCCCGAGAGTACAGTGCCTGAATCCTTCAAGGTCTTACTCAAAGAGCTAAACTCCCTAGGACTAGATGTTGTCCCAGTCGAGCCAAAAGAAGTGATCGTCGAAGAAGTAGATGCCGCCGAACTCGAAAAAGACAAAGTCATACTCGCAGATGACGATGCAGTAGTTACTGACGACTCAGTTGCCGCGCTAGGCGATGATGACTCAGATGACCAAGCTGCAGCAGTTGTCAGCGACGACGACGAACTCGACGACCTCGTTGGTCCATCAGATGAAGAATTAAAGGAGAGCGAACTATGATCAAAAATATTCTAGACTTCAAAGGTCTCAAAATCCAGCTCGCCTCTCCTGACACCGTCAGAGAGTGGTCTTTTGGAGAAGTGACCAAGCCAGAGACTATCAACTATCGTACGCTCAAGCCCGAAAAAGATGGACTCTTTTGTGAGAAGATCTTTGGTCCTACCAAAGATTACGAATGTTACTGTGGTAAGTACAAAAGAATTCGTTATCGAGGTATTATTTGTGATAAGTGTGGCGTCGAAGTAACCCAGAGTCGCGTTCGTCGCGAGCGCATGGGTCACATCAACCTCGCTGCTCCTGTTGCTCACATCTGGTACTTTAAGGGCGCTCCTAGCAAACTAAGTTTGCTTATGAATGTTGCCCCTAAGGCACTATCTTCTGTCGTCTACTTTAGCAAATATCTAGTTTTGACCGTCGACAAAGACAAAAAAGCTAAAGTCATCGAAAACGTCATGGCTGAAAAACAAAAAGCCGTAGATGCTCTAGACGCTTCTGTAAAAGAGGCTATGGAGAAGGTGAAAGATAATCTAAGCAAAGAAGCCACTGAGCATCAAAAACTCAGCGCCAAGAAAACTATTGAGAAGCTTCGCGAGAACCTAGTCATAGATAAGGATCAAACCGAAGAGATTTACAAAACCGTCCTCTCAATGGCCAAGCGTATCGTCCCAGGTACAGTCATGTCCGAAGACGAATTCTTGAAGCTCGAAGAATACGGGGCAGTTGATCACTTAACTGTCGGCATGGGTGCCGAATCTATCCTCGGATATCTCGAAGGTCTAGACATCCAAAAGCTAAGTCGAGATCTCAAAGAAGAACTCAAGAACGAAGTAGCAGGCGCCAAACGCGTCAAGCTAGCCAAGCGTCTCAAAGTAGTAGACGGTCTCAAAAATGCTGGTCTCTCAGCTGCTTGGATGGTTCTCAAAGTCCTCCCAGTTCTACCTCCAGAGCTACGTCCTATGGTCCAGCTCTCAGGTGGTCGCTTTGCGAGTTCAGATCTCAACGATCTTTACCGCCGCGTCATCAACCGCAACAACCGTCTCAAACACCTAATCGATCTTGGTGCTCCTGAGATCATCCTTAGGAACGAGAAGCGCATGCTCCAAGAAGCAGTCGATTCATTAATTGACGCTTCACAAGCCAAGACTTCGCGTCGCCGCGCAGTCAAGCCACTTCGCTCACTCTCTGACATGTTGTCAGGTAAACAAGGTCGCTTCCGCCAGAACCTCCTCGGTAAACGCGTCGACTATTCTGGTCGCTCCGTAATCGTCGTGGGTCCTGAACTCTCACTTGATCAATGTGGTCTCCCCAAAGACATGGCCCTCGAGATGTTCAAGCCATTTGTGCTACGAGAACTAATTAGTGGCGGCATCGCCCCTAACGTTAAGAGTGCCAAACACGCAATTGAGCGAAAAGATCCTCTAGTGTTTGATATTCTCGAGAAGATCACCAAAAATCATCCAGTGCTACTTAACCGTGCTCCAACTCTGCACAAGTTAGGTATCCAGGCTTTCTATCCAGTCTTGATCGAGGGTAACGCTATCCAGCTTCACCCCTGTGTCTGTGCAGGATACAACGCTGACTTTGATGGTGACCAGATGGCTGTTCACGTGCCACTTTCGGCAACTGCAGTCGCTGAGGCTGCCTCACGCATGCTCGCCGAAAACAATCTACTCAAGCCTGCTAACGGTAGTCCAATCACGGTTCCTAACAAAGAAATGGCCCTAGGTTGCTACTACTTAACTAGTTTTGACCCAGATTTCAAAGAGTGCACCGAGATCTTCTCAGACGAGCACAGTGCTCGCGCTGCTGCGGAAGCAGGTCGGGTCAATCTACGTCAGAGTGCCAAAGTTAGAATTGGTGGCAAGATTATCACCACTTCTGTGGGCCGTATCATCTTTAACGAAGCACTCCCAGTTGAACTCCGCTTTATCAACGAGAGTGTCAACGCCAAGATGATTACCGATCTGATCAAAGAGGCCATAAGGTTATTTGACAACAAAACAGTCGCTAACCTTGTCGACAGAATTAAGTCCATGGGCTTCTCATACCTAACTACTTCGGGTCTCTCAGTCGCAGTCTCAGACAACATTTTGTTTGCGGGCAAAGACAAGATGATCAAAGAAGCAGATAGTCGTGTTAACCAGATCTTAGAGACTTACAATCAGGGTCTAATTACCGAAGAAGAAAAGCGAAGACTCAGTTTTGAAGTCTGGATGGAGACTACCGAGAGTATCGCTAACGCTACTTGGGATATGTTTGACGAGCGTAATGCCGTTAAGATCATCATCAACTCAGGTGGTACTCGTGCTAGTCGCGATCAGGTCAAACAGCTATCCGCTATGCGTGGACTAGTCGTTGACCCTCTAGGTAAGATCGTGGAAATGCCAACCAAGAGTAACTTCCGCGAAGGACTATCAATCTTCGAGTACGTTACTTCCTCACGTGGTTCACGCAAAGGTCTCACTGACTCAGCTCTAAAAACAGCTGATGCGGGTTACCTTACTCGTCGTTTGGTTGACGTGTCTCACACTGCAATCATCAGAGACCAAGACTGCGAAACCACCGAGAGTCTCGTCATTGAGACTACCGGCTCACGTGGCAAACATTTTGAGAAGCGTGTTCTAGGTCGAGTCCTGGCCAAAGCTGTCAAAGGTATTGCCAAAAAAGGCGATGTTATTGATGACGAATTAGCCAAAAAACTCTACGAGTCCAAAGCCGAGAGTATCGAGATTCGATCTCCTCTAACATGTCGCGCCAAAGTAGGCGTCTGTGCTACCTGCTACGGTTGGGATTTCTCAACTCGTCGCCTCGTCGAGGCAGGTACTCCTGTCGGTGTTATAGCCGCCCAGAGTATTGGTGAACCAGGTACACAGCTAACCATGCGTGTTAAACATGCTGGTGGTATCGTTGGTCTTGACGTGACGCAGGGACTACCACGGGTCGAAGAACTCTTTGAGGTCAGAAATCCCAAGGTAGTTGCTCCACTCGCTACAGTTTCAGGCAAAGTCGAAGTCGAAGAGACTCCAGACGGTAACAAAGTAACCGTTACCGACAGTAAGTCTGGCGACAAAGATGAATACTTTGTCCCGGCTACCCTTACGTTGACTGTCAAAGACAAAGACGTGATCGCTGCCGGTATGCCACTAGCCGTAGGTCCTCAAAATGTTCAAGAGGTCCTAAGAGTTAGAGGTCTTAGGGACGCTCAGCTCTACCTGATCCAAGAAATCCAAAATGTCTACGAGAGTCAGGGTATCCCGATCTCAGACAAGCATTTTGAGGTTATCGTTCGTGAGATGAGTAGCAAAGTTAAGGTCGAAGAGTCAGGTGACACTACCTTAATCTCTGGTGAAGTAGTAGATCGCTACACCTTCGAAGGTGGTAACGACGCTGCACTCGCCGAAGGTGGTGAGCCCGCAACTGCTACCCAGGTACTCCTCGGTATCACACGAGCTGCACTGCACACTCACTCATGGCTCTCTGCTGCATCATTTGAGCAGACAACCAACGTTCTCTCCGAAAGCGCATTGGTCGGCGCTATCGACCCACTCTTGGGTCTCAAAGAGAACGTCATTATTGGACGACTTATCCCCACCAACTCTGAGGTAGAAGTTGTGGTACAATAGCGAGATCATTATGCCAACAGTAAACCAACTAATCAAAAAAGGTAGACATAGCAGACCCAGCCACGGTAAGGCTGGAGCGCTCCGAAAAGGTTATAACGCCAAGCGTCGTTCGATGGTCGAGTATAGCTCACCTCAGAAGCGTGGTGTTTGTGTCATAGTCAAAACCATGACACCAAAAAAACCTAACTCAGCACTGCGTAAAGTAGCTCGTGTCCGCTTGTCTAACAAACAAGAAGTGACCGCCTACATTATGGGCGAAGGCCACAACTTGGCAGAGCACTCAGTTGTCTTAGTTCGCGGTGGACGTGTCAAAGATCTACCTGGTGTAAAGTATCACATTGTTCGTGGCAAATACGACACTGCTGGGGTCGATGGCCGCAAAACTAGTCGTAGTAAATACGGCGCCAAGCGCCCCAAAGCTAAATAAGGAATAAAATATTATGCGTAGCAAATCAGCTAACCTCCGCTCCGTTGCGGTCGATGGTAAATACAAAAGTCTAGAAGTTGCCAAACTAATTAACCGCGTAATGGTTGATGGCAAAAGAACTGTCGCTATGCGTCAGGTTTATAACGCTCTAGACATCATCGAAGAAAAAACCAAGCAAAAAGCACTAGATGTTCTTATGCTTGCGCTAAACACCATCAAGCCAAAGACCGAGGTTCGCTCTCGCCGTATTGGTGGAGCTGCTTATCAGGTCCCTATGCCTGTCTCACCTCGTCGTCAATTCTCTCTCTCAATTCGTTGGTTAGTTGAATATGCTAATGCCAGGAGTAACAGCGAGTTTCATAGTTTTGGCGAAAAACTAGCTGCCGAGATCCTCGACGCCGGTAATGGTCTAGGTGCTTCCATCAAGAAGCGTGATGATGTTCACCGCATGGCCGAAGCGAACAAGGCATTTTCTCATTTTAGATGGTAGTAATTTACCAATATGACTCTTGCCGAGATACCTATACCAGTAGAAGAGAAAGCTCCAGAACAGATTGGGAAGATGACCGAAGAAGATTGGCAGAGACTAGAGCTTGAAATGATGATTGAGACTCTCACTTATAACCGCGGATAGCTATCACAATTTCTCCATCAAAGTCGCATAGAATCTCAAATTGTGAATCGTGGCGAGCCTAAGCACGGCTTCATCTTTAGCTTTCCACATTCTATATAAATCTGCTCTAGTTATTGTTGTACAGAGTTCGCAGTCACACGCTGTGGATACTGGCACATTTTCTTCTTTGTGGCTCGCGTGAGTTGGATTGTAATATTCATAAAAAGCAGGGGAGTGGACGTCAATTTTATCCATCGACTCAGCCTTGTAAACATATAGTCGTCCATGTCTGGCGTCACGTGTTGGGAGTACACAATCAAATATTTGCCAACCCAAAGCGACACATTTTACGATATCATCAGGTTTACCTATCCCGAGTCCATATAGTAGTGCATCTTTTGGCAGTGTCTCAGCCATAAGTCGGGCACTCTCAATATCAAACACCCCATCTTTCATCGGCCAGCCGCCGTATCCATAAGCGGGGAATCCTATCTCCATTAGCTCCTTCATGCTCCGCTTCCGCAGTTCTGAATAATTACCTCCTTGTACTACTCCAACTAGGTATGGTCTAGACTGGCCGGTCTCACTAATAATTTTTTCAAACTTTGCCTTGCATCTCTTCGCCCACAAGGTGGTGCGGGTAACTGTTTCTTCGGCTTCTTCATATGTCGCATCAGGCGGCGTAAAGTCATCTAAGACCACGCACAGATCAGTCTTCATCATAAGTTGATATCTAATTGAGTCTTCTGGGGTTAGTAGGTGTTCTACTCCGTCCATTACAAAAACAACGCCCTCATCTGTGATTCTCCCACTCCCGCTCTTGGCGATACTCATCACCTGAAATCCACCGGAATCAGAGATGATAGCTCCCTCCCAACC
>CAZSVV010000001.1:84658-88349 GCA_964610445.1 uncultured Pseudomonadales bacterium | reverse complement strand
CCGATCATCGGCCTAACCCCACCTGCTGAGGTCGTTTTCTCATAGCCTTGCTCTCTCAGTAGATGAAATGTATTAACTAGTACTCCCGGTAGTCCTACATTTTTGACATCTACCCATGAGAGCTCTCTTACAAATCCACGCGTCGCATCAGGGAAAAATAGGGGTAGGGGTAGGGTAGTCCCATCTAGTAATTTAAAGACATCTTGCATGTCATGTAGTATAACAGTCTCGAAGGCTTAGCCTCGCAAAAATTATATATTTATGTGTCGCTCAGTATTGACTACAGTTAATAAACACATACACATATTCCCAAACTCTCTCGACTAGGGTACAATACCCCTTGCCTCATTTGATTGAGTAATTAATTAATTTAATTTTCTAACTTCTAAAACTGTTTAGAATTTAGGATTTGTAGTTTAGGATTTAATAAACGTATGGCTCAAAATTCTGTCAAAACCCAAGACCGCGAACTCCCAATGGACAAGATCAGGAACATTGGTATTATCGCCCACATCGACGCAGGCAAAACTACTACTTCTGAGCGTATCCTTTTCTACACAGGCAAATCCTACAAAATCGGCGACATCGACGACGGCAACACCCAGATGGACTGGATGGAGCAGGAAAAAGAGCGTGGTATCACGATCGTCTCCGCTGCCACCACCACTTTCTGGACCCCCAAACTCCCTAAAGCCATGTTTACCGCCCAGCACCGCATCAATCTAATCGATACTCCCGGACACGTCGACTTTACCGCTGAGGTAGAGCGCTCTCTCCGCGTCCTCGATGGTGGTGTGACAGTGCTCGATGCCGAAGAAGGCGTGCAATCACAATCCGAGACCGTCTGGCGCCAAGCCGACAAATACAAAGTGCCTCGCATCTGCTTTGTTAACAAAATGGACAAACTCGGCGCAGACTTTAAAAAGACTCTCGCTGACGTCGAAGACAAGCTCGGTGTCAAAACCGCAATTGTTACTTATCCAATTGGTGCCGAAAACTCCTTTAAGGGTGTCATCATGCTCCTCGAAGAGCAGGCAGTTATCTGGCTCGGTGACGAGACAGGTGCCAAGTACGAAGTTGTTGAAATTCCTGAGGATATGAAGGATATTGCTGCTAAGGAGCGCGCGATCCTCGTCGAGCAGATCTGTGAGACCGACGATGCACTACTAGAGAAATATCTAAACGGCGAAGTCCCAACCCTCCTCGAGCTCAAGGCCGCTCTACGTAAGGCTACCATCGCCTACAAACTAGTACCTATGTATTGTGGTACCAGCCTTAGGAACAAAGGAGTACAACCACTCCTCGATGGTATCGTCGACTACCTCCCATCCCCTCTAGATGTTCCACCAGCTCAGGGTACAGTCCCACGCGAAGACACTATTGTCACACGTAAGCCCGATGTCAAAGAGCCTTTTGCCGGACTAGCATTTAAGATCCAGGCAGATCCTCACATCGGCAAACTAACCTATCTCCGCGTCTACTCAGGTAAAATCGAGTCAGGTAGCTACATCTATAACGCTACTCGCGACGTCACTGAGCGTGTCGGCCGCCTCGTTCTCATGCACGCTAATAACAGAGAAGAAGTCCCCTACGCCGAAGCAGGGGGGATTCTTGGTGTCGTAGGTATGAAAGATACCAGAACCGGCGATACTCTCTGTGTCCAAAATGATCCTGTCATCCTCGAGGGTATTAGTTTTGCCGAGCCAGTTATCTCTCTCGCTATCGAGCCCAAAACCAAGGCCGATCAAGAGAAGATGGGTACAGCACTCGCCAAGCTCGCCGAAGAAGATCCAACTTTCCGTATCAAGACCAACCATGAGACCGGTCAGACCTTAATCTCCGGTATGGGTGAACTCCAGCTCGAGGTCCTAGTCGACCGCATGAAGCGCGAGTTTACAGTCGAAGCAAATGTCGGTGATCCACAGGTTGCTTACAGGGAGACTATTACAAAAGATGGTCAAGCTGAGGGTAAATACATCAAGCAAAGTGGTGGTCGTGGTCAATATGGTCACTGTCTACTCCGGATCAAACCTCTCGCTCGGGGCGAAGGCTTTAAGTTTGTTAACGCTATCGTTGGTGGCGCCATTCCCAAAGAGTTTATCTCTCCAATCGAAAAAGGTGTCAAAGAAGCGATGGAGAACGGCGTCGTTGCCGGCTATCCACTCGTCGACATGGAAGTCGAGCTCTACGATGGGAGTTTCCACGAAGTAGACTCTAGCGAAATTGCCTTTAAGATCGCAGGCTCTATGGCTCTCCAATCTGCTGTCCGCAGTAGCAGTCCCGTAATCCTCGAACCTATCATGAAGCTCGAGATAACTACTCCAGACGACTTTATGGGTGACGTCATCGGCGATGTCTCGAGTAAAAGAGGTCAGATCCTCGGAACCGAGCAACGCGGCAATACCCGCATTATTCTTTGCCAAGTTCCCTTGGCAGAACTCTCGCGTTATGTTACAATGTTACGCAGCATGACCCAAGGTCGGGCTAGTTCGTATATGGAAATGTCCCATTACGACCCCGTTCCTTCTAATATTGCTGAAAAAATTATTAATAAGGAACAAAAGAACTAAGGAGACCTAATATGGCAGATGCCGCAAAATTCGTCCGCAACAAACCTCACGTCAACATTGGAACCATTGGTCACGTCGACCACGGTAAAACCACTTTGACAGCTGCTATTACTTCAGTTCTAGCCAAAAAAGGTCTAGCTACAGCTCGTTCTTACGCTGATATCGATAGTGCACCAGAAGAGAGACAACGTGGTGTTACCATCAATCTCTCCCATCAAGAATACGAGACAGTCGCACGTCACTATGCTCACATCGATGCTCCAGGACACGCTGACTACATCAAAAACATGATTACTGGTGCCGCTCAGATGGATGGCGCCATTCTAGTAGTTGCCGCAACTGATGGTCCTATGCCTCAGACTCGCGAGCACATCCTCCTAGCTCACCAAGTCAACGTTCCCAAACTAGTCGTTGCTCTTAACAAGTGCGACATGGTTGACGATCCAGAGCTCCTCGACCTAGTCGAGATGGAGATCCGCGATCTCTTAACCAAGTACCACTACCCAGGAGACGAAGTCCCAATCGTCCGTGTCTCAGCCCTCAAAGCCCTCGAAGGCGACGCCGCCTACGAAGCTAAGATCGAAGAGCTCATGGCCAAAGTCGACGAATACATCCCAACCCCCACTCGTCCTCTAGACAAGCCATTCCTTATGCCAGTCGAAGACGTCTTCTCAATCAAAGGTCGCGGCACAGTCGCAACCGGTAAGATTGATCGCGGTATCGTCAAAGTTGGTGAAGAAATGGAAATCATCGGTATGGGTCGCGACAAAAAGACCGTTATTACTGGTGTCGAAATGTTCCGTAAACAACTCGAAGAAGGTCAAGCAGGCGACAACGTTGGCATCCTCCTTAGAGGTGTAGAAAAAGACGATATCGAGCGTGGCCAAGTCATCGCTAAGATCGGCTCCATCAAACCTCACACAGAGTTTGAGGCAGAGGTCTACGTTCTTACCAAAGAAGAAGGTGGACGTCACACTCCATTCTTCGGTGGCTACAAACCTCAGTTCTACCTACGTACCACAGACGTAACCGGTGAGATCAAACTCCCCGAGGGCGTCGAGATGGTTATGCCAGGCGACAACGCCAAGATGACAGTCACCCTGATCGTCCCAGTCGCTATG
>CAZSVV010000001.1:60625-84648 GCA_964610445.1 uncultured Pseudomonadales bacterium | reverse complement strand
ATGGAAGAAGGTCTTAACTTTGCTATCCGCGAAGGTGGCAAGACGGTCGGAGCAGGTGTTATCACCAAGATCGTAAAATAAAGTAACTTAGTTAATCAAGTATTGTTCATGAGTCAACCTCATAGAACAAGAGCGGTCCGATACAATATCGGGCCGCTCAATAATTAAATACTACGAAAGGTCAAAAAGGCAATGACAGCTAATCGAATCAGAGTCAAACTAAAGTCGTTCGACCACCGCGTCATTGACGAGGCTGCTGCTAAGATCGTAGACACCGCTATATCAACCGGTGCTCGCGTGATCGGCCCAGTCCCACTACCTACTCGTCGCAAACTTATGACAGTTCTAACCAGTCCTCACGTCGACAAGAATGCTCGTGACCACTTTCAGATTTTGACTCACAAACGCCTAATTGATATCGAAAAGCCAACAGGCAAAACTATCGATGCTCTCATGCATCTAGAGCTCCCTGCTGGTGTTGGTATCGAAGTGAAGATGTAAGGATTTTATGACCAATACTATATACGCCAAAAAAATCGGAATGACAGAGAGTTATGTCGGCGACAAACGCCAGAGCGTAACTATTCTTGAGGTTATGCCCATGACTGTCGCACACTTAAAGACAGTCGAAAAAGATGGCTATGCCAAAGCTCAGGTCATCTTTGGTGAAACCTCCAAAAAAGCCACCAAGTCATTAGCAGGTCACCTAAAAAAATCCAAAACCAAGGGCAAATATGTCCGCGAAATCGAAGGGGTCGAAGGCCTAGAGGTTGGATCCATTGTTAATACGGGCGAGCTCCTAGTTGCCGGCACCGTCGTTGATGTTTCAGGGATTAGTAAAGGCAAAGGAATCGCTGGTGTTGTCAAACGCTGGAACTTTGCAGGCGGACCTAGAACTCACGGCCAATCAGATCGCTTACGTCGCGCAGGCTCTATCGGTCAGGGTACCACACCAGGTCGTGTCTACAAAGGCAAAAAAATGTCTGGTCGTATGGGCAATGACGCTGTAACCATCAAAAACACTTTCATTGTTGCCTATAACCCAGCTAACAGTTACCTCTTTGTATCTGGCAGCGTCCCAGGTTCTAATGGCAATATCGTCAAACTAGTCAAACGCGCGAGCGCTCCAAAGGACTTCCCAGAAGTCACACTAACCAAACAGAACGCTATCGCACCAGCTGCACCAGAAGTAGTAGAAAGTGAGACTGTATGAAAATAAATGTTTTTACAATCACTGGCAAATCCGAATCACCTTGGGACCTAGACCTCAAAGTCCTAGGCAAGCTAAACCCAGCTCTCCTATCTCAGGCGCTCCGGGTCTACGAGAGCAACTCCCACCAGGGTACAAGTGCAGTCAAAACTCGTGGTGAAGTCAACGGTAGTACCAAAAAAATCTATCGCCAAAAAGGCACAGGTAACGCACGTCACGGTGCCAAATATGCTCCTGTCTTTGTCGGTGGTGGTATCGCCCACGGACCTAAGAGTATCAGGCCCGACAACTTAAAGCTTAGCAAAGCCATGCGCCGTCGCTCACTCGCTAGTGCGATCTTGGTCAAACTAAGCGAAGAATCAGTCTCAGGTATCGCCAAAGTTAAAGAGGCAACAGGCAAAACTAGTAGTGCAGTGAGTCTCCTCTCAAAAATCGCCAATCACCCAAAAAACAAAGTCTTAGTTGTCACCAAAAACGCTCAACCTCTACTCTTCCGCATGGTACGCTCCCTACAGGGAGTTACAATCAAGCGCTCCGCACTCGTTAACGCTTACGATCTCATCGCACACGATCATATCTTAACTACTAAGAGTGCCTACGACGCTCTAGTTGAACGCACTATCGCAG
Organism: uncultured Pseudomonadales bacterium; assembly: GCA_964610445.1. Lineage (GTDB taxonomy): Bacteria > Patescibacteriota > Microgenomatia > UBA1400 > UBA12108 > GWF. The sequence continues at coordinate 82,811 of CAZSVV010000001.1, read as the reverse complement.
TCACTTCAAAGAGAGGTTCAAATGACTAATATACTCATCAAACCACATCTCACAGAAAAGACGATCGCAACGACCAGTACTTCTGGCTTTACTTTCCAAGTATTGCCCGGTGCCACCAAATCACAGATCAAAGACATTGTCGTCAAAACCTTTAATGTCCACGTGTTGCGCGTCACGACCCGCACCACTCACGTGCCAGGTAAGAGAAGTAACACTCGCAGGACCACTAGTAGCGAAAGTCTCGTCAAATACGCAACAGTGTATCTCAAAAAAGGAGAATCAATAAGCCTTTTTGAATTTAAGGACAACAAATAACTATGTTAAAACAATCCAAACCAACCAGCAGTGGTGTCAGACACAAGATTACTGTCGTCAAGAACTTGACTACCAGTAAACCAGAGAAGTCACTCACCGAAAAAGTCAAAAAGAACAGTGGTCGTAACGCTCACGGTCACATTACCACGAGGCATCGTGGTGGTGGCGAAAAGAGACGTTATCGCATTATCGACTTTAAGCGCAACAAACTAGGCATCGACGCTCGCGTCATGACACTCGAATACGATCCAAACCGAAGCGCCACAATCGCACTACTCCAGTACCGAGATGGTGAGAAGCGCTACATCCTCGCTCCCGACGGTCTCGAGGTCGATATGACAGTCACTTCGGGTCCAGATGTCGAACCTCGCGTAGGCAACGCCCTCCCCCTCAAAAAGATTCCTATCGGCATGCCTATCCACAACATCGAGCTAAAAGCTCGTGCAGGTGCTCAGATGGTCAGAGCCGCAGGTACCGCAGCACTCATCCAATCCAAAGAGGGTGGTGTTGTCACAATCAAGCTTCCTTCAGGCGAAATTCGCTTGTTAAAAGAGGATTGTTTTGCTACAATCGGCCAGGTCTCTAATCTGGATCACAAAAATCGTCAGATTGGTAAAGCAGGTCGTCGCAGACACATGGGCTGGCGTCCTACCGTTCGTGGTGTCGCCCAGCATCCAGGTTCTCATCCACATGGTGGTGGAGAAGGCAGATCTGGTATTGGTATGCCAGGTCCTAAGACTCCATGGGGCAAACCAGCTCTCGGCAAAAAAACGAGAGGTAAGTACAAATACAGTAATAAATATATAGTCAAAGACAGGAGAGTTAAATAAAATGAGTAGAAGTAGCGCCAAAGGTCCATACGTTGATCAAAAGCTCTTAGCCAAGGTGTTAGCCAAGGTAAGCGCTGGAGTCAAAGCTCCTATCAAAACATGGGCACGCAGCTGCAGTATCCCTCCTGAGTTTGTCGGACACACCTTTATGGTTCACAACGGCAAAGTCTTTAAAGAAGTCTTTGTTAGTGAAGAAATGGTTGGACACAAGCTAGGCGAATTTTCGCCAACTCGTACCTTCCGTGGTCACGGTAAGATCGTTAAACGCACACTAACTAAGACCTAAAAATTATGAAAACAGTACAAAAATACGTCAGAATGAGTCCTCGCAAGCTACGCCTTGTGGCCGATGCAGTTCGCAAACTCAAACCTGTCGACGCACTACAATACCTCAAATTCACCAAAAAAGCTGCTGCTGAACCTATGTACAAAGCAATCAAAGCCGCAGTTAGTAACGCCAAAACCAATTTTGGGATCAAACCCGAATCACTAACATTCGAAGAGATTGACATCCAAACAGGTTTTACAATCAAGCGTTTTCGAGCAGTGTCGCGTGGACAGGCTCACCACATTATGAAACGCACGAGTCACATTCGTGTCGTACTCAAGGAGAACAATGGGACAAAAAGTTAATCCACTAGGCTTTCGCCTAGGGGTACTCTACAAGCCTTCTTCGATTTGGTTTGCCTCCAAAAAGGACTACCAAACACTCGTCTTGCAAGATATTAAGCTCAAAGAGTTTATTATGAAGAAACTCCAACTCGCAGGGATTGCGAGTGTAGAGATCGAGCGATCTATCAACACCATGCGTGTTGTAGTCAACGCGGCCAGACCCGGTATCGTCATTGGACGCGGTGGCACTAACCTCGAACTCCTCAAAAAAGAAATCGAAAAATTCCTAAAAACTATTGGCGCCAACTCTTCACTCAAATTCCAACTAGATATCAAAGAAGTCAAAAACCCCGATCTCTCTGCCAAATTGGTTGCAGAGCGCATCGTCGACCAGCTAATCAAGCGCTATCCACATCGCCGTGCTATCAGCTCAGCTCAGGAGCGCGTGATGTCAGCCGGTGCCAAGGGTATCAAATTCCAGCTATCTGGTCGTATTGGTGGAGCCGAGATCGGTCGCACCGAGAAATACGCTTTTGGTAGTATCCCCACCCAGACACTTCGCTCAGATATCGACTACGCCGAAGTCCCAGCCTTAACTCGTTCCGGCTATGTCGGAATCAAGATCTGGATTTACAAAGGAGAAGCTACGCTATGATGCAGCCAGCTCGTCGTAAATATCGCAAGGAGTTTCGTGGCATGATGTCCGGTGTTGCATCCCGTGGTATCACAGTTGCCTTCGGTGACTTTGGTCTCAAAGTCCTCGAGAATTCCTGGATTACTTCAGCTCAGCTCGAAGCAGCACGTCGTACCATCACTCACCACACCAAGCGTGGCGGTAAGCTCTGGCTCAGAGTCTTCCCACACAAACCTCTAACTGGCAAAGCTGCAGGTAGTAAAATGGGTTCAGGCAAAGGCGACATTAGTCACTACACTAGCGTAGTACTAGCCGGAACCGTCCTTTTTGAACTCGGCGGGGTAGATGCAGTAACTGCCAAAGAAGCCTTCAGAAAAGCTGGCTCCAAATTGCCCGTCATCACTCGCTTTGTCACTAGGGGAGAAATATAAAATGAAAAAACAAGCATTACAAGAAATCATCAAAAAAGGCGAGAGTAGCGTTATGGCTCAAGTCCACGCTTTCAAGCTAGAACTACAAAAGATTAAACTCGAGGCATCTCGTGGTGAAATCAAAAATACTCGAGCGAGTCGCAATATTCGACGTAGTATTGCACAGCTTTTAACATCACTCAACCTAGTCAAAATTGTAAAGGAACAATCATGAAGCAGTTTACAGGAACCGTAGTCTCCACAATCGATGCGACTAGTGCAGTCGTGTTGGTCGAATCTTCATGGAAGCATCCTCTCTACAAAAAAACCGTGAGACGCAGCAAGAAATACTTGGTACAAAACGATAAAGCAGCAAAGAGTGGAGAGACAGTGACAATTCAAGAAACTCGTCCTCTCTCAGCCCGTAAGCGCTTTATGATCATCGAGGTAATCAAAAAATAACATATGATACAACTACGCTCAGTCCTAGTAGCAGCAGATAACAGTGGCGCCAAAAGGCTCCGTGTTATCCACGTCCATGGTGGCTCCACCCGCCGTTTTGGTTATATCGGTGATATGGTCACTGCCGTAGTAGATCAGGCAGATCCAAATGGTTACGTCAAAGATAGCGAAAAAGTCAAAGTCGTAATTGTTCGAACCCGCAAAGAGACTCGTCGCGCAGATGGAACCTACGTTAGATTTGACGACAACGCAGGCGTCATCATCGATCCAAAAACCAAAGACCCCATCGCCTCACGCGTCTTTGGACCTATTGCCAGAGAAGTCAAAGAGCGTGGTTATAATAAGATTGCGTCCCTAGCACCGGAGGTAGTATGAGTACAAAAAAATTCAAAAAAGGCGATATCGTCTTGGTTACTGCCGGGCGCGACAAAGGGATGTCAGGCAAGATCCTCAAAATTAATCAAGCCGAAAACACTGCAGTAGTCGAAGGTGTAGCCCTCTACAAACGCCACATCAAGCCTACTCAAAATACAGCAGGCGGCATGAAGAGTATCGAGAGAGCTCAATCATTTGCCAAAATCGCACTCACTGAGGGCGGCAAAGCCATCCGCGTAGGACTAAAGCGCGACAAAAACAAAACATCACGAATTAGTAAAAAAACTGGAAAAGCTATATGACCAACACACTAGACGCAAATCTAAAAACACGCTTTGATCAGACTATCCGTCCTGAGCTAGGTCGTGCCCTTGGTATCACCAATCCTCTAGCCATCCCTCACATCAAAAAAGTGATTGTGAACGTCGGTATCAGAAAATCAGATACTTCTGACAAAGACGTCAAAACAGCCTTTACCGAGCTTGCAAGTATTACTGGTCAAACACCAAAAATTGCTGGAGCCAAAAAATCTATCGCCGGTTTTAAGATCAGAGCAGGTGACCCAGTTGGCGTCAGTGTTACCCTCCGCGCGACCAAAATGTTTGATTTCCTCGATAAATTGTGTAGAATAGTGCTTCCGCAAGTCAAAGACTTTCGCGGAGTCAAAACTACTGGCTTTGACGGCTCCGGGAACTACACTCTCGGTCTAACAGAACAAATCATCTTTCCCGAGATTGATTATGCCAAAGTAGAAAAAGTACACGGAATGGAGATTGTCATCGTGACAAGCACCAAATCCGATGCTCATGCAAGAGAATTACTAAAAGCGATTGGTATGCCTTTCGCCAAAGAAGAAAAAAACTAATTATATGGCACGCAAATCATTAATAGTCAAAAGCCAGAACAAACCAAAGTTCAGCAGTCGCTCACACAATCGCTGCAAACTTTGCGGCAGGCCTAAGTCATACATTCGCCAGTTTGGCATGTGTCGTCTTTGCTTCCGTGAACAGGCTCTTAAAGGCAATCTACCAGGAGTTACCAAAGCAAGTTGGTAAATAATTATGCACAGTGACACACTCGCCGATACACTCATTCGTCTCAAAAATGGCTCACTCGTCAAGAAGCCGAGTGTAATCGTGCCATTCAACAAAATGAACGACAAAGTCTTAACTCTCATGCAAAAAGAGAACTATATCGCAAGCTTCGAAAAAGATGAGACAGGTGACTTCCCAGTATTTAAAGTTATCCTCAAATACGTCGGGGGAGAGCCTGCAATCGCTCACATCAAAAAAATCAGCAAACCAGGCGTTCGCATCTACAGTCGCGCCGCTGATCTCAAAAAGACATTATCAGGATATGGTCTCAAGATTATCAGTACCAGCAAAGGTATTATGACCGACTCAGATGCTAAAAAGAATAAATTAGGAGGAGAAGTTCTCGCCGAACTCTGGTAATCTATGTCAAAAATCGGCCGCGCCCCAATCATTATCCCAGCAGGTGTTACGATCACTAGAGATGGTGCTCAGGTAACTATCACTGGTCCTAAGGGCGTCCTCACTCACACAGTACCCGCAGGTATCAAAGCCGAGCTCGAGGGCAGCACTCTCGTAATCACTCGTGCGACAGAAGAAAAGAATCATCGCGCACTTCATGGTGTTACCCGCGCAGTCATCGCCAATCACGTAACTGGCGTAACTGTTGGTTTTACCAAAATCCTAGAGTTAGTAGGGACTGGTTACCGTGCTCGTATGCAGGGTTCGACCTTAGTACTCTCACTCGGCTTCTCTCACGAAATAGAGTTTAATGCGCCAAACGGCATTACTGTTGCAGTCGAAAACACCAACATAATCAAGATAGGTGGGATTGATCGCCAGCAAGTAGGCGAAGTCGCCGCCAAAATCAGAGAATTTAGAAAGCCAGAGCCCTACAAAGGCAAAGGTGTTCGTTACCAAGGAGAGGTTGTGCGCAAGAAAGCTGGTAAAGCAGCCAAAGCCGCAGGCTCAGCGTAAGGATTAAGATTATGAAAATGCAATCAACTCATACACGTCGTGCAAAGAGGGTTCGCTCTAGTTTGAACCTTGGTGTAGCTAGGCCTAGGCTTAGTGTCTATAGGAGCGACGCTCACATCTGGGCCCAAATCATTGATGATGCCAAACACGTAACACTCGCTTCGGCTACCGATATGGAGCTAAAGGGCACCAAAACAGAAAAAGCCAAAGAGGTTGGTGCTAAAATTGCCGAGGCAGCCAAAAAAGTAGGTGTTACAACTATAGTTTTTGATCGCGGTAGCTATCGCTATCATGGTCGAATCAAGGCGCTAGCTGACGCCGCTCGCACTGCAGGACTTATATTCTAAAAGGAATCATAAATACATGAATCAAAATAACAATCGTCGTCAAAACACACCCAAAGTCCCACAAGAGTTTGACGAAAAAGTCATCAGGATCTCTCGTGTCTCCAAAAAAACTAAGGGTGGCAACAAAATGGGATTTAGCGCACTCGTAGTGGTTGGAGACCGCAAAGGTCGAGTAGGTGTAGCACTTGGCAAAGCCAAAGATGTTAGCAGTGCAATCAAAAAAGGTGTAAGGCGTGGCAAAAAAACTTTGATCAACGTGCCTTTAGTCGACAATCGCACTCTCCCACACGAAATGACAATCAAATATGGTGCAGCTCGCCTCATGATCAAGCCAGCTCCCGCAGGTACTGGTGTTATCGCAGGTGGTAGTGTCCGTGCAGTCCTAGAGCTATCTGGCGTCCGCGATGTCGTCGCCAAGTCACTCGGTACTAGCAACAAGGTAAGTAACGTTGTAGCTACCTATCGCGCACTAAAATCCATGCGAGCCACAGTTGAGCGCAAACGTGCCTTAGGACAGAACCAAAAGAAAAGCAGTATCGAAGTAAAGGAACCTCACAAATGAAACTCCACTCTCGTCCCAAGGTAGTCGAAACTAGCAAAAAGCGTCTAGGTCAGGGCTATGGATCTGGCAAAGGTGGCCACACTAGTAGTCGTGGTCAAAAAGGCCAAAAGTCCAGGGGCAGTGTCCGCTTGAGCTTTACAGGTAGTTCTTGGGTTTGGTTTAAGCGTCTTCCCTTTATTCGTGGTAAATCTAGATTTGAGGGATTATCCGCTCGCCACACTATCTCACTCAGCGACCTAAACAGATTCAAAGCAGGTAGCACTATCGACCTTGCTGCTCTAAGAGCTGCTAACCTTATCGGTAAAAGCGAAGGTACCAAAACAATGGTTCGCATCGTTGGTTCGGGTACACTCACCAAAAAACTAACTGTGCTTGTTCCTGCCACTAGCACTGCAGTTAAAGCAATCGAGAAGGCAGGTGGGAGTTACAGTGTCGAAGCTAAGTGAGCTAATCGAAACCATCAAAAGTAACCGCGAACTTAAGCGCCGATTGTTCATAACTGTCCTCATTCTGACCCTCTTTAGAGTCATTACCCTCATTCCAGTACCTGGTGTTGACGTAAGCGCTATCAAGAATGTTTTTGCGAGCAATCAGCTCCTCTCGCTCCTCGACATTTTCTCAGGCGGCACCCTCGCCAACTTTTCTATCCTCGCACTAGGTTTAAATCCCTATATCAACGCAAGTATTATCATGCAACTCTTGACCATGGTTATCCCCAAATTGGAAGCACTTCAAAAAGAAGGGGAATCAGGTAGTGAAATAATCAACCAGTACACCAGGATGATTGCAGTCCCTCTCTCACTCCTTCAGGCAGGTGCCATGTATATGGTCTTGCAGTCAGGTAAATTGGTAACCCTCGATTCTCCACTCGCCTTAATTGCACTTCTACTCTCTATGTCGGCTGGTAGTATGCTACTTATGTGGCTCGGCGAAAACCTGACCGAGTATGGCATCGGTAATGGTATTTCTCTCCTCATCTTTGCCGGTATCGTCGGTCGCCTCCCCGTCACTCTATTTCAGACTTCTGCTACACTCACGACTATCAATCCCTGGAACTTGGGCCTAATCGTCGCCTTGGGTATAGCGATTATCTATGCAGTCGTCGTAGTCGACGAAGCCAAACGGCAGGTGACTATTCAGTATGCCCGGCGTATTCGGGGTGGCAGTGTGGGCGTGAGCTCCTCTTATCTACCAATCAAATTAAATAATGCAGGCGTTATCCCGATTATCTTTGCAATCGCCCTAGTCTTAGCTCCCTCCATGATTGCTCAGCTCTTAACTAGATTACCCAATACTGCGCTAGCGACAGCTGCCACCAACTTTGCCGCGAGCTTTACCCCGACCTCATTTGCCTATAATGCCATCTACTTTACTCTCGTTGTGGCATTTACCTACTTCTATACAGCCGTCGTTTTTGACGCCGACAAAATCAGCGACAATCTAAAAAAGAATGGTGGTTATGTACCCGGTATTCGTCCAGGCAGCCACACAGCCGCTTACTTGCGTCGGATCGTTAGTCGCACTACTCTCCCAGGTGCAGTATTTTTGGGACTCATTGCAGTTCTCCCGAGCATAGTCTCCGGGATGACTGGTATTCAGACTATCACCATTGGTGGGACCAGTCTTTTGATCGTCGTCTCAGTCGTACTAGAGACTTATCGCAAGATGCAGACTTATTCAGTTACTCGCAGTTACGACAGTTTTGTTAAATAATATTTATCTGGAGAAGATGTTATGAAAAACATTATTTTTTATGCTCCCGAGGGTGCCGGCAAGTCTACTCAGGCTAAGATGTTGGCCGCCAAATTGGGCGTTCCTTGTCTCATTTCTGGGGATTTGGTTCGCTGGGGTGCCGAGTTTGACAAAGGTTTAATTGGCGACGTTTGCCGCGAAGCACTAGCTAAGGGTTACTACGTTGCAGACTCCGAAATGTTTGTACTTTGGAAAGGAAGGCTCAAGCAACCTGACACTCAAAATGGTTGGGTAATAGATGGGTTTCCTCGCAACATGACTCAGGCCGAGTTTTTGGCTGACAAAGTCGAGAAGTATGGCAAAAAAATTGATGTAGTTTTTTACTTAAGAGTCAGCGAAGAAGTTAGTATGGAGAGGCTTCTTAAGCGAGGCCGCAAAAATCCTGATGGCACAACCAACGATACCGAAGAGCTAATCAGAGAGAGATTGCGTCGCTACAAATCCGAAGAAGCTTCAGTTTTGGAGCATTACAAGAATCAAGGCGTTCTCTTTGAGATTAACGGCGAGCAAGATGTCGAGACAGTACACGCTGAGATCCTCGCTCACATTCAATAATGAACAAAATAGCCGCAATGACGATAGGTGGTGCCATGCTCGGCCGCGTACGAGCAGCCCTCTACGAATTTACTCAGGTCGGCGTCAGCCCGAGCGAGATCGAGACTGAGTCACGAAAGTTGATCAAAGCGGAGGGTGGAGAACTTAGCTTTACCAAAGTACCTGGATATTCTTGGTCTACCTGTATCAATATTAACGACGGGGTAGTCCATGGTATTCCTACATCTACAGTTCCGTTAAAAGATGGTGACTTGGTAACCGTTGACGTCGGAGTCTATTACAAGGGATATCACACCGATGCCGCTTTTACCAAAGTAGTGGGTACCGCCAGTGCTGCTCAGTTAAAGTTCCTGAATGCTGGCATGGAGGGATTAAAAAAAGCAATTGAAGCTGTCAAGCCTGGCAACTACATCGGGGATATCTCCGAAGCAATGGATACCACAATCAAAAAATACGGCTACAGCTGTACTAAAGAGCTAACCGGGCACGGTGTAGGGCGCGAGCTCCACGAAGACCCGCTCATCAGTAATGTTGTAGTTGGCAAAAGAGAAAAAACTCCATTGATAGAAGTTGGTCAGACTCTTGCTATCGAGATTATTTACGTCGAGGGCAGTCCATCCCTTATAATGGAAGATGATAACTGGACGATTAGTACAAAAGATGGTAAAATTGCGGCCGTGCATGAAGAGACCGTAGTTGTAACCAATGACGGTTGTACTATTCTAACCACACCAACATTGTTTCAGATTACCTAATCTGGTACAATTCGCTCTATGGCCAAAGCTAACGTCACTGAACATCTGGGTACTGTCACACTGGCACTCCCAAACACGATGTTTAGAGTCACTTTGGAGAGTGGAGTCGAGATTTTGGCTCATCTATCAGGTAAGATGCGGATGTTCCGCATTAGCATAATGCCTGGAGATAAAGTAAAAGTCGAAATGACACCTTACGACAACTCAAAAGGTCGTATTACTTATCGGGTCAGAGAAGGGCAACAGATGCCAGTCTCAAATCCAGAGGTTAAATAAACTTATGAAAGTTCAAAGCTCACTAAAAAAACGCTGTCTAAAATGCAAGTTTGTTCGCCGCAAAGGTGTTTTATTTATTACCTGTGACAATCCTCGTCACAAACAAAAACAAGGATAATTGTTTTATGCTTCGTCTAGTTGGTATTGATCTTCCCGAAAACAAACGCATTGAAGTAGCTCTCACCTACATCTATGGCATTGGCCCAAAGATTGCTAAGGGTTTACTCAGTAGCGCCAAAATCAATCCTGACACTCGCGCCAAAGAACTAACCGCCCAAGAGGTTGCTAAACTCCAAAAACTCATCGAATCAGTCAAGGTAGAAGGTGATCTAAGAAAAGAAATCCGCGAAAACGTTCAGCGCCTCAAGCGCATCAGTAGCTACCGTGGTTCACGTCACAATGCAGGCTTACCTGTCCGTGGCCAACGAACTCGCACCAATGGTCGCACACTCAGAGGCAAGAGAAAGACGATCGGCGCCATGAAAAAAGAAGACGCCGCCAAATTAGAGGCAACCAAAAAATAGGAATTAACTTATGGCAACAGCTTCAAACAAAACTACCATCACAGACGGCCGCATCTATGTTGTGGCAACATTTAACAATACATTGATCACGATCACCGATGGATCAGGTAATACTGTTACTTGGAGTTCTACTGGTAAGGTTGGTTTTAAGGGCGCCCGCAAATCTACTCCATTCGCCGCTACTCAGGCAGTCCAGGCCGCACTCGATGTCGCCAAGACCAAAGGTCTTCGCTCTGCCGCAGTTTATATCAAGGGCCCAGGCCCAGGTCGCGACGCCGCCCTCCGCGTTTTTCGTAGCGCCGGCATCAAAGTCACCGAACTTCACGACGTAACTCCTGTTCCTCACAACGGCACACGTGCAAAAAAACCACGTCACGGCTAAATTATAAATTACTTATATAAACAAGGTACTAAGTACTAGGTACTTATAACTAAAAACAAATGGCACGCAATACTGGACCAAGAAATAAGATAGCTCGTCGCCTCGGCGTTGATTTGGGTCTCAAAACTAACACCAAATCACTAGAGCGTCGCTTACAGTCTCCTCCCGGCCAGCACGGCAAAAAAGGTCGTGGCAAAATGTCAGACTACGGTATCCAGCTCGCCGAAAAACAAAAAGTCAAAGCTATCTACGGCGTACTCGAGAGACAATTCTCCAAGTACTACGAGGTCGCAACCAAGAGTTCTGAGGCTACAGGTGAAGCTATGCTCTCACTCCTTGAGCGTCGTCTCGACAACGTAATTTATCGCCTCAAACTAGCTCCCACCCGAAGAGCAGCACGTCAGATCGTCTCTCATGGCAACGCCATAGTTAACGGCCGCAAGCTAACCATCCCCTCATATCGCGTGAATCCAGAGGATGTGATCACGCTTAGCGCAACAGGTCTTGCCATTCCCTCAGTCAAAGCAATGCAAGAAGAAAAAGATGTCCAGCTGCCATCTTGGCTAGAGAAAAAAGCCAGTGTCGGCAAAGTCACTCGTATGCCGGTACGTGCTGACTTACCTGAAGTAATCAACGAACAATTAATCGTCGAATTTTATAGTCGCTAAAAAGGGGGTACCTCGTTATGAAAGCAATGAATTTTCAGTTTAACGCAGTCGAAGAATCGGCCAAAAAAGGCATCTTTGCAGTCGAACCACTAGAGAATGGTTTTGGCCACACTCTAGGTAACTCACTCCGCCGCGTCCTCCTCTCTAGCTTCAAGGGTGCAGCCATTACTTCAGTCAAAGTAGCTGGAGTCAGTCACAAATTCTCAACCCTCGCTGGGATGAGTGAAGACATGATTGACCTCATGCTTAACCTCAAATCTGTCAAAGTAGCCTACGATGGCGATGAGATCCTAACTGCTACTCTCTCTGTCAAAGGTCCCAAGATCGTCAAAGCTAGTGACATATCTACTCCTGCTAACGTTAGCATTGTGAGTCCAGATGTCGTTATCGCAAACATTGCTGCAGGCGCCAAGCTAGATCTCGAGATGACTATCCAATCAGGATACGGTTACTCGCCCGCAGACGAGCGACCCACTGAGACCCTAGGCGTACTCGTACTAGATGCTATCTACTCTCCAGTCGAGAGAGTTAGCTACCACGTCGAATCAACTCGCGTTGGTCGCCGTACTGATTTTGATCGCCTAGTTATCGAAGTTATAACTGACGGTTCAATCTCACCTCGCCAAGCAGTCATCGATGCGGCAACTGTTCTAGTTGCAGCCTTTACCCAGATTGTTTCACCTACACCAGTCACAGACGGTGATGTTAGTGGCACCGCCTCTATCCTCGCTTCAGTCTCGACTGACGACCTAGGTCTTCCTACTCGTGTTGCCAATGCGCTCAAGAATGCCGGTCTCTCAACCGCCGCTGAGTTAGCAAAAGCGACAGATAAGGATCTCAAGAACGTCAAAAATCTAGGTGAAAAATCATTTGGGTTAATAGATGAAGCCTTAAGTACAAAAGGTCTAACTCGTACTAAATAATTATGAAAAAACACACATCTAATTACCACCTCTCACGCGATTCACAGGCTCGAAAGGCTTTGTTCAAAGGCTTAATCCGCAGCATGATTCAAAAAGAGAAAATTACTACTACCACCACCAAGGCGGCAGCAACTCGACCTATTTTTGAGAAGCTGATAACCAAAGCACGGATTGGTACAGTAGCTAAGATCAGGGAGATTCATGCGTTCTTAGGTGACAATACACTAGTCTCCAAACTAGTACACGAGATCGCACCTCGTTACAAAGATGTGTTAGGTGGATACACCAGAATAGTTAGATATGGCACTCGCCGTGGTGATAACGCAACTATGGTTATCTGGAGTCTTACCAAACAAAAAGCGGTGACAGCTCCCAAAAAAGAAGTCGAAAAAGAAGTCAAAGAAGCAGTCGTAGCTAAGCCCAAAAAAGAATCCAAAGCAGTCGTCGCCAAAGTCGTCAAAAACACCAAAGCAAAAACTGTTAAACTTGCTCCAAGTCGTGCAGGTAAGAGAGGGGACAAATGAAAACACTACCAAGTAAATCTGCCGATGTAGTAAGAGAGTGGCATCTATTTGATGCAAATGGTCTAACTCTAGGTAGACTTAGTACTCAGATCTCTACTCTATTACTAGGTAAACACAAACCAACTTTCTCCACAAACATCGATAGCGGTGATTTTGTAGTCGTCATTAACACTGACAAAATCAAAGTCACAGGTGCCAAACTAACCGACAAGTTTTACTATCGTCACTCTGGATTCCCAGGTGGTTTCAAACAAACTTCAGTCGGAGAGCAGTTAAAGAAAGATAGTCGCAAAGTCATTGAGCATGCTGTGTCAGGAATGATCCCTCACAACAAGCTACACGACCCAAGGTTGCGACGTCTCAAAGCATACAAAGGGGACACTCATCCTCATGAATCACAGTTTAACAAGGAGTCTAAATGAAAAAAACTGATTACACCTACGCCGTCGGACGCAGGAAAACTGCGATAGCTCGCGTACGTCTCTACCCCAAGGCTTCAGTTCCTGGTCACGATGGAGTTCAGCTCGTAGTTAATGACAAAGCAGCCGAAGTCTACTTTGGTGGCAATGCCGAAAAGAATCAATATCGACTTCCCTTTATCGTTACCGAGACCTTAACCAAAATGTCCGCTTCAATTAAAGTCGTAGGTGGTGGTACCCAAGCTCAGCTCGGCGCACTCATCCATGGTATTGCTCGCGCCCTAACTAAGTTGGATACCGAAAAATACCGTGCTATTCTCAAGACTGCGGGACTCTTGACTCGTGATCCACGTGCCAAAGAGCGTCGCAAAGTTGGTACCGGCGGCAAGGCTCGTCGCGCCAAGCAATCTCCAAAGCGTTAATCTTATCTTTTTGTTATATTTCGACTCGGTTGACATTCGGGTGTGTTTTGGGTCATAGTAAGTGACAGATATATATTTCTGAGAAAAAGGAGTAATTATGGCAAAAGCCACGAGTGTAAGTGATAACCCAAAAACAAGTTTGCAGTCAGAGAAACTTCAGGCTATTAAAGTAGCTATGGAGCAGATCGACAAGCAGTTTGGCGCCGGATCTATCATGAAGTTAGGTACCTCGCACCACATGGATATCGAGAGTATCCCAACCTCAGCCATGGCGCTAGATTTGGCTCTAGGTATTGGCGGATTTCCTCGTGGACGTATCACCGAGATCTATGGCCCAGAAGCTTCAGGCAAAACCACAGTCTGTCTCCATGTTATTGCAGAAGCACAAAAGAAGGGTGGTACTGCCGCCTTTATCGATGCCGAGCACGCGCTAGATCCTGCACGCGCCAAATCCCTGGGTGTTAACCTGGACGAACTCCTAATTTCTCAGCCAGACACAGGTGAGCAAGCTCTAGAAATTGCCGAGACCTTAATCAGATCCGGTGCAGTAGACGTCATTGTGGTTGACTCAGTTGCCGCCCTTGTCCCCAAAGCAGAGATCGAAGGTGAGATGGGTGATGCTGTCATGGGAATGCAGGCACGTCTTATGAGTCAGGCGCTGCGTAAACTAACTGGTGCAATCAGCAAGAGTAATGCCGTTATGATCTTTACCAATCAACTCAGGATGAAGATCGGCGTCATGTTTGGTAACCCCGAAACGACCGCAGGTGGCCAGGCACTCAAGTTTTATGCCTCAGTGAGAATAGATATGCGCAAGATCGGTAACATCACCGAAGGTGAGGTTATTATCGGGAGTCGTCATAGGGCTAAGATCGTCAAAAACAAAGTCTCCCCACCTTTCAAAGTGGCCGAGTTTGATATGACTGCAACAGGTATTAGCCGCTCAGGAGGAGTTCTAGATGTCGCTGTCGAACAGGGCATAATCGAAAAGTCAGGTAGCTTTTTCAAATACAAAGGTGAGATGCTAGCGCAAGGTAGAGAGGCCACCAAAGCCGTTCTCGAAGAAAAGTCAGATCTCATGAAAAAGATTGAAAAAGAAATCTGGGACAAAATCAAAACTACTAATGCCGCAGATAACTAAACTGGTAGCAGGCAAAAAAAATCCTAACAGAGTTAACCTCTACTTGGACGATGTCTTTGCATTCGCACTTTCGCTAGACGAAGTGGTCAAAAATCGGCTCAAAAAAGGGTTAGAGCTAAATGCTGATCAAGTTCAAGCACTCAAAAAGACTGACGATCTAAGCTGGGCATATGCCAAAATCCTCAACTTTCTTTCATTCAGGCCACGAACCGAGTTTGAAGTACGTTCGAGGCTCAAAAAATATGGAGTGGAAGAGGCTGAGAGCATTGAATGGGTTATTAAGAAATTAGTAGACCGTGGATATCTCAGTGACCTCGCTTTTGCCAAGTGGTTTGTCGAGAGTCGTATGGGTAATAGGCCACGCTCCAAACAGCACTTATCCGCCGAGTTACGTGCCAAGGGAGTCGATGTGAGCGTGATCAACCAGGCTCTAGTTGGCATCGACGAAACAGGTCCTCTAGAAACATTAATCGCCAAAAAATCGGCACTTTCCCGCGACAAATTACTAGCATTTTTGCTTCGCCGTGGGTTTAAGTACTCGCTAGTCCAGGCCAAACTGGACGAGATGGGGATAAAAGGGTAGAATGTTGTCTAACATTAGAAAACACGCAAATTATTTATGTGCAACAGTAGCGTCACTTCAGCCTAATCAAATAATAACCCAGTTAGGGTTACATTTTCGGCTCGCGTATTTTTCTAAGGTAATTATAGGTAGTTTAGAGGATTTTTGTATATGAGTTTACTCTTAAAATCATTATTAAATACGTTCAAAAAGAACAAAACAGCGACCAAGGTGGCAACTCCTAAGGTTGAGGTCAAAAAAGAAGAAAAGAAAACAGAAAAAGTAGTCGCTGCCGTAGAGAACAAAGCTGTTACCCTGCAAGCTGAGACTACCGCAAAAGAGATTATCAATTTTGCGCGCGAAGAAGCCGAGAAGATCAGAGCTAGTGCCAAAGCCGAGATGGACGAACTCAAGCGCTCGCTCAAAGGCATCGAAGACAAGTTAAAGTCAGATGAAGCAAATCTTCGCCAAAAAAGCGACAGTCTAGCTCGCACTGAGAGCGATCTCGCCGCCAAGAATAAGGCTGTCGAAGATCTAAAAATCCAGATCGAAGAGCTCAAGAAAAAACAGGTCGAAAAACTAGAAAAGATTAGTAGTCTCACTCGTGACAAAGCCAAAGAAATTCTCCTCGAAGCAGTCGACAAAAAACTAACTCGCGAGATCGCCGAGCGGATTAGAGAAGCAGAGGCAAAGGTTAGAGAAGAAGCCGAGCAAAAAGCTCAGGAGATCTTAGTCGACACTATCTATCATGGCGCTACCGACTACGTAGCCGAATACACTATCAGCACAGTCAAGATCCCCGACGATGATGTAAAAGGCCGCATCATCGGAAAAGATGGTAGAAATATTAGAACATTCGAAAAAGTCACAGGTATCGACATCGATATGGATGAGACACCTGGGGTCATACGTCTCTCAAGTTACGACTCAGTTCGCCGTGAGATCGCTCGTGTTGCCCTAGAGCGTCTTATCAAAGACGGTCGCATCCAGCCTACTCGCATCGAAGAGTATGTAAGCAAAGCCAAAAGAGATATTGAGAAGATCATGTTCGAAGAGGGCAAAAGACTCTGTCATGCAGTTGGTGCCTTTAATGTCCCTCACGAGCTAATGGCGATCTTAGGTCGCTTTAAGTACCGTACCAGTTACGGTCAGAACATGCTTAGTCACACCCTCGAAGAGACTAAGATGGGTATGAACTTAGCCTCAGAACTCAAAGCTAACGTCGACATCGTCCGTCTCGGCTGTCTCTTCCATGATATCGGTAAGATCGTAACCGACGAAGAGGGTAGTCACGTCGACCTAGGCGTCAAGCTGTTGCAGAAATACAACATGCCCAAGCCAGTTGTTGATGCTGTCGCTCAGCACCACGAAGACACTGAGTTTACTAGCAAAGAATCAATTATCGTCTACATTGCCGACGCGATCTCTGGTGCTAGACCTGGTGCTCGCTACGATAACATCGAAGAGTACACAACTAGACTTAGGAGCATCGAAGATATCGCCATGAGCAAGCCAGGTGTCTACGAAGCCTATGCCATCAGCGCCGGTCGCGAAGTCAGAGTCATGGTAGACCCAGGCAAAGCAACCGACGACGAGGCAGTACGCTTAGCTAGTGACATTAGAGACGAGATCAAAGCCAAACTGACCTATCCAGGAACAGTTACTGTGACAGTGATCCGTGAGCTCCGTGCCCAACAGGTTGCTAAATAATAATATATAAGGAGATAAAATGAAGAAATCAGACTTCTACGACATCGTCGCCAAAAATGCGCACATGACCAAAAAAACTGCCAAGGATGCAATCGACAGCTTCTTAGGCGAAGTGGTTAAGACACTCAAGAAAGGTGACAAAGTCGTCCTCTCTGGTGTTGGCACACTCTCAGTTGGTAAGGTTGGACCCAAGGATGTAGTTCCATTTGGCAATAGCGATAAGAGAGTGACGGTTAAGTCTCACCACGTCGTCAACTTCAAAGTTGCCAAGCCTCTAAAAAAGGTAATCTGGTAACATAAAAGTATGTCTGTGATTACTGTTGATCATCTAACTAAGTCATATCAAACTCAAAAAAAACGTGAAGGACTAGCTGGATCACTCAAAGATCTTGTCTCTCCTATCTACGAAAGCAAGATAGCAGTTGGGGGCATTAGTTTTTCAATCGAGCCAGGAGAGTTAGTTGGTTTTATAGGTCCTAACGGTGCCGGCAAAACCACAACTCTAAAAACCTTATCTGGCCTCCTCTATCCAACTAGTGGTAAAGTCCGAGTGCTCGGTCAAGATCCATGGGATCGCAAGGACTCTTTTCTGAGATCTATTAGTTTGGTCATGGGTCAAAAAAACCAGCTCTGGTGGGACTTGCCCGCTAGCGAAAGTTTTTCTCTTAACCGCGATATTTACAACATTCCCGAGAATCTGTATAAGAAAAACCTAAATAATCTTGTTGAGATGCTTGACCTCAAAGACGTCCTAGATGTTCAGGTTCGCAAACTCTCACTCGGTCAGCGCATGAAAGCCGAGTTAGTGGCTGCACTCCTTCATGATCCCAAAGTACTATTTCTTGACGAGCCAACCATCGGCTTAGACGTCACCATGCAGTCACAGGTTCGCCAGTTTATCAAGTCATATAACCAAACGCATGATGGTGCCATTATGTTGACCAGTCACTACATGGCCGACGTGGTCGAGCTGTGTAAACGAGTGATTGTTATTAGCGAGGGCACCATTCTTTACGATGGCGCTTTATCAGGGGTAATAGCCAAGTTTAGTAGTCACAAAATTGTCGAAGTAATACTCGAGGATGGTACCACCAAGACCTACAAAGTCCCAAGAGGAAAAATAGCCGAGAGGACCTCAAAAATTCTCAAAGACCTACCAGTCGTTGATATCAATATCAAAGAAGTCGCGATCGAAGATATTATTCGACAGGTCTTCGCCAAAAAATGAAAAAGTATCTCTCGATTTTTTCCATAACTCTTCAGGAATATTTTGTCTATCGCCTCAACATGTTTATGTGGCGTGTTAGACAGATCTTTGTTTTCTTGCTTCCTTACTTTCTATGGCGTGCAGTTTTGGGTGGCGGCGGGGATATTTATGGTTATGACTTTGGCAGTATCATGACCTACTTATTTGGTACTACCATCCTCAGATCTCTCGTCATGGGTAGCCGGACAGTCGATCTTGGTTGGATGATCAATAGTGGTATGTTAACCATTCCGCTCATGCGCCCTCTTAATATGTTTGCCTTTTTGCTCTCACGCGACGCGGCGGATAAGCTATTTAACTTAAGCTTTATGTTTATCGAGATTCCACTCATCCTCTTGGTCTTCCGCCCACCAGTATTTTTGCAAGGTGACCCGTATACACTCATGATCACAGTTGTTTCTATTATCTTTGCGATTTTGATCTACTTCTTCATCAACATTATTTTTGGCTCTCTTGGATTCTGGACTCGCGATGTCTGGGCTCCACGCTTTCTACTTATGGTCATTCTTGAGTTTGCAACAGGCGCCATGTTCCCACTCGACATGCTCTCCGGTTTTTGGCAGAGCGTTCTCTTATGGACACCTTTCCCTTACCTCCTCTTTATCCCTCTGCGGATCTATCTTGGCAGTAGTGCGACTATGATCTATCTAATCGGGCAATTCGTCTGGGTGATTTTACTCTACTTCATTTCTCGCTATATCTGGAATCGTGGCTTACTACGCTATGAGGCTGAGGGGAGATAGACTATGCTACAAAAACTAAAACCCTACTTCAAGGTCTGGCTCAAGCTAACTACTCAGCAGTTTCAAAGTCAAATCAGTAATGCTCGTGGGGCTGCTCTACTTTTTATTGCAGGCAAGCTTTTTCGACTCAGTACAGCATTTCTCCTAGTCTATTTGGTCGTTGGTCGTGCCAAACTGATTAGTGGTTATAACCTCGAACAAGCAATCCTAATTCTGTCACTCTTTAATTTCTTCTCCACTCTCACTCAGCTATTTATGCGCGGGATCTATATGTTCCGCCAAAAAGTAGTCGATGGTACTTTTGATTTCTATCTCCTCAATCCTCTCTCAGAGCTCTTTTACAGTCTCTTTAGTTTTACCGATCCTATGGATCTCCTACTCATCATTCCGTATGGTGGGATCGTAGTCTGGGCATGGCTCGGTGCTGGCTACGCGCTCACTCTCCCGCTCGTTACTGCACTCGTTGTCGCTCTAATTATTGCTTTTGTCATGGCCATTTCTTGGCATATCTTTATGCTTGGGATCGGTATTAGATATCTAGAAGTAGATAACACTATCATGCTATATCGGGATCTAGAGCGACTCGCTGCCATGCCAGTATCTATGTACGGCAAGTGGGGGGCCGGGGCGCTGACTTATCTCTTCCCATTTGGTCTAATGGCCACAGTTCCGGCCAACATTATCTTTAATCTCTACAACCCAGCACTATTAATTGGATTTGCGCTGATCGCACTTGTCCAGTTCAAGCTCTCACTAGTCTATTGGAAAAAGTCCTTACTCACCTACAGCTCAGCATCATCTTAGTTTTTTGATAAAAAGTAACTCTTGTTTTGCCAAAGTAAGATTGTTATAAATGCAAAGATTAATCCTTGCACCATCATCGAAGCTGGAAGTGATTGAATATCAATTATGACTCCCCAGAGTCCGATCATAATAGTCGCAGAAACGCTAGATAGTAGATTAACAAAGGACATCGCTGTCGCCCTAACACTACTCTCTAGACCTTCGTGGATTAACTCCTCGGTTGAGTTAATCGCTAGTTCAGACCCAAGTAGTATCAAGACGAGAGCGGGGAGTGAGGTAAATACATTAGTAAACACTCCACTCACTATCCAAGCGGCGGCAACGATACTCAGCCATAAACTAGTATTCTTATAAGCGTTAGGGAGGATTAGTGAGGAACCTATCCCGTATGCAAAAGACTTAACCAAATATAGGGCAGACATGATGGTCCCGATCAATCCTAGTCCAAATCCAAGGTGTCCAAATATGGCCGGGTAATACCACTTCATATTAACAGCGAGTCCTTCGAGAAAGGCAAAAGCGATCGCGAGTATTAGGATCTTGTGGTTTTTTACTACTAATTTTACTGAACTAAAGATGTGCTTAAAATAATTAGTTTCTTGGATCTCTTTAGCTTTTTTTGAGGTATCAGGCTCAACCATCAGTAAGATTGCAACAAAGGCTATTAAGTAGAGTGGTAGTGGCAATGTTAGTGCTAATTGGTACATACCGTACTGCCCCATCCAACCGCCCAAGAATATCGCAAGAGCAGAGACTCCCATCATCCAAGCTACACTTTTGGTCTTAATGTTTTTGTACTCACTAGTCCGCCCTAGGTCAAGTAGGGTGTCATAAAGAAGGGCGCTATCCGCGCCTGAGAGTAGTGCTTTTCCGATTGCTCTAAAGACAAAAAGTACTACCACTGCAGTGAAAGAATCAAAATAGGGGAGAAATACGAAGGGTAAGGGGATAATGAGAGTTCCGAGCGCGATAGAGAACTTGCGCGATATTTTGTCAGCCACTACTCCTGTCGGGACTTCTAGAAAGATTAACAAAAACTCTTGCAAACCTAGTAGGATAGTTGTCTCATACACGCTAAAGCCTTTTATTGCAGTTAGATAGTAATAAAGTATCGGCAGCCAAAAAAATGGTAGCGTTAGAGCTCGCATCACATAATACGCTGGAATGTTGTTAGCTAACTTAATATTCATACAAAAGGATATTCTACACCTCCAGTGGTATACTATTCTAATGCCAATACTTGAGGTAAATAATCTAACTAAGACATTTAAGAACTCACCAATTATCAAGGGGATTAGTTTTGATATGGCCGAAGGGGAGATCCTCGGCATCCTCGGTCCCAACGGCGCCGGCAAAACCACGACACTTCAGATGCTCCTGGGTATCCTCACTCCAACCAGTGGTAGTATTAGTATCTTTGGCAAAGATATAGTGACCCACAAGTCAGAAATTCTCGAGACAGTCAACTTTTCCTCTACCTATGTGGACATGCCCTGGAGGCTCAGTGTCAAAGAAAATCTAACATGGTCTGCATGGCTCTATCAGATCCCAGATCGAAGGCGTAGACTCAAACAGATCATGGAGCTCTTCCGTCTCGAAAAACTATGGAACATGCCGGTCGCCGCACTCTCCGCAGGTCAAAAGACCCGGGTCAACCTGGCTCGGTCTATGGTCAACTATCCTCGGTTACTACTCTTAGACGAACCAACCGCGAGCCTCGACCCAGAAGTAGCTAGCTATATGAGAGAGTTCTTTGCCAAGCAAAGAGAGACTTTTAATAAAAGTATTATTCTAACTAGCCACAACATGGCCGAAGTCGAAGAGCTATGTGACAGGGTCCTCATCCTCAAAGATGGTTTGATTTTTGACATCGATACACCCGCTAACCTCGCCAAAAAAATCGAGGACTGTTTCCTCAATTTACGCATAACCAAAAATGAGTCAAAGCTCGATGAGCTACTAAGGCGTCGCAAATTAACCAAAAATATAATAGAGGGTGTAGTGCGAATCGAACTAAAAGAAAAAATTCTCCCGCTATTTCTTTACGAGCTAACCAAACAAAACATTCAGTACAGTGAGATCAGCATCGATAAACCTAATCTCGAAGATTATTTTATGAAAGTGGCCAAGGAAAAATAATATGAAAATGCACAGACTTTGGGGATTATTTTTAAGGTATTACTATAACCTCTTGCGCTCTTAC
>CAZSVV010000001.1:19245-60615 GCA_964610445.1 uncultured Pseudomonadales bacterium | reverse complement strand
ATCGCCTGACCGATATGTTCTTTTGGCCAGTTGTCGACCTACTAATGTGGGGACTAACTAGTCAATACTTGGTCAAAACTGGGGCATTAAATAATACAGTGATCCTAGCTCTCTTAGGTGGCATCATGCTCTGGATATTTCCGTGGCGTGGACAGTATGAGATCACGGTTAGCCTGCTCGAAGATCTCTGGAACCGTAATTTGGTCAATCTTTTTGCTACTCCAGTCAAGTTTATGGAATGGGTAGTAACACTCATGCTGATCGGCATTATCAAAGCAGCTGTGTCTTTTGGTTTTGCTAGTCTCGTTGCAATTCTCCTCTATCAAACCAATATCTATACCATAGGTATCAAATTGCTCCCTTGGGCAGGACTCCTTATGATCTTTGGGTGGGTTTTTGGCTTACTTATCGCAGGCATCATCATGCGCTACGGCACCAAGATCCAGACACTCGCTTGGACTGCGATCCACTTAGTCTCACCTTTTGTTGGCGTCTATTATTCTATAGATACTCTCCCTAGCTGGGCACAAACTGTGTCTCGGTATGTCCCCGCAAGCTATGTTTTTGAGGCAATGCGCAGCGAGATCGCGGGCGTCTCTGTCCCACTAACAAACCTTATAATGCCAAGCATCCTTTGTCTTATATATCTTGCTTTAGCTCTCTGGATGCTCGCTCGGAGTTATCGCCACATCCTCAAGCGCGGCTTGATCTCGGTTGAGTAACATGGACACTATTTATATTGTCGGAACTACAGGAAGTGGCAAAACAGCACTAGCTACCCATATCGCAAGTCGTCAAAAGAGTGTGATCATCTCTGCGGATAGTAGGCAAGTCTATCGTGGGATGGATATAGTGACCGGCAAAGATCATCCCAAAAATGTAAAAATTCATGGTATAGATTTGGTGGACCCTGGGAGTTCCTGCTCAGTTAGCGTGTGGTACGAGAATGTTATCCCAGTAATCAACCAAGCAAAGGAAGATGGTCTTCAGGTGATAGTAGTCGGGGGAACTGGATTTTATATAAGAGCTCTAACTCATGGTATCGAAACTATGTCGGTGCCTATCAACCCAGGGCTTAGGAGTCAGCTGGAGGGACTGGGAGTGAGTGAGTTACAAGATTTGCTAAAGAGTCAGGACCCAGCCAGATTTGACCGCTTTAATCACTCTGATCAAAACAATCCACGGAGATTAATCCGCGCCATCGAGGTGGCCCAATCAAATATCTCAGTTAGTCAAAAAGGAATTCCCGATCTCAAGCCGATGATCGCACTTTATTACAAAGATCAAAATCTTCAGGAGCAAAAAATTAGAGAGCGAGTGATCTCTCGTCTCAAAAGTGGTGCAGTTACAGAAACTCAAAATCTACTAAATCAGGTCGATCCAAATACTCCTAGTCTAAGTGCTCTAGGTTATGACCAAATTTCTAGATTTCTAAAAGGTGCACTAACCGAACAACAGCTGGTAGATGACTGGGTGAGTGCCGAAGTCAGCTACACCAAGAGACAGTTAACCTTTTTTCGCAAACAAAACGTGGTCTGGTATGATCGTGGTAGAATGGCTATAGAGGAGATATATGAGCAATACTTATCATGTTGAGATAACCCCCAAAAGTGTTTTTTATATTATTGGTACACTACTAGCTATCTACGCGACATACCAGCTCCGTAGTATCTTGGTGCTTGTTTTTGTTTCATTTATTTTAATGACTGCTATCAACGCACTCGTTAGATACACTCACAAACTGCGTATCCCCGTTATCATCACTGTGCTTTTAGTCTACGTCGCAATTGTCACACTCTTCTCGACTCTAGTCGCATCTCTAATCCCAGCGGTTGTGTCGCAGACTAGTGGTCTCACCCAGTCACTACCTACCTATCTCAACAATCTAGAGAAGGTCTTCAACACCGACTTTAATACGAGCTTAACCGGTGGATATTTTAGCTCGCTACCCAGTAACATCCTAAGGATCGCTACCGGTACGCTGGGCAATTTACTAAACGTCCTTGTGGTCTTCTTTATGACCTACTATCTGATTATCGAGAGACCTCACCTCCACAAATATCTCTTGCGCCTATTTGACAACAAAGACGCCGAACAGCGTGCAGAACGGCTCGTTCACGCTATCGAAGGTCAGGTAGGAGGCTGGGTCAGAGGACAGCTAACCCTCATGGTAGTGATCGGAGTTATGACATACATCGGCTTACTAGCACTTGGGATCCCTTATGCACTCCCACTCGCAACGCTTGCCGCATTACTCGAGGCGATCCCCAACCTAGGTCCAATAATCTCGGCAATCCCACCTATTATTATCGGATTCTCTATCTCCCCAGTCGTCGGTATGGGAGCACTTGCTCTAAATATCCTGATCCAGCAGCTCGAGAATAATCTTATTGTTCCTAGAGTCATGCAGTCAGCTACAGGCACAGCTCCACTCATCACTATCCTAGTTCTACTCTCAGGTTATACCTTGGGTGGGATAGTCGGGGCAATACTCGCTATGCCAATATATCTGGTCTCCAAAACAGTTATTGCTGAGTTATCAATCAAATAATCAAGGGAGGTATTATATGGACTTTAATCTCTGGACACGCAGTCTCAATATCGCCTGGGATCAAACAATGGGTTCATTAGTCGCATACATCCCGCGAGTAGTTTTTGCGATCCTGATCGCTATCTTAGGGGTCATGATTGGTAACTATGTCTCCAAACTTATAACCAAAGCTCTTCGTCTCGTAAAGTTTGACCAACTGGTAAGTGATAGCAAGTTCCAGCTTTTTCTCAAAAAAGCCGAGATCACACATAAACTAGAAGATCTAATTGCAGCCGCATTTAAATGGATCATCGTGATCACTTTCTTTATCAGTGCCACGAGTATTGCAGGCCTAAGCTCAGTAGCAGTTGTCTTAACTGGAGTCCTCAGCTACGTGCCTAGTGTCGTCTCAGCCGTCCTTGTCCTAGCACTCGGCGTACTCTTAGCGGGACTCGTCGAAGGACTAGTCAAAGGATCATTGTCATCGATCGATCTCAAGACTGCTCGCTTGATGGGCAAAGTTAGTAGCTACACTGTCGTGACTATCGCGATCCTCGCTGCGCTCTCTGAGCTAAATATCGCTGCGAGCTTTATCAACATTTTGTTTATTGGCTTTGTCTCTATGCTCTCGCTCGGGTTCGGACTCGCAATCGGCCTCGGTGCCAAGGATCTGGTTAGCAAAATTCTCGGTGAGTGGTATAAGCAGGTTCAAAAAGAACTTAGAGACTAATCGTTTCTATGACAGCGCTCTATAGTATTATCTTGGGGCTAGTAGAAGGTTTAACCGAGTTTATTCCTGTCTCCTCAACTTTCCACTTAATTGCCGCTTCACGTTTACTAGGTTTGCCTCAGTCCGATTTCCTCAAGCTCTTTGAAGTAGTCATTCAGTCAGGAGCAATTCTCTCGATATTGTGGCTATACAAAAATATGCTAATTAAGAGCCGCGCGCTCCAGACCAAACTAGTATATTCATTCATCCCAACAGCGGTTATCGGAATGATCCTCTACAAAATAATCAAAGGCTACTTTTTTGAAAATACCATTCTACAGTTGAGTGTTTTTGGTCTCGTCGGACTACTATTTTTAGGACTAGAGTGGTATCTGTCAAAGCATAAGATTATTCTTAAAAAAACTCTCACAGAAATTAGCGTCAGAAATGCTGTTTTGATAGGGCTTTTTCAGGTGTTCTCTGTAATCCCCGGTGTCTCACGTTCCGGCTCGATCCTCTTTGGAATGCTGATCTTAGGCTACTCTCGCACTAGTGCAGCTGAGTACGCCTTTATGCTCTCGCTCCCAACCATTCTGGCAGCTACTGGCTTAGATCTCTATCAAAACATGGAACTGCTCAAAGTGATTACACCTGATCAAGTACTATATTTACTGCTCGGTACAGCGAGTGCATTCTTATCTGCTCTTTGGGTCATGAAATGGCTAATTAACTATCTAAGTTCTCACTCACTCGCGATTTTCGGCTACTACAGATTGGTGGCAGTTGTGATACTTTATTACCTACTTTAGGGTAACACCTTCATTGACAGTGGATCGGCGTAGATGGGTAGGGGACTACCATTGTCGCTATAGAGTTCTACTCTCACTAGATCAATTGCCCCAATTCCCGTGTGAGAGATACTAAAGATTGGCTGTTGCGAAGAGTTGCCATTATTACTAAATCGGATCTGCATCTTTTTGCCTAGTGCATCAGCTCCAGGTGTCTGACTATCTATTGTAGTGCTACCAAGAGCAGTAACTACTAGGGGTTCAGATACATAGCCAAGCTCTACCATCCCACTAGAGTATGAGGATGAGCCAGTTACACTAAACTGCGCTTCGTTAGCACTGACTCTTACTAGTCCTACTTTGGTGCTCGAAACATCATCATAAATTAGCAAGTTCCCATCCCATGCAGCCTCTTTTCCATTTACCGCTACCCAGACTTTCCCGCTTCGCGCACTCTCTGGGATCTTAACTTCGATAATGCTATTGCTCCATCTGACGATAGATTCAGTCTCTGCTTGGACGTTACCTACATATACTGAGCTACCCCATTGGTAGTCGCCAAAGTTATTGCCGATCAAAACTACGGTGTCACCCTTTTTGCCAAAAAACATACTCACTCGGTCGAGCCTTGGAGATTCAACTGGGTATGATGGGGGTGGAGTGACCACGGGTACTTCGATCTCGCCTGCTGCCCCAGATCTATTTTCGGTATCTTCTTGCGCTAGGTTAACAGACAAAGGGATAATTAGCACCAAAAATAATCCCACGTTAAAGGTGAGGACTCTCTTCCAGGAGAGCGTTCGATTGATGCGGTCATAGATGTTTTCTGTCATAGAGTTCCTCTCATTATAGCTCACTTAGTATCGTTAACTAGACTTTCCTTTAATAGTAATAACACGGTTTTCGTGATCAAAGTTGATAGTAAAGTCATCAAACAGCCCTTTTCTACCTAATATGTAAGTAGTCGCATTGGACTCGGTAAAGGTGGCGGGGAACTCAAAATCTACTCCCCCGATCTGTACTATTATCCGGTCCATATATGCAAATGCTGGAACTCCCGAGAATCCCTGTAGTGTAATGCGCTTAGCTCTAGCGAGGTCTACTCCTGTATCGTGCGCCGCTTGTAGTGGCAGGGTAGAGACGACTGCACCTGAGTCTAGTAGGAAGGTGGTATCCACATATCCAGCCGTAGTCTTAAGTGGCATCGTAATCTTGGGTTCTTGAACAAATCCAAAATTTTCGTAAAGAGTGTTTTTGTAAGGGACCTTAAACTCGATCACCCCAAAGTTGTTAGAAACAGAGACCTGGTTCACTCCTCCTCCACCCAATTTGCGGATGAGCAAAAACCCTCCGATAATAACTGCAAATCCAAATAGTGATGCCACTTTGATAATGGCACTCCATTTAGAACTAGAGTCAACCACATTTTCGCTCGTGTGAGGGTCATAACTAACTAACGCCATAGCTTCATGCTATCATACATTTTATGACTCTGTCTCCCGAATTAATGGTTATACTCGCAATTCTGGGTTTTAACCTGGTGTTTACATTTGTTATCTTTTTTTCACTGCGCCGAATGACTCGGCACTATACCAATCTGACTCACGGTGTCGAGCCAAAAAACCTCATCAAAGCTCTCGAGGGTATCCAAAAAACCTTGAGTGAACACGAGAGGGGCAACGCTATCACCAAAAAAGAACTAGCCTCCCTAGAGTCTAAGATCAAAACCCACCTGCAGACTCTGACGCTTAAGCGTTTCAACCCTTTTGGAGATACAGGCGGAGACCAGAGTTTTCTCCTCGCCATACTCGATGGCAACAAAGATGGTATAGTCATAACATCACTGCATAGTAGAGAAAATACTCGTTTCTATGTAAAATCAGTCAAAGGGGGAGTAGGATTAGACCACCCTCTCTCGACAGATGAGCAAAAGATTATCAAGCGTTAAGGAAAAAATAATTTATGAACAACCCAATACTCAAATCATTACTAATCGCGCTTGTTGCCTTTGGTATGTCGACTGGTGTTAGTTATGGCATGACCCTCTATCTCTACACTCCAGACTCTGCTGGTCCAATCACACCTATCACTACTCCAACTGCAGGTGGTGGTCTAAACATCGACCCCTCAGCTCCTCGTACTGCCGAGTGTCCCCTTAACGGTGCCATGTACACAACAGCAGAACAAAAGATCTGGGAGTCTAGGAGACCACTCTACGTAATGATCGAGAACTCAGTCGATGCTAGACCTCAGTCAGGTCTCGGCAGTGCTGACATCGTCTACGAAGCAGTAGCCGAGGGTGGTATCACTCGCTTTGGTGCAGTTTACTTGTGTGGCGTAGCCAAAGCTGACACCATCGTCGGTCCTGTGCGCTCAGCTCGCACTACCTTTGTTAATCTAGCCTCCGAATATAACTACCCACTCTATGCTCACGTAGGAGGTGCCAACTGTAGTAGTGCCGATGGCGGCAAGACCTGCACATCTCACAAGAGTGTCCAAGCTCTTGAGCAACTAAGCTCGTACGGATGGGTAGGTAGGACTGGCAATGATCTCAATCAGTTTAGTATCGGCTTCCCCACTTTCTGGCGCGACTACGAGCGGATGGGTAGGACAGTCGCTACTGAGCATACTATGTACAGTAGTACCGACAAACTCTGGAAATATGCTGCCGGCACTCGTGGCTGGACCAATATGGCACCAAAGGATCTAATGCCCAAGAACGCCAAGCTAGACTGGAAAGATGGCTTTACCAAATGGACCTGGAAAGATGATGCAGCAGAGAGCGCTCGTGGCGACGTCGCCAAAATCACTTTCGGTTTCTGGGAGAGCTACCACGACTTTGATGTGACCTGGGACTATAACAAGTCAACCAATATGTATGTCCGCACCAATGGGGACGCAGCACACAAAGATAGGAATGATGACAAACAGTTTAGTGCCAAGGCAGTCCTCGTGCAGTTCACCAAGGAGCTAGGACCACTTGATGATCACAAACACATGCTCTACGAAGTAATCGGCAGTGGTGAAGGTATCCTCTTCCAAGATGGGACCGCAACCGAGATTACCTGGAGCAAAAAAGATCGCGAGAGCCGAACTGTCTTTAAGGATGGCAAAGGCAAACCAGTCTCCTTTAACAGAGGCACCCTCTGGATCGAGATCCTGCCAATCGACAACACAGTGACATACTAGTAAGAGCTAGTTACATCTAGTTTTACGTCTTTGATGTAGATTTGTGTTCGAGTAATTTTAAGCTACACTATATCTATATCAACTAAATGTATGGGAGTTGTTTATGTCATCAATGCAAGATTTTGTTGTTTCAAAAGTTAGAGTAAAGCTAATCACTGAGTTTTTGAGTAACCCTGCCGAGATGTTCTATATCAGAGAGCTGACTCGTCGGGTTGACGAAGAGATTAACGCCGTTAGACGTGAGCTCATCCACCTGACCAGTCACGGGATGCTCAAAGAAGAGAAGAGGGGCAACAGGATTTACTACATCTTTAACAAAAATTATCTCTTTCACAAAGAACTAGTAAGTATGGTGGGCAAATGTAGCGGGCTCGGGGCAGCAATCAGTAAGGCAGCGCCAAAACTAGGCCATATCAAATACGCGATGATCTCGGGCCGCTTTATGAGGCACATGCCTAGAGCCAAAGATACAGTCGACCTATTAATCGTCGGTGACGTTATCCTCCCTCAGCTGGCCGAGCTAATCAGAGAGTCAGAGGCCAAGTTATCAAGAGAGATCAACTACACCGTAATGACCGAGGATGAACTAAGCTATCGCAAAACTCACAACGATCCATTTATTGCCCGGATCCTCGAGAGCTCACGGATCATGATCATAGGTGATGAAGAAGAATTAGTTGCCTGATTTTATATGTCCGACAAGATTACAACCAAGATAACTCGTATCGGTAACTCCAAAGGGATCATTGTCCCAACTAGCGTGATCAAAGCGCTATCGCTCGAAGAGGGTGACCAGGTTAATCTTAGCTACGAAGAAGTTTCACAGCAGCTAGTAGTTAGCTTCCCTTCTACCCGACAACTCAAACTTGGTGGGGGTTCATGACATTAAGCCTAAGCCATGCTATCCTAATATCTTGTATATGAAATTAAAAAGAAACCTCTTTATCATCGCAGTCATCTTTGCAGTCTCCCTCGTTTTAGCAGCTCCCAAAAACTACCCCATTAGCGCAACCCTGTTTGGCAAGACATTTAATGCAACTATCAGCTCGCCAGTCCTTAAGGTTGGCAACTGGACTAGGGACCTAGAGCTCAAGCTGGGACTAGACCTCCGGGGGGGTACCGAAGTTACGCTCGAAGCAGATATGGCAAATATAGCTGAGGTAGATCGCACAGACGCTCTCAACTCAGTTAGGGAAGTTATAGCCCGCCGCGTCGACATGTATGGGGTTGCCGAGGCGACTGTCAAAACAATCACGAGTGGTGGCAACTACCGCCTCTCAGTAGCGATGCCAGGGATAGACAATCCCGATGAGGCACTAGCGCTCATCGGTAGTACCGCCAAGCTAGATTTTAGGCAGCTACCCAAAGACGCAACAGATAGCGCGACCTATGCCGACTTTGTCTCAACTAGTCTGACTGGCTCCGATCTCAAACGGGCAACGGTGTCATTTAATCCTGAGACAGGGGATCCCGAAGTAAGTTTGCAGTTCAGCGAAGAAGGCGGGAAAAAGTTTGAGACCTTAACCGAAGCCAATGTTGGTAAGCCCATTGGTATATTTATGGACGACATGCCGCTCTCAGCCCCAATCGTACAGACTAAGATATCCGGTGGAACCGCAGTTATTAACGGAACCTTTACTCTCGAAGAGGTGCAGAATATCGTCCTCACATTAAACGCCGGCGCACTCCCAGTGAGCGTCTCCATCCTCAAGCAACAAAACGTGGCCCCATCTCTTGGCGAAGGCAGTGTTAGGGCTAGTCTGACGGCTGGTGGGGTAGGGCTCGCGCTGGTTGCGCTATTTATGATCCTCAATTATGGTTCGCTAGGTTTTGTGGCAAGCATAGGACTCATTTTCTATGGCATCTTAACTCTCGCTCTATACAAGCTTATTCCGATCACTTTAACCCTACCTGGTCTTGCTGGCTTTATCCTAAGTATAGGTATGGCTGTTGATAGTAATATCTTAATCTTCGAGCGCATGAAAGAAGAAAGCAGGAAAGGTAATGGATTTGCAAGTAGTTTAGAGCTAGGTTTTGGTAAAGCCTGGGACGCAATCAAAGATGCAAATACAGCCACACTCATGGCGACATTCATCCTCTACAATCCCTTTGATTGGTCGTTCCTCAATAGTAGTGGTCTCGTGCGCGGCTTTGCGCTCACTCTCTTCCTCGGGATCCTCGTTAGTCTTTTTACCGGTTTATTCGTGACTCGCAATCTCCTACGCGCATTTATTAAAGGGAAATCATAATCTATGAGTGAGCAAAAACTAAAAATTCTCGAACCGATGAAGTATTACTGGGTATACTTTGTAATCTCGCTCTGCATTATCATCCCAGGTACCTACTCGCTGATCCGCTATGGTCTCAAACCATCAATTGATTTTACTGGTGGCAGCACCATTGCCTGGCAGACCGAGACTGAGCTCGGGGACGCAGATCTAACTGCCGCAGTCTCATCAGTTGGCGCTGTTATAACTGACGTTTCGCGCGATGGTAATAAGTTAAATATCACCACCTCTCCTTTAGAGTCAGATGCATACCAAAAACTCCGTGCTGACTCACGTGTGGTAGCAGCCAAAATAACAGAATTAGAATATCAAAATATAGGACCTACCTTAGGTAGTGAGTTGATCAAAAAAACTATACTTGGTATTGCCTTATCAGCTCTCTTGATCATGACCTATGTAGCCTATCGCTTCAAAGATTTTCGCTATGGTGCTTCAGCCATCCTCGCCATGTTTCATGATTCACTAGTATTACTGGGTACTTTCTCTATACTCGGTCAGGTTTCGGGGATCGAGGTGGATACGCTTTTTGTGACAGCCCTCTTAACAATCCTTAGTTTCTCTGTTCACGACACAATAGTAGTCTATGACCGGATCAGGGAGCTAAAAAAACATCATGGCTACCTCGATTTCATCGACATCATCAACCGTGCAGTTGTCGAGACGATGGGTAGATCCATCAACAATAGTCTGACCATCATTTTTATGCTTTTATCCATGTATTTACTGGGTGGCGACTCTATCCGCCACTTTGTCCTGGCCCTCTTAATCGGTACTATCTCAGGTACCTATAGTTCCACTTTTACTGCAGCCCCAATTCTGGTTCTCTGGGACAAGATCTCTTCAAAAAGAAAAATAAAATAGCGCCGAGCTGTGGTTGGCATAAGCCAGATTCTGTTTTTAGTGCGATCATTTCTCTAATGCCCGCAATCTTCGGGACTCAGGAGTGCTACTGTCTTAGTCGTCCCAGTCGTCGGTTGCAGCGGGGAGGATTGCCCGTTTCACCCGAACTAAATCGGTTCGTCACTGTTGCTCTAAACTAGCGGTTACCCGTGATAGCTTACGCTACCCACCCTGCACTCTGCTGTCTGGACTTTCCTGACTCGTCTTGCGACTCGCCCGATCACCCACCAACCACATTCGGCAATGCTATTATAGCAGGGGAGTCTAAAGCTCTATACTTAGAAAGCAGTAATTACCACTGAAACTCTTAAAGAATATCTTTTCTTCGTCGATCCAAATTTCGGAGAATATCCCTGGATTTGCGTCGGGGTGCTGCATAGCTACAATATTTTCACTAAATGCTAAGGCAGATATCGCACTCACATTAGAAACTCGTTTATAACTTCCCATATGGGTGTGCGCGTTAATCGACACAACTTTTGGCAATCTCTTTAGTATATTCAGCAATTTATACCCATTCGAGTATGACATGTATTTATAATCTTTGGCGAAATAAAAATTCGCGTATCCATCTAGTTCTACAAGTGAGTAGTGAGATAACAATATTAATTTCTTGTCATAGCTAATGTTTTTCTCTATCCATGCAATGTTATCCTCAGGGATATTACTCAGACTTTTCTCATCTATATCACTATTGATTAAGATAATTTGAGTATTTTCTAGCTCAAAAACTTGTGGGATCAATGAAGATATATTATGCTTTTTGGCTAGATTATCAATCTCTTCATTAGTTAGAGTTTTTAATTCGTGATTTCCTGGTACAAAAAACTTATTCCCATTAATTTTTTCGAATACTTTCATAAACTCATCTAACATAACCAGGTCAGCTGCTTTATTGCTCGTATCTCGTATTGCATCACCCAAATTAATGACACTATCATAACCCCTAGAATTAAAAGAACTTAGGTACCCAGATAGTGTGGATAATGCTTGTGAATTAGCTTGTCTTATCTCTCCAGGATGCGTCGAAGATTCTCTTGTATCACCATGATGAACATCGTTAAGTATCAATATTTTCTTCATTTAAGCTCCACAATTCTTTTTTCCAAATATTCTTTGGTATTACGGCTTGAATCATCTAGTATCTCTTCAAATAGAGTATTTAAGATTTCACCGATTTTGCGACTAGGTTTTATATTTAGGATTCTCATTACATCAGATCCATCTATCACCATGTCCTTAAGAGATAGCGGTTCGTATAGCTGTTCTCCAATTCTTTTTTGTAACTCAGTCAGTCTCCAGCTGGTAGTCTTAGCTCCACTCCCAATCCGATCGCCTATCCGCAACGCTATCATATCATGGATATTCTCGAGTCCGACACGGCGGATAAATCGTCTGATCGCACTATCTGTCATCTTGGGGTCATAATGGAACATATGCCAGCGAACCAGTGTAAACACTTTATCCTGATCTTTTTTGGGTAGTTTTAGCCGCTCAGCGATCCTCTTGGCAGTACGTGCACCAACCACTTCGTGATTATGAAAAGTAACTCCTCGCGGTCCCTCAGCTCTCGCAACAGTTGGTTTATCAATGTCATGCAGAAGGGTGGCGAGTCGGACTACTGGGTCTTTTGAACTACATCCTCGTAGTGACTCTATTAAGTGGGTATATACATCAAGAGTATGGTGTCCGCCCTGCATAACACCTCGACATTTGATCAGCTCCGGCATGATGATCTCGAGTATCCCTGTATTAGCCATCAGTATCACCCCGTCCGCAGCATGGTCTGTTGATAGGAGCTTCATCACTTCCGCACCTATCCGCTCCCAGCTAATATCTCGGAGATTAGAAACAGTTGCCTTTAGTGCGACAAACGTCTCGCCCTCTATGCTAAACCCTAGTTGCGATGCTAGTCTGATCGCCCGCATTATGCGTAGTGCGTCTTCACCAAATCTCTCGATCGGCACTCCCACAGCTCTAATTACTCTGTTTTTTATATCCTCTTGACCACCATAAGGGTCAATTATCTCAACTTCACAACTTTCACCATTCAACTTACTACTCTCTACTCGCGACGAGAGTCGCAATGCCAGCGCATTGATGGTAAAGTCTCTTCGCTTAAGATCTTCTTCTATAGTTTTGCCCCACACCACATTATCCGGTCGCCGCTTATCCGAGTACCCACTCTCCGAGCGATAGGTTGTAATATCAAAGATCATTGAGTCGTCACACTGCTCATCAGTTAATCCAAACTGTTCTTTAAGATGTTTTCCAGCCACCTTGACTGTCCCATATTCATTATCATAAAAACTATCGGCAAAGAGTGGCTCAACCAATTCTGGGGTTGCATTGGTTGTAATATCCCAGTCATAAGAGGGGAGTGAGAGGAGTAAGTCTCGTACTGCTCCACCCACTATCTCCGCCGTGTAGCCATGGCTCTTGAGAGTCTCGACTATTACGACAGCTGCAGGGTTAAGGTTAAGTAGCATGTATCCATTATAACAAGAGGTTATAATAAGACCATGATCATAACTACCAAAACAAGTATTAGCAAAGGTAGCTCCGCAAATGAGATTATCAAAGCTCTCCTAGAGAGTCGCGGCTTAAATACACCAGAGTTACAGGCAGAATTCATCTCTCCTCGCTCAATCACGCTTGACTATCTCTATACTCATTCAGGCATCACCGAGGTGACGCTTAAAGAAGCACAGTCATTAATTGATCAGCATTTGGGTAGCGGTAGTGACATCTGTATCTTTGGCGACTATGATGCCGACGGAGTTAGCGCAACTGCTGTCCTCTACCTAGGTTTGAGTGAATACATCAAAAAAAGATCCTCGACCTCGCGTCTCCTCCCATTTATTCCAGATCGCCACAAGCACGGCTACGGTTTATCTAATAAGGCTATCGCCGAAGTGATGGATGGTACTGCCTTTACTGATACTAGCTACCCAGATTTTCATCCCAAATTAATTATTACGGTAGATACGGGAATTGTCGCGCACGACGGTATCTCCACATTTGTTCAAGCAGGAATTGATGTAGTTATCACCGATCACCACATGCCAGATAGTACTCTCCCAAGAGCTAATCAGATAGTCCACACAACAGTTACATCAGGAGCAGGTGTATCTTGGATATTGTCTTCACATCTACTATCTAGCACTACTTCATTCTTAGATCTAGCTACGATCGGGATTATCGCTGACATGATGCCGCTAGTCGGGTTTAACCGTGTGCTAGTCACAAACGGCTTAAAAGCCCTAACCAGTAGTACAAATCCAGGATTTCGCGCACTAAAGACTCGGATGGGGATACCCGATCGCCCGCTTACTTCGTACGATATTAGTTATGGTATCGCACCTCGCATAAACGCTGCAGGTCGGATCTATAGTCCACTCCAAGCACTACGACTGCTTTGTACTACAGATAATAGTGTGGCAGCTAGTCTCGCTGAGGAGATCGAATCTCACAACATAGACCGTCAGGAGTTAACCGAAACTGCGCTAACTCACGCTCTTGCCCAGCCATCAAGCAATAAGATTACTGCGCTCGTCGGGCCATATCACGAGGGGGTAATCGGACTAGTTGCTGGCAAGCTGGTTGAGGCCGCCTATCGCCCTTCCATTGTAATGAGCGACAATGGTGACGTTATCAAAGGTTCTGCTCGCTCTATCCCTGGCTTTAACATTACTGAGTTTTTGCGTAGCCTCAAGACTCCATTTTTAGGCTTAGGTGGACATGACCAAGCAGCTGGCTTTAGTGTTGCCAAAGAAAATCTAGAAGATTTTATTAAAGAAATAAACATTACTGGTGATCGGCAAGTCAGTGACGAACTATTGGTTCGTCACGAGACAGCTGATCTAGAACTACCACTCAGTAGTGCTACTCTCGAGCTAGCCAAAAAACTCACCAAACTAGAGCCATATGGTCTCGGTAACAGTAAACCTAGGTTTTTGTTCAAAAACGTTAAAGTCATAGAAGATCGATCGCTAGGAGAGCTTGGCAAACACCACAAATTAACTATCGAACAGGATGGCGCAAAAATACCTCTTCTTATGTTTAATACTAAGCACGCTCACCCGATTAACCACGTCACTCAGTGTATTGCGACAATCGACGTCAACGTATGGAACAACAAAGAATCAGTTCAGCTGGTAGCCACCTATGTCGAAGTCTAAATCACAGTTTGCAGCCTTTATACAAAATCGCCCCAAACAATCCTTGTTTCTGATTTCATGTTTCTTACTTCTGACTTTAACTTACCCTGGTCACAACCAGCTGCAGTCAATAGTCCTAAAACCAGGTCCTGTTTTTAGCCCACAAAAAATCGAGATTGCTCTCGCCGATTATCCATTATCAGATGGGGCAAAACCACCCGGTGTTGCCTCGACCTCATATATTGTCCAGGATATAAGTAGCAAAACAGTGATCGCTGAGAGGCGTCCGGATGTAGTTTTGCCTCCCGCTTCTATTACCAAGCTGATGACAGCGCTCGTTGCACTAGATGCTTGGCCGGACAAAAACACTATACTAACCGTTCAAAACGAAGATCGTGCGATAGGGCAGACCATCGAACTAAGCGAAGGTGATCAATTAAGAGTAGACTCGCTCCTCCACGGTCTCCTAATCCACTCGGGCAACGACGCCGCACTCACGCTCGCCGATAACTATCCTGGTGGATACTCTGCTTTTGTGGCGGCTATGAACCAGAAGGCGCAGGAGCTAAATCTCAAACGGACTACGTACAAAAACCCTAGTGGCATCGATCAGTATGGTCATGTTACATCCGCTCGCGATATCTCAACACTCGCTTCCGTCGCCCTATCCGATCACTACATCCAGGAAGTTGTTTCAAAAGAAGTCGCAACAATTACCGACATAACTGGCACTAAGATTTACGAACTAGAGTCAACAGACGAGCTGCTATCCGTCCTCCGAGGATTAGTCGGTGGCAAAACTGGCTGGACCACAGGAGCTGGCGAGTGTTTTGTTAGTTATGTCGAGCGCGATGGTCGCGGCATCATTACAGTAGTACTCGGTAGTGTAGATCGTTTTGCAGACACGACACGACTCGTCGAATGGGTATACGCACACCATAATTGGGTAAAGGTTGACTCTCCAAGATAATTTTGTTATCCTCCACGTACAAATACATAACAGCTGTCTTCTGACAAAAGACGAGCCTGCCTGCCGGCAGGCAGGCTGGAACCGGTTAAGCCCGTTATAGCTGTAATAAGTTTAGATAAGGTGGCACCGTCCGACAGGACCCTTTCAAAAATAGGGTTTTGGGGCGGTTTTTTTATGCTCCAAAATCCAAAAATTAGAGGAGTAATATGCGCAAAAGCATTAGTGAAGTTACTAAATTAGTAGGTGAGACTGTCACGATCGCAGGGTTTGTCCACTCGATCCGTAACCAAGGTAAGATCGCATTTTTGAGAGTGCGAGATATTAGTGGCAGTATCCAGGTAGTAACAGGAGCTTGGAACAAAGAAGTCTTTGAATCAATCAAAGAGCTCTCAGTCGAGTCAGTGATTCGCGTTGAGGGATTGCTCAAAGAGAGTAAACAGGTCCCCGAAGGTGTCGAGATTGATGCAAGCAGTATTAAGATAGAGGTTTTATCGCTCCCACTCCCGATCCCAGTAGTTGCCGAAAAAGGTGCCGAAGAGGTAGATGTAACCAAGCGCTTTGACTATCGCTGGCTAGATTTGCGTAAGCCTGATTCTCAAAAAATCTTTCAGGTATGGACAGTGCTCGAACAGGGGATTAGAGAATACTTTAGTGCTAATGGCTTTACTCAGCTCTACTCACCAGCACTAATGAGTGCACCAAGTGAGAGTGGTGCCGAGGTCTTTGAGGTCAAATATTTTGAAGGCAAGGCATATCTTGCTCAATCACCACAGTTCTACAAACAAATGGCGATAGCTAGCGGATTTGAAAAAGTCTTCATGGTCGGCCCGGTCTTTCGTGCGGAGCTTAGCTTTACTACCCGCCACATGACGGAGTTTACTGGTTGGGACTTTGAAATTGCACACATCACGAGTCATCATGATGTCATGGATACTGAGGAGGCTATGCTGAAATCAGGCTTTGCCAAGCTAAAGTCAGCCGGCTTAATCGAAGAAGAAATCAAAGTACCATTTGCTCGTCTCACGCTAGCTGAGACAAAAGATAAATTAAAAGCTGCTGGGATAACTAGTGACAAAGAAGGTGATCTCTCTCCCGACGAAGAGCGTGGAATATGCAAAATCGTCAAAGACGAGACAGGGAGCGAGTTTGTCTTTATTACCGACTACCCCAAAGCACACCGTGCGTTTTATCACATGCGAGATGAGGAGACTGGCTTAACCAAAGGGTTTGATTTACTCTACAAAGGAGTCGAGATCACAACTGGCGCTCAGCGTGAGCACAGGATCGACAAACTAGTGGCGCAAGCTGCCGAGAAAGGTCTGACCGAAGAAGGACTCTCCGATTATCTTAGCTTCTTTAGGTATGGTGTCCCACCACATGGTGGAGTTGGCATCGGCCCAGGGCGCATTATCGCCCAGATCCTAGGATTGCCTAGTGTCAAAGAGGCAACTTTCCTCCCTCGTGACGTCAAAAGACTCAGGCCCTGACTATGTCTAACAAAATATATCATCCTACGACCCAGGAGATCCGCGAACTATTAGGCGAGCATGATTGTTGGTTCGAGACTTTTGAACACGAGCCTGTCAAAACAAGTGAGGAGGCCGCAAAAGTTCGGACAGGCTACACTCTGCATCAAGGTGCAAAAGCAATCATCGCTCGTGTCAAAATCAGTAGTCAGAACAAAAAGTTTGTAATGATTGTGATACCTGGTGATCGTCGCTTTGATACTGCCAAAGTTAAGAGTATCTATAGTGCCAAGGATATTCGTTTCGCAACAGTCGAAGAAGTATCAGAAATTACTGGGGGGATATTACCCGGAGGTGTGCCTCCATTTGGCAACCTCTTTAATCTCGAAGTTATCGCTGATTCTGAGCTACTAGCTAACGAAAAAATTGTATTCAACGCAGGAGATAGATCTTACTCTATTGGAATGTATTCACGCGATTACATTAAGATAGTGCACCCTGTGGTAACTAATCTAACTTAAAGAAATTATTCCACCCACGCATCTGACAGCGCCGGGACATAAGCGACAAAATCATTATCACCCCGAAAAACATATACAGGTTGTAGGTATTGTTGTGGTTCCTCAGCATCATAGTATTCGATGCTGATCTCTCGCACGACTGTGGTAGCCACATTTTGTTTAACATTAACCACATACCCATTACCTGCTTGGAGTCTCTTCCATGCTTCGGCCGCCGAGATGATCGGATAGACCGCACTCGTCTCTCGCTCTACTGGATAGTAGTTATAGTCTATATTTACAAACTGTTTATCCTCATCTCTCTGTAGTGCCAGGATCACCGAGATGGGACCTCTATCGCTCCTAGGGTATACGACAGGTATTTCCTCAACTGGCTTGCGATATAGGTTCACTCTCACAAAGTTAGCTTGCGATCTCGATACAGCGGTGACTATCTGGTCTTTGTCTGCTTTGAGCTCGTTCATCGTGACTTCACCTTCTTTAATGTCATCAGGTAGTAGCTCTAGTCTCGATAAAATGTTTAATACCCTGTCTTCTGCCTGTTCGTCATTAAAGATTAAGTTGGGGGTAGTATACGAAGGTTCGACCTGCCACCGACGGTCTAGTACAAACGCACCAGTTATGACATTTATAGTAAAAGTCGACGGGATTGGGTCGCTAGCATCCCAGCGGTAAGTATCTTCAGATAGTTTGAGCGGCTCTGCAATAAAATCTAGCCTATTTGCTACGTTCTTTGCGGCATCATAAGCAAGTAGGCTCGGTTTTTTGATCGGCATAAAGTAGACCGTAAACTGAGTGGGTAGATTAGTTGGCAGTGCGCCCGTTCTAGTTTCGAGGCTATATTGGATAGGGATCGGCTCCTTTTGGGGGAACACTAGCTTAGGCAATCTACCAAACTTTACATCAGGTGGTGGTGGTGGGTCAGGGTGAAGTGTTTTCCAGTAGGTATATGCAGAGGTCACAACTACCCGGCCTATCATTAGGACCACGAGTCCAATCGCCCCAAATTTGATCGCTTTTCGCGCGACGATTGCAGTCTCTCCGAGTGTTGCCATGACTCTAGTATATAATACTTCTTATGACTATTCGCACTCGTTTTGCCCCATCTCCCACCGGATTCCTGCATATTGGTAGCTTGCGCACTGCTCTCTATGCCTATGCTATGGCTCGGCATGAGGGAGGGGACTTTATCCTCAGGATCGAAGACACAGATCAAAAGAGAGAGGTAGAAGGAGCATTAGAATCACTCCAAATAGTTCTGAAAAAATTTGGTATTACATGGGACGAATTTTATATCCAATCAGAGAGGCAAAAGACAGGGATCTATCAGGCTGCAGCCCAAAAACTACTTAGCGATGGCCATGCCTTCTACTGCCAGTGCCCACCCAAGAATGCTCATACCGATGGCTACTCAACAGTAATGCGTGACCCATGTAGGGATAAAGGCTTTAATAGTGGTGCTATCAAGCTGAGGGTCCCAGATAATCAAAAGATTACCTATCACGATTTTGCCCACAAAAAAGACATTACTTGGGATAGTAATACCGTCTACGACGCAACCTTGCTCAAGACCGATACTTTCCCAACCTACGCGCTCGCCGCGATGGTCGATGATCTAGATATGAACATCACCCATATTCTACGAGGTCATGACTGGTTGCCCTCCACTCCGATCCATGTCTTAGTACTCAACTATCTTAGGGGCGACAAACCCATGCCAGCGATTGGCCACTTGACAGATATCATGTCCCCAACTACAGGCAAAAAATTGAGTAAAAGAAGAGATAGTGTGTTCTGCGAGGATTATCTCAAACAGGGATACCTTCCGGAGGCTCTCCTCAACTTTGTGGCTCTCCTCGGCTGGGCCCCCAAAGATAACCGCGAGCTCTACACGCTACCCGAGTTTGTTGAGCATTTTGACGCTTCCGGTTTTCAGGATGCCAACCCCAGGTTCTTTATAGACAAACTAAACTATTTTAATGGCCAATATATTCGTCAGATCCCAGATAATGGGCTACTCCCTCTCATCCGCCCGTACGCTCCAGCAGATGCAAATGATGGGCTGCTTCTATCTATCATTCCACTCATTAAGACTCGTATTAGTTTGCTCTCCGAGTTTAGCTCACTTACTGAGTTCTTCTTTAGTAAGCCGGTTAGACCCGAGCTAACTACTGATGAGGTGTTATATATCCAACTAGCCAAAGAGATCCTAAGTAGTTGCGACTGGTCCAAAGAGGGGATAGAAACAGCACTCGTCGAGGCAGTTAAAGGTAAGGGCTGGAAGAATGGTCCATTCTTTGCTGCTATGCGCCTGGCAGTTACCGGCAAAAAAGTTAGCCCTCCACTCACTGAGTCCATGCTCATCCTAGGTCGGGACGCTGTTTTAGAGCGACTTAACTAGTTCAGCTAGGCTAATCAACTTGGCTTCCTTTTCGTTTCTCTTTTTCAGCTCCACAAGCTCGCCTGATTTTTCTGATACGACTACGCGGTAGGGTATTCCTAGTAGGTCGGCATCTGCTAGCTTAGCTCCTGCACCCACATTTTCTCGCTCGTCGTATAGCACTTCAAAGCCTAATTTCGTTAGTTCTGCATATACTCCATCCGCTCGCCGAGCTACTTCTTCACTCTTGCCAGCTAGAGACACGAGATGTACTTTAAATGGTGCAACAGTTTCAGGCCATATAATCCCTCGTTCGTCATTAAATGTCTCAACGATTACTCCCATCGTGCGCGAGATCCCAATCCCGTAGCATCCCATGATCGGATAGATCTTCTCTCCCTCACTATTTATGACACTAATATCAAATGCTTTGGTGTACTTGGTACCTAGATCAAAGACATTACCTAACTCAGCAGCTTTTGCTGATTCTAGCTTTCCTGCCTTACATTTATGGCATTCATCACCCACTTTATAAGTAGTAATGTCATCAGAGTTCACGCACCAGTTACAGCTAGGGCAATGGAGGATATGAGCTTCCCCTGCATCAGATAGTACCTCAAACTCATAACTTACTTTTTCGGTAAATGCTCCTCCTGATGCTTCTGTCGCTTTGGCGGATAGTCCGAGTCGGTCAAAGATTTTAAAGTAGGCCTCTTTTACGATTTGGTAAAAGCGATCAAAGTCGGCTTG
This sequence comes from uncultured Pseudomonadales bacterium, assembly GCA_964610445.1. GTDB lineage: Bacteria > Patescibacteriota > Microgenomatia > UBA1400 > UBA12108 > GWF. The sequence goes on along the minus strand of CAZSVV010000001.1, from coordinate 39,964 downwards.
ATTACTGTGCCAGCTATACATATCTTTCATTAGGAATTCGCGTCCGCGGAGTATCCCGGATTTGCTGCGTAGCTCATCACGAAACTTAGCGTTAATGTGATAAACCGCTAGTGGGAGATCGCGCTCGCTGTGGATCCACTCTTTAACTAGAGGAGTGACGGTCTCTTCGTTACTTTGTGCTAGCGCGTAGTCTTTTCCTGTACGACTTTTTACTTTAAATAGCACATCGATCTTGTCCCAGCCACCTGTTTGCTTCCAGATAGAACTAGGGTGTAGAAGGGGCATGAGTACTTCTTGACCACCTATCTCGTTCATCTCTTCACGAATAATGTTGCTTATTTTGTTTAACACTCTAAGACCAAGGGGAGTGTAGGTATAAACACCCGCCATCACTTGACGCACATAACCAGCTTGCACTAGTAGTTTATGGTTGACCGTGTCAGCATTAGCCGGTGCTGACTTTAGTGTCTTACTAAATAGTTTTGAATACTTCATATTTATCTCCAATTATTAATAATTTTTGTAACAAAAAACCTCGCCACTATTCCTAACACCTTTTTGGTGTCGGGAACAAGGGCGAGGTTACTCGCGGTACCACCTTGCTTACCACTTAATTACTGTTTCTCGTACAGTTACGGGATACTCATCGTATCCAGCTCTAGGGTGGGGACCCCTTCATCGCTTTTTCAATTAGTTACATTATACGGTCATTGTCAACAGCTCGTCAAAAAGTGGCTCCACCGACTCTTCAGTAATGGACCTCACATCGATACTTGCAATTGATTGTATATAGTCTTCGAGCTTGTTTACCCATTTAGACTCTGTTCTGGGTGCTCCATATCTTCTCTCCAAGTCTTCTATTCTTTCTTGCATGCTCACTACTCCAACCACACTGACTCTCATATCTCCATATAAAGTAAAAAGAGCAGGTTTAGACATACTCTCAAAAAAGTTAATATCTAGAGTTTCATTATCATAGGCTCTTCCCTCGTCTCTTAGATGTGTGTTGTATTTATCCAAACCCGCTTCTTTTAGGATCGCATATGTTGCTTCGTGAGCGTCATGACCATAAGTTTTTCGAACATGTGCTTGTTCTCTTTTCCATTTGTCTACATCGCTTATCAAAGTGACTGGGTTATCCAGATCAAACTTAACTATATTCCCCATGTCGTGAACTAGTGCTGTAACGATGCTGTCATGATCATCGGTAATCAGCCTAGCGATTCCACCAACTCTTAGCTGATGCTCGCGTAGTTGTGGCATTATGTTGTACTTGTCGTATAGATCTCGTATCTGCATAACTAGCTGTATGGTAGCATAGGTACTATGGAAACATTACTGCTCACCACCTCGCTCGCTAGCTTGGCCCTATTTATAACTACATTTCTGGTCGCGACCCTAATCAAAAACAACGGGATCGTCGACATTATCTGGGGATTAGGTTTTGTCTTGATTTCGGTTTTGGTCTACTTGCGTAATCCGACCACTGTCACCACTCTTATCATGGTTTTAACGACAGCCTGGGGGGTACGACTGGCTACACACATTGGTCTGCGTAACTTAGGGCAAAAAGAAGATTTTCGTTATGCCCAATGGCGTAAAGACTGGGGCAAATGGTGGTTGGTCCGTTCATTTTTGCAGGTGTACTTGCTTCAGTGGCTCTTTATGCAAATAGTCTCTATTCCGATCTTGCTAGGATCAGGTAGCACGGCCGTAACAGGACAGTGGCTACTAATCGGTTCTGCTATCTGGCTCCTCGGATTCTACTTCGAAGCAATCGGCGATTATCAGCTCACAGTCTTCAAAAGCAAAAAAACTAGCAAAGGTAAGCTCATGACGACAGGGCTCTGGAAATATACTAGACACCCAAACTACTTTGGCGAGGCCACGCTCTGGTGGGGGATAGCGCTCATTGCATATCTTAGTTCGGGGAACATCCTCGCTTTTGTTGGTCCCATTATGATCGATTTTCTCCTCCTCAAAGTCTCGGGTATCCCCATGCTCGAAGCCAAGTACAAAGGTCGTAAAGACTGGGCTGCTTATGCCCGCCAAACCTCCTCTTTCTTTCCGCTCCCACCTAAGAAATGATAAATCTTGAATTAGTAAACCGGCTTAGGAGTCTAGAAGTATTTTTAGCCTGTTTGGTTGAGGTTCATCTGTCTTCACTGCTATTTCTATGGTTTCGCGACGAGCTTCGACAGAACCACCAAACCACACTAGATAACCTACCCAAATAATCGCTTTTTCAAAAACAGGGTAGGTAGTGATAAAATAACCACATCTTTGCCGAGTCGTCTAATGGTAGGACAGCAGTTTCTGGAGCTGCTTATTGGGGTTCGAGTCCCTGCTCGGCAACATGCAAAAAAAGACGTTTCTATACGTCTTTTTTTATATAATTATCTAGTTTGCTCGAACCCGTAGGGTGAGGGTCCTGCACATCAAGTGCAGTAGGCACCTGAGAAATGCCTCCAGACAGAATGTCTGGGAGACCTGCTCGGCAACACTCAAAATTCCTATACAATATACATCATGGCAGACGGTTCAAGCACACCCATGGATGCAATAAGAGACAATTCATCTTGGGTAAGAGAAAAAATAGATCCAAACCATACATTACCAGAAGTTAGATTAACAGTATCTCCTGATAATGCAGGCGGAAAAGGAACCTTTATATCTACACAATACGACGTCTGGCACGACGGGAAAATAATTGGTGATGTTAGGGTAACAGAGTCAACTAAGAGAAAAATCTCATTTACTGAGCGAATCCATGTAGATGAAGAATTAAGAGGGAAAGGACTAGGTTTTGGTATGGCAATATACACAAAAATAATAGAAGACAGTATTGGTAAGGGGTATACATTTCGTTCCCACGAATGGTCGCAAACAGAGGGAGCTAAACACTTATGGGAAATATTGGCAGAAAAGGGTGTTGCTACGGTGATTGAGCCATTTAAGCCTGATGGAGCAGGGAGTTATCTTGGACATTATGAGGTAAGACCGCAAAATTTTGTGTAAAAAAAGTTCCAACATGGTCACCCAGTGAAAAACAATGAAAATTGAAAATACAGAAAACTATCTTATTAATCCATATATAGCTATCCGACTATTTGCAAAAACATATTTAGCCACTGGGGATAAAATTTTAAAAGACAGAAAATATAAGGTAACAAGAGAAGCCTGGATAGCATCGATGTTTCTGATTGCATTACAGAAACATTCAAAAGTAGATTGGTGGCTTACTTCAGTCTCAGATAGTAGTGGCTCTCCAGACTTTAACTGCTTCTCTTTGGTAATGAGTAAATCAAAAAGAGGTGCGGAAAAGCAACATATAAAATTAGAGGTATTTGAGTGGAGAAAATCTAATCACGAAGAAGACCTAATATCTGCTTTGAAAAAAATTAAGCTGAATAAGATTATAGATCCAGAAATAACAATACTTTGTTATATAAAAAACGGAGGCTCAATTCCCCCGGCGACAATTTTAAATTCCCAACTTAAAAAAATAAATCCTAAAGTTAAAGATATTTGGTATTTGGGTGACGTTTCCTTAGATGCAAAAATTTGGAGAGTAACTCAAATCTACCCATACCTGCTAGCTATAGATATTGATTACGAGGAAATACTAACAAAAAAAGTTGAGCATAGCTTCATTCAGACATACAGAGCATCTAGTAATTCAATAGAGTTTGAGTCATCGAATCAACAAGTAGTACTGACTCCAGAGTTTGAGATGGAATTGATAGATAAATAAGTTCTAACATCGTCCAGGATCCGTAACATGTAATAATCTTTGAGTGATATAGTATATTTACTAGATTAATTAGGAGGATATATGAAGAAAAGCACTGTAAAAGATAAAGTAATAGAGATGTGTCAGGATTGTAACTGTAATTATGGCAAAAAGAGTAGTAGTGCAGAGAGCCCGCTCTACGGTATCGGCCTAATCGGCGCTGCATTCTATTTTCTCCCCGGATCAAACGGGTTGTCCGAGTGGCTCTGGCATATCTTTCAGACCATCACTTGGCCAGGATTTTTGGTTTATCATCTAATGCAATTTATCGGTATTGGGAAATAACAACATATGTACAAATCACTCTTAACTATAGCTATCTCAACACTTCTTTTTAGTCTTACTCCATCCGCCGTACTCGCCAAGGTCCAGTATAGCGAGGGCGAGGTAGTGATAAGCAAAAACGAAGTAGTATCCGACGACCTCTATATAGCCGGCAAGACCGTGCGGGTCGAGGGCAAGGTGGAGGGTGATCTCTATGTCGCAGCAGAAAGTGTTTTTGTAACAGGCGAAATAACAGGGGACATGACCGCTATTAGTGGAACGATCGACGTAGATGGTCGAGTGGGTCAGGATGCATACCTCATCGGTCAAAACATCGATCTCTCAGGTGCCAAAGTAAACGACTCACTCCACATGGCAGGTCAAACCATGACAGTAAGCCAGGATACTCTCCTCGGTGGATCCGTCATCGCAGCCGGTGAAACGATCAAAAATAATGCCACTGTTTCTCGTAGTCTCATGCTCGCTGGTCGTAACCTCAGACATGACGCGCCGATTCTCGGTGAAGCACGCCTAGCTGGGGAGTCTATCTATTTAGGTCCCAAAACTACCATTGCCAAAGACCTAACCTATTTCTTATCTCCCGAAGAGGGTAAGTTGGATAGTCAGGCAGTAGTCAAAGGGAGTACAAGTGTGGTTACCGAGCCAGCCGAGTGGCGCCAAAATAGAATGCAGGACAAGCAAAATCAGCAAAACTTTATGTTGCTAGTTAGGGTCTGGTCCTATATCGGGATGCTGCTAGTCGGTGCAGTACTACTTTGGCTGACCCCCAAGCTATTGGATCTAGCCGTATCCTCACTTCATAACAGTAGTATGGCAGCTCTCGGCTCCGGATTGCTTATAACCATCCTCACTATCCCAGCTCTAGTACTACTATCTCTAACGGTTATTGGTATACCACTAGCAGGCGTAGTCCTCCCACTCTACCTAGTGCTTCTATATCTAGGAAAAATCGTCTTCGCTTTTGCACTAGCTCGTACTGTGAGTACTAGCGCATCCCTCAAGATGACGCCACTGATGGAAATGTTTGTGGGTGTGACACTACTGCATTTACTCAAACTAATCCCAGTAGGTGGCTACTTTATCGGCATGATAGCTACCTGGATCGGTGTCGGAGCAATCTATCTATCAGTTAGAAAAAAATAAACAAGTTAAAATTTAGAGTTCGCTAGGATGAGGCTCGGGTGGCATAAATTCATCACCCTCTGGAGTCTTGGCGTAGTCATCTACTTTTAGCCATTGGACATAGGTGCATCCTGTTGCCTGCTTGTTTTCTCTGTCCCATCCAGCAGTACTACATTTCTTCATCTTTTTGCCAGCAGCTGTAGTATAGAGAACTAGCTTTTGACCACACTCAGGACAGTCTTCATCTAGTTTTTCGGTTGTACCATTGATCCATTCTATGTAGTCACATCCCTCAGCTTTTTTGGTATCTTTGTTCCAGACATTGGTGCTGCATTTCTTCATTTTCTTCCCAAATCTAGTTACGTTTAGGACTAGTGGGTTGCCACATTTGGGACATTTTTCGTCTAGCTCCTGTGGCTTTACTTCGAGCCATTTGACGTAGTCACAGCCCTCATTCTTTTTGGTTTCTGGGTTCCAGGAGCCTGCACTACAGCGCTGTAGCTCTCTGCCTGTCTTGGTCGTTGTTACTGGTGATAGCTCTGATCCACATTTCTGACATTTGTCTTCCATAGTCTTCTACTATAACACATGAACGCGTAGGGAGGTACAATATAGGTATATGAAAAATAACCAAAAATGGGCAGTCGTCACTGGTGCTAGTAGTGGTATAGGCCTCGAGTTTGCGCGGATCTTTGCCAAGAACAATGTCAATCTGGTGCTGGTGGCTCGCAATATTAACGCTCTCAATTCTCTAGCTACCGAGCTAAAATCTCACTACAAAATCAAGGTCCTAGTCTACGAACTAGATCTCTCAGAAATCTCTAATCTCGAGTTATTGGTAAATAATCTAGATAAGCAAAAGATCACTCCAAAGTACTTGATCAATAATGCTGGATTTGGTGACTTTGGGACATTTAGGGAAACCAGCTGGGACAAAGAACTGAAGATGATTAATGTAAATATTATCGCCTTAACCTATCTGACCAAAATGTATATTACTCGGATGGCTGGCAAAGAGCGATCATACATAGTCAATGTCGCTAGTGGTGCTGCCTTTCAACCTGGCCCCCTCATGGCAGTATATTTTGCAACCAAATCTTATGTACTCCATCTCTCAGAGGCGGTGGCAGAAGAGTTGTCTGGATCAAATATTACTCTCACTACCTTATGTCCTGGTCCTACTCAGTCTAACTTTTGGTCGGTCGCTGGTAAGGATAAAACATTTGGGATCATGGGTAGGATGCCCACATCCAAACAGGTCGCTGAGTACGGATATCAGGCTATGTTGGACGCTCGTCGTGTCGCAGTCTATGGCTGGACGAATAGGTTAGGGACTCTCCTCGTTCGTTTTTTGCCGCGTTCATGGGTAACCAAGGCACTTCTATATGCCCAATCTACCTGACAGGAATTACTGGGTATACGTCCTACTCTGCGAAGGCAATAACTACTACACGGGGATTGCAAAAGACGTCGCCAAGCGTTTTGCCGTTCACCTGAGTGGCCGTGGCGCCAAATATACCAGGAGCTTCCCACCCATCAAGATCGCATATTCAGAACAATGTATAGACAAATCATCTGCGTTAAAGCGGGAGCACGAAATAAAAAAACTGACTCACAAAGAAAAAGCCAAACTAACTTGATATAATTTAATCATGAAAATTGTCATCGCAACAGATGAGGTAACTCCGCTAAATAATTATGTCGTGGACTATGTTAATACATTGGGACACGAAGTTATACTCCAGGGAGATTTAGATGCTCCAAATGGTAAGTGGGCAGACATCGGTCTCAAACTTGGCAAAACTATCGTCAGTGGTCAGGCTGATCTAGGAATATTATTTTGTTGGAGTGGTACCGGAGCTTGTATGGCTGCAAATAAAGTCAAAGGGATCCGTGCCGCCTTGTGTACTAGTGCTCAGATAGCCCAGCTCGCCAGAAAATGGAATGATGCAAACGTACTAGTGATGGGGAATGTTAATACATCTAACGATCAGGCAAAAGAAATTATTGATACTTGGTTCAATACAGAATTTGATGAAGAAGGTCTCAATCAAGCTCACTCAATTGACAAACTTTGACTAGAAGCCGAGCTCTTCTTTCACCATAATTAGATGAATACGATTAGGCGTAAACTCGTTATTCATGATGAGTAGTTTGCTAATATTACTACCCTCCACTCCGTAAGCGATGCGTGCTCGCTCTGATTCTAGGGGGAGTACATATTCATTAAGTCGCTTCATCGCATCATCTAGATTCTTGCTAATTTTTTGAGCACCCACAACCCATATAACCTTTTCGGCACCGTACGCATACGCAGGTAGTTGGCTGCCAGTTGCCGAAGCAATGATGATCTGACCATCTTCGGTAATACCATGAACGCTACCCAATGCGATAGCTGGGGCTGCCCCTATTTCCTGCATCTCTCTACTCTGTGTAGAGCGGTCCATACTCATTAGCTTATTTTTGAGTGATACATATTCACTAGATTCACCGTTAATAGCCTCAGCTAACCCTACTTCATCAAGAGTTTTTGATGTCATGGTCATCACTTCTGAGCCTTTTGTGATCAATGATAATGCTGCACTTTTTGCTTCTGCTTTTGTAGCAACCAATTGTGCCGCAAACCCGCGAGCGCTTAGAGCTTCGATTGTTTTTTTGATAACACTGTCACTGGGAACTTGTTTGTAATTCATATAAATGCATCATATGCTTAAACATTCATATTGACAAGTACACACAATCTAGTAGTATACATACCATATGGATACTAATAAGTTAAGTTGTGGAGGTGTCGAGGCTACTCTCAGAGTAATAGGGGGCAAATGGAAACCACTGATACTCTACTTACTAAGAGATAACAGTCTTCGTTATAGCGAACTCCAGAAGAATATAGAAAATATTACCCAGAAAATGCTAACACAGCAGCTAAGACAGCTAGAGATAGATGGTCTTATTAGCCGCATGGTTTATCCTGTAATCCCACCTAGAGTAGAGTATTCACTCACGCCGAGCGGTAGATCACTACTACCTCTACTCAAAAAGATGGCAGAGTGGGGTAGTCAGCACTTAATCAAATAAGGCAAAAAAATATCCCCGCCTAAGCGGGGATATTTAATTTTTATACTAATACTTTTATGTCTTAGTAACTGCGGTTGCCGTAGCCACCACTGCTGCGATTGTTGTCGCGTGAGAATCCGCCGCGTGAACCGCCGCCAAATCCGCCACGTGAGCCGCCACCGAATCCACCACGACTAGAATTGTCGCGAGGTTCCATTGGGCGAGCTTCGTTTACAACGATAGCGCGACCATCTAGGTCTTTGCCATTGAGCTCGGCTACTGCCTTTTGAGCCTCTTCGTCAGTACTCATCTCAACAAAGCCGAAGCCCGTTGAGCGACCAGTTGCACGGTCGGTTATGACCTTAGCACTGGTTACAGTACCTACTTGGGAGAAAAATGCTGATAATGAATCGTCCGTCGTCGCCCAAGCGAGACTGCCGACAAATAGTCTGGTTGCCATGTATGGCACCTCCATAAATTAGCGTGCCAAAACTTTTTAACCAAACTAGCAGTGAAAACTCACGAAAGTAGGGAAAAGCCTGAACACATATATAACTAGACGGTATTATAACACACTTAACCTTTTGCCTGTCAAATAGGGTCTTTTTCTCGAGATAGAGCTCAATAGTACTAATAAGATGATTGCTATTCCGAGCCACCAATGGAAACGGCCAATTCCAGATGAGTCGAGAGCTAATCCTGCTAGTATGTTAACGAAAAAATGGGGTATTCGGGTCATAAAAGCTAGCGTTGATAGGGTAGTAGCCCTATACTTTGACTCCGTATTCTCGTTGACTACGCTGGATGTCCATGGGTCACCCAGATTACCTGCAGACTCAAGTAACCATAAGATACCTATACCCCACATCCCAATTACATATGTTGATACCACAAAAGCTAGTCCTGATATCAGATTCAGGATACGTAATCCCCAGTAGTCGCCCATCAACCTTCGCAGTCTAGGCATCAATCCTATGGTGACAATATTTAGTATTGCCAGTAGTGTATAAACTATTGCCTGACCTTGTGAATCAAGTCCAAAGCTCACAGCCATTGCCGGCTTAGATAGTCCCCAGTCATATAGTTCAAAAATACTAATTACCATAAATGCAGGTAAGAGGTATGGGGCCAAACGCTTACTAAAGAGTTCTCTAAACCCGACTAGTAGCTCCTTAACTTTGATTTTTCTCTCTAAGAGGTGATGTTGCTTGGAGGTATCCCTGAGTTTGAGCGCCATGAGTACCGACAAAAACATACTGATCGCTTCGAGTATGTTTGGTAGCCTAAAATGAATGTTGTAAAGAAAACCTCCAATGGGTACAGCCAGAATATATGCAACCAGAGATATCTGGATTGTGGTACTCTGCAAACTATCCCAATGAGAATGTTTCCCACTACTCTTTAAGTCGTCATAGACTATTGCTTCTAGTGCCCCAGAGATAAATGCTCGTCCTATGCTCATCACACTGACTCCCGCAACTAGTAGGACCGCATCACTAGCGCTAGTTATAAGTATGGCACCCAAAAATAGGAGGATAGTGCCACCAACTACAGATTTTTTCCTGCCATATTTATCTGCTATATATCCAGTTGGTATCTCAGCTACTAAACCAAGTATTACTAAGAATGAAAAAAATATTCCGATTTGAGAGTATGTCAAAAACCTAGCCCAGTAGAAATACCAGACTGCCTCAATAAACCACAAACTCTGCAAAAAACTATAAATTAGGTAGATCCGTGCATTTACGTTATGTCGAGCGATCCCAATAGCTTTGAACATTTCTCAATTATACGCTCGAGACTTAAGGTATTATAATAAGTTAGCAATAGAATAAATGGGGGATCATTATGAAAGGTTTTCTTAATTTTATCCGTGAACAGGGAGTAGTTGGTCTTGCCGTCGGCTTTCTCCTGGGTGGTGCAGTCTCCAAACTAGTGGCATCATTAATATCAGACATCATTAACCCATTTCTCAGCCTTATCATTGGTTTTGCAGGCAACTTTAAAGATGCCTACATTGTCATGGGTAGTAGTAAGTTGATGTGGGGAAACTTTGTCTCTACTCTGATTGATCTCCTTATTGTCTCCGCGATCGTCTACTACGGCGTTCACGGCCTAGGCTTAGACAAAATCGACAAACCAAAAGATCAAAAAAAATAATCAAATCTTTCGTGAATCGTAAGCCCAGTGCAGAAGTGCTTGTCTCTGTATAGGACGACAAGAATAATCTCCTATCCTGCAGTTCTTTTTGACCTGGGCTAAATGCCGCTTAAACATTTGCCACCGCTTGATCTGCTTGGCATCCTCAATCGGTATCCGTCTGCCCATAAAGTAGCGGCAATACCACTGGAACCACCCTCGAGGGTCTTCTGAGAAAATCCAACCCTTCGCACGCCAAACAGATAATGGTTGACTAGCATTAATACCAAAAAAGTTAAGTTTTGGATCGTGCCCTTCGTGACATAGCTTGGCATTCTCATACCAGTCTGTGGGATACTCATCTCGACAGTCAGTCATATACCTGCCACCAAATACTCCTAGCTCTAACATCTCTTTTGGCGTGAGTTCAGGAGCAAAGCCATCATCAAAGTCCTCTCCCATAGGAGCTACCAGCTCGTACCGATAGTCTGTCTGCATGAGATCATTTACCACAATTATCTTCCCCATACTATAATAGTATCCTATGCAACATCTTTTTCTTACTAGTAGTATCGGGATAAAGGGAGTAGGGGAGAGTATCCGCCGCCGACTCGGTCATGATAGGCCACTAAAAACAGCATTCATAATTACTCCGGTCGAAGGAGACAGTGATCAAGAAGATCTATCTTGGGTCCAAGAAGACCGGGATGGCTTAAACAATAATGGCTTCATCACCTTTGACTACACTATTGCTGATAAGACTAATGAACAAATTCGGCATGACCTCAAAAGCATAGAGGTCTTATACATTTCTGGCGGTAACGAATTTTATCTCAAAGAAAAAGGCAACGATAATAATTTTGCAGATTATGTCAAAGAATTAGTAAATTCTGGAGTAATCTACATGGGCACATCTGCTGGGTCCATTATCGCCGGGACTAGTATGGCAGAGCTTCAAAATCCAAAGGATTTAGCTACACTAAAGAATCCAGTTGATACTGTTGGGTATAGCTTGGTTCCATATACCATCATCCCTCACTGGGGCAGTATCGACTTTCGAACTAGATGGTTGTCAGACGAAACATTTAACTATATGTTTAGCGGCAACACTCCACTAATCGCACTCAACAACTACCAATACATCGAAGTAATAGGTGATGAATCACGCATCATCGACGTGAGGACCGAACTATGAAGAATATATATATGGCCTCACAGTTTTATGTCAGTGGGTTGGCCATTAGCCAAAAAATTAGTGTTGAACAAAAACAAAAAACTGTCTTTATCACAACACCTATTAAATACAAAAACTTCAAAGAGTCAGAGCTCGACTGGCACTACAAAAATCGCGAAACACTAAAGCAGGGTGGATTCATCTGCCAAGACTACGACATCACAGGAAAGTCTGAGGAGGATCTAGTGAGAGATCTAGCAAACTATTCTGTCGTGTATGTCGAGGGCGGGGATCCATTCTATTTTCTCAAGCAGGCGCAGACAAATAACTTTATCAGCTATATAACCAATAGGGTAGAGGATGGTATGGTTTACATCTCCGAGAGTGCCGGATCAGTAGTCGCCGGTATCGATATCAAAGCCAATGGCAGACCCGGCAAAAATGCAGAGAAATATGAACTAACCAGTACTCGCGGCATTAACTTTATTAATGCTGTATTTATGCCTCACTGGGGATTAGAGACTAAGAGGACAGATTACAGTGAGCACAAATTCCCTCAGACCTACAACGAGGATCATGCACATATCTTCCTCCCCAATAATTGTTATATCGAAATAGTAGGTGATAGTTTTAAAATTGTCAGCGTGACATAATTAACTAATGTCCCGCTCACAAAAAATATTCCTTGCAATCCTCTCGCTATACGTCATTTATGACTTTACCCTGGGATCTTTGGTGGGACTATATCTATGGGAAACAACCAAAGAAGCTAGTAAGATCCTCTCTTACTACATCGCTCTTTTTCTGAGCATCCTATTGAGTACTCAGTTCGCACCTAGGCTTATTAGCTCCTACGGGGCTAAGAAAGTGTATGTCGCCTCAATATTCGTTGGGATGCTCCAAGCAGGGATATTGATGCTAACTGGAGCTAATATCACCAACATAATAATCCCATTCGGCATCCTAGCAGGCATAGGTATTGGTCTCCAAGCGATGAGTTATTCCATCATAGTAGGACAGATTACAAACGGTTCAGAAACTACTAAGTTTCTTGGGGTAAAGTCATCAATAATGAACTTAGTAAGCATAATATCGGTCCCACTGATTACTAGTCTTATATCATCTCTTGGCTCTTACCAAGTGAGTTATTATCTTAGTCTATTCGCTGGTATATCGATTGTGATGTTAATATCCAGAATCCCAATAGCCAACCTTTCAACTAACACCAATAGTGCTTCCTATATCTCACTTTTGCAGATCGAGGAGGTCAAGATATTTGCCACGACGAGATTGTTATACGGTTTTTATAACGGGCCTATGTGGGCAGTGCTAGGAGTAGTAACTTTTATGTTTATTGGAGATGTCGCCAAATGGGGTTATATATCTACATCTCTGACTATAGCCAGCATAGTTAGTACTTATTTGTACACAAAAGTAAAGAATATCTCTATACAAAAAGCTATCTCTACTTCTGCCACTTTTGTCTTTGCTAGCGTCGCGCTCTTACTAGCAACTAATTGGAACTTTATGGTTTTTATGGCATACCAGATCGTAGTAGTTCTTCTTAATTCTTCTTTCTCACTACATTATGAGGGAGTCATTTATTCAATAGTAAACGACAACGACACAATTAAACAAAACATGAGCAAAGTTCTCTCCATAGGAGAGATCGCGATGGGTACCGGGCGAGTAGCTCCTCTGATTATTCTATTAATTGTAGGTTTTAGTTTTGAGGATCCAATCACCCTCCAGATACTTTTTGTTATGATCTCTGTCATTCCACTACTTATACTAAACAAGCTCAGCGCAATCATCCCACACTCCACTCGTTATGCTACAATTCATAATTAGTTATGTCATACTTTCTCGAAGTAATTCTCACCAAAATAGTAGATGAAGAAATTCTCTACAAAAAAGTCGAGTTAGATATATCTAATAAGTCAGACAACCCAGACGACCTGGTTCTGTTACTAGTTCAAAAGCATAACACCGATATTATCGAAAAAAATCGCTTAATTAGCCACTCAACTAGCTGGCGTTATGTGCCTACTGGATCCACGATAATAACTTACATCGTATACTCTGACGATTTTGACTTTGCTCAATCTGATATCTCTAAAATCCAAATCTCAGATATCAATATTATTCAATCAGGCGATCCATCTCGACCTGCTCCCAAGGATATTCCTATCAAAAGTGTTGTGTCACACGGTATCAGACACTTAAGTTTTCTCGTTTCTAATAACCCTTCTGTCTATAGTTCGACGATCAACAGTAATACATTACTTAGATTCAAAGAAATAGATGCTGCCTTAGCTGGCAAAATCTAGTATGGTCAAAGTATTTACTCCCATTGCCGCAGACCGAGTGCCTGACAACATTCGCTCTCTAATCACAGATCGTAACGCAGCAAAAGCAGAGAAAAACTTTTCACTAGCTGACAAAATACGTAGCGATATCGAGGAGTTAGGTTATCTAATTAACGATGTGCCTGGTGGTATTACGGATGTAATGAAAAAAGGTGATTCGGGTTTAGCACCCAAAAAGCATTTCTTAATCTTATTTGGCTCCGGAGAGATAGCTCCCACTAGTGTTGATATCTATCGATCTACCTTCCTACAGCTTGGCAAGCGGGATCTAACAATATCACTCATCACTACTCCTGCCGGCTTTCAGCCAAATGTAGACTCAGTGTATGGGGAGATCAAAGATTTTCTGCTAGCAGCACTCCCGGACTTTAATCTTAATATTCAAGTTGTCCCTATTAATACTCAAATTGAAGCAAATAATGATATTTACATAGATCAGATAGAGCAGAGTGACATTATCTTCCTGGGTCCTGGATCTCCCACATATGGCATAAGACAGCTCAAGGGCACTAAGGCATTAGAGTCAATAATTGAACAAGTGAAAAATAGAGCAACTCTTATACTCGCATCTGCCGCTACGATCACCTTTTCTACTCATGCTCTCCCTGTCTATGAGATCTACAAAGTAGGGGAGGATCTTCATTGGGTAAAAGGTTTAGATCTCTATAAGGGTATTTATGAACCACTAACCGTGATTCCTCATTTTAATAATCGAGAGGGTGGAGTAGGACTAGATACTAGCTATTGCTACATCGGGAAAGACCGTGCGACCAAACTACTCTCTAGCCTCCCTGCAGAGTCAAAAGTCATTGGTATAGATGAGCACACAGCACTGGTTATAGACTTGGGTAGCAAAGGGCAATTGGTTAGGGGTAAGGGTGGGATACATAAGATACAATAAACATATGTCAAATCCCAAAATACTGCAGAATGTCAGGCTAATCCAAAAATGCATCATTGTAGGCAAGGACGGCAAGATACTAGCCCTCAAGCGTGCCGAAGACGATCACTCTCGCGGCGGCAACTGGGATCTGCCTGGCGGTGGATATGAGCAGGGTGAAAACGTAATCGAGGCCATAAAAAGGGAAGTAATGGAAGAGGCAGGTCTCAACGCTAGTACAGTAAGCCCTATTTTTGTCGACAATCACATGAATGTATCCAAAGGTTTTTTTGCTGGTCTTAACGTCTTTGGCATCTGCTACACATGTTCTGATTGGGAGGGAGAGGTGACTCTTTCCGACGAACACACCGATTATCAGTGGATAACTCCCGATGAATTTGCTCAGCTATCTTTTGGTGCCGACAATGGATTTTTTGTTGGCTCGATTCAGGCATTTCAGGGTAGTTATGATCACAAATAGAACTGACCGAGATCTAAAATTAATCAAAGATTTTTCTGTGTTTGCTCGTGAGCTAGGCTGGCGCACAGTTGTCTATGGTGGATACGGTCTAGACTTTTTCCTTGGCAAGATCACACGTGATCACGGAGATATCGATTTAGTTTTTTATGGTCAAAATGATCGTAAATCCGCTAGTAAGTTGATTAGTAACTTTATTAGTAAAAACCTTGATGCACCGACTATAGAGATTGAGGAAAACGACTTTCAACTAGTCATAGATGTACATGCAAAGAATCTAGTCCTTAATCTTTATTATATTCAGACTCAGCTAGACCCGTATAAAAATTTACATTCTGTAGTCAAAAAATCCGGTGAAATAGTAGTAAACGATTCATCGATGTTTCCATCGCCTCAAAAGGGGAGTCTCTACGGATTTGTGGTAGAAGTACAAGATCAATCTGCTCACAAAAAAGATATCCTATCAAAAGGCAGTATCCTCTCTGATAAACACAAAAAAGACCTCGATTTGATCGCTACCCTATCTCCCTCTATTTGACATATTCAAAAAACAGAATATGATTAAGGTATGAATACTACCGAAATCATAAAGAATGCCAAACTATTTAAAGCTCTCGGACATAAAAGTAGATTAGAGATTATTTGCTTACTACATGGTCATGAGCTAACTGTAAATCAGATTGTGCAGATGACTGGCATGCGCCAAGCCGCAACATCTCAGCACCTAATGTATCTAAAGGCTAGCAAACTAGTACACTCCAAAAAGCTGGGCAAAGAGCTCTACTATTCTTTGACTGATAACACGCTACTCAACCTTTCACTATTTGTTGACCACTTTGCTAATGAAGAGCCGTTAACTGACTCGGAGCCAAAGGTAGTAGATCCTATTTGTCACATGCTACTCACTCCTACTAAGGCGCGTCATACTGCCGAATATGGCGGCGTGCGACACTATTTTTGCGGTAAAGGATGTCTTAAAGTATTTACCAAAGCTAAGAAACTCTTATGATAAAAACCTATCCAGTAATCGGGATGCACTGTGCTAGCTGCGCGAGCATTATTACCAATAGAGTGAACAAAATTCCTGGAATAACTAGTGCCAGGGTTAACTATGGTAGCGAAACCATCGAGATAGAATCTGAGGGTCTAGTGTCAGATACACTTCTTAACAAAGATATTCAAGCACTTGGTTGCCACATTGATGTGTCGACAGACGATCATTCTGATCATTCAGTCAATCACGAGTCCAAGCTGGATCTTCTTTCATCTCAGGTCAAAATAGCACTACCCATGGCTGCGGTCTCTATCATAATGATGGTATGGGATATGTTCTTTCCATACTCTGATCCTGCAATGACCTTCTTCCATCATTTGCTACCAATCATGGCGACATACATGCTATTTGTCGTAGGGCTTCCTTATCTTCGCGCAGTACTTAGTTTTATCAAATACCGTGTTGCCAATATGGATACTCTTATTGGCATTGGCACTTCGACTGCGTATATTTACTCATTCATAATTACAGCATTCGAGAATGTACTATCACCGTTCATGGCAGTTGATCAGGTCTACTACGATATTACGATAGTGGTGATAGGCTTTATTACACTGGGAAAATATCTCGAAGCCAGCTCCAAAAATAAAACTGGCGAAGCAATTAAAAAACTGATTGGTCTCCAAGCCAAAACAGCCTTAGTAGTGAGGAAAGGCAGAGAGTACGAAGTACAGATAAGCGAACTAAGTGTCGGCGACATTGTCATCGTCAAACCAGGAACCAAAATCCCAGTAGACGGGGTAATTGTGCAAGGTGAATCGAGTATCGACGAGTCAATGTTAACTGGCGAACCTCTCCCAGTCGACAAAATGGTGGGCGATAAGGTCGTGGGGGGAACTCTAAATAAACAAGGTTATCTCCAAGTCGGGGTAAGCGTAGTTGGTCATGGATCAGTCTTGTCCCAAATCATCAAAATGGTCGAAGCTGCTCAAGGTAGTCATGCACCAATCGAGAGATTAACTGATCAGATCTCCGCTATCTTTGTACCCGTTGTCTTAGTGCTCTCGGTCCTTACTTTTATTGTCTGGACAGTTCTCGGCAATCCACTCCTCGGACTACTCAGTTTTGTAGGTATCCTGGTTATTGCCTGTCCTTGCGCTCTCGGACTCGCTACTCCGACCGCCATAATAGTATCTGTGGGTAAAGCTGCCTCTATCGGAATACTCATAAAAAATGCCGAAGCAATCGAGAAGTTAAGATCCATCGATTATGTTGTTCTCGACAAAACAGGCACTTTAACCAAAGGCACCCCACAGGTTTCGAGCCTTCACTTGGCCAGCAAAAAATTCTCCCAAGATCAGGCTATTAATGTCTTCGCTTCACTCGAAAATAACTCAGAGCATCCACTCGCTCAAGCTATCGTAGATTACGCAAAGCTAGACTCCTTTGCGAGAGTTAGCGAGTTTACTGCACACCCAGGATTGGGGGTACAAGGCAAGGTAGCTAAACAGGCATATTACGCCGGTAACCTCAGACACATTTCTTCACTCGGTTTAGAAGTAGACACTCAGCTAATGTCCGAGATGGCCAGTCGTGGTGAGACTCCCGTAATGGTAGCAACTACTAATGAAATAATTCTTTATGTAGGTATCAGCGATACTCTCAAAGATGAATCTGTAAAAGTAGTCAAAGATCTGCACAAGCTCGGGATCAAAGTTGCCATGTTAACAGGTGATCACCCAGAGACTGCTGCCTATATCGCCCAGCAGGTAGGCATTGATAAAGTAATTGCAGGTGTCCTACCAGCCGGCAAAGCTAGCGAAATAAAAGAGTTACAAAAGTTAGGACACAAAGTAGCTATGGTCGGAGATGGTGTTAATGATGCTCCTGCTCTAGCATCGGCAGATGTTGGCATTGCCATGGGTACTGGCACCGATGTTGCCATCGAGTCTGCAGGGATCACACTCCTCGGTGGCAATCTCTCTCGCTTACCTCAAGCCATCAAGCTCTCGAGACTCACATTTAGAGTGATCAAGCAAAATTTGTTCTGGGCTTTTGCATACAATATTATTGGTATCCCAGTTGCGGCAGGTCTTTTATATCCTCTCTATGGCATCCTTCTCAATCCAGCTTTTGCTGGCGCTGCCATGGCATTCTCTAGCGTCTCGGTGGTAACCAACTCTTTGCGCTTAAAGGCGTCTCGTATATGATAGGAGCACTATGAATCTCTGGTTAATTTTTCTCACTGGTTTAACCTCTGGTGGTGTCACATGTGCAGCTATGCAGGGGGGTCTCCTTGCGAGCGTAATCGCCAACCAAAAAAAGGTCACTTCTAGTCCTGGTCTAGGCACGGACGATATCGCTCCTGTTTCTGCTTTTCTAGGTGCCAAACTAGTTAGTCACATAATTCTCGGCGCTTTACTCGGAGCGCTTGGCGGGATAGTCGAGCTCTCGCTCACAGCGAAACTATTTTTTCAGGGGTTTGCCGCGCTCTTTATGCTAGCAACAGCCCTCAACTTATTAGACGTTCATCCTATTTTTAGATATTTGTCATTTCAGCCACCAAAGTGGGCATATCGATTGATGAAGAATAACGAAAAAAAAGCCAACCTCTTTGCTCCGAGCATTCTTGGATTTTTGACAGTCTTTATTCCTTGTGGCGTCACCCAGGCGATGGCAGTCGTCGCGCTATCTACTAGTTCGATGATCCAGGGTGCGCTCACCATGGGAGCATTTGTCTTAGGTACAGTTCCCCTCTTTTATTTAATCGGGATAGGCACTTCTAGATTATCCGAAGTATGGAAGAGAGATTTTCTGCGTCTCGCCTCATACCTGCTGATATTTATGGCTGCCAGTAGCCTAAATGGTATTCTGCAGGTAACCGATAGTCCTTACTCCATTCAGCGCCTAGGACCACAGATAGTCAGACTCTTGCCTCCGTACGACAACTCGGTTGGAGTACTCACCCCCGATCCATCAGTATCAATAGAGAATGGAGTTCAAAAAGTTACATTGACTGTAAGTAATGGAGGCTATAGCCCACGTTACTTCCGAGTCCAGTCAGGAGTACCCGTACAATTGACGTTAGAGACGGACGGTCAGGTGTATAGCTGTGCAACAGCATTTACTTTCAAAGCTTTTGATATCTACGACGTATTAAAACCTATTGATAGCAAAGTCCACAAATTTACTCCCGAGAAAAAGGGTAAATATACTTATTCCTGCAGCATGGGGATGTATAGTGGAGTCATGGAGGTTATCTAATGTTTAACTTTTTCAAAAAGAAACCGGCAGGCGAGACAATCAAGTTAAAGCTCTCCGGTCTCCACTGTAGCAGCTGCAGTCTAAATATAGATGGGGAAATAGAAGAATTAAAAGGGGTTATCAGTAGTATCACTAGCTATGCCAAACAAGAATCAGTGGTGATCTATGATCCTAAGCTGGTCAACCCAGCTAGGTTTACCCAGATCATCAGCAAACTAGGTTATACTGTCCTCACATGATAACTATCGAGTATCTACGTTCGTTTAGAATTGGTGAATTTGCCATTTTTGATTTTACCCTAGCATATCTCGGTGTCTATCTACTGGTCCCCATACTAAACAAAATAATACTACCTACCAAAAGGCAGTTATCACACTTTCGATGGATACTCTTGGTTTTGCCACTTAGCATCATCTTTCACTTGATATTTGGCAACATGACTCCGCTGACCAAGCTAGCTCTCGATCCGACCGCTGGCTACGGACTCAAAGCTATACTATTAATAATGCTCTATCTCGGGCTAAAGAAGTAATATGAAACTATTCTTAACTAGCCTAGCCAGCGCTACTCTTGATCTTATCCAACCACTACTTCCTCGCCCGCCCATTGAGTTAACTCTTGCGTATATCCCAACCGCCACAGATCCATACGCCATCGATAATCGACCGTGGGCAGACACTAACCGTCAAAAACTAGTTTCGATGGGTTTTAAGATATCTGATTACGACATCAAAGGCAAAAATGAACAGGAGCTATTAAAAAATCTCTCAAAATTTGACATCATCTATTTCGAGGGTGGTAACGTTTTTTACCTTCTCTACCACATGCGCAAAACAGGGATGGAAATAGTACTACCCAAGTTGCTAGCCTCGGGGATTATCTATATTGGTAGCTCAGCCGGTAGCGCTGTTCTCTCACCATCCATTGAGCATGCATCTATGTTTGATAGTACAAATGCAGCACCCATGTTAACCGACTATACTGGCCTTGGCCTCATTAATACTCAGATCCTTCCTCATAGTGGCAAAGCTAAGTACGCAGATAGAGAAAAAGAGACAATAAAAAAATGGGGAGATAAGCTAACACTCCTAAGGGATGACCAAGTTTTGATAGTAGATGGTGACGATAGAAAAATCCTAACCATATGAAGAAAAATAGTTCTCA
>CAZSVV010000001.1:18063-19235 GCA_964610445.1 uncultured Pseudomonadales bacterium | reverse complement strand
ATCACGAAGCATTAAACAAGCTCCTTTTTGATGCCTCAAAAAGTGTCGTAGTCGGTGCAGCCTATCGTCATTACAAGTATCCTAAGCGCAAATACAAAGTCGTTATGCTCGCGCTCCAAGAGGACAGTCAAAAGGTTTGCGTGATTTACCAAGATATCGCTCGGACCGACGCACCACCCTTTGTACGCAACCTCGACTCTTGGCTAGAATCTGTCGAGTGGGAGGGGTTAGTAGTCCCTCGCTTTATTCGTATAGAAGAGTCATAAATAAGCTATACTAAATTATATGAAGTTTGTGTGGCCCTGGAATAAACCCAAGGATAACTACTGGTTCCTTTTGTTATTTATAGTAGTCGCTCAGTCGGCAGGTCTCCTCGGTAGTCTCTTTACTTTTTCGGCTATCCCCACATGGTATGCAACACTCGATAAGCCATTTTTCTCTCCACCCAACTATCTCTTTGGTCCTGTCTGGACGACTCTCTATACCTTGATGGGTGTCTCAGCCTACCTGATATATCGTCGCTATCAGTTTGATAAAAAAGCCAAGCTATTTTGGCAGGTATACTGGACTCAGCTTATCCTCAACACACTATGGTCTATTCTCTTTTTTGGCTTTAAAGAGCCAGGTCTTGCCTTTGTTGAGATCGGTGCTCTTTGGTACTTTATAGTACGCACTATCCAGGAGTCAAAAAAGCTTAACAATACAGCATCATACCTATTGTATCCATATATCGCATGGGTTAGTTTTGCTGCTCTTCTCAATCTCGCCATCTACATGTTAAACTAATACCAATTATGTCCATCAAGACTATTCTAAAGACAGCAGTTATACCCTTAGCTTTTAGTTTTCTAGGAGCTTTTCTAGGTGTATCTCTGTTTGAGTACTACGAGTCACGTCCACAAAGTCACATCAAGAATTTTTATCGTGGTGAGATGGCGACTGTGGTATCACCTCAAACACTTAAAAAGTATATTGACGAAAAAAAGACAGAATATATCCTGATAGATCTACGTAGTCAGGGGGAGTACGAAAAAGAACATTTTGTCACTGCCATAAATATCCCAGCTAGTAGTATGAACGAAGAACAGCTTGTTGCTTCTTTTGCTCGTTTACCCAAAGATAAAGAGATCATTGTCCATTGTTACAGTGCGTACTGCACCCTTGGTCGCCAG
>CAZSVV010000001.1:0-18053 GCA_964610445.1 uncultured Pseudomonadales bacterium | reverse complement strand
AACTGTCGGCTGGAGCGAACTACGTTACCATTGGGATCTCTGGAACCCAGGGGCAGGTGTAGAAGACGGCAAAGACTACATAACCACAGGCAAGGCAGATCCTAGCAATACTCCCATTATCCCATGCACCGAAGGTGTATTTGGCTGCTAAAGTGCCCAGATAAATAGTTTATATCTATACTCCCCTTTTCTTCTTTGTTGACAAATGCGAATAGTTCGCAATATAATATGCGAAAGGTTCGCATATGACAAATACTGAAATACAAGAAATCCTATCTCGCAAAGGCCTCTCACTCATGGGCGGCGATGTGATTAGACCTACCCGGCTGATAGATAGCAAACCCAGCTTACTCAGTCTAGAAAGCAATATTGTTACTAGTATTAAAAAACGCAATGCAGGTGGGACCAAGTTAGATCAGCTCGGGATCCAGTTTGTCTTAGGGCTCGGGATCGGATCTATCTGTGTTATCAAAGACCCCAAGAATTATTTGGCATACGGAGTAGTGCACCCTGATTCTAGTTACAAAGAAGGTCGTTTAGTTTTGGCACAGATTGGCAAGATTACGAGTGATGGTTTTTGGACTCCGGAACACCTCAATCCCGCTAAGCCAGACAAACTAAATATGGATGAACTAGTTAGTACCGCATCGGCGCTCTCGCAGCTCGCAACAGTTGGTGATCATAGTCGGCCGGGTTTTGCTGGCATTGCTGACCCCAGACATTTGGGTAGCGTTATGTCTACCGCCATCTCCGCTAGTAGAGCAGCCGGACTTGTAAGTAGTGGTGACTTTGATCAACAAGTCCATATCGCTGACGCTTGGGAAAAAAGTCGATCTATGGTTAGTATTATCTCAAAAAGTGATCCTGGAGATATTGCTTTGTTGCCGATCCCAATGACAGTTCGTAGACCAGTACTCGAGATCGATCCTGAGCCTGACATGGCAATATTCTTTCCCAGGTATTTAGTAGACCAAGATGATCTAGATAAACGATCTATCCTGACTCCACAGTCTGCAACTCAGGAAGGAGCGCTAGAGTTACTTCAAGCTATGGCGTATCACCAAGTAGTTAAGTATCGAGCAGGTGATGGATTTAGTCGTGTTGTAGATTCACATCGCTAAGGTAATATGACAGTCGAATATGCTACTATTCCGCCTGCCGAAACAGATGATCTGATAGGAGATTTTTTCCAACTAGTCGAAGCACCATCTGTCGCAGTAGATTCCGTCGCCAAAGCGGAGTCTAGCGGCTACTTTGCAGAGACACTTAGTTGGTTAGAATCAGTCGATAATACTGAGAAATCGTACAACATGAGTGTTGTATACGATATTCAAAATCAGGCTATCTCGCAACAATTATTATGTATGTGTTCGCAGCATTCAACTATAGCTAACACCACCATGACTTCCCACGCTATGTTCCCCGAATCGTACAATCAAGCTACATTCTATGGTATGCAGGATTCGTTGGGATTAGACTCTCATGTTGGACATGAGCACTGTAGTTGTGGAGGTCACTACAAAGACGGTAAATGTGAAGAGTGTGGTAGTCTAGAACATAATGACTAATATTGTTCCTGTTGTACTTATTACCGGTTTTTTAGGTGCAGGCAAGACTACCCTTATCAACCAGCTGCTCCACGACCATCCAGAAAAAAAGATCTCATTAATCCTTAATGAGTTTGGAGATATCAAACTGGAGTCCAAATTTGTCGAGGTCAAAGGTCTGGGTATGGTCTCCGAATTGTCAGGAGGATGCTTGTGTTGTGTCGCGAACGTCGATCTGCCTAGAGTCATCCGCTACACTCTAGAGAATGCACCAAGAACAGAATATCTAATTATCGAGGCATCAGGACTCTCTGACCCCGACCCAGTCCGCGCTACCCTAACTAGTCCTGAGCTCTCATCTCTCATTTCGCTAAACACAGTACTAGCGGTCGTCGACGCCGACAACTTTGGGAGTGTAGCTGTAGATCACCCTCTAGTCCTATCTCAGATCGCTGAGGCAGACTACGCGCTCCTCTCAAAAACAGCTAGTCACACAAAAGAGGAGATAAACGAACTAGTTAGCCGTGTCTCATCAATTGGCCTCGGTACCAAAACATTTGTCTGGGATAGTAGTTTTGACACTAGTATCATCTTTGAGCCATCCCTTACTACCCATCCAAAAGAAATCGAGGGCCACCATCACACTCATGCTCAGTATGACCAATATTATTATTTGAGTAATGAGTCCCACGACATCAACAAATTATCACGCGTAATATCTCAATTGGCTGACAATATTCTTAGAGTCAAAGGATATAGTGATAGTTATCTACTACAAAAAGTAGGTAGTCGTGTAGATATTAGAAAATCAGAAAGTAAAGAGATTGATAACAAAACAGCGATCCTAGTTATTGGGACCAATCTAAACAAAGAACAACTTGAACAGTCATTTGCATCTGCGATCGATTCGCAGTAGAATATACTGATGCAAAACATTCGCACGAAACAATTATTAGAAGGAGCTGGGATAGAGGTAACTGCAGCCAGAACACGAGTCCTTGATATCTGTCTCAATGCGTCTTCTCCACTCTCTGTGGCAGATGTTGCAAAAAAAGTAGGTAGTACCGCCCATCTCGCAACCATTTATCGGACCCTCGAAAAATTAGCGACAGCCAATCTTTTAACGAGAGTCGACTTTCAGGAAGGCAAGTTTCGCTACGAGTATGTACATGATCACCATCATCACGCCGTCTGTGAGAGCTGTGGCAAAGTAGCCGAAGTCCAGGATAAAAGACTAGAGAATGTTATGGAAAACGTAAACGTAGGTAGCGGCTTTAGCATTACCCGCCATGCTCTCGAATTATTTGGGCTCTGCAGGAGCTGTCAAAAGAAAGGTTAAGTTATGTCTATCGAACTACTCTCTATTATTGGAGCCACTCTCCTAATTAGTTCTGGGTCTCTAGTTGGTGTCCTAGCTATCTCCATCAAACCAGTCATCTTAAACAAGATCCTACTCCCTCTAGTCTCTCTCTCCGCTGGGACAATGCTCGGGGCCGCATTCCTCCATCTCTTGCCAGAGAGCGTCGAGACTATGGATCCACATTTAGCATTTCAGTTAGCGCTATTCTCCTTTATTTCCTTTTTCTTGCTAGAGCGCTTTCTCCATTGGCGACACTGCCACGACGAAGCTCATCTGACACGACACACCATTGGTTATATGAACTTAATCGGCGATGGTATTCATAATTTTATCGATGGCTTGCTCATCGCTGCATCCTTTGCCGCTGGTGACACACTAGGTTTGGTAGCAGTACTCGCCATTGCACTACACGAGATACCTCAGGAGATTGGAGATTTTGGGGTACTACTACACTCCGGTTTTACCCGCACCCGCGCTCTAGTTGCCAATATCTTGGTCTCACTCACCGCAGTCTTTGGTGGTGTGCTCGGATATTTCCTCTCTCACCAAACAGAGATTTTTGCCTCATATTTAGTCCCTATCGCCGCAGGCGGATTCTTGTATATCGCCGGCGCTGACCTCATCCCCGAATTAAAAGAGGGTAAAACCAGCAAAAAAACTTTAGCCACTATCCTTATGTTTATCTTAGGTATTGTTCTAATGTCCCTAATCTCTCACCACGAATAAAAGTTATCTTCGACTACCATACCAGTAACTAGCAATCAGTGTAGTGAGTGGGACGGCAGCAACGAGACCAATAGATGCAACGAGTGTCCGGACTATCTCTTCGGCCAGAGCTTCGTAGTTAAGTAGGTCTATGTATCCAATTTGTGAAACAACAAAAAGTAGTAGTAGCGGTAGTGCACTGCCTGCATAAACTAATACGAGTGTATTAACGAGTGAGGCTATGTGGTCGTGACCTATCCTCATAGCTCGCAAAAATAGCTCACCCATCCCGAGGCGATGATTGGCGCTCTTTAGCTCTTCGACGATTGACGCTTGCGAGATCGTAATATCATCCAGTACTCCGAGCGACCCTATGATCATCCCGGCAAGAAGTAGTTTGTAAAAACTCTCTCGCGGGAGAGTATCTAACAAAAATCCTGCTTCCTCACTCCCGAGACCTGTCAGTCCTGCTAGGTTTCCATAGATCAAAGCGAGTAGTCCTGTGACAATAAGTGCACCGAGTGTCCCCATGATCGCGATTACGGATTTTGAGTTAACTCCGTGCGAAAGGAAATAGGAGACCATTAGTATCACCACACTTGCTAGTAGTGCGATTATTATTGGATTACTCCCAGCGACTATCTGTGGTAGTACAAACTTAAAGATTACAACAAAAGAAAATACGAGTCCTAGCAGTGACCTAACTCCGTGCATACCCGACACCAGTAGTACTACGATCACAAATAGTAGTGTCAAAGAAACTAGGCTCGGTAGTCGATATTTCTCGCCTATGATAAAAATTCCACCCTCATCTTTGTAGCTCACGAGATCGCCTACCTGAGTATTGTTGGTTCCGTCATACGACAGTGCTTGGACACTGCCGGCATTAGTGATCAAAGTAACTTCACGGTGTGGCAGTGGTTCAGGGATCGGATCAGTTATATTGCTTACTCGCCCGACAGTATCCGGCATCGGGATGATACGGCTAGCAAAGAATACTAGTGGCAGTAGTAGGATAGCGATGATGGTCGTCAAATACTTCATAGTTAGTTAAAAGTATTGTACCAGTCTTCGTATATATCAAACTATCTCATAGTGTATAATAAGCTTATGAAAATGCGATTACACAAGTTCATGGCTAACTGTGGTATTGCCTCTAGGCGCAAGAGCGAGGCTTTGATCCAAGAAGGAGTTGTTAAGGTGAATGGGAAAATTGCCGTTATCGGTCAAATTATTGACTCCTCAATCGATCAGGTCGTAGTCCGAGGTCAAAAGCTCCGCGCACCAGAGGGCCACGTCTATTACCTGGTAAACAAACCTAGACAGGTGGTCTCAACTACTAGTGATCCAGATGGTCGCCGTACCGTGACTAGTCTAGTCAAATCAAAAAAACGTCTTTATCCGGTTGGTCGATTAGACTATGATTCTGAAGGGTTAATGCTCCTAACTGACGACGGCGAACTAGCCCAAAAACTGACTCACCCAAAATACGAAACCAACAAAACTTATCGAGTGTTAGTCAAAGGAAACATAACCGAAAAAGCTATCAGATACTTGGAAACTGGTGTAACCATCGAAGGCAAAAAAACCGCTCCTGCCAAAGTCGAAATAGTCGAAAAACAACCGAGTAACACATGGATTGATATTACGATTCACGAAGGTCGTAATCGTCAGATCCGCAAAATGTGCGAGGCAGTGTCATACCCTGTTCTGCAACTGATCCGTACCAAGTTAGGAGACTGGGAGCTCGGTAACCTCAAGTCGGGTGAAGCGCGACAGATTAACATTGACTCTTAGCACTCTATGAGCTACACTGCTAGATTATGACAGATACAAAGCACATCGAGCATGATAATGCCCGAGAAATGCCTCCAGACGCAGAGCAGTCTGGGAGGCGCTATACCATATACCCTCTCCCGACTAGGCATACCGTCCCTATCGTCCCTGTTCGTGATGTGGTGATCTTCCCGACTAACGAGATCGTCCTCACTTTTGCCCGCAAAGAATCAATTAGCGCGATCAATCAGGCCTTGGCGACTAATCCCAAGCATATCGCTATCTTTACCCAGATAAACAGTGAGGTCGACTCACCTACCGCCAAGGATCTCTATACTATCGGGACCCTCGCGAGTGTAGAGCGAACACTCAAAAACGACGATGAGCTAAACGTACTTGTCAAAGGAATTAAGCGGGTCAAACTAAACAACATTAATACTGAGGGTAGTGTCCAGCTCGCCGAAGTCGAAGAGATCAAAGAGTCCAAAGTATTTGATGAAGAACTAGAGGCGCTTGGACGTCGGGTAAGCGCACTATTCAAAGATGCGGTTGGTATGGGTAAAAGCGTGGAGTTTACCAACTTTATGCGTCTGATGGGTGGGGTCTCAGCTAGCGAGCTCTCAGACCAAATCGCTGCTGTCCTAAACGTAAATACAACCACACGTCAAAAACTACTTGAGACACTAGATCTCAAAGTTAGGTTGTATGCAATCAACGACCTACTAACGAAAGAGATCAAAGTCCTAGAAATAGAAAAAAGTATCGCGAGCAAAACTCAGGCTAAGTTTAGTAAAAGCATGAAAGAGTCGGTCCTTAGGGAACGTCTAGCAACCATCAAAGCTGAGCTCGGCGAGGACAACGATCCCGAGGAGCAAGAGTTGGATGAGCTCCAGGAAGCTATCGACAAGCTCAAACTTCCTAAGAAACACAAAGAAAAGTTACAAAAAGAGTTTACGCGACTAGAAAGAATGTCTTCGCACAACCCCGAGGCGGGTTATCTGCGCACCTATCTCGAAAACGCTCTCGAGATGCCCTGGGGTACAGTCACCCCAGATCACGTCTCACTAAAGTCGGCAGAGCGAATCCTCAACATCGATCATTATGGTCTCGAAGAAGTCAAAGAACGCATTCTCGAATATCTAGCAGTAATGAAGCTAAAAAAATCCAAATCCAAAAACAACAATGGAGTCTCACTCCCCACTATTCTCTGCTTTGTAGGCCCACCCGGTGTCGGCAAAACTAGTCTGGGCAAGTCGATAGCTCGCTCGCTCAAGCGCCGTTTTGTCAAAGTCAGTCTTGGTGGTATTCGGGACGAAGCTGAGATTAGGGGACACAGAAAAACTTATGTTGGCGCCATGCCAGGTCGTATTGTAGAGGGTATCAAAAGTGCCAAATCCATGAACCCAGTCTTTATGCTCGACGAGATAGATAAGATCGGCAATGATTTTCGGGGTGACCCGAGCGCCGCTCTCCTAGAAGCCCTAGACCCAGAACAAAATTACGAGTTTAGTGATCACTATCTAGAGATCCCCCTAGACCTCTCACAGGTTATGTTTATCGCAACCGCTAACATGCTAGACACTATCCCCTCAGCGCTCCGCGACCGCCTAGAGATTATTCGCTTTAGTAGCTATACCTCGCTCGAAAAATTTCATATTGCCAAAAACTATTTAGTTAGTAAGATCGCCGAAAAGAACGGACTAAAAGCTAAGGAGCTAAAGCTTAGTGATACCTTAATCAAAAGCATTATCAGGCTCTATACCCGCGAGGCCGGCGTTCGCGCGCTCGAGCGTGAGCTCTCCCGTCTAGCCCGCAAAGTAGCTAGGAGTATCGCTAGTGGCAAGACTACTCCAGCTATTACTACCAGTAACATCGCCAAGTTCTTAGGTCCTGCACGCTTTAGCGACAACCAAGCCGAGAAAAAGCACACTGTCGGAACAGTAACCGGACTCGCTTGGACTAGTGTTGGTGGCGAGATCCTGTTTATCGAAGTCTCCTTAATGCCTGGCTCAGGCAAGATCCAGATCACAGGTCAACTCGGCGAGGTGATGAAAGAGAGTGCGAGTGCTGCCTATAGCTACGTCCGTACTCACTACAAAGATTTTGGTCTCAAGAGTGATTTTTACAAAACCCAGGACATCCACATCCATGTACCCGAGGGTGCAGTACCAAAAGATGGTCCATCTGCAGGTGTTACTATGGCAACCGCTCTAGTCTCTGCTCTAACTGGCAAAAAAGTCAAAAAGACAGTTGCCATGACTGGTGAGATCACACTGCGTGGTAGGGTGCTCGAGATTGGTGGACTCAAAGAAAAAGTCATCGCCGCTCACGCCGCTGGTCTCAAAGAGATTATTCATCCAGATAGCAATACCAAAGATCTCGAAAAAATACCAAAAGAAGTTCGGGACGATTTAACTTTTCATGGTGTCAAAACAATCGACGAAGTCCTCGCTCTAGCATTCGTTTAACAGAACCTGCTACACTAGTATCATTACTACACAACTCTATGGAGTTTTATATGGTCAAATTAATTTTGAACGAACGCGAATTACAGGGCAAGCAAGGTGTGATGATCGTTTTATCATTCCTTGTGCTTTTTCTTTGCAATACTTTAGTGCTCTATCTTGCTAACCTAATGTTCCCAAACAACGTGGTGCTCGGCACTTTTGCACTAACTCCATTTTGGGCGCTCATGCTCGCAGGTGGCAAGTTAACCATGATCTCACTTCTCGTCATGTTGCTAGTGCCATATAAAGAATGGAAAACTAAAAAAGATCTCAAACCCTCCGACTGGATGAAGCTCTACTTTGTAGTTAACGCAGTTAGCTTATATTCTGTGACTAGATTTGCTGAGATCTACGGCCTCGGCGTCAGTAGTTGGGTGGTAATCATCGCTTTGGCACTCTTTATGGATGTAGTTCAGGGCATGACTATGATGCAGCTCGGCAAAGTTAAGATCAAGTAAAAAGGGGATCGATGTTCGACCTCCTGACACAGCTCGGTATCTTTTTAGTCTCAGCACTCGCACTCTGGTGGGGCACCGGGTTGGTAGTGGGTGCGATCACGAGTCTTGCTAGAACACTACACATCTCAGCCTTTACTCTCTCCTTTTTTATCCTCGGCATCATGACTTCGCTCCCAGAGACCACAATCGGGATCACTGCACTCTATAGAGATGAAGCCTCGTTTATGGTCGGCAACTTGATTGGTGGGACTCTCGTGGTGTTTCTCTTAGTTATTCCGCTCCTCGGGCTCTTTGGTAGCTCCGTCAACTTACCCAAGGTCATGCACCGCAAACAGTTAATCCTATCGCTCGTCACCATATTAGCTCCAGCACTCTTAATTGCTGACAGGACTCTCCATATTTGGGAAGGAGTCTTATTAGTTATCCTATACTTGGTTCTGTTTGTTGTTTTATCACGCAAAGAGAGTCTCTACGACAAGATAGTGTCTAGGCTCACTAGCCTAACGCACAAGAGTGAGCATCGTTTTATCAAAGTGGTTGCTGGTGTCGTCATAATCTTGGTTGCATCTCAGTTTATGGTTAATACAGCCGAATACTTTGCCACCACTTTTGATTGGTCACCTTTTGTAGTCGGGCTAATAATTGTCTCTTTGGGTACCAATATCCCAGAGCTATCACTAGTGCTTAGAGCTAGCTTGTCTGGCAAGTCCGAGGTAGCGCTAGCTGACTATATAGGGTCAGCTGCGACCAACACATTGCTAATTGGGCTATTTACCATCTTTAACCAGGGTAGCATTACCTTGCCCAATCACGCGCTCATTCGTATCGTAATCTTGGCTACATCACTCCTACTGTTCTACATATTTATTCGCTCGCAAAAGAAACTTACCAAAGCAGAGGCCTTGGTCTTACTCCTAATCTATGTTATCTTTGTAGTTATCGAGATAGGGCAAGCCTAATATGGTCAAATACAAAGAATACTTCAAAAAGATGTGTGATGAAAATAAGAAGGTGTTTGATGACTTCTTATTTATTCACAATCTCTACAAAGAAAACAAAAAAGCCAATCAGGTTATCTTTAATGAGCAAGGTATGGCAGTCCGGCGTATCATCGAAGACTGGGATCGGAGACTATGTAATACTATGGAGAAAGGGAATAACGCTACCTACTCAGCTAGACTCTCAGAAAAATTCTGGGGTGAGGTGCGTACCCTCTTTCCACTAATAGACTTTGTCGGTGCAACCATCCGATAGACTATTTCTCAGATTCCAAAAACTTGATTGCTGCATCCTTTGCCCAGGTTTCTTCGATGAAGCCAGTCCTACCTGATCCTTTTTTATAACGTTCGTAGTGTTCACGGGCTTTTTTATAGTAATCTTGGTGATACTCTTCGGCTGGGTAGAACTCTGTGTGTGGCAGGATCTCCGTAACTATCGGCTTGTCAAAAAGATCGCTCTCGGCTAGCCTATTTTTTGAGTCGATAGCAGCTTTCTGCTGCTCATTGTCATGGTAATAGATAGCTGTTGTATATTGGTATCCACGATCGGCAAACTGTCCAAGAGCATCTGTTGGATCCATGTGTGACCAGTAAACATCTAATATCTCTTCTATAGTAATAAGCGTTGGGTCATACGTCACCTGTACTGACTCGCGGTGTCGAGTATTGCCTTTTGCAACAGTCAGGTAATTTGCATCTTCCTCAGACCCTCCGGTGTAGCCCGATACAGCATCAACTACTCCTGGCTGCTCCTGGAAATTGGCTTCGGTACACCAAAAGCACCCGCCCGCTAGTGTGATAGTTTTGTAGTTACTGTTTGTCATAGTCTCCTTATTCTTTAATATCTTATCTTCTTTAATGCTAGTGGGTGCAAAGCGCTCAATTAAGCTCTCTTCTATTTTAATTGTCGCGCCGTAGCCTGCATCTAAGATCGCTGTCTCGATCCTTTTGTCATACCCACTCATGATCGCTAGACCAACTAGGATAATGAGAACTCCAAAACCACGCTTTATATTAACTGTTGCAGTCATATGATTAGTGATTTTTTTGACTAGCACACCGCCGTAAATAGCGATCAAAACGAGTGAGAACGCGAGCCCAGCCGTAAAGCCAAGGAGATATATCGTACCCTCGACAATCCCTATCGGTATGACGGTAGCAATTATATATAGGTAGGTAGGCGAGCAGGTCGTAAAAACTGGACCAAGCGCAGTTCCCGTCATCATGTCCCCTACATAACTATTCTTCTGTCTCCCAACTCCCATTACACCATTAGCCAAGTTGGTAATATTTTGTAGGAATGTAATCCTAGACCACAGGTTGGGTAGGGCAATTGCCAACCCTACTAGGATCAATATAGAGCCAGATAGAGTATTCCAAAAACTCTGTGGTACAGCAATTAGTAGGGTAGATGCCTTAAGTAGTAGCGTAAAGATAATCACTGATACAGAGAGTGAGGAGATCACTATGATTGACCTTTTAGATAGTTGGCGGTCCCCTCCGGTCGACGATCCGACTACGATCGGAAGTAGTGGGAGTATGCACGGAGCTAGTACAGTGAGCACTCCGGCTAGGATAGAGATTATAAAAAATATCATATTATTTTAGTTTTGAGACTATGCTCTCGATCGTCGATCCACCGCTCCATTTGGTTATCATATTCCCATCTTTGTCTACCTGAACCAAGGTGTGTTGTGTAGTTACACCATACTTTTTCTTAAGTTCTGTTTCGGTATCGTAATCAGTTTTTAAGATAGTGACATCTGCTGGGATTATAGACTTACTCTCCTCAATATTGGAGTTTAGTGCACGACATGTCGGGCACCAAGAGGCATGAAAGAATAAGACTACTCGACCCGTCTCAGCTTTGGATAGTTTTTCTGGAACATAGCTTTCGTAGCTTCCAATCGCCGCATCCATAACATTTTTTGACACAGTGCTTGTCTCGGTCTCAGTCACGACCTCTTTATTATTCGCTAGCTCTTCTTTAATCTCTGTTTGCTTTGGTGAGTATGCAGATATGCCAATACCAATGATCACTAGGATCCCGAGAGTTATAGCAACTGACTTATTCATATTTTTCTTTCATCTCATTAAATGAGCTCTTGATAATAGTAGATAGTATAGTACTATCTACATCACTTAGTTTTTTGATATATAGACATCCAACTCCAGTTTTGTGTTTACCTAGCCTCTCTAGCAGCTCTATATACTTATCAAACCCTGGCATGATGTAGATCGAGATTGCACTCTTACGCATCGAAAAAGCGGTCAGTGGCCAGTCCCCCTCCTGCCTGCTCCGCTCAGATTTGTAGTGATATGATCCATATCCGACAATGCTCGTCCCCCACATCTTGGGATCCATTCCAGTCGCGAGTTTAAAAATCTTGAGGAGTTCTTTTGCTTCATTCCTTCTGAGTTCATTACTCAGACTTGCTACATATTCAGTCACAGGTGTGTCATTAACCAAAGTCTTTATTGTGCTCATTGATGATATCTTAGCAGAATTAGTATGAGTTTTAGGAGCTAGTGTAGTTGATCAATTCTAGATACTGCTTCATCGCCCGACTCATCGAGAACTCATTTTTAATTAGCTCGCGCGCATTCTTCATCATAGTGACCCATTGTTCAGGTATTCCTGACTGATTCTTCTCGTAATACAGTGGCAGTATCTGATCACTGAGTGTGTCTAGCATGTTTTGTGTGAGATCAGTGTCAGATAAGGCCCAGCCTACTCCATACATTTCTACCTCATCCATCCACCCGTCCCGGGTAGATAGTGGCAGTACACCATTTAAGGCTGCCTTCATCCCACTAGTCCCACATGCTTCAAATCCAACAACCGGAGTATTGATCCAGACATCACAGCCACTAGTCATGAGGCTCGCTAACTCTAGGTTATAGTGAGGCAGATATACAGCGACTCCACTCAGGTCAGATGATAGGCGATACTGCAGCTCCTCTAGTAGTTCTTTTCCATCAGTATCAGCTGGGTGGGCAATCCCAGCAAACACAACTCTAATTGGTCTTTTAGTATCCCTCGCCATCTCCCCAAACTGCTTGAGCCGCTCAACCAACGCCAGTGGTCTCTTGTACCTCGCCATCCTTCGCCCCCAACCTAGCAGTAGATCACTCTCACCCCACTGTATACCGGTCTGCTCTTTGATCACCTGCAAGAGTTTTTGTTTGTTACGTTGGTGCTGACTCCACATCTCATTCTCTCCAACTCTGTCCCAGGTCGGCAGATGAATCCCATTGGTAATCGGCGTCATTGGGTGATCACTCCATATTTCTTTAGCTTTTTTTGCGTGTAGTTTAGACACTGCATTGACTCGGTCAGCAGCTCTCATAGCAAGGATTGTCATCGAAAAAGTAGAAGACTGTTGGACTAATCCTAGGTCAACTAGCTGCTTAACGGGGATCTCGATCTCTTGCGCGTATTTAGTTAAGAGTAGAGACACCAGATCATTACTAAAGACATCATTACCTGCAGTAACTAGTGTATGGTTAGTAAACAAGACTCGCTCACGCACCCGTGCCCGGGCGCCTTCAAAGTCTAGATTGTGTTCTTTCATCTCGTGGTGGATTAGCTCATATATTAGTAGTGCAGAGTGACCTTCGTTTAGGTGGTAAAAAGAAGGGTGGATATCCATCGAGAGCAGGGCTCGGAGGCCTCCGATCCCGAGTACTATCTCTTGTTTTAGTCTTACTTCTTTGTCAGTAATATATAGGGTTTCAGTAATACGCTGGTCTGCCTCGCTATTTTCGCTAACCTTGGTATCGAGTAGATATACTTTGGCTGACTTGTATTCGTATAGCCAAACCTGGGCAGTCACTATACTCTGCGCTATCGGGATTTTGACTTTAACTACCGAACCTGTCTCATCTTTGACTAAGGTAAGTCCTGCATCTTCTGGTCTCTTGCCATTATGTAAATCTACGACTCGCCCTTCATTAGATAATTCTTTATGGACAAACCCACCAGCATAATACAGTCCTACTGCTACAAATGGCAGTCCAGAATCCCCGGCTTCTCTTACGTAGTCACCAGCTAGTACTCCTAGTCCACCGGCATATATCTGTAACTCGTCACTCAGCGCGTACTCTGCACAAAAATAGGCGATTGGTCTATTCATTCCTCTATCCTAACTTGTCGGTACCATTTTTGGTACTCTGAGGCTACATGTTCCCACGAAAAGTCGGCTTTCAGACAGTTTTCTACTAATCGGCTCCATATTTTTTTGTTCTCAAATGTGGTTTGTGCACGGACTATGGCACCGTACAGTGCCCAATCAGTTTTGCTAGAAAAAGAGAAACCGTTGCCAGTAAGACTTGTTGGCTCAAAGTCAGCGATAATGTCATTTAAGCCGCCGGTTCGCCGCACTATCGGTACTGCACCGTACCGTAGGGACTCTAGTGCCACGATCCCACCTGGCTCAAACATACTTGGTAAAAGTAGTGCGTCAGCTCCTGCAAAGACTTTGCGAGGCATGAGGAAGTCTGGCATCAGGTGTAGTCCAATCTGCTCTGGGAACTTTTTCTGTAGATGCATTAGTTTTGTGCGATCTGCTTCGTCACCCCCACCGAGCACTACTAGTTGGATATTGGGGTACTCGGTAAGTAGGTGTGGTAGCATCGAGGTTATTAAGTTGATTCCTTTTTGCTGAGCTAGGCGGCCGACATATCCTATTAGGAATGCATTGGGTTTGTTGGGTAACATAAATATTTTTTGCAGCGCCTTTTTGTTAACGGTGCGTGCATGCTCATAGTTACTCAGGTCAAACCTCGCTTTGATTGATGTATCTTTTTTTGGGTCAAAAGTGTTAGTGTCCAAACCGTTTAGTATCCCAACCAGTCTAGATTTTCTTTTTTGCAAGACTAGGTGTAGACCTTCTCCATACTCTTCGGTTAGTACTTCTTTGGCGTGGGTAGAGGAGACAGTGCTCACTGCATCAGCATGAAGAATCCCACGGAGGAGGGGATTTTGTGTATGCATGCGCGCGTCAAGCAGAGGCAGGAGGGCTCGCTTGCCATCATCTCGGTCTTCGATATTGCAGTACTTATAATCAAAGTTACCTTGATACACAAAATTATGTACAGTCAAAACAATTTTGACATCGCTAAATATACTTTCATATCGTGGAGATCTTTTGGCTAGCTCTATCAAATAAGCACTGTGCCAATCATTACAGTGAATAACATCAGGCCACCATCCACTACCATTTTCTCGCTCTTTTAATAGCCATTCCAAACACCCTTTGCTCATGAGCAAAAATCGTATATGGTCATCGCGGTACCCAAAGACATTAGCTCTTAGTTCGTAGTACTCTCTATTTTCGAGAAAGTAAGTCTTTACCCGACCTCTTTTATGATGCGACTTAACATTGCAGATTAGGTCATCGCTATCATTGTTTACTCGCAGGGGCACGTGCAGTCCCTCCAGCTCCATCTTTAATGGCCATCTCGTTTTACTTAGTGTGCTATCCTCAGCTTCATTCTCTGATTTTGGTGGATCCATAGCGCCAAATTTTGGGGTAAAGATTCGTACATCATCCCCGAGTTTTAGTAGCGAGTTGGGCAGGAAGTATGATACTTGTGATAACCCGCCAACAGATACGAATGGTCCCACCTCAGCCGTGACAAACAAAATCTTCATGTACCTATTGTACTCTAGTGAGTGATGATCACTACTTAATCTCTCGATTTATATATGATATCCAACAAAGGCTATACAAAAAGTAGTATCAGCCCAGCGGTCACTCCGACAATCCCAATCATTTTCTTGATTGACAACTCATCTCTAAAAATTACATATGACATGATAGTCAGGAGTGATATTGACGCAGCATTAGTAGCGTTAACATATCCCACATTAGGTGCTAGGTTAAACGCTACCTGCATAAAGTAGTTAAAACTCGCGCCAAAGATACCTATCATAAGTAGAGTTAACTGTTGAGGTTTAGAAGTATTCTTTATATTAACTTTCTTAACTACTATTTCGCCAATGATCAAGATTGTGACTAATAGCATAGAGTAGATGAGTCTGGTGAGTATCGGCACACCTAAGTTAAGGAGATACTTAGAAGATAGTGCCGAGAATCCAGCGCAAAAGAACGCTCCAATAGTATAGGGTAGCCATGCTGCATTAGATCCTGATTTATCTCTGTTTTTATCAATTGCTATCAAAGACGCAAATAAGATAATACAAATAATTGCGATGACAGACTTAGTACTCAGTGGAGCATTAAATAGGTAGATAGATGCGACAGCAGTAAATACAACGTAACTTCTTGAAATAATTAAGCTATATCCTGGGTTAGGAGCATATTCGATGCCTTTTAGGGAAAAGACATTCCCTAGATAACTAAAGAAAATAGCTTGAATAATTATGAGTAAATATTCAATAGGTTGTAGTGCAAAATCTGTGGGTGTCCGAACAATCATTATCAGATAGACGACGACCGGTACCAAGAACATGGAGAGATTATTGAGCTGCTGTGGAGTTTTTAGCTCGTTACTTTTTCTCACGAACAAATACAATCCAACCGAGCTAAATAGCATTAGAATGCTAGCAATTATCCAGTTCATATGATCTACCTAAGTTTAGACTTTGATTTATATTCTAAGTTAGTAAGGTACTTCTTTCACCTTAATCTGGTAACCAAGTACATTTGTGGCTAAGTGGAGGAAGAATATAATTACGATTATTCCCAGAATATCCATCCAGGCAATAGGAAAAAATATCTTTGCTAACAATAGTGACGCGGTGGTGTGATCAATTTCATCGAATGGTATCCACATAGTATGTTCAGGTCGCTTTAACTGTCGCTTGATAATGCTTTTGATCAAGTCTCCGGTCAGTGCACCTAGCGAAATTAGCGTATACATAAATATGTTCTGAGCTACGCTTAACTGTAAGAGTAATGATCCTGAGAAAAACTGATCTAGATAGATAGTTTTGAAGATGCCAATATTCGTACCAAATAGCACCCCAAAGATAAATGAACCAACATTCTTATGATCTCCGATTAATCTGATGCCATTGAGCTTCATACCGATATCAACTGGCATAGTCATCTCTCTAAATCCAGGTATAAATCTCCCAATATTGGCACCAATATTGGCCATTGCACCTGGGAGGTAGAAATATATATAGGTAAAGATCAGATCCATATAATCCTATACAGCAGTACGAAAATATAAGCAAAACGGATCGCGAGTAGGACGTGCTTACCTGATCTGACGCTATAGACACTCAGGACACAGTTGAGGATCCAGAGAATAAAGAATATGTAACCTACCTCTGTTCCAATCTCCGCCCAGAAGATAAATCCTTCACTGAGACGATCAATTAACACGTCAATCATCCAGCCAGAGAGCGAGGCTTTACCTTGCATCCTTGCTGATGCACCGTCCATCCAGTCTAGGATGAGTATAATCGTCAAGAACCAGAGTTTTGTAATGTCACTACTCAAGTAGATATATCCTAGTGACAAAAGTAGGCCTGCGAGTTGAAACCAAGAGGGGTTAATCTTAGGCAAGACCAGATAATCCTCAAAAAAGGATAAGATCTTACGGTAGAATTTTGCTCCTGTTAGAGCTTGCCTTGCAGGTATAGTACCCATAGCACTCCTGATACTACTGTCACTAGTAGGTTGATAATTATTTTGTCGGTTTTTGTATGTTTAAAAAGAGCCAACTGTGTCTTGTTAAAAGGGTTGAAGGGGAATCCAATGCCGGCGACATAGTCTTCACATATATGAATAAGAAGACTCAAGAAGAAGATTGAGGCGAGTGTTTGGTCATGCGCACGGATAAGTAGTGATATGACGCCAAATAGCATTACCCCAAATAGCTCATGGAGTGGTGATCTAGCATGATGTAGCTGACCAGCCAGACCTTTTTGCTTATACATCTTGTGGTCTCTAATAAGATAGTAAACATGGTCCAAATCAAGTAATCCAGCAAACACGAGAGATGCAAATATATACCCCGTCTCAGTCGGTACGACTTTTGCATAAATGAGAGATAAGACTGATGCAGAGACCATGTGAATTGGAGTTAACATAAAATTAGTATACACACCAAGTATTAATAGGTGTAAAATTTCATCAAATTAATAATGGTTGTACTATAAATATGGATCTCAACAAACTAATTGATGATAGACCAAGATTACAAAAATCATCCAGAGCAAAGTCAGATCAACTTGTAGAGTGGAGTAGTTTTTGGAAAAGATCATTTCTACAGCGCTTTCTTGATCTAGCTCGATTGTATGAGTCTAGCTACTACGAAAAAAAGATATTCAAACAATACTTTGGTGGAGATACTCTTTGCGAGTTGGGATGCGGAACAGGATATCAATTAGCTAAGATTTCGCATCATTTCCGAAAAATTATAGCTCTAGATTATTCCGAAGAATCATTAACTTTCATACGCAGGATTTTTAAGAAATATGGCATCCATAATTATGATTTAATACTCCAAGACATAAGAGAAAGTAGTAAAATCAAAAAAAAGTACGATATTGTATTTTCTAATGGGCTAGTTGAGCATTTCCGAAATCCTCAGATCGCTATAGAGTGTCATCTTAGATACGCTAAGCCTGGTGGTAACGTAATTATACTAGTTCCATCATATAATTCTTTCAAGCATCTCTGGTTTTGGGTGACTGACAACAAAATGTTGAAACGATTCTGGCC